>JBBIJY010000024.1:0-37560 GCA_037445735.1 Armatimonadota bacterium | reverse complement strand
GGCGAGCGGGAGCGAGGTGACGACCTATATTTATGACGCGTGGGGTCGGTTGCGGAGGATAGACTATCCGTGCAGTGCCGATGTAAGTATGGGCTGGGACGGTGAGAACCGTCGGGTATGGGTTGTGGACGGCGCTGGGCGTCGGGAGTATACCTACGATGCGTGGGGTCGGGTGTTGCGCCAGCAGGGATGCTGTGGGAGCGAGTTGGGCATAGAGGTGCAGGTGGTGTCGGCGGAGTACGACGCGGCGGGCAGGAAGCGGTTTGAGAAGGAGCGTCGGTCGGACGAGAGTGTCGTGCGCACGATTGAGTACACCTATGATGCGCTGGGACGGCTGCAAAGCGTGGGCGATTATCGGGGCAGTGTGGTGTACAGTTATGAGCGGGGCACGGGGCGGCTGCAGCGAGAGGATTACCCGAACGGGAGTTTTGTGGCGTATACTTACTATGGCGCGGACAATCCGTCGCAGGTGGGGCATGTGTGGAAGGTGGAACACAAGCGGGGGGATGGGAGTTTGTTGATCGGGTACGAGTACACTTATGACCTGCTGGGTCGGGTGGAGCAGAGCGTGGAGCGTCCGAGTGGGGACACGACGGTTTACAGCTACACGCCTGCGGGTCGGTTAGGGAGCGAGGTGCGCACGGGTCAGGTGGCGTACCATCGGAGTTATGACTACAATCCCGATGGCAGTCGGGCGATGGTGATGTGGGACGATGTGGTGAACGGGACGCACTAGGATGTGTACAGTTATGACGCGGCGTCGGGTCGGTTGGCGAGCGTGCTGGATGTGTGGAGTGGCGAGGAGCATAGTTTTGTGTGGAACCCTGAAGGGACGCTGGCGCGGTGGAGCACTAATCAGCCGAACAGTTATACGCGGGTGTTCGGGTATGATGAGGAGGGTCGTTTGACGCGGATAGAGCGGGATTACGGCAACAGCACGCAGGTCGTGTATGAGTACGGGTACAATAGTGATGGTGTTCGGGTCTGGAAGCGGGATGGTCTGGCTCAGCAGGAGTATCGGTATGTGTGTCGGATAGGGTGTGGGGGCGTGCCGATGCGGGTGTATAATCGGGCGATAGGGAGCGAGAGGTGGGAGACGCTGGAGGAGTATATGGCAGGGTTGAGCAGTGTGTGGTATGGTGCAGGTGCTGAGAGTGCCCAGGACTATGGGTGGTTAGCAGGGCACTGGCTGAGTGGGCTGACACCGCCGCCTGCAGGAGCGATGCTGTATCAGGACTGGTTCGGCGTGCGGGTCGGCGGGGAGTTTGAGACGGCAGGTGTGCCCAAGCGTGTGCCGGAGTATCTTTCGTCCGATGACTTGGACGACCTCCTGAAAAAACTTGGCGATCTTATACCGCGGGATTACCAAGACTGTGTTAGAAAATGCAAGCGATGGTTACCTCCTTTCCTTCGTCCTCGTGGTTTTTGCGAATGGTTGTGTGCACGCTTTTTTGACCCCACCCCGCCTCAGAAGCCTAAGCCAGAGCCGGCTCCCTCGCCACAACCCACGCCTTCCCCCAACCCATCACCGGAGCCATTCAAGTGTCCTGAAGGTCTTTGCATGTTCGTTTGTCCGGGTCAGCCACCTGCTTGTGCTCCACCTGGCGCAACCGTAGAATGCCCTGGCGGGGTGAAAATAACTCTTCCGCCTGACTGTGCCAAAGGTACAGAGACACCTAAAATTTCAGGAGGGCAATGATGAGAACCATAGCACTTTGGCGTTGGCTGCAGCGAGCGCAGAATATTCCTGTAGAACACGCGTCGGGCGATGAACTAATGACGATTACAGGATGGGGCTATCTTTTCGGAGCCTCGACCAAGGGACAGTCTTCTCTTCCGGCGCCAGAATCTCAGTTTGGGCAGTACTGGCTTACACCCCAGCACGCGCGCATCGAGTCGGGCGATAGCATCTTCTTGTATGTTGGTGGCAAACAGTACGAGATTGACCCTCGAACGGGGCGCGTGCGTGCTGAAGAAGAGGAGGAGACCTTCCCGCGGGCGTTACCAGAACAGCCTTTGTTGAGAGCACTTGGTCTTGCCGTGCCCAGGGTGCAAAGCCGTCAGGGGAAGGAACGGGTCGGTAATCTACAGGCTCAGTGGCAGGAGTGGCGCGGATCGAACTATCGCGAATATCGGCGCTGGGTGAATCTGGAGGGTGGTCTGGTGCTGATAAAGTGGCAAGTAGTGTTCGAGGATCAGGCGAAGGGCTTCTGCTGGATGTTTGAGATACTAGAGCCGACAGTTCAGCGCGTGGCCGCATCGCTGTTTACGCCTCCAAAAGGCGGGAAGTGAAACACTGACCCACAGGAAACGCGCTGGGGTATAATGAGAACTGGCGGTTTGCACACAGTGGGGGTACTTTACTGATGATGGGTTCATCAGGTGATCCGTGGGGTTATTATCCGCAGGATAGCAACGGGCTGGCGGTGCAGAGTGAGCAACCTACACCTTGTGCCTGCCTTTTTCAGCCACAAAGGACCATGGTCTGTTCAGCATTAGAAGATAACGAATGTGGCGTTTCTGACTTTCCAAAAAGGTATATTCATTATCCTCCTCCCGGTTGTGGCTGGAATCCTGAGTGTATTACCAGATGTATCACATGGGGCTTGGCGGGTATCGCTTCGTGTATATTCAGATGCGCAGGTTTAAGTGGCATTCTGAAATGTCTAGTAGCCCTTGGTTGTTTATTGGTTTGTGCAACATTAGGAATTGTCAACCCTGTTTGTATACGATGTTTGAGCCAAGCGGGAAGGCATTGCTTACCTATTATCGCTGCATGTGTGATTCCCTGCATCACTATGTGGGTGCCTGTGATAGCTGGATGCATTCTTGGTTGCTACCAGTGCGACCCGCTATTTATCCCGCCGATTGGACCTCCTATGCCTATTCGATGATGAACAAGTTGCAATTTTGGCCTCCAGAATGGATTTTGCTTGGGGGACGACAGATAAGGGTTGTCCCTGCTTGGGGGCATTCTCGGACTATAGGTTTATCCATGTTATTTTTATATTTTTCTTTTATAACATATGAATTATTCTTTTTCCCAATTCAAAATGTGCTATTTGAAACTCTTTTTTATCTCATTTGTGGTTTTCAATTTGCTTGCGCATGGGCGTTTTATTTTCCATGTCGAAGTTTGATAACCAAAGATAAAAATAGTATTGATATATTGTACATGTTATTACATCTATCTTTTGAATACTTAATTATCTATTTTCTATTATATTATTATTTTATATCATTTCATTTCTTATCGTTGTATTTTGGTTCTTTGATTTTCCACATAGTCGATATACTTTACTACAAAATTAATTGGAAAAATTTTTATTTAGATACTTCTTTATGTATGCGAAAAAATCAGATACGCTTATCCTCCGAGACTCAGATGGACCACGATGACCGGATTGTCCATGTTTGTCAAAATCCTTTCTATAAGCCACTGGTCAGTTTCGTCTTGTGGGTGTTGATTATCTTTCTTGCGATAGCAACCAAGCTGTTAGAGATGGCTGCTCCATTGGAGCTATGGATCGCAGTAGCCATTATGAATTACATTTTCATAGGCGTGCTATTACCGATTGCAGGACTTGCAGGAAATAGTGAGGTTGCGCTACGATTGCGAAAAGGCAAACCGGATAATACTGTCATTCTCTTAGTAACTTCAGCACTGTTTATTTTATCAATATTGATTAATTATTTCGTATACAAAATCGTTTTATATGCAATTATATATTCAATAATATTATCAGTTTCATATTATATAACAGGCAAAACAGTAATTAAAAAGATTTACACTTTTGCTGAGCAATCAGAAAAACGCTGATGATTAGCCTTCGCCAGCAGCTAAGCGATAATCAATGAAAATGAGTAAATAACCGAAACGACGAGCCAGTCATCTTTGACAGCTAAATCCGTTCCTATGGACACCAGTGTGAATTACACAAGCGACTTTGTCAGTCAGGAGGTTTGTGGCTCCGGTTCTGATGGACAAGAAAAGGTTCTGGCGAGCGGTGATTATGCAGTACCTGTTGGGTGCAGTGCGCTGCAGGAAGCCGCCTGATCGGGGAGAATCTGGCGGCTGGCATGCTGGAGCTGAAGATAGCCGACTGGGTGGCGCAGGTGGTGCTGAACCGCCCCGAAGTGCATAACGCCTTCAACGCGGAGCTGATCGCTCGCCTGACCGAGACCTTTGAGCAGGTGCGCGAGCGGGACGATGTGCGCGTGGTGGTGCTGCGGGCGGAGGGCGCGTCGTTTTGCGCAGGCGCCGACCTCCACTGGATGGGCGCCATCGCGAACTACACCTATGCGCAGAATCTGGACGATGCACGGGCGCTGGCGCGCATGTTCGAGGTGATCGACCACTGCCCGAAGCCGGTGATCGCGCGGGTTCACGGCGCGGCGATGGGCGGCGGCGTGGGGCTGGTCGCCGTGTGTGATATTGCGATTGCCTCGCCGGAGGCGCGGTTCGCCTTCAGCGAGGTGAAGCTGGGGCTGATCCCCGCCGTGATCGCGCCCTATGTGGTGCGCAAAATCGGCTACGGGCACGCGCGCGCTCTGTTCCTCACGGGCGAGCGGTTCGACGCCGAGACCGCCCTACGCATCGGGCTGGTTCACCGCATAGCGCCCGCCGAGCAGCTGGACGATGCGGTGCAGCAGTTCATCCGCGGCTTGCTGCAGAACGGTCCGCAGGCGATGGCGTCCGCTAAAATGCTATTGAACGCCACGCAGACCCTACCCATCGATGAGCTGCGCTCGCTGACTGTGGCTCGCCTCGCCGAGCTGCGGGTCAGCCCCGAAGGTCAGGAGGGCATTCGTGCCTTTCTGGAGAAGCGCAAGCCGAACTTCGCTATCCGCGAGTAGGGGAGGGCACGGCACGAATGAAACGCATCGGGGTGCTGACCAGCGGGGGCGACGCGCCGGGCATGAACGCCGCCATTCGCGCGGTGGTGCGCGCCGCGCTCTTTCACGGGCTGGAGGTGTACGGCATTCGGCGCGGCTATGCAGGGCTGCTCGCAGGCGAGATTGAGCCGATGAGCAGCGTGTCGGTCGGCGGCATCATCAATCGGGGTGGCACGATTCTGCGCACCGCCCGCAGTGAAGAGTTCCGCACTGAAGCGGGTCTGCAACGCGCCGCTGAGATATTGTCCCAGCACGGCATCGACGGGCTGGTGGTGATTGGCGGCGACGGCTCCATTCGCGGCGCGGTCGCCCTCCGCCAGCATACCGACATCCGGGTTATCGGTATCCCCGCCACCATCGATAACGACATCCCCGGCACCGACTACAGCATCGGCTTCGACACGGCGGTCAACACCGCGCTGGAGGCGATCGACAAGATTCGCGACACTGCCTATTCGCACGAGCGCGTGTTCGTGATTGAGGTGATGGGTCGGCATAATGGCTTCATCGCGCTGGAGGTGGGGCTGGCAGGCGGCGCGGAGGCGATTCTGATCCCCGAAGTGCCCTACAATCTGGCAGACCTGCTTCGGCGTCTGGATGAGAGCTATCAGCGCGGCAAGCACTCCAGCATTATCGTGGTGGCGGAGGGCGCGGTGCGAGCCACCGATGTGCAGAAGTTTCTGGAGAGCCACACGCCCTACCATATCCGTGCGCTGGTGCTGGGGCACATGCAGCGGGGCGGCTCGCCCACGGCGTTCGACAGGGTGCTGGCGACCCAGTTCGGCGTGCTTGCTGTCGAGCGCCTGCTGCAGGGCAACACCGACGAGATGGTCGGCATCGAGGGCGGACGCCTCATCACCGTGCCCATCGACTATGTGCTGATGGCGACCCGAACCGTCGACGCCCGCAAGCTGGAAATCGCAACAATGATGGCGATATGACCCTGCTCGCCCTATCGGATTGGGGTATCCTTGATTCGGAGGCGATGGAGATGGCAATCACGCGCGTCGACGAGGAGCAGCTCCTGAAACGCATCACCACCAACCCGGCGATTTTTGGGGGCAAGCCGATCATTCGGGGACGGCGACTGGCAGTGGAGCATGTGCTGCAGATGCTGGCAGCAGGTGATACGCCCGAAATCATTCTGCAGGGCTATCCGTGGCTGGAACCCGATGATATTCGCGCCTGCCTGGTCTATGCACGCCGCCTTGTCGGGCGTGAACGAGTTGAACCCCTGCAACTGGAGTTAACCGATGAAGGTGCTACTTGATACCTGTGTCTGGGGTGGTGCAAAAGCGTTTCTTCAGCGTGAAGGTTATGATGTGGTGTGGGTGGGCGACTGGGATACCGATCCAGGTGATGAAACCATTCTGGAGTATGCCTTCCGTGAAAAGCGGGTGCTTATAACGCTGGATAAGGACTTCGGTGAGTGGGCTATAGTCCATCGGCGTCCCCACTGCGGCATCGTACGGCTTGTTGGATTTCGTGCGCAGGAGCAGGGGCATGTTTGCAGTCATATCCTGAAAGCATATCAGTCGGAGCTGGCGCAAGCTGCCTTGATTATGGTAGAGCCAGATAGAGTTCGGATTCGTTTTGCCGAATGATCGCCATGAATATCCTGATGCTTTCATGGGAATATCCGCCGCGTATTGTGGGTGGGATTGCCCGCCATGTGCAGGAGCTGTCGGAGGCACTGACGGGTCTGGGCGTGGCGGTGCATGTCATTACCGCAGGTCATCCCGACGCGCCAACTGAATCGGTGGAAAACGGCGTGCATCTGCATCGGGTGGATGCGCCGCCGATGGCAGGGAGCGACTTTCTGGGATGGGTCTATGCGCTGAACGCGGCGATGGCAGCGCGGGGCGAGCAACTGCTGCGCGAGTGGCGCGGTTCGACACGGCGACGCGCCCGACAACCCATGCTTATCCACGCGCACGACTGGCTGGTGGAACCCGCTGCCCGCGCACTCAAACACCAGTTCAAACTGCCACTGATTGCCACCATCCACGCCACCGAGCATGGGCGGCACGGCGGACTCCACAGCGAGCTATCGCGTACCATCAGCCACCACGAGTGGCAGCTCTGCTATGAGGCGTGGCGCGTGATCGTGTGCAGCCACTTCATGCGGGAGGAGGTTCAGCGCGTATTGAGCGTGCCTGCCGATAAACTCGATGTAATCCCCAACGGCATTCGCGCCGAGAAGTTCGCGTTCGAGTTCCCCGAATCGGAGCGTGCCGCGTTTCGCGCGCGGTTCGCCGAACCGAATCAGCCGATTATCTTTTTTGTGGGGCGCATGGTACGCGAGAAGGGCGTGCAGGTGCTGCTGCAGGCGTTCCCGCAGGTGAAGGCGTATGTGCCAGAGGCGAAGCTGGTGATTGCAGGCGGTGGGTCGCGCGCGCATCTGGAGGCGTTCGTGCGATTCCTGCGCATGGAGCCGAGCGTCCACTTCACAGGTTTTATCCCCGATGAAGATTTACTGCGTCTCTATCGGGTGGTGGATGTGGCGGTCTATCCCAGCTTGTACGAGCCGTTCGGGATTGTGGCGCTGGAGGCGATGGCGGCGGGCGTGCCTGTGGTGGTGTCCGACACGGGCGGGCTGAGAGAGGTGGTTCAGCACGAGCGCACGGGGATCATCACCTGGGCGGGCAACGCCGAGAGCTTGGCATGGGGCATCCTGCGCGTGTTGCAGGACCCGCGCGGGGCGCAGCAGCGCGCGGCACGGGCGCAGCGCGTGGTGCAACGCGCGTTCAACTGGGCGCGAATCGCCCGCCAGACGCGCGAGGTCTACCGCCGCGTGTGGCAGCAGTATCGTCAATCGGGCTGGGCTTAGCGGCTGGCATAGCGGCGCGTGGGCTTGAGACGCGATAACACGCTCTCATAATCGGCGCTGTTCTCGTAGACCACCAGCAGATTGGTGAGCCGGCGCCGGGGCACCACCGAGAGCTTCCGCCGATAGTAGAAGCTGGTCGATGAGCCGCCATCGAGCGCGATCGCGTCCGTCGCGCCGAGCCGTTGCATGATTTTTGCCAGCGTGCGCAGGCGCACGGGGCGCGTAATGACCACCATGAGCAGCTTGTTATGGCGTGTGACGCCCACCGCGGTGCGCGGCACCGCGGCATACACACGCGGGTCGCGAAAGCCTTCCCCGCGCGGATAGAGCGCGAGCCTGCCATTCTGCAGCAGGCGCGGTCCTGCGCCCAGCACCAGCCGATAGTCGAGCCAGCTCACCTGCCGATGGCGGGGCGGGCGTATAAAATGCACCTGATTGTTATAAGTGATGCAGAGGGCGGTGCCCAGCCCGCCAAAATGCACGCGCTCGCCCTCAATCACAATATCCCCGATAGGGAGCTTGGAGCGCGTGCTGAAGTAAGTGCCCGTGACGGCAGCGGTCGGTCGGGCGCGTGCCAGCAAGGTCCAGATTGGTTCCGCCGCGCCTATCCGCTGCGCCGTCACAATGCCTACCCGCACCTGCGGGTTATTGAGATCCACCGTGATGACCCGCACAGGGACTCCCAGCACCTTGCGGTAGGATGCCGTGACGGAACGCGGCGCAGGGCGCGGTTTCGAGGGTATGAGCGCACTCTCCCCGATGGTCATCGGCAGCAACAGTAGCGCCGATAAAGCAATCGTCAACAGTCGCAAACGAATCTTCCCCCTGTCCACTCAGTGTGTGGAGGCGCATGGGGTCTGGTTCAACATCTCCCCCGATGGCTCCTCTTTATGATACGCCAGTTGCCCTTTCGCTTACACCCGTAAGATTGCCAGTTTCGCCTCTTTGATCAGGGGTTTTCGTCGTTTTCGTCGTCGTAGAGGAGTTCGCGCAGGCTTTTGAGTCGGCGGGCGAGCGCGTCGCTGCCGCCCAGACGGCGAATCGCTTCTTCGAGCAGGCGTTCCGATTCTTCGGGTGCGCCGAGCCACGCCAACACACCCGCCGTCACATCGTACAGCCCCTCAAAGAGGGCAGTGAAGGTTCGCACGGAGGGTGTGTACGCCCACTGGGAGCTTGCCAGCGCCTGCCATGCCCGCAGCACATAGGGGTACGCCCGTTCAGGATTGCCCTCCATCAGCGACAGCTCCGCCAGCCCGACCAGCGCCTCGATGTTATTCGGATGATGGCGCAGCACCTGCAGGTAGGCGGTCCACGCCGCGTCGTGGTCGCCCAGCTCGAACTGCAGGATTTCGGCGCGGCGCACCATCGGGTAGAGCGCCTGCGGCTCCAGACGCAGCCACTGCTGGAGGTACTCCAGCGCACGCTGCGGCATGCCGCCCTGCAGCGCCCGATCGGTCAGATGATCCAGAGCAGCGATGGCAATCTCGCGGGCACGCTCGGCAATCACAGGTGGACCCAGCAGCACCAGGGGCAAAGCGGTCTGAAGAGCAAACTCGTAGTCGCCATTTTGCAGATAATCGCTGGCTTCATCGCAGGTCGCTGCCGACTCTATCAGAGTCTGCACACCCTCATGGTCCAGATGTGCCATCAGCGCCTGCCGCATTCGATCCGCCGGTCTCAGATCTGCTCGCATAGTCGCTCATGTTGAGTATACCCCATCCGAATCGATGGGTTAGCACCTGTGGTATAATAGGTCAGACCCGATGGCGGTGAAGCCACCATCAGGTCGCAAGGAAGGAGACACTTCAATGAGACGATTCGAACGGCTTCTGGGTATTCTGACGGTCGTTTTAATGGTCGGCATGGCACGCGCCGACCTGTTCGAGCCGCTGAGCCTGAATCCTTCAGTTCGGTGGAAACCGATCTGGGGCTGGGAGCAGCCGACCGGGCTGTTTCAATCGGATTTTCTGGCGGCTCGCCACGCTCTAACAGCTGCGCTTACCGGTGTGGAAGGCGTGGGGAGCTGCTGCATCGAGGGTATCAATCGCGAGGGGCTGCCGATGCATGTGTGCTTTGCGCCAGGTACACCCGACTGGTATGTGGACTACATCTCCCGCCTGATCTTCGGCGACTATCGTCCCACCTACGATATTGGAGGGCGCTGGTCCTCCACCTCGTATGGCAGCACTGGTTCGCAGGGCACCCCGATCCGCCTGCGCTGGAGCTTCGTGCCTGATGGCACGCCTGTGCCAGGCATCAGCGGCGGCAGCGCGCCCAGCAACCTGATTGCCAGCATGAACAGTAAATTCGGCGGCAACACCACCCTCTGGCAAAATCAATTTCGAAATAGCTTTGCCCGCTGGTCGCAGGTTGCAGGGGTGGAATACACCGAGGTGAGCGATGACGGCGCCGCCTTTCCGAACTCGCCTGGCTCCGCGACCGCACCGCGCGGCGATGTGCGAATCGGCGGGCGCAATCTCGATGGGGCTGGTGGCGTGCTGGCTTTCAACTACCTGCCGAACACGGGCGACATGGTTCTGGACACCAGCGAAAACTGGCAAAGCAGCAGCGGCACCTACCGCTTCCTGCGCAACACCGTGATGCACGAACATGGACACGGGCTGGGATTGCTCCATGTGATACCCACAAACGGCACCAAACTGATGGAGCCATTCCTGAACACCAACTTCGACGGTCCGCAGGATGACGACATTCGGGGCGGTCAGCGGCTCTATGGCGACCCTTACGAGCTGAATAACTCCGTTTCTCAGGCGACGCTCGCTGATCTGACCAACACCAATCTGGTGGTGTTCGGGATGGCGAGCCTGGATCGCACCGCCGATGTGGACTATTATCGCCTGGAGGTGCCCGCCAGCCGAAAAATCACCATCACCGTGACCCCGATTGGCTCCACCTATCAGGTGGGTCCAGATGGCGGCACGCCCACCACCATCAACACCCGCGCCATCCAGAACCTTCAGGTGGAACTGAGAAATTCTTCGGGAACCATTCTGGCATCGGCAACAGCGAACGGCGTGGGCATTGCGGAACAGATAGCCAACTTCGTGCTGTATCCTGCGGGCGGCACCTTCTATGTGCGGGTGTTCTCTGGCAGCGGCTCGACGAACGATGTGCAACGCTACGAGCTGCGCCTGCAGACCACCACGCTGCCCACAGGGGATATAGACGGCAACGGCTGCGTGGATGACGCCGACCTGCTGACCATCCTGTTCAACTTCGGCAATAACGATCCGCGCTACGACCTGAACGGCGATGGCATCATCGACGACGCCGATCTGCTGACCGTGCTGTTCAATTTTGGCAATGGCTGTTAGCCCGCTCCCTTTTTGAGGCTTCGGGTGAGGGGTTGCATCGGCTTCTGGTTGCGGTCTGCCCCTCACCCGTACCCTCTCCCCCGCTGGGGGAGAGGGACTCAGAAACCCCTCATCCCAACCCTCTCCCTCGCTGGGGGAGAGGGACTCAGAAACCCCTCATCCCA
The DNA here is from genome assembly GCA_037445735.1 of Armatimonadota bacterium. GTDB lineage: Bacteria > Armatimonadota > Fimbriimonadia > Fimbriimonadales > GBS-DC > HRBIN15. The sequence goes on along the minus strand of JBBIJY010000024.1, from coordinate 26,335 downwards.
ACCCTCTCCCTCGCAGCACGAGAGAGGGGCTGAACCAGGCTATGGGCGGGTATAGCGGGGGAAGGGGTTCTCCTGCACGACGGCGGTCGAGGCGTAGAGCCGATCCAGCTCGGCGGGGTAGCCCCCACGCGGCACATCGCTGATGATGCGTCCCCGATCGAGCGCGACCACGCGCCGATTTGCCCGATCCACCACCGCGCGGTTATGCGTCGCCACGATCACCGTGGTGCCGCGCAGGTTAATCTGGAGCAGCAGCTGAATAATCTCCCACGAGGTTTCGGGGTCGAGGTTGGCGGTTGGCTCATCGGCTAATAGCAGGGGCGGGTTGTTGGCGAGGGCGCGGGCAATCGCGACACGCTGCGCCTCGCCGCCCGACAGCTGATGCGGATAGGCGTTCGCCTGCGCGCTCATGCCGACCTGGTTCAGCACCTGCGCCACGCGCTGGCGCACCGCCCGCTGGGAATAGCCGATCGCGCGCAAGCCGTAGGCGATGTTCTCCCACACCGTTTTGCGGGGCAGCAGCGGGTAATCCTGCGGAATGATGCCCATCCGTCGGCGCAGGAACGGGATGTCGCGCTCGCGCAGGCGGTTCACCTCCTGCCCGTCGACCAGCACGCGCCCTTCGGTCGGGCGGAGTGCGCCATAGAGCAGTTTGAGCAGCGTCGATTTGCCCGCGCCCGTCGTGCCCACCAGAAACACGAACTCGCCTGGCTCCACCTTCAGGTGGACCCGACACAGCGCGTAGTTCTCCCCATACACCACGCTTACGCCCTGTAGCTCGACCATCGCCCTGTTGATGGGTGGGGCACACCGCTGTGCGCCCCTACTCGCTCGCTTTTTGCTGGGTCAGCCGCTTGTTGAGCGCGATCATCAGGCGCGACTTTTTGCGGGCGCCCGTGTTGCGGTGCAGGATGCCACGCTTGACCGCCTTATCGATAATGCTGACTGCGCGGCGCAGGGCGTTCAGCGCGCCCTCCCGATCGCCCCGCTCCGCCAGCTCCTTCACGCGCCGCGTGTAGGTCTTAATCGCCGATTTGGTGGAGCGGTTCCGCAAATAGCGCGCCCGCGACTTGCGCAGCGCCTTCTCCGCTGACTTCGTATTCGGCATCGATTCACCTCCTTGCGAAAAGGCAGTCAATTATACCCGCCCGCGCGACGCTACTCCGGGATCAGCATGCTTTTGACGGTCTGGCGGTTCTCCATCGCGTGGAAGGCGGCGCGCCAGTCGCTGAGCGAGAAGATTCGGCGCAGGGGCGCGAGCGACAGTTTGCCCGCGCTCATCAGGGTCAGCACGCGCTCCCAGGTGCCCCATGTGTGGCTGAAGCTGCCCTGCAGCCGCACATTTTTGCCCACCAGCGGGTCGAGGCTGTAGCCGAGCGGTTCGGGACCCCAGCCGACTTTGGTGATCTGCCCGTCGGGTCGCACCAGTCGCAGGCACGGCTCCAGCACCGTTGAGCTGCCCACCGCGTCGATAACCAGATCGGCGCCCATCCCATCGCCCACGCGCCGTATGAAGCCCTCCAGATCGTCCCTGTCGGCAAACAGGATGGCGTCCACCCCCACCGATTCGGCGATGCGCAGCCGTTCGCCATCGGTGCTTAAGGCGACTAGCACCGCCATGCGCGGCGAGAAGAGCTTCGCCATCTGCAGGCATAGCAATCCAATCGGACCGCTGCCGAACACCACGACGAGATCGCCTGGCCTGGGGCGCGAGAGTTCGATCACGGCGTGCGCGGCGACACAGCACGGCTCGGTCAGTGCGCCGTCCTCAAACGAGAGGTTATCGGGCAGGCGGTGCAGGATGCGGGCGGGCGCGCGCACATAGCGTGCCATCGCGCCGTGCGTGCCGTAGCCGAAGCCGAGCCGTTGCGGGCAGAGGTTATAGCGTCCCGTACGGCAATAGGCGCACTGCCCGCAGATGACCGCTGCCGTCTCGCACACCACGCGCTCGCCCACCTGCCAGCCCTCCACACCCTCACCGACGGCTTCAATTACACCCGCGAACTCGTGCCCCAGCACCACCGGGTAGTTCACCTGCCACGAGTGCGTGCCGTGGTACTGATGGAGGTCGGAGCCGCACACGCCGACCGCGCGCACGCGCACCAGCACCTCGCCCGCGCGGGGCACCGGCTCAGCAATCTCGCGCAGCTCCACACTGCACGGCTCCGACGCGTAGTTGACCACCGCTTTCATGCCATCTGCGCCTTGAGGAACTGGGCGGCTTTCGGCAGCTCCTCCAGCGGGTCGCCCAGCACGCCACACTCCAGCGCCATGTAGCCCGTGTAGCCAATCTGCTTGAGCGCGGCGAACCCGCTGCGGAAATCGGTGTGCCCCTGACCGGGCAGCATGCGGTTGCTGTCGGCTAAATGCACATGGGCGAGCCACTCCCCTGCGGCTCGAATCGCTGCAGGGGTGTCGGCTTCCTCGATCGACATGTGGAAGAAGTCCGCCATAATCTTCAGGTTCGGGCGAGCGACCTTCTCGCAGACGGCGACCGCCTGCTCCAGTCGGCGAATGAAGTGCGTCTCGTAGCGGTTGAGCGGTTCGAGCAGCAGATAGCTGCCTGCCTGCTCGGCGGTCTGCGCCAGCTCGTCCAGCAGCAGGCAGAGCAGGTCGAACTCCAGCTGTTCGGGGCTGGCAAGCGGGCGCAGGTCAGGAATGCGCGGAGCGCCGAAGATGGGCACCACAATCAGTCCGACCGCGCCGATGTCGGCGGCGACATAGAGCAGCTCTTTGATGTCGTGGCAGGCGCGTTCGCGCTCGCGCGGGTCGGCGTCCAGCAGGCTGCCGCGAAAGCCCGCGCACACCGTGCTGGCGCGAACGGGGCTGTTCTTGAGCGCGCTCTGCACTTCGGGCAACCGCTCCTTCAGCCCACCGCCCCAGAACTCGATGCCCTCAAAGCCCCACGCCTGCAGCCGCTCCAGCCGCTCCGCCAGGCTATTGCCTGGCACCAGCCCTTCCTGACATGCCAGTTTCATCGTGATAGAGCGATTCGTCCCGCCGTGCCCGAATCCTGCCAGTAGCTTGGGCGTCTCGCCCACTATCATCATGGTACAATACACTTGATGAGTCGCATTCCGCGTGTGGTGGTTGCCAAAGTGGGTCTGGATGGGCACGATCGGGGCGCGAAGGTGGTGGCGCGCGCCTTGCGCGATGCAGGCTTCGAGGTCATCTACACGGGGCTGCGTCGCACGCCCGAAGAGGTGGTCGAAATCGCTCTGCAGGAAGACGCCGATGTGATTGCCGTCAGCATCCTGTCGGGGGCGCATATGACGCTCATCCCGCGCATCCTGAATCTGCTTAAGGAGCGCAACGCCGACGATATCCTCGTGATTGCGGGCGGCACCATCCCGGAAGACGATGCGGAAACCCTCCGGCAGATGGGCGTGCGCGGGGTCTATCCACCTGGCACGCTGATTGAGACCTTCGTCAGCGACTTGCGCCGCATGCTGGGGCTGGGCGAACCAGCGGGCAGTGCGGTATAATCGCCTCGGTGAGAGGGCTACAGACCACCGGACAGGAGGATCAACGATGAGCGAACCGATCCGACGCAGTGCCGCGTTTCTGATAGAGAGTGTGCCTGCGGGCGCGACCTTCACGCCCGAGGATTTCGATCAGGAAGCCCGCCTGATCGCCCGCACAGCGGAGGAGTTCATCCGCAACGAGGTGCTGCCCCGCCTGCCCGAAATTGAGCGGGCGCATGAAGGGCTGATGCGCGAGCTGGATCGCAAGATGGGCGAGCTGGGCTTCACCGCCGCCGAAGTGCCCACTCACTACGGCGGGTTAGACCTGCCAAAGCCGACGGTCGCCCTGCTGGTGGAGAAGCTGGGACCCGAACCGGCGACCTGCCTGACCCTGCAGGCGCATGCAGGACTGGCGATTTTGCCCCTCGTGCTGGAGGGCACACCCGCGCAAAAGGAACGCTACCTGCCGAAGCTGGCATCGGGCGAATGGTGCGGCTCGTTTTGCCTGAGCGAGCCATCCAGCGGCTCCGACGCGCTCGCGATGCGCACCCGCGCCATACCCACACCCGATGGCAAAGGCTATCGGCTCACAGGCGAAAAGATGTGGGTCACCAACGCGGGCTTCGCCGACCTGTTCACCGTGTTCGCCAAACTGAACGGCGAACAGTTCACCGCCTTTCTGGTGGAGCGCACCTTCAACGGGGTGAACCTCGGTCGCGAGGAGCATAAGATTGGCTTGCACGGTTCCAGCACGCGCCGAGTCGCCTTCGAGAATGTGTTCGTGCCCGCCGAGAACCTGCTGGGCGAGGTCGGTAAAGCGCACTATATCGCGCTCAACACGCTCAATCTGGGGCGCTACAAGATGGCGGCGAGCGCGCTCGGCACAGGCAAATACGCGCTGGAGCTTGCCACCCGCTACGCGCAGGAGCGCCAGCAGTTCGGTCGACCCATCGCCAGCTTCGGGCTGATCCGCCAGAAACTAACAGATATGACCACACGCCTGTTCGCATTAGAGAGCATGCTCTATCGCACAGGCGCGCTCATGCAGGAATGGTTCGAACCGATTCATGCCCTGCCACCCGATTATCCCGATTTGCATCTGCGCTATCGCGCCGCGGCATCCGAATACGCGGGCGAATGCGCCCTGCTCAAGTTCTACGGCACGGAGGTGCAATACTTCTGTGCCGACGAGGGTCTGCAGATTCACGGCGGCTACGGCTACACTGAGGATTTCCCGATAGCGAAGCTGTTCCGCGAGTCGCGCGTGCCGCGCATCTATGAGGGCACGAACGAGATCAATCGGTTGAACCTGACCCAGCATCTGATTCGGCAGATGCAGCGGGCGGGCTTGCCGCTGCTGGAGGCGGCACGGGAGCGTGAGGCGCGCCCTGTGGCGAGCCTGCCCGACAGCCCGCGTGAGCAGCTCGCTGCGCTGGTGGAGCAGTTCCGTCAGGCGACGCTGTTCGCGTTTCGGCTGGCGTACGAGGCGTATGGCGAGCATCTGCGCGAAGAGCGTCAGGAGGTGGCAGCGGCCATCGCGGAGATGACCGCCTGCCTGTATGGTCTGGACAGCATCGTGGCGCGATTGCCTAAGCTGCGCGGGTCTGCGGCGGAGGCGGGCGAACTTGCAGCGGGGCTGTTCGCGCGCGAGGGCGCATTCACGATGCGGGAACGGCTCGATCTGGTGCTGAACGCGCTCGGTGCACCAGCTGACGCCTTCCGACGGGCAGAGCGCATGCTCAGCCTGCCGCGCCTCGACGCTGTGTCCGCCCGCAACCACCTGGCGGAGTTCGTGCTCCAGCGCGGCGGATACCCGTTTTAGGAACCCTCTCACCCGTACCCTCTCCCCTTGCAGGGGGGAGGGATACTGCAAAAATACCAGTTTTTACTTCTGCATGGAACCTCTGGCACGCAAGTTGCTTCCAATAGAGGCAGCGGGCAATGCGCCCGCAACACCAACGCAAAGGAGGTTCCATGTAAATGAAGCGAAGCCTGTATGCTGCTCTGGCAGCCCTGACAATCGGGACAAGCACGTTTGCGCAATATAATGTGACGGTCACCACCAGCACGGGCGTCCTTAATCCACCTGCAGTTACGGTGACGGTGCCGACGGTGGTGATTTCGAACCCGCTGCCGCAGGTTACTTTTCTGACCTCCGCCAGCTCACCGCCTATCTTTGTGGGCGACGGCACGGGGTTCACCAACGGCGGGTTCACGGGTGTCTATCAAATCACGCCCCAGACACCCACGACGCCTGCACTGACAGGGTTCACCTTCGTCATCTCGGGCGCCGTCGTGGGCAATGCCCAGATTGCCTGGGTGAAGAAGGTGGTTGATAACACCACCAGCAACATCCTGTACCTGCAGAGCGGGGTTATCAACGGCTCTGGCTTTGGCGGCAGCGATGGTCCGTTCACGCTGGTGCTACCCTCCACACTCAGCACGCCGTCTAACAATGTGACGGTGTACGAGACCTTCGCGCTGTTCACCGATGGTCGACCCACTTCGCTGGCGGCGCTCACCTTCATCGAGCAGGACTGGGTTCCAGAGCCTGCCAGCATGCTGGTGCTGGCGACGGGGCTGGGTGGTCTGCTCCTGCGTCGCCGCAAGCAGTAAACCCTTCAAGAAGGCGGGGTACAGCCCCGCTTTTTTTACAGCTCATAGTTGAGCGCGACCAGATTGAACTCCAGTTGCTGTCGTCCGCGCTGGACAGTGAGTTTCAGCGGGCGCCCTGGTTTTGTGTTGAGCAGGCGATCAACCAGTTGCTTCTCGCTCCAGTTCGCGGGCGATTGCCCATCGATTTTCAGGATGCGGTCGCCCGCCCTGATCCCTGCCAGATCGGCGTCGGAGAGGGGCATCACCCAGCGGATGATGAGGTCTTTGCCCTGTCGCCGCCACTGGATACCGTAGCCCGCGTTATCGGCAGCGCGTTCGCGCTCCGTGTGTGGCTGCCACACCATCTGCTCACGGAAATAGTTGAAAGTTATCTTGTAATGGCGCATCACCGGGATGCCCAGCAGCCCGTGCTTGCCCTTGCGCATCAGCGCCGAATCGGACGCGACCGTGCTGGCAGGCTTCTGGAAGGCGAACACGGGACCAAAACGCAACTCGCCCAGCGTCATCTTATGCAGGCGCATCACGCGCATATCGCCCGTCATGAACTCGTACTCGTCGCCCTCAAAAAATTCGCCCATCCGCTTGTACCAGTCCGCTAACTTCATCCAGACACAGGACGATTTGTCGGGTTCAAATGAGGGGGGCATCAGGTTCGCCGCTGCGCCCGTGTCCACAATCATCCGAATCTGCTGTTTCTCGCCCACGCCCATCGTCACCAGAATGTGGTCGCCGAACATCTCGAAGGGGATGGCTACTCCTCTGGGCATCTCGGCATCGGGTGGTTCGAAGGTCATCGTGCGCGTGGTGAAGTCGATGGTGATCTGGAAGGCGGAGATAATCTCGCGTCCGAGCAGTCCAATCACCTTGCGCCCGTCCACCTCATCACTGCCCAGCGGGGTGTAGTCCAGCGGACCGACGGAGAAGATTACATCTTTGATTTCGGCGTCGCCAATCTTGACACTTTTCGCCTTCGCGCCGTAGGCAGGCACCAGCCCGTAGACCAGCGCCAGCACATGGTCGGTTTTGGGGATGCGTTCCAGCCCCGCCTCCTTCGCGATTTTGGTATCGATCCACGAGCGCGACGCCCCTGTGTCAAAGATAATCAGATAGGGTCCCTTGTCGTTGATTTTGACCTCCACATAGAGCGAGAAGCGCACCATCTGGAAGGGCACTTTAGCGGGCAGTTTCTCGCGCACAATCGGCGGCGGCTCGCATGGAGGGCGCTCAAACAGCGTATCGGGCACCTCCTTCGTGTCCAGACTGGTAAAGAACTGGTTGCGCACCTGCGTGCCGTTCAGGAACAGGCGCGTCTCGAACGGCACCAGCACCTCGCCAGCAGGTGTCGGCACCTGCCGATAGTTATGGTACGCCTCGAACACGCGCGACAGCTCATCGGTCTCATAATCGACGATCTGGTACTCCAGCCCGATGACCTGATCCTTCTCGTTGAGGTAGCAGTGAACCTTGCGGTCGGGCTTTTTGGGCAGGTTGTTATGGTGCGGCAACAGAGGCAGCTGGAAGGTGACGCGGTAGCCCGTGCGTCCATCGGGCAGCTTGCTCTCGCCTCCGTCGATGAGCGTGGCGTCTTTATAGAGCAGGGGCAGCACCATAAAGTCGTGGTAGCGGTCATCGAGCAGGCTCTGCACCTCTTCCTGCGCGATGCGGGCGACCAGATAGCCCTGCTTGCGCCAGCCTTTCGTGCCGTCGAAGCCGATGATCTCGGTTTCGCCGCCGCGCTCGATCTCGGTGCGAATCTTTTCGCCTTTGCGGTAGGTGGTGATTTTCACATCGCTTTTGCCGCCGCGCTCGCTGGTGACCTCCACATTCAGGCGCACGCCCTTCGTGGCGAGCTGGGCAAACGCCTCGCCGCCATGCACCTGCAGCGCCTGCTCGAAGCGGGCACGGGCGGTGGCAAGGTCTGCATGGGCGAGGTAGCCCAGAAGCCATCCCCACACAATCCCGACAGCAACCCAGCGCATCTTCACAACCTCCGGGCATAATAGTACCTCGTCAGCGCGGGCGAATCCTGCCGGCTCACCTGCGCCTTGCCCGGAATAGCAGGCAAATCGCCTCGCGCCCCGAATCGACTCTGTATGCTGATCAAGCCGAGAGCGATTGAGCCAGGTATGACCATCGGTGTGGTCTCGCCGTCGGGACCCATCAGTGAATCGGATCTGGAGAAGGGGCTACAGCCGTTCTATCAGCGGGGCTATAAGATTGTGCTGGGCGAGCATGTGCTAATGCGGCGGGGCTATCTGGCGGGCAGCGACGAGCAACGCGCCCGCGACCTGATGGCGATGTTCGCGCGTGATGATGTGGACGCGGTGCTCTGCTCGCGTGGGGGCTACGGCGCGGCGCGGCTCATTCCGTATCTCCAGCCCGACCTGTTCCGCCAGCACCCGAAAGTATTTATCGGCTACAGCGACATCACTGTGCTGCACCTGTGGCTCCAGCGCCATGTGGGGCTGGTGAGCTTCTACGCGCCGATGCCCATCACCATGACGCGCCCCATCCCCGAGCATGCGATGGCGGTCTTCTGGCGTGCGCTGGAGCAGCCCGAACCGCTGGGCGAGCTGCCCGACTGGGACGCGCCCGTGCGCATCCTAACGGGCGGGCGAGCGCAGGGACCGCTCACAGGCGGATGCCTCTGCCTGGTCACCAGCTCCCTTGGCACACCCTACGAGATCGACACGCGCAACGCGATTGTGTTCCTCGAGGATGTGGACGAACCGCCCTATCGCCTCGATTCGATGATTAACCAGCTGCGCCTGGCGGGCAAGTGGGATCAGTGCAACGGCATCGCTTTCGGTGAGGACACCCGCTGGGACAAGCATGTGCAGGAGGGCGAGACCACGCTCACGCCCGACGAGGTGCTGGACGACTATTTCAGCGGGCTGGGCAAGCCGGTGGTGGCGGGCTTCCCGGTGGGGCACATTCAGGACCCGCTGACACTGCCCTACGGCGTGCTGGCGGAGCTGGATGCCGAACGCGGCAAGCTCACCATCTTAGAATCGGCGACTGTGCGGTAAGCGATGCTGACCACGCTGCTGATGGCGCTCGGTGTGGCGCTGGGAATGGTGCTGATTGGCAACTGGGTGGTGGTGCAGGCGTCGTTGCGTCCGCCGCGCACGCCCCTGTTCCTGTCACCGCGTGACCTCGATCTGCCCTATGAGGAGGTGTGCTTCCCCGCGCGGGACGGTGTGCGCCTGCGCGGCTGGTGGATACCTGCTGATGAGCCGCGCGCGATTGCCATCCTCTGCCATGGCTACCTGATGAACCGCTGTGAGCCGTTGCCAATCGCCCGCCATCTGCACCCGCACGGTTTTCACTGTCTGGTATTCGATTTTCGCGCGTCGGGCAAAAGCGAGGGGCGACTCTGCACGATTGGCGACATGGAGCGGCTCGATGTGCGGGGCGCGGTCGATTTTGCGCTGGGCAAGGCGCCCGACCTGCCCGTGGTGGTTTATGGCGCGTCGATGGGGGCGGTGGCAGCGATTCTGGCAGCAGCGGACGATGAGCGCGTTTGTGCCGTGATTGCCGATTCGGGCTACGCGCGCCTGAGCGACGCGATCCGCGACTGGTGGCGCGGCAGCCTGGGCGCGGGTGTGGCATGGCTGTTGAAACCGAGCCTCTGGATCGGAATGCTTATCACGCGCCGCTCACCCTATCGCGTCGCGCCTGAAGAACAGATTGGCAAAATCGCGCCGCGACCCGTGCTGATTATTCACGGCACGCACGACCCGCTGATCACTCCCCGCCATGCTGAACGACTCTATCGTGCGGCGGGCGAACCCCGCACGCTCTGGTGGGCGGACGGCAGCGGACACACTCAGGCACGCTTCGACAACCCCGACGCCTTCTACCCGCTGGTGGTAAGCTTCTTTATAGACGCGATCCAGCGGCAGAGCCGTCGAAAATAGCGGGAGGTGGACGATGCGCTGGCTGTATATTGTCGCGCTGGTGCTCCTGGTGAGCATCGGTATTCTGGCACTGCATCCGGGCACGGCGTTCCTCGTGCGCTGGCAAGCCGGGAAGCTCACTCACTACACCGAGCGCAAAGAGCTCTATGCAAGATTTCGCGATCCGAGCCACTATATCACTTATATTACTGCCCACTATATCGCTGCCATCGTGTCTCAGCGTTTGTACTTCTACAGGCACTTCGCCGAGCGCCATCAGGCGGAGTCTCATCCCTACCAGCAGGTGTGTGAACAACTGCTCAGGGCGCACCCCGGCGACGCGCAGATTGCGACGCTCCATATCCTGCTTAAACATGCGATGAGCAATCAATGGAGATATGCCAGTCCAGATGTGTATTTTGAAGCCGAATCCTTGCCGCAACTGGTCATCATTATCGATCACCCATATTTGTATAATCCACGGTGGTCGCCTTTGTCGCCGAAGGTGGTCGCTGACCTTCGGGCGTTATATCGGCGGTTCCCGTCGGAAAAGGGCTTGCTGGCGTTCCTGCTGCTGGCTGAGGCGAATCGGCTGGGGCTGAAACGCAAAGAGGTTCAGAATCTCTTCTTTTATCAGTTAGGGCGGGCGGAAGCTAAGTTCTGGAATCTGGGCGACAGGCGGAATGAGGAGGCGGGCAGGCGCGTGCTGGCGCTGGCGCGTGAGGGCGAGCGACTGGAGCCAGAGAATGGCTTCTTCACCTGGATGCGGGCAATCGCACTGCTGGAGCTGGGGCGGGATGCGGAGGCGTTTCAGGCGTTGCAGGAGGCGGCTCGCAAACCGCGCTGGAACGACCATCGCGCATGGTTCATCGAGGCTCAATACAGGCTGATGACCCATTCCCAGATAGGGTATCCTTTGCGCTCCGCTGAAGAGGGGTTCTCGGAGCAGTTCGCAGGCACCGCTACCGAGTTGCCCCTCTGCTATACGCTGGCGACCCGCCTGTTTGTGGGGCTGGCGGCGGCGCACGAAGAGCGTGGCGAGTGGCGCAAAGGGCTGACCATTCGCATGGCACTGGCACGCACCATCGCCCAGATGCGCCATCAGCAAAGCTCTGTCGACTGGATCAGCCAGAGCGCAGACCTCTTTCGGCTGGTGGGGCTGTTCCCTGCCCGAAAGACGGCGCCGCCCGAACACAAAGCCGATCGAGCCACGCGCCAGTACGCTTACCGACTGATGTCGGGAGCGCAGTGTGATGCGTCGAGCGCGTTGCGCTGGGGCTTCTTCCTGAACACGCTGCGCGAGCGTGGCTTCACGCGCGAGGCGGAATGGCTCGAAAAGGAGCTGCGCACCAATCAGCAGACAGAGGCACTGCTTCGGCGGTTTGGCAGGCAACTGAGTGGCTATCCAGGATGGTGGTGGGTGTTTCGCGAACGGTGGCGGGCGATGAGCCATCGCTGGGCGCTGGTGGGCGCGTTCTGCCTGTGGCTGGCGCTGTTGACCCTGCTGGGCGCCGTGCTGACCAGCGTCAGCCGCTGGCTGCGCATGCCCGACGCGGTGCTGCTGACGCTGCTGTTCGCGCTGGGGGCGGTGGGCGCGTTCAGCCTCGTGCTGTCCGATGCAGGTACCCGAATCGTGCATGAGACGCTCGTCCGCCTGCGACAGGAACTGATGGGAAGCTCAGGCTGGACCTTTTATTCGCCGTATCCGCATGCGTTTGTCGTGCTATCAACCCCCACTTCGACAGCTTCACGCAAGCAACAGTTCATCCAGTGGCTGCTGGACAACCCGCATGCGCTGCAGATGGCGCTGGGCGTGCTGACCTTTGTATTGCTGCTGATGGTGGTGCTGCTGCTGATTGCGCTGGTTCAGCATCGGCGGTCGGGCGAGGGCTTCTTGGCGCTGAGGTCGGCGGTGTGGGCGGGTTGCATCCTCTTTTTGCTGGCGTATCTGGGCGCAGTGGGCAACTACTTCGCCCTTCAGCGGCACTATCTCGATGTCCAGCGCGGTTGTCAGATGGGTGGCAGCGCGTATGTGTCGCGCGTGACGGGTCAATCCCTGCCTGCGCCTCAGCCGTTGCCGCCACCATGAGCAAGAATTTGGGTTGGGAAAGCGTCGTAGGCTTGCTGGCAGTGCGTGAGGGGCAGGTCTATCAGCAGGTGGTCGCCCTGTGTGATGACGAGGCGGTCGCCGCCAGTATAGCCCAGCTTCTGGCAGCGGAGTTGATAGCTCGCGGCTAACTGCTGGAGTGTGGGCACCCTATCGGGCTCGGCGGAGAGGATCACGCGCGTGGGCGATTCGCCAAACAGCAGGGCATCGAGCCGGATTGAACCCTCTGGATTGATCCGCACCCATGCGCCGACTCCGCCAATCAGCGCCGATTCGGCGAGGGCGACGGCAAAACCGCCTTCGCTGATGTCGTGCGCGGAACGCATCAGTCGCCGTCGCGCCACCTCCACCAGAAACCGATGGAGCGACTTCTCCGCCGACAGATTCAGCGCGGGCGGCACACCGCGTTCCAGACCGTGAATCACCGATAGATATTCACTGCCGCCCAGGCCCTGGAGCGGGTCATCCGCGGGCTGAAGCGGCTCCACGAGCAGCACCGTCAGCCCCGCTTCCGGGAAGCCCGCGCCGACACAATCGTCTGCCCGCTCCAGCACGCCCAGCATGCCGATGGTGGGCGTCGGGAACACCGCCCCCTGCTCGCTCTCGTTGTAAAAGCTCACATTGCCAGAGATGACAGGCGTTTCGAAAAACTCGGCGGCGTCGGCAATCCCGCGCACGCACTGCTCGAACTGATAGAAGATTTCGGGGCGCTGCGGATTGCCGAAGTTGAGGCAGTCGGTGATGGCGCGTGGCAGTGCGCCCGTGCAGGCGACATTGCGGGCGGCTTCCGCCACAATCAGTTGCGCGCCCCGATAGGGATGCAGATAGCAGTAGCGCCCGTTGCCGTCGATTTTGAGCGCGATGCCCTTCTCGCTCTCGCGCAGGCGCAACACGGCCGCGTCCGCTTTGCCCGGCGCCAGCACCGTCTGCGTGCCCACCAGCCAGTCATACTGCTCGTAGACCCACCGCTTGCTCGCGATGCTGGGCGAGCGGAGCAGGCGCAGCAGCCCATCGTTCCAGTCGTCGGGCAGGGGCACATCGTCCAGCGATAGCTGTTGAACCTCTCGCAAGGAGGCAGGTTCTGCTGTTTGCAGGTAGTAGGTGGGGCACTCGTGCGTGAGGTAGCGAGCGGGGATTTCCGCCACGACCTCGCCCCGATGGCGCACGCGCACGATGCCGTCGTCCGTCACGCGCCCGATGACCACCGCGTTCAGTCCCCACTTGCGATAGACCGCCGCCACCTCCGCTTCACGACCCGCCTGAACATAGAGCAGCATCCGCTCCTGCGATTCGGAGAGCATAATCTCGTAGGGCGTCATGTTCGGCTCGCGCGTGGGTACCAGAGCGATATCGATATCGACGCCGGTGCCTGATTTGGCGGTCGGCTCGCAGGTGGTGCAGGTCAGCCCTGCGGCGCCCATATCCTGCATGCCCAGGATCGCGCCCGTCTCGATTGCCTCCAGCGTCGCTTCGATGAGCAGCTTCTCCATAAACGGGTCGCCAATCTGCACATTGGGGCGTTTTGCCTGCTGGTCCTCGCCGAGCGTTTCGGAGGCGAAGGTGGCACCGTGGATGCCGTCGCGTCCCGTGCTGGAGCCGACATACATCACCGCGCTGCCAGGCACATCGGCGCGGGCGGGAATGACGCGCAAGAGCGGCACAACGCCAACCGCCATCGCGTTCACCAGCGGGTTGCCCGAATAGCAGGGGTGAAAATAGATTTCGCCCGCCACGGTCGGCACGCCGATGCAGTTGCCATAGCTGGAGATGCCCGCCACCACATGCTCCAGCAGGTAGCGGTTGCGTGGCTCGTCGGGTGGACCGAAGCGCAGGGAGTCGAGAATGGCAATCGGGCGGGCACCCATCGTGAAGATGTCGCGAATAATGCCCCCGACGCCTGTCGCCGCGCCCTGATGGGGTTCCACCGCCGATGGATGGTTGTGGCTTTCCACCTTCATCGCGATGCCCAGACGGTCATCGAGGGGCACAATGCCCGCGTTCTCGAAGCCAGCGTCCTCCAGCGCCTCACGATATTTGCGGAACAGACGCAGCACGGGTCGGGAATATTTGTAGCCGCAATGCTCCGACCACATCACGGCGAACATGCCCAGCTCGGTGTCGGTCGGCTCGCGCCCCATCAGCGCCACGATGCGAGCGTACTCGGCATCGCTCAGTCCCATCTCGCGCCAGATGGCGGGGTCTCGAGTGAACATAGCGTTTCAGGTAGACGGCAGGAAGGGATGCCGACGCGGCTGGAACTGGTAGGACAGGTAGAGCGCAACGCCCTTCTGCTGGGCATACTCAAATACATCAGGTTCGCTGATCATGTAGGCAACCATCACAGGGAACAGATTGGGGTAGACACGGCTCAATCGTTGTACCCGTGCCCTGAGAAAATTGTCAATCGCTCGTTTAGAGAGTTGCGATTTGGCTTCTCCAACAATCTGCAGCGTTTGACCGTTGCGCCGCGCCGCGCCCCAGATATTGACCTCCAGATAGTTGCCCTGAGCATCCCTGACGAAGGTTCGTACCAGCCCCTCCGTCAGCTCGATCCCGTAATCTTGCCGCAGCAGGTCGGGCAGGTAGTTGTAGGCGAGGTCTTCCAGCGCATATCCAACGGTCATTCCAAGTCCGCCTAACTGCTCACGCAGATCCCTGAACTGGGCGTCGGTGTGGCGGCGCAGCTCGGCAACCTCTTCCCGTACCAGGCTAATCTGTGCTTCGGTCTGCTGGCGTAAAGCCTCTAACTGGGCATCGGTGTGGCGGCGCAGCTCGGCAACCTCTTCCCGTACCAGGCTAATCTGCTCTTCTGTGTGCTGGCGCTGCAGGCGCAGCTCCTCCAGCACAGCAGCGAAGCGCTGATCGGTCTGAGCGCGATGTTCTGCCAGCTCGCGCCGGATAGCATCCAGTCGCTGGGTCATATCCTGTTCAAAAGCGTGCTGGATGGTTTCCGCGAACACCTCAGCCAGCACTTCCGCGGCGTGGGCGTCCATCACGCTCTGAAGCCGTTTCGCGATTTTGCCCGTGTCAATAATGAGCATGCTGGGATTAAGTATACCCTCGCGACGCCTGAGAGAGTAGAATCTGCGGTGATGAGCAAGCATGTTGCTATCGGTGCTGGTATGGCAGGGTTATTGCTGATAGCGGGTTGCCTCACAGCACAGCGGAATTCGGCGCGTGGCGGATCGCCCAGCACCCGACCTGCCCCCGCCAGACAGGGAATCCGCGGACCAGGCGTGCCCGAGTTCTGGGTGCGACCGGGCTATCGCGTCGATCTGGTTGCCGATGGCATCGAGAACGCCCGCTTTCTGGAGTTTGATGATCGGGGCACGCTCTATGTGAGCCGTCCGCAGGAGGGCGATATTCTCGCCCTGCGCCCGCAGGGCAACCGCTACCGCGTGGTCAACACCTTCGTCAAAGGCTATCCGACGGTGCATGGCATGCAGTTCGCCGACGGCTGGCTCTGGTTCACGCAAACGGGCGCGATTCATAAAGCCCGCGACCGCGATGGCGACGGCAAAGCCGACGAGGTGATAACCGTCATTCCAGAAGGCAAACTGCCAGGAGGCGGCGGGCACTGGTGGCGCTCCATTCTCGTCACGGACCAATACATCTACACCAGCATCGGCGATTCAGGCAATATCAGCGACGAGACCGCCACCGAACGCCAGAAAATCTGGCGATTCAACAAGGATGGTACGGGCAAGACGCTGTTTGTGAGTGGCATCCGCAACACGGAGAAGTTGCGCCTGCGCCCGGGCACCTCCGAAATCTGGGGCGCGGATCACGGCAGCGACTGGTACGGCAGACCGCTGGGCGACCGCGTCGGCTTCCAGCCCGTCACCGATTACAATCCCCCCGATGAACTCAATCACTATCAGCAGGGCAAGTTCTACGGGCATCCGTTCATCGTGGCATCGAAGTTGCCCCGAATCGAGTATCAGCGTCGCAAAGACATTCTGGAGTTAGCCGACCGTGCGGAGCCGCCTGCGTGGTCATTTGGGGCGCACTGGGCGGTGAACGGCTTCTGCTTTCTGACACGGGACCACTTCCCGCACCACAGGGGCGACCTGTTCGCTGCCTGCCATGGCTCGTGGAACCGCCGTGTCCCCGACGGGTATCGTATTGAGCGGGTGCTGTTCGACGATGTAACGGGCAAGCCATACGGAAGCCTGACAATTGTCAAAACCATCACGCCCGATTTGCGGGTGCTGGCGCGCCCTGTGGACTGCGCCGAGGCGCCCGACGGCTCGGTGCTGTTCAGCTGCGACATGACCGGGCGTATCTACCGAATCTCGTGGGCAGGAGGTAATGATGTGGAGGGTCGTTAGCCTGTTGCTGATGGGTTTGCTGGTGATCAGCGTGCTGGTGGCCGGCGCTCTGCGTCCGGCACCTGTGGAAACCGTGAGCTTCTTCAACCGTCGCTGTTCCGCCTGCCACGGCAAAGACGGCGCGATGTTCAAAGCGCGATTCGAAAAGAAGTATCCGACCGCAGCCGATCTGGAGCAAATCGTTGAAGCGATGCCAGGAGCCAGTACGCTGAATAAGGAGGGCGTCCGCGCGATGGTCGCCTATATGCGGGCGATCAGTCGGGGCGAGGCGTATGTGGTGTGGACCGAGGCGCGTTCGGGCGTGCTGGAAGGCGAGATTTCGCCTCCGAACGCCCGTCTGACAGCCACCGCCAGGCGCCAGCCGCTGAAGGTGGAGCGAATCAGCGGTAATCGCTGGCGAATCAGGCTGCCCGAAGGCGTCAAGCCCGCCGATGTGGAGCTGCGTGCCCGGAACGGCGCGAAGCGCACGACGCTTCGCCTGAAAAACGCGCCCTACAGCCACACCCGCTAAAACTTTTCAGGTACACTTCTCCACACGGAATGACGCTGCGGGCGGAGCGACTGAAAAAATCGTACCGCAAGAAGCCGGTGGTGCGCGAGGTCTCGCTGGAGGTCGCCCCCGGCGAGATTGTGGGACTGCTGGGGCCCAACGGCGCGGGCAAGACGACCACCTTCTATATGATGGTGGGGCTGGTGCGCCCGAATGGGGGGCGGGTGTTTCTGGGCGAGCGCGAGATCACACGCCTGCCAATGTATCGGCGCGCACGGCTTGGAATCGGCTACCTGCCCCAGGAGCCGTCCGTGTTCCGATTTTTGACCGTTGAGCAGAACCTGCATCTGGTGCTGGAGATGAACGGCGTGCCGCCCGCCGAGCGACGCGCCCGCGCCGAGCAGCTGATGGAGGAGTTCCATATCGCGCACCTGCGCCATCAGCGCGGCAATGTGCTGTCGGGCGGCGAGCGACGCCGCGTCGAAATCGCCCGCGCACTCGCCCTGCAACCCGCCTTCCTGCTGCTCGATGAACCGTTCACCGGCATCGACCCCAAAACCATCGAGGAGCTGCAACAGATTGTGCTGGAGCTACGGCGACGCGGCATCGGCATCCTCATCACCGACCATAATGTGAGCGCGACCCTGCGCATCACCGACCGCAGCTACATTCTGGCGGATGGCATCATCGTGGCGCAGGGCACGCCCGAAGAGGTGATTGCCAACCCGCTCGCCCGCAAATACTACTTCGGGGAAACCTTCGAACTGTAGGCCGGCATGCTATACTATTGGCTTGGGCAGGATGCCCAAGCTACTGGCGCAACGAGGTGACGGCTATGTATGTGATTATCGCCGGTGGAGGCGACATCGGCTACCATCTGACCAAGGCGCTCCACCAGCACGGCTATGAGGTGTTGCTGATAGAAAAGAACCGCAAGCGCGCGGCGGAACTCAGCGACGAGCTGTCCGACCGGGTGATGTACGGGGATGCCTGTGAGGTGCGCGTGTTGAGCGAGGCGGGCGCCCGCCGCGCCGATGTGGTGGTCGCCGCCACAGGCGACGACGAGGACAACCTCATCATCTGCCAGCTCGCCAAAAACTTCTTCAAGGTTCCCCGCGTGCTGTCGATCGTGCGCGACCCGCGCCACGAAGCCATCTTCTTCCGGCTGGGCATCCATGAAACGGTGTGCAGCACGCGCTTCATCTTCAACCTGCTGGAGCAGGAGGTGGAGGTCGGCGAGGTGCTGCCGATCGGCGCGGTGATGCGCGGGCAGATTGAGGTCATCGAAGCGGAGGTCACACCCGAATCGCCCGTTGCCGGCAGGGCAATCGGCGAGATCGAACTGCCACCCAGAACGATGCTGGCAGCGGTCATTCGCAACGGGCAACTGACGTTGGGGCTTGCCAACCTGATTTTGCAGCCGGGCGACACCGTGATTGCGCTCACGCCCATCGAACATGAGAAGGCGCTGGCACGGGTGTTTCGCGGCTCATAGCACGCCCCGCGCCTTCGCCTGCAGGTAGAAGTTGACCAGCGCGGGCACCAGCGTGTCGGGTTCGGCATCGATGGTGGACACGCCCATCCGCTCCAGCGTGCGGGCTGCCGCCAGCCGATCGGTCAGCACCTGCGTCGCGATAGCCCGCCGATAGAGCTGATCCGCCGACTGCGGCGTCAGACGGCTCCAGGCGTGCAGGCGCGGGTCAGACACCGTCACGCACACGCACAGATGCTGCTTCGCCAGCCCTGCCAGCGCGTGCAATAACACGCGCGAGGCGTCGGGGTCTATCAAATCGGTGAAGATGACCATCAGCGAGCGCTTGCGCCACCGCTGGGCTAAATAGGTGATGGCATATAAGTAATCGGCTTCCACCATGCGGGGCTGGACCGCGTGCAGGGCATGCACCAGCTGCGCGAGCTGGGCGCGTCCGCGCTGAGGCGGCAGGAACCGCTCCACCTCATCGGCGAACACCAGCGCGCCCACCTTATCGTCCATCTGCGTCGCCACATACGCCAGCATCAGCCCCGTGTTCAGCACCGCATCGAACTTGCGCATGCCCTCCACCTCCGCCAGCATATTGCGCCCCGCATCGAACAGCAAAATCACATTCTGGCTGCGCTCGATCTGATAGTCGCGCACGATGGGCTTGCCGCGTCGCGCGGTCGCTTTCCAGTCGATGCGGCGGAACTCGTCGTCGATGGTGTATTCGCGCAGCGATTCGAACTCGGTGCCCAGCCCGCGCAGGCGCGTCTGGCGGAATCCCATCTGGCGCAGCAGCCCGCGATGGCGCAGCAGCTCATACTCGCGCAGCTGCAACAGGTTGGGGTAGATGGGCACGCGCTCGCGGGCGGGCAGCCGATAGAAGCCGTACACCAGCCCCAGCGGACCCTCCACGCGCAGGAACACATCCTCAAACCGCGCCTCGCCCCGATAGAGCGGCGTGAGATGATAGGCGACCTGCGCGGGCGTGTCGGGCAACAGCACCAGATCGAACTCACGACGGTCGAAGGTGCAATCAGGGGGTGGTTCGTCGCGCAGGCGCACGCGCAGCGGTCGGGATACCACCGCGCTCAGCGTCAGCTCAACACGGTTCGCCGTGCCCAGCGACAGCACCGCCTCATGCAGGCGTGCCACCCGAAAGCGAGCCGCGCGCGGCAGCAGCAGCGCATCGGCAACAATCAGCACCGCCACCACCAGATCATATGGCACGACCCACATCAACAACGGCGGGCGGGCGACCCCCAGCAGGGAAATCAGCCCGCCCACACTTAGCAATATCCACGCGCGAACCGTAAGCGTCATGCAGGTTCACAGCCGAATGTATCGATAGCACTGCCCGTACTGATCCTGATCGATAATCCCTTCCATGTACGGGCGGCAGGGAGCGTAGGGGTTCGAGTTCGGCGCATAATCACACGGACGCAAGTAGGGACCTGACCCAACACACCACAGCTTGGGGTTGTCACGAGCAATGAATGGTGGATTGGCGTTGGTACCAGGATAGAGATAATAGCAATCCGTGCCTCCATACTTGCGCCCCTTGACCGCTTTCGCATGCCCATCCGTGTAGTTCACCTGGATCATTTCGTTATGGCGTGCCCGCACTGGTATCGGGAAGTTAATCCCGCTATCAGTAGGTTTGCGCTTCATCAGGGCGCAGCTTCCTGACAAGCCAATATCGGCTTCCAGATTGATGGTGGTCTCCGCCACATAGGGAATCTCGGCGATGGAGACGGTTCCCTTGCTAATCGAACCAGAGCCAAGAGGGGTTTGACCCGGTGGAATAATATCATAGTTGAACATATAGCTTACCGTATCGGGCACATTGCAGGTCGGCATGCCGTTCATCACGGTTCGAAAGCCCGCGTTAAGGTACAGCGCGTCGGGTTCGGAGGGGCACTTCACAATATCGTAGTTCTTGATATAGGGAAAGATGGCATCAAACAGGGTGAAGGCGCATGGCTGATTGGCGGGCACATTGCGCCCACCGTAGGCAGGCGCGTAGACCGCCATCGGGAACTTCTCGTCATAGTCCTGGATATAGCCCAGCGTGGCGGTTGCCATCTGTTTCAGGTTGTTCATGCACTGGGTCTGGCGCGCCTTCTCGCGCGCCTGTGCAAACACCGGGAACAGGATCGCTGCCAGTATCGCAATGATTGCGATCACGACCAGCAGCTCGATCAAAGTAAAGCCTTTGCACTGATTGCTCTGCCTCATCGTTGTCAACCTCCGCAGTCTATTATACACCACCCAATGTGCTGCTCCTGCCTGATGGAGCCAGCATTTTTGACTGGATGGTCAGTCATTGCGTTCCTCGAGGGTGATACCCTGCTGCTGGAGCAGGGTTTTGAGCCGCTGGAGTTCGGCTTCGGCGCGTTCGGCACGCTGGCGCTCCGCTTCAGCTTGCTGGCGTGCCTGTTCGGCTGCCTGCTGGGCGGCTTCGGCAGGCGTGGGCACAAGGTTGCCCTCCCGATCATACAGCCGCAGCCATGCCAGCTGTCGACGCT
The DNA here is from genome assembly GCA_037445735.1 of Armatimonadota bacterium. Taxonomy (GTDB): domain Bacteria; phylum Armatimonadota; class Fimbriimonadia; order Fimbriimonadales; family GBS-DC; genus HRBIN15. The sequence goes on along the minus strand of JBBIJY010000024.1, from coordinate 5,423 downwards.
GATACTCGCCTTCCCAGATGCCCAGCCACGCCTCCAGCACCTCGCTCCAGAGCCAGCCGCGCTCGTTCGGCTGCTTCGGCTCGTAGTGCCCGCGCACCAGTTCGAAGCCCGCCAGCTCGCGCGTGAGCGGGTCGTACCAGAAATACTCCTCGGTGCCGAACACCTGCTCGTAGAGCCGTTTCTTCTCGGTTTTGTCGCGCTCGGCGGTGGTTGGCGACAGGAACTCGATAATCAGGTCGGGGTAGCGACCGCCTTCCGCCCACACCATCCACTTGTCGCGCGGCTGGCTGCCGTCGATGTCCTTCACCACGAAGAAGTCGGGTCCCTTGTAGGTGGGGCGGTTCTCCAGCACGCTCTGCGCCTGCTCCGTGCTGTAATAGAGAAACATATTGCCCCCCACGAAGAAGTCGTTCCGATTGCGCCAGTAGTAAAGCAGCGACTCGATGAGCAAATCCGTTTGCACGCGATGCCACGCGGTCTCCATCGGGGTGTCGTCCTCCTCAGGCAAATCGGTTGGCGGCAGAACCAGATCGGAGAGATCAACCTCTATCAACACCTTGCCTGTTTTCCCTGTCATGGTTGTTCACCTGCCCTCTGGTGGTCAGTCGCAGGAGAATTCGTCGGCGGCGCGGTAGGCGCCTGTGAGCTGCTTCACAATCTGCGCCAGCAGGTCGTTCAGCAGGGCGCTGGCGCCGAATCGGAACCGTTCGGGCGTGAGCCAGTCGGCTCCGAGCGTTTCGTGCAGAAGCACCAGGTAGCGGATAGCGTCTTTGGCGGTGCGGATTCCGCCCGCGGGCTTCATGCCGACGGCGCGTCCAGTGGCATCATAGAAGTCGCGGATGGCTTCCAGCATCACCAGCGTGGCGGGCAGTGTGGCCGCAGGTTGAACCTTGCCCGTGCTGGTCTTGATGAAGTCAGCGCCTGCCATCAGCGCGATGTGGGCGGCTTTGCGGATGTTGTCGTAGCTGCCCAGCTCGCCCGTCTCCAGTATCACCTTCAGGTGAACGCGCTCGCCGCAGGCGTCCTTGATGCGGGCGATTTCGTCGAACACGCGCCGATAGTCGCCCTGCAGGAACAGCCCGCGATTGATCACCATGTCGATCTCATCTGCGCCTTCGCGAATCGCCCATTTGACATCGGCAAGGCGCAGGCGGAAGGGGTATTGTCCCGATGGGAACGCGGTGCCGACGGCTGCCACTTTCACGCCTGTGCCCTGCAGCGCCTCTTTGGCGACCGCGATAAAGGGCGGATAGACGCACACCGCCGCCACATGGGGCACGCAGGCGACCTCCTGCGGCGGCATGCCCTCGCGCGGGGTGTAGGGGTTCGCGGCGCGGGCGCACAGCCGACGCACCTTCTCCACCGTGTCCTGACCCTCCAGCGTCGTCAAATCGCACATGGACACGGCAAGTCGCAGGGCGAACAGCTTGCTCTCTTTTTTGATACTGCGTCGGCTGAGCCACTCGCAGCGGGCTTCCAGCTCGTAGGCGTTCACGGGCGGCACCGAGCGCCACGGTTGACCGGCACGCGGAATCAGGCGTCGAATCCGCGCCCGATCCCGCAGATCAACCCCTACCAGCTCCCGAAACGCCAGCGCTGGCACCGCCGATTCTGCACGCTCCAGCACCACAGGCATACTTTTTAGATTCGCGCCCCACGCGCGAAGTTCCTGCCAGTTCGGGACACAGCGACACTGCAAATTCCAGACTATTGCCCACCCGACGCTGGAGCAACCGCTCTGGCGGCAGCGCGTCCCTCGATCACAACGGGACAGATGATAGCATGCTGGCTATCAAAACCGAAGTGGAACATATAGGTGTGGCGGAACTCTTCGGTGGTGGTGTAGGGGCGGGCGCCCACTGGCAGGTTCGGCAGGCTCTGGCGGTAGCTCTCCTCATCGTCGAACACCGCAGTGAACTCGCCGTTACTCACCCGATAGGTGTTCTGTTTCCAGTCGTCGAGGAAGAACGCCAGCGCTGCCGATGCTTCAGGTGCGTAGAGGTCATCGATCCGATCGAGCATCTGGGGAGCAAGGAGTTGCGGATTGACCAATCCCCACTCCAGTGCGTCCCAGAAGAGGCGCTGCTGGGTGTAGGTGAGCTGCTCGTATTTCAGGGGCTGGCGTTCGCGTGCCGCTTGCTTCTGGGCGGGGGTCAGGTTCGCCCAGAAGCGCAGAATGGGGATACCCTGTTGCAGCGGTGCCGGGTCAAATCGGAGCGCGATCCAGCCAGGCTGTTCCAGGCGCGCCTGCTGGGCAGGTGTCAGCAAGTTCGCCAGCTCCGCATAGTCGTCCAGGCTTAACCCTCCCTGCTCGGCAGCGCGGCGCTCAAAGGGTGCCAGCACCGATTCACCAATCTCGCTGAGCCGCCACCGCCACGAATCGGTATAACGAATGACCAGAAAGCCCTCGTCGAAGCGAATTTCCACCGGCTCCTGTTGCGCCAGTTGCTGGAGCCAGTCGGCTAAATTGGTTCCACGCGGCAATGACGCTCGGCGCAGTGGCAACCGAAACGATTCGGCAACCACAGGCACATCACAGCGCGCTGCCAGCCACTCTAACCATTCCGCCAGAGTGCAGACGCCCCCATAATAGGGGCACGATAGCTCTGGCTCATCGGGCTTGCGCTCGATTTTCCGCTCTGGCAGCGCATTCACCACTTTGCCTGTCGCGGTGGGCGCCAGCGCGTCACCGAACGGGAATCGGGCAGGATGCACAAACTGCTCGCTGGGCGCACGGGCAATCAGGTATGCATGGAGCGTGCCCTGTCGCAGGTAGAACAGCAGGCTGACGGACTGGATCGGCGCTCCCTGCAGTTTTGAGCTTTGCTGGGCAGCAAACCATGCGAGGGTGGCGGATGGCAGTTCTAACGCGCTGCCACGCTGCGGATAGATTGCCAGGAAGGGGAGCCCCTGCCAGAAACGGCTCCACTGCTCGCGCCCGAACCGCGCCGTGAGCCAGCCAATCAGATAGGCGGGCAGCGATTCGGCGCATGGCAGAATCTGCGCCCGTCGGTGAGCCAGCGCCGTTAGCTGATCCTGCCAGCCATCCGGACGGCTCGATTCGAGGGACGCCGTTTGCTTTTCGAGCTGCTCCAGCTGGTTGCGCAGGGCGATAAAGTCGGTCTGTGCCTGCTGTTGCCACTGGTGCAGAGCCTGCTCGATACGTCGGCGCGTTTCTGCTGCCTGTGCCTCTTGCGCCCGCCGCGCTTTCTCCGTCACGGCTGCAGGGCGAACCAGATAGTAGCCGCCCTTTTCCCGATCCTCGCGCCACTCCAGTTCGAGCAGGCGAGCGATGTGCTGCAGCAACTGCCATGCGGGCTTCGCTGAGACAAACACAGTGAGCTTCTCCTGCTCGATCTCCCGGGCGACGCCCAGTGGCACACCCGTCGCCGCTGCCACCTGACGCACGACATCCGCCAGCGTCAGGCGCGTCGCCCGAATCGTGAGCGGCTTCTCCAGTCCCGCAACAGTGTGCAGGCTGACCAACTGCGCGGGAACCGCCGCCACCAGGAGAGCACCCAGCACCGCAAGCATCACAGTTCGCATGGCAAAGGTTCGATAGAGGCGGGTGGGGGTGCACTCCCACCCGCCGTGCATCAGTACGGACCCACAATCCGCACCGCGTCCGCGATCACCACATAGCCCGACGGCGCGGTGGCACGCAGGTAGACATTGCCGCCCCCGCGCGGGAACTGGAACCGCCCCAGGTAGACCCAGCGTCCGCCATTCGTCTGCTGGTTCACCACCACAGCGGTTGTGCCCGAAGCGTGCGCAATTTCATACCGTGCCTGCGTGGTGCGGTTCGTGCCCTGACTCCACCATGCGTACACATCATACGCACCATCGATCGGCGCGTTCAGGAACCAGCGTGCATACGCGGTGGAGGAGGGACTGGTGCTGGTCCAGTAATAGTCGCTGCCATATTTGTCGGACGCCATCGTGCCCTGTGTCCAGCTGCCCGATAACGAGAACTGCGAGCTGGTGTTGTCCAGCACGATGTCCCACGGCACCACCTGAATATTGAAGCTCACGGTGGGACCAAACCATGTGATGCCTTCCTGCACCAGCTGGTAGCTCTCGGTGTAGGTGCCGTAGCCCCGCGGTCCGGTGAGGATGAACGAGAAGCTGCCCGTGCTGCCAGGGGCGGTGGTGGCATCGACAGGCGTGGGACGGTTCGCCGAAATCCAGTTATCGGGCGTATAGAAGGGGCTACTGCGGTCGCGCGGATTCGCCGTGCCCAGCCGCACAGGGTTCGTGCCGCTCGGACTCCAGGTAGTGCCGCCCGTGTTGTTGAAGCGAATCACAGCCACCAGGCGTTCACCCGGACGGATAGTGGACGGGAAGCTGGCGCCCGCATAACTCGCGTTCGGACCCGCCACCAGACTCATATAGTAGTTCCAGTCCCAGTACGGACCGGGGTCGGTGTGCGTCGCACCGGGCACCTCATTATGCCCGATGATATAACTGCGCGTTTTGGGGATGCCGTATTGATTGCAGATGTAGCGGGTCAGATTCGCGGAAGAGCGATACATCGCCGTGGTGAACCAGCTGGGATCGTTGACCCAGCCTTCATGCTCCAATCCGATGGACTGGGTGTTGTAGGTCCAGTTGCCCGCGTGCCAGGCGATATCCTTATGACGAACCATCTGTGTGATCTCGCCATCAGAGGAGCGCAGCACATAATGCGCACTCACACGGGCGCTGGGGTTCTGAAACCAGGAGATGGTGCCGTTGTAGCTCCCTTGCGTGACATGGATAATCACATAGCGAATCGGGTAGGTACTGGGACGATTCGACACGGTGTAGTTGCTCGAGCTGGCGGGAATCCAGCGGGCATATGGATAGTCGGGTTGCCCGCACGCAATCGCCAGCAGACCGACAATACCAATCCAGCCACCAATCCGCATCGTTCAACAACCTCCTTTGGTGCTATCACCCCCTATACAACACCCTGCCGTCGATTCCTGCTTTTGGAGAACAGTTAGGCGGATGAATTCCCTTCTGTTCGAGAGGGTGTTCGAAAATTCGGGGCATCCTATCGACCTGAGTGAAGCCCCCTCACCCGTACCCTCTCCCCTAAAGAGGGAAAGGGCTTCGTTTCTCCCTCTCCCCGCTGGGAAGCGGGTCGGGGTGAGGGGCAGCCTTTCCTCTGGTTGGATTTTTTGAACACCCTCTCTGTTCGAGAATCGTGCCAGTGGCACGGACACACACCGAACAGCGCATGCAAAACCATCCCATTTTTAACGAAAATTTAAAATTATTTAACTCCCCCTTAACAGCGCTATCTCCATAATAGGGCTACTCAGTGATAAGGAGGCTGGCGATGAATAGACAGAACGGCTTTACACTGATTGAGCTGCTGGTGGTTATCGCGATTATCGCGATTCTCGCGGCGATTCTGTTCCCTGTGTTTGCTCAGGCGC
>JBBIJY010000023.1:0-43471 GCA_037445735.1 Armatimonadota bacterium | reverse complement strand
CGGACTTTGGGAAGAAGAAGGTTCTGTTTGAGAGCAAGCAGGGGAAGGTGGATTACGCCGAGGTGGAGGTGTTTTATCCAGCAGACGCAGCGAATCATTCAATATCTGAAGTACCTGCCAGTAAAAATCCAGAATTTAGACCTTGCTTGACCTTAGCTTGCTGGGAAGGTGATCTAAGCCGATGTTTGTCTCTGGGATCCATGTGTACGAACGGTGTTCCGAGCAGAGCCGAAGTTCCTAACTGGCTGTATTACTATTCGCACGCGTATGGAGTCGCCGGAGAAGTTAGCTGGGGGGGCAGCTATGGAAATGAATACGCAGCTTTCTGCCCATTTAGTGGGGATATTCTACTTTTTGCGCAGCTCTCCCCATGCAGCCCTGTGCGTGAGGTTCCTCTTTTTGTCTTACAAGAGCGTGGGGGGCGGAACCTTATTACATATTCTAACGATGATCTGAGAGGAGTGCGTGGATTCCACAAATTTATCGGTGTTGTCGAACATGAGCGAACGCATAAGAGTCTTTGGCAGCAAGGGATTGATCTTTTCTGTTGTTCGGATGCTGATTCAGACCGTGATGGGGATGGCCTGTTAGATTCCTGGGAGATTCAACATGGGCTTGATCCTACAACCTGCTTTACAGCGCACGGCACATTCCGAGACGGTGAGGTTGTAGCATTGATTCGAGAGTATGGAGCGCTCCTACAGAATAAGGAAAAATGGAAGGAGGATTGGGCGGAATGCGGTTTGCAACATCGCATACCTGCTTCGCCGTTTCCCTGGACATATTCAGCTGCGCATCCCCGTTTGGACGATTATTTGACCGACATTCCTTAGACGGAGGGTTGACCATGAAATCGAGACCGATGGCAACTATGGCTATGTGCATTTTAATGGCTGTAGTATTATCGCACAGTTTCACCCAGACGCCGCAGGCTCAGCATGAGCGAAGGACGGTTGGCAGCAAACCCGAAGCCACCAAGGTATGGGAGTATTCCACCCTGATAGCTCGTGCCCGCGCCATCGGATTGGCTCGCGATAGAAGTCAAACCGGCTGGCTAATTGATCAGTTGAAGCATCCACCTGTTTTTGCTATGAATATTCCGGTAGGACGCCAGCCGGATATTGGGCATTCCAGCACGCCTACTTTTCACTACAGAGTTGCTATTTTGACAGCTTTGGGGCGGATAGGTGATCCACGCGCGATACCCGAAATCGAAGCCTTTCGTGCAAGCCTTGATACAGCCTATGCCGAGCTGCTCAAGCCGTGGATCGATATCGCCATCGCGCGTATTCGCGCAGAAGCGGCGGTACCGCATCCGCGCTCCTTATCCGACTGGCAGAGAAAACTGCAAATTTTCCTGCAAGCAGCTGGACTTTTTTCATACGAATATGTGGAAACTATTCTGAGTGAAGGGAAGCGCATGGTGGAGCGCAGCAAAGAGGAGATGCGCGAATGGATTCTTGCTGCAATAGCCCTGAACTGCTTAGCTGATATGGCATGCAAGGCGTATGCCAATGGCGTTGCTGAAGCACCTCAGGTGGTTGAGGCGCTGCTGGCGAAGGGGAACGCTTTTGGCTGGGAATATGCTCCTACTCTGCGTCTTCGTTTGTGCAGAATGTCGCCAGCAGAGCGGGTCAAGTGGTTGTTTGAAACTATTATGAGCCATCAGATTGTTACGACGATGATTTGCTATGAGGTGCAGGCTTTTGTGGACGAGGGTTCGACGGCTTGGACATATCTGCAGGCACAGTTAGCACAGCGGATTCGCGATTCGTCATGGTCACCAACACCAAGAGAACAACGGCTCTGGGGATGGTTGCTTGGAGGATTTCCGCGCGAATGGACGCAAGAGATGTTAGATCAGCTAAGTCAGCATCCCAGCGAGGCGGTTCAGTGGATTGTCAGAGAGGTGCAGAATGGATATAAGTTCGGTTCACCCGATGTTTTCGCATCGGACTGGTGAGAATCTGTCCAAGAAAGTGAACAGGGTGGAATTAATTCGCTACTTGAACAAGACGGCTGAAGTTGTGCCTACACAGACAAAGCACGCCTGCGCGGGCTCTCAGCCGACGAAGGTCGGCTCCGTTTGCACAGGCACGGCTTGAGCCGCAAGATAGTCGGATATTGCGCTGCACGACTCGGCAGCTGGTCGTGTGTATTACTCGGTTCCTTTTCTTGGACAGTCTCTTAGGGTTAGGGTACAATCGTTCTACAGCAGGAGGGCAGAGAGATGTTCCCTATTAGAAAATACATAGTCGTGATGATATTAATACTTGCAACAGGAATCGGAATAGGTGCTCTTTTTTTTTTACTGGGTGGGTCGGCACGCTTCCTATCGCCAGCCGCCCTCTAAATCTATGGCTGTGTACAGAGGTGGCTATCTGACAGTGGCGCTGGATAGCGGTAAACTGGTGAACACCTCCAACCAGACAAAACTCCTGTATCGCTTGCAGGTAGGACATCCTGATCCGGAGGCAGATATATGTCTCCTTATTCTGCAGGGCACAGAGTTAGGTGAAGGCAGCTTTGTGCGTGTCATATCCGCTGACCCCTGTGGGCACTCTCGCTCAGAGGATTATCAACTGCTCCACTTGCAACGGTGGCGCTATAGAATCTTTGGTGTTTCAGGGAATCCCGTGGTTGTAGAGCTTTGGGGTGCTCCTGGTACTCATAATCGCTTGCGAATAGAGAAGATTCAGTATTACTATCCCGGTCAACCAGTAGTACCTGATCTGCCCCCAGGTACACCCCGACCTGCCTCGGGAGGATAGCGGCTAAACTGAAATCCTTTTTCGGTTACGCGCCTGATGTGCCTCATCTGCCTGCGCCGTTTTATCCGTGAGCCAGGAGACCTCTTCGAGCCGATCTGGTTGCCTGCTCTCATTCCCGAATGATTTCGGGCTTGAGGAAGATGACCAGCTCGTTCTGGGTGGTGGAGCGGCGGCGGCTTTTGAACAGCTCGCCCAGCACGGGAATCTGCGACAGGATGGGCACCTGTTGCAGCGTGCGGGTCTCTTCCTCGCGTAGCAGTCCGCCGAGCGCGATCTGGGCGCCGTCCCGCACGCGAATCTTGGTGCGCAGCTCGCGCGTGGAAATCTGGGGGAAGCTGCTGTCGCCCACGCGCAAAAAGCCCGTGATAAGGCTCACCTGCGGATAGATGTCCAGCGTGATGGTGCCGCCCGGCTCGGCGTAGGCGCGCACCTGCAGCACGATCCCGACCTCCTGCTGGCGCACATCGAACAGTGGCGTGCCCGCTGTGGTGGTGCCCGACACCACCGGGTAGAGAATGCGGTCGCCAATCAGCACCTGAGCGGTCTCGCCGTTCAGCACCGACACGCTGGGGTTCGCCAGCAGTTTCGCCAGCCCGCGCTGCTCCATCGCCTTCAGCGTCGCCTCGATGCTGATGGGCGTGCGCCAGAATCGGCTCTTGTCGGGCGGGGTCAACAGCGCCTCGTTGGCAACCGACGACTGCTCACCCGGGCGCACAATCTCCTGCACGCCGAACTTGCTCCAGTTATAATCCAGCCCCAGCTCCTTCAGCGACGAGCGGGCAATGTCGGACACAATCACCTCGATTCGTATCTGGGTCGGGGGCTGATCGAGCCGTTGCGCCGTCTCCAGCGCCGCCTGCACGCTCGCGGGCAGCCCATACAGCAGGAGCGTGCGCACCGTTGCCCGACTCGCGGTCGCTGAAGTGCCCTGCGCGGTCGTTTCGCCGGTGCTGGCGCCCGTTGCGGTCGATTCGCTAAGAGTGGGTGCTGAAGGCGCGCTCTGGCTGGTGCCGCCTCCAATCGTGGGCGCGAGTGAGGGTACGCCTGGCAGAACCTTCACATCGGGATGGAGCTGGCTCAGCGTCTGCAGGAGCGCCTGCGGGTCCACGAAGCGCGCGGTGTAAATCTCCACGATGGGCGTCGCCTGCTGGTTGGGCGTGCTGGCGGTAGCAGGCGCGTCCCAGATGGCTAACTGCTCCGGCTTGCCCACCACATAGCAGCCCTGCACCTTGCGGAACGCCAGCCCCAGCGGACGCAAAATCACCTCCAGTGCCTGCTCCACCGTCACCTGCTTGAGATGTGCCGTGACCTTGAGATCGTCGCCCCCTGCCAGCATCAGGTTCACATTCGCCTGACGCGCGATAATCTGCAGCGCGACGCCCAGCGGGATGCCATCCAGCTCCAGATCGAGCTGAGCATGCGTCAGCATGGGCGCGCTCCCAAGCGCGATCGCAAGACTCACAATCCAGCGAAAACGGCTCAACATGCCACCTGCCATTCGTTCAGGGCGCATAGGGAACCTCCAGCACAAGCGTGCGATTGCCATTACGCAGGGTAATCTGGCGCGACCCGACTTTGATGATACGCCATTCGCTATCGGGTTCGTTCGTGGCACGCAGGAGCGTACCGTTCAGCTCAAACAGCACGGTGAGTTTGCCGTTCACACGGTCGTAAATCCGCCCGCGCAGCCGCGCCGTTGTATTGGATGGCTCGCTTGAATCCGCCTTTGTGGGAGATGCCGGAGCGGTGATCGGATGTGGCTCCTTCGCGGAACCGTTGGTGGATGACTCCGCCTGCACCAGCGCCAGTTGCGGGTTGAACGGCGGCACCGGCAGCGGGTTCACCGATGACCCAGGCTGATTGCCCGAAGAATCGGCTGGTGGAGCGGCGCGCTCCATCGGCACGAACGGCTCCTGATGCTCTGGCGTCACCGCCATCAGCTGCTGGCGCACGCGCTGATAGAACTCAGGGGTGGCAGGGGCAGCCGACCCGTTCTGGAAGGCAGGCTGATCCGCCGATGGCGCTGCCTGCTGCAGCGCAGGCGGGGACGGTTCCACTGAATCCCCGCCCGAACCCGATAGCAGATTGAAAAGCATGACGAGCAGACCCAGGCCTGCCCCTGCTATCAGCAAAGTCTGGCGATTCGGTCGCTTCATGGGGATACACCTCCGCGTGAGGGTGGCAACAGCAGCTCCATCTCCACGACCGCGTTCACGCCCTTGAGGGCGTTCGTGTCGGCAGCAATCTGCACGCCAGTGAGTCGGATGACCAGCGGCACGGCTTCGAGGCTCTGCAGCCAGCGTAGCACCTGCTGGCTGGAGCCACTGACGCGGAAGCGCAACAGGCGGGCGTGCCATTCGCTGTTGTTGGTGCTCTGACCAGAGCTGTTGGGCGCGTCGGCGGTCTCCACACCCGTGAGCGTCAGCCCCTGCCGATAGGCAATCTGGCTCAGTCGACTGATGGCGAACGCCTGCGCGTTGGGCGTGCTGGTGAGCGTGGCGGCAATCTGCTGAATCTCTTTGAGCACCGCCTGCTTTTCAGGGGGCAGCTGATTCTGTTCTGCTGGCATCAGCGCCTCTGCCCGATACGAATCGGCTTCCGTGCGGATACGGTTCAGCTGCACGAAGCCGATGCCGAGCAGGAGCGTGGAGACAACTGCGCAGCCAATCGCTATCCGCTGCAGCTGGCGCAGTCGCTGTGGTGCCAGCACCAGCTGTGCCCAGAAGCGCGTGAGCGCCCGATTCACGGATTCTCACCCCCTTCAGCGGGTGGCGCGGATGGCTGCTCGGAACCAACAGGCACGACCAGACGAATCTCGAACTGGCTCCGTTTCTGCGTGTCGGTGGCGCGGGTGACGGAGAGGGGCGTTACATCCGAGAACAGTCCCGTGTTGCGCAGGCGTTCCGTGTAGAGGCGCACGGGTTCGAAGCCCTGCGTGCTACCGCGCAGGGTGATGGTCAGCCCCATATCGGGCTGATGAGCGATGGTCGCTTCCTGCAGGCTGGCGGCGCGGGGCAGCAGGCGTGTGATCGCCAGCAGGATCAGATTGAACTCCATCGTGCGCAGGCGGGCGTGGGTCAGCTTCTCTTCGGGGAACGGCGGCGCGGGGGGTGCCACCTGCGCCGATTGAACCCGCTCCCGCTGGCGCTGCCAGTGCGCCCGCTGGCGAACCGCTTCCGGCAACTGGTGGAGCAGATAGAGCGCGCCCGCGACCGCCATCAGCAGGCTCACCGTTAGCACGCTCAGCCACAGCTGCGCCTGACGAATCTCGCGCTGTCGCCGACCCGCCCACTCCGATAGCAGATTCAGCGAATGGAAACTCATGCCGTGCGCACCCCCTGCTCCAGTGATGCGGTCTCAGAGAGTTTATCTATGGAGTGCTGAACCTGCGCTTCAGCACTCCATGTGGCGAAGCCGGGCTCGCCTTCGACGGCGGCGCCGAGCGCCGCCACATAGCGCCCCATCTCCTTGGGGCGACGATCTTGCACAGGCACGCGCCAGTGCAACGCGCTCAACAGGTCGCCTGTCAGGCAGGTCAGCCCCAGACTGTGCGAGCAGTAGCGTGTCAGCCCGCTCAGAATCGCGCCCTCGCCCGTGATCAGAAAGCTGTCCAGCAGACCGAGATAGCTGCCTTCGGGGAAGCGCGAACGCTGGAAGTCGATCAGGCGACGCATCTCGGCGGTCAGCGTATGCAAGAAGCCCAGCAGCGACACGGGCGGCAGCCCCAGCCCTTCCGCAAAGTGGAGCGTGCCATGTTCATCGAGCTGGCACTCCTTCAGCAACGCCTCCGCTTCCTCGAACGAGGCGCCGAGCGACCGCTGGATAACCTCTATCGCGTCTTCCAGCCCGATTCGCAGCGTGCGGGTGAACTCCAGATGGGTCTCACGGGCGATGGACATCTCGGTGTAGTCGTAGCGGATAGCCATCAGCGCGGTCGCCCTGCCGCGCCAGAGCAGGCTATGGGGGCGATGGTGGCGGGTCAGCACGCGCACCAGCGCGTCCGCTTCGGGCAGAACGCTCACAGGGTGCAAGCCCGTTAGCAGAGCCGTGTCCAGTCGCGAGTGAACCGCTGCCTCCGACACGGCGATCAGCCGCGCGACCATCGTGTCGCCCGACGATTGGGACGCATCGGGTGGCACCCAGAATCGGTAGAGCATCGGCTCGCGCGAGGGTGGCAGGTGGCGTGGCGCCTCCAGCGACGCCGACTGGTTCAGCTCATCGGGCGACAGACGCGGTACCTCCACCCATTTATTGACCACCAGCGCGCCGCCGACCACAAGGCACACATTCGATTCGCGCAGGCGCATGCGGCGCATCAGCCCGCTGAGCGCGTCCGCAACCCGCTGCGGCTCCACCACGATGCCGTCCACCACACTTTCAGGCGGAGTGGGACACTGCCCGAACGCCAGCACAGCGCCGTTCGAATAGCGCGTGAGGTAAATCGCGCGACTGCCGATGTCCAGACCCAGCATAGCCGTGGGGACGCGGTAACCCTGTCCTTGCCCCTCTGGTGACCGCGTCCTTACCCCTATTTTCGGCAGCCTCGCGCGTCGCCATTACCCCACACCCTGTTGCGGCGGCGATCGCGTTGCTTGAGGAGTGGTTTCGGGCATGGCTCGCAAAGCCCCTCCGTGCAACGCCCTTACTCGTAGCGCAGGGCGACGATGGGGTCCATATTGGCGGCACGCCAGGCGGGATAGATGCCGAACAGCACGCCGACTGCTGCCGAGAACAGCGACGCGCCCACCGCTGCCCACAGCGGGAAGTAGAAACGCAGTCCTTCGTTGCCGAACGCATGCGACTGGCGTGTGAGCCATTCGATGCCCTCGCCGATGCCCCAGCCCAGCGCCATGCCGATCAGCCCGCCAATCGTCGCCAGCGTCGCCGATTCAATCAGAAACTGGAGCAGAATCTGCCCCTTGCGGGCGCCGACCGCCTTGCGTAAGCCGATCTCGCGCGTGCGCTCCGTCACCGACACCAGCATGATGTTCATGATGCCGATGCCGCCCACCAGCAGCGCCAGCCCCGCAATACCGCCCAGCAGCACACCGAACAGCGAAATCACGCGCGAAATCGCCTTCACGATGGTCTCCAGCGTGTCCACGCGGAAGTCGGGCTGGTTGTTGTGCAGGCGCATCAGCGTCTCCCAGATGGCGTCCAGCGCCGCCGGGGTCTGCTCGCGCGAGTACGGCATCGCGAGAATCACGGAGAGGGTCTCATCGCCAGTCCAGCGGCGCAGGGCGGCATAGAGCGGCAGATAGACGCGCGTGTCCTGATTCTCGCCGAAGGTACTGCCGCGCTTCGCCAGCACGCCAATCACGCGCACCTGCGTGCCGTCCAGCAGAATATCCTGCCCGATAGGGTCGCGCTTGCCGAAGAGCTTCTGAGCGGTTTCATAACCCAGCAATGCGACCTTTTCGCCCGATTCGAGCTCGCGCGGTTCGAAGAAGCGTCCCCGCTCGATGGTGAGGGCGCGCGCGGTCAAGTAGCCATCGCTGATGCCCGACACGGAGGCGCGCACGCGCTGACCCTGGTAGAGAACCTCCTTCTCGCCCATACTGCGCTCGGCGGCAACAATTCGCAGCTCGGGCAGGGCGCAAATAGCTTCAAAGTCTTCCATGGTCAGCCCTTCGACCGTGCCGCCGCGCTCCTCACGGCGCAGGCGCTCGCTGGGGTCATACGCCACGATAATCACATCGGAGCCGAGCTTTTCGAACTCCTCAACGACGCTGGCGCGGGCGCCCTCAATCAGCGCGACCATCACCACGACCGCCATCACGCCGATAATCACGCCCAGCATCGTCAGGAACGAGCGCAGTTTATGCGCACGCAGGGTGTCCAGCGCGACCCGAACGGCTTCGAGCAGCCCTGTCATCGGTCTTGTTCCTCTCGTCGCCCTTCTTCCAGTTCAAACTGGCGTCGGGCAGGACCCGCAAAGGGCGGCTTGACCACCTGATCGCCCTCGTTCAGCCCGCTGAGAATCTCGGCGTGGCGGGTGTCGCGCAGTCCGACCTGCACGAACACCTTCTCGCGCTTCGGCTTGCCCTGCGCGTCGCGCACGGCAGGGTTGAGCTTCAGCACATAGTAGCGGTCGCCCTCCCTGCCCAGCGCTTCGAGGGGCAGTGTGAGCGCGTTCTCGCGCGAGGCGGTGATAATCCAGCAGCGGGCGGTCATGCCCGGTCGCAGCGATGGATCGCTCTGCTGAAGGTAGACCTCCACGGCGAACTTGACCACGCCCAGCGCGGAGCCGAGCGGGCTGCTGTTCGCCAGTTGCTGGGCAGCAGGCGCGATGCGCTTCACCAGTCCTCGAAAAACGCGCTCCGGCAAGGCGTCCACCCGCACCTCCGCCCGCATGCCGACGCGCACTTTCGCCACATCCAGCTCGTTCAGGTTCAGTCGCACGCGCATCTGCGACAGGTCGGCGATTTGCAGGATGGGTGTGCCCTCACCGAAGCCCGTCGTGCCCGACATCACCAGCTCGCCCACTTCGCGATAGCGGCGCGTGACGATGCCATCGATGGGGCTGCGCACATCGGTCTCGGCAAGCTGGATGAGCCAGTTGCGCAGCTGACTGCTCGCCTGCTTCTCGGCAGCCTGTGCCCGCTTGAGTTCCAGCTGGCGCATTTCGATCTCCCGCAGGCGATTGCGTGCCGATTCGAGTTCAGCGAGCGCGGCTTCGTAGGCTTTGCGCTTGATTTCGTCCTGAACGGCGCTGGCGCGGGCGCGTTCCAGCTCCGCCTGCGCCGACTTCAGGTTCGACCGTGCCGTTTCGATCTCGATGCGCTGCTGCTCGGCTAACTGCTGCTGGCGCTGGCGTGCCGACTGGAGCTGGCTCTGGGCGAGCGTGAGCGTGGTTTGTGCCGCATCGAGCTGTTGACGTGACACATAGCCCTTCTCGTGCAGGGATTGGACGCGCTCATAGTTGCGCTGGGCTTCCTGCAGGCGGGCTTCGGCGTCGCGTACAGCGTTCGCCACCTCGATGCGCTCCTGCGGGTGCTTCACCTGCTCCAGCATGCGAAGGTTCTCCTGTGCGCTCTGATAGGCGGCTTCGGCGGCACGGAGGGCAGCCTATGTGAGCGCGGACTGCGCTTTCGGCTCGCGCTCCATCGGCTCCACGCGCAGCTGCGCCTGACGCACGGCGAGGCGAGCCTCTTTCGCCTGCATCTGGAGTGCAAGTTGCGCCTGTGCGGTGCTGAGTCGCGCCGATTCGACCTGCGCACTGCCCTGCTCCACCTGCTGTTGCACCTCACGCGGGTCGATTCGCGCCAGCAGTTGCCCCGCCCGCACGCGCGCCCTCGTCCACCAGCAGCGCCGCCAGCCGACCCGACACGCGTGATTTAATCTCCACCGTGCGCACTGGCTCTATCGCGCCCGACTCGGTAACATCGACGGTGATGGCGCCGCGCCGAACGGTGTAGATGCGCTCGCCGGGGTTGCTAACGCGGGCGCCTGCGCCACGCAGCGCCCAAAAAAGACCCCCGGCGATCAACAGCACGCCGAGGGCGATTCCACATCCGACCAGTCCCCTTCTCATCGCAGGATAATCATACCCGCTGGTGGCTTGCGGGTTTAATAAGGGAATGCACACTGTTCGGATAGAGCCATTTGCGGGTGAATGGTTGCAGGGTGTGGTGGCGGTGCTGCAAGCTGCCCTGCATGCCGACCCCATCTCCCCGAGCCTGTTTGTGCGCAAGGTGCTGCTCGATCCGAACTTCGAGCCCGAGGGCGCGCGGGTGGCGTTGCGGGGCGAGCGCGTGGTCGGTTTCGGGCTGGCGCTCGCACGGCGCACGCCGCTGGAGGATGCTCCACCCGACACCGACAGGGGCTACCTCACGCTGATGGGCGTCCACCCTGATTATCAACGGCAGGGCATCGGCACACGCCTGCTGGAACAGCTGGAGGACTTCCTGCGGGCGCGGGCGCGGCGTGTCGTGCTGGTCTCCCCCTATGCTCCGCATTACTTCCTGCCTGGCATCGACATCCACGCATACGCGGGCGCGCTGGCATTCTTCCAGCGGCACGGTTATCAGGAGGTCTATCGCCCGCTCGCGATGAGCTGTAATCTGTGGCAATTGCGCATCCCTGACTGGGTGCGCGAGCGCGAGCAGGTGTTGCGACAGGAGGGCGTGGTGGTGGAGCCATATCGGGCGGAGCTGCTTCTGCCACTGATGCGCTTTCTGAAGGCGGAGTTCGCCGGCGACTGGCAGCGCGTGGCACGCGAGGCGATTGCCCGCATCGAAACGGGCGAGAACCCGCAACGCCTCTATCTGGCGCATCAACAGGGTGAGGTGCTGGGCTTCAGCCATTTCGAGAATGAGCGGTTCGGTCCTATTGGAGTCGCCCGCGCGCAGCGCGGGCGTGGCATCGGACAGGTGCTGATGTTCCATACCCTGCAGGCAATGCGCCAGCAGGGATTGCACACCGCCTACTTCCTCTGGTCGGACGATCGCACCGCCGAACGACTCTATCATGCAGCGGGCTTCGTCGAGGCTCGCCGATTTGCCGTCTTGCGGAAGGAGCTGTGAGCGATGCGCGAGCGTGTGGATATTCTGGCGATTGGAGCGCATATGGGTGATGTGGAGATTGCCTGCGGAATGGCGCTTGCTGCCCATGTGCGACAGGGCAAAACGGTCGCGATTCTGCATCTGACACCAGGCGAGAAGGGGCATCCCAGCCTGCCAGCGGAGCAATATGCGCGGCAGAAGCATGAGGAGGCACGCGCGGCAGCCGCGGTGTACGGCGCCCAGCTCTACACGCTGGACTATCGTGATGGCGAACTGCCCATCAACGACGAGGTGCAGTTCCAGATTTGCGATGTGATTCGCGCCTGTCGCCCGCAAGTCATTCTCACCCACTGGCATGGCAGCATCCATAAGGACCATACCGCCTGTGCCCTTAATATCCCTAACGCTATCTTCTATGCCGCCATACGGGGCTTCGAGCGCGAACACCCGCCCCACTGGGTGCCACATCTCTACTACGCCGAGAACTGGGAGGATCAGGAAGGTTTCGAGCCCGAGGTCTTTCTGGAGATTACCGAAGCCGATATTGCGCTGTGGCAGCAAGCTGCCGAAAAATATGAGCTGTTTCGGGGCGGGATTTCGCACTTTCCGTACATCGACTACTATCGGGCGCTGGCGCGGGTGCGAGGTGCGGAGATTGGCTGTCTCTATGCAGTGGCGTTCGCTGTGCCGCCGCGAGCCCGACGCCGACGGGTCAGCAGCCTGCTGTGAAACAGGATGGGCTATAATACTGACATGCGACGATGGATTACGGCGTTTGGCTTCGCGCTATTGCTCGTGGCACTGTGGGCGCAGAAGGTGGACTATTCGGGCTATCAGGTGCTGCGCCTGCAGCTCGATAACCTCAAGCAGCTGGCTACACTGGACGAGCAGCTGATCGATGTGTGGGCGTGCCATCCGCGCGGGCGTACGGTGGATGTGTGCGTGTCGCCCTCGCAGCGGGAGTGGTTGCAAAAGGCGGGCTATCGCTGGGAGGTGCTGATTGAGGATGTGGGCGCGCTCATTCGCCAGCAGCAGAGCGAGTTCCAGACGCAGGGCGGTGATATTTTCTCACGCTATCTGACCCTGCAGGAGGTCTATACCGCGATGCGGGCGCTGGCGAGTCAGAACCCGCGCCTGGTGCAGATGTTGCTGGTGGGTCGCTCGGTGGAGGGTCGCCCGATCTACGCGCTACGCCTGACGAAAGACCCGCGCCTTGCCCGCGTCTATCGCAACCGCCCGCAGGTGGTCATCAACGCCTGTCAGCACGCCCGCGAATGGATTACGGTCTCCGTCGCACTCTATCTGGCGTATGAACTGGCAGCACGCTACGGCACCGACACGCGCGTCACGAACCTGCTCCAGCGCACCGAGGTCTACATCGTGCCCGTGGTCAACCCCGACGGCTATGACTACACATGGACAACCGACCGCCTGTGGCGCAAGAATCGGCGCTATCTGGGCATCGTGAATGGTCAGCCGACCTATGGGGTCGATTTGAATCGCAACTGGGGCTATCAGTGGGGTGGCGAGGGCGCCAGTCGGGACCCGCGCTCGCAGACCTACCGCGGACTCGCGCCCTTCTCCGAGCCGGAGACCGACACGCTCAGCCGCTGGATGGCGAGCCTGCCCCTGCTGCGGGCGACGCTCGACATTCACAACTATTCACAACTGATTCTCTGGCCGTGGGGCTACACAAGCCAGCTCGCGCCGCATGATCCGGTGTTCCGTCGGGTGGGTCTGCAGATGCAATCGCTGATTGCCAGCGTGCACGGCTTAATCTACACGGCAGGTCCCACCTACACGACCATCTATCCTGCGAGCGGGAATGCGGCTGACTGGGCGTATGGCGTTCAGGGTGCGCTGGCGTTCGCCTTTGAGCTGCGCGACACGGGTCAGTATGGGTTTCTCTTACCGCCAGACCAGATTCGCCCCAACGGCGAGGAGGTGTTCCCGGCGGTACTGGCGCTCATTCAGTGGGCGTGGGAGCGTCGCTGGGATTGAGCAGGGCACGCCCCATCACGAGGTAGTCGGCACCCCAGCGCAGCGCGTCTTCGGGCGTGGCGACACGCTTCTGGTCGCCACTGGCAGTCCCTGCAGGGCGCACGCCGGGCGTTACAATCAGAAAGGGCGGCGGGAAGCGGCGGCGCACCGCACGAACCTCCTGCGGAGAGGCGATGATGCCGTCCAGCCCGCAGGCGTGCGCCAGGCGTGTCAGGCGCAGCACCTGCGCGCGGGGTGAACGCGCGATGCCAATCTCTGTTAGCGCAGGCGCGTCCAGACTGGTCAGCACCGTCACGCCCATCAGCAACGGGCGCGGCTCACAACCTGCCACCGCTTCACAGGCAGCCTTCAGCATCGCACCGCCTCCGCTGATGTGCAAAGTGAGCATCCACACGCCCAGCGCGGACGCCTGACGCACCGCGAGCGCGACGGCGTGCGGAATATCGTGCAGCTTCAGATCGAGAAAGAGCCGCTGCGCCCCCGCCCGACGCAACGGCTCCAGACCCTCCAGCCCATAGCGCATCACCAGTGCGCTGCCCACCTTGAAGGCATGCACATGGTTGCGAAATCGCTCCACCCATTCGCACGCCTGCTCAAGGTTCGGCGTGTCCAGCGCAAGGATGACCCTTCGCAGAACCGCCTCGTTGAGCGCCATCACTCACCCGACGCCGTGCGCGATTCCTTTTCCGCCAGCGCGATGGCGCGCTGCAGCACGCTCTCCAGCTCCTTCTCCACGCCCGCTCCGTAGCCGACCTTGATCAACTGCACATTGCCTTTCGCGTCGATCAGCACAAAGTGCGGGATGCCCCTGACGCCATAAGCGCTGGCAACGGCGCCATCGGTGTCCATCAGCACAGGGAAGGTGTATTTGTTGCGTTCCATGAACGCCTGCACGGTCTCCTTCTGCTCACGGACATTCACCGCAAAGATGTGCGCTTTATCTTTGTATTTCTCGGAGAACGCCTGTGTGTGAGGCAGTGCGCGGCGGCACGGACCACACCATGTCGCCCAGAAGTCCAGGAAAACAGGCTTGCCTTTCAGCTCGCTGAGCTTGATGCTCTTGCCGTCCAGGCTCTCCAGCGTGAAGTTCGGCGCGGGTTCGCCCGGTTTCAGCCCCTCGTCCAGTCGGGCAATCGCGCCCACCATACAGAGAACGCCTGCCACAGCTGCTATGAACCCCTTGTATCGCATGGTTTTCCTCCTTATGGTATAGGATACCCACTTACTTGCTATGCTGTCTGCGGAAGGCGCGGGGTGTCATGCCGAACCGCCCGCTGAACACGCGCGAGAAGTGGCTCAGGCTGAGATAGCCGACCTCCAGCGCGATTTCGGAGATAGAGAGGCGCGTGGTGAGCAGCAGCATCGCGGCGCGACGCAGGCGCAGCTCGGTGAGGCATTCCGATGGCGAGCGCCCCATCGCCACACGGAACAGCCGCTGGCACTGGCGCGAGCTGACACCCATCTGGCGCGTCAGCTTCTGCAGCACATCGGGTTCACTCAGGTGCGCCTCCAGATACGCGAGCGCGTCTTGCAGGCGCGTCTCATCGGGCGCGACCACCACCTCCGGCTCGCGAAAGCACAGGAACGCCAGCAGCTCGCGCAACTTCGCCTCATAAAACAGGCGCAGGCTGCCCACCGGCGGCGGACGCAGCAGCGAATCGATCACGCCCGCCACCAGCGGATTGCCCGCCATCAGATACAGCTCGGGGAAAGGCGCTGCGCCACGCACAAACGGCATCAGCTCATCCAGCACGCGCTCCGCCTCCGGCGCCAGCAGACCCCGCAGATAGCCCGGCTCCACGCGCACCACCAGATGATGGTGCAGGTAGCGCACGGGCGAGTTCAGCGTGCGCGGACAGGTCAGCTGTTGCGGGTCGGGCGGACGCAGGCTGATTACAAACTCGCACCAGCCCTCACACGGCTCGAACTCCTGCGCCTGCAGCGGAGCATCTGAATAGAATCGCCGCTCAAAAATGAGGAACTGCTCCGTCTGACACAGCAGACGCGAGCCAGCGACCGCCGCCGCAGACGAGGTAATGATCGATAGGCGTTCGCGCGATGCGCCTACTAACGCCGAACTGGTCTGTCCCATCCAACTCAAGTATACCCTATCGAGGGTGAGGAAGATTAGATCAGCTGGCAGCAGAAGCGGGATGGGTGGCAAAGAGATCGATCTCACGCACGCTTTTTTCCACCAGATCGGTCTCCAGCATGAGGCAGGGGTAGCCGAATTGTTCGAGGGGTTTGACGGGAATCTCGCCGCTGCCGGAGCGTGCCCAGCCTTGCAACGGTGTGAACAGCAGCACAGTGAGCCGATTGAGCGCGGCGGGCGCGAGCAGGGCAAGGCGCAACTGACCCACTATGCCTGTCAACCGATGGCGGATTGCTGTTCGCGCCGCGTGCCAGCGCGCCAGCTCCGCCGCCGTCATCCATTCGTAGCCCTCCGCGCGAACCGCCGCAATCAGGCGCACGAACGCATCTGCCCGCGCCTCGCTCTCCACCACATTCGGACGCACGGTGAAATGGCACACGCCATTCACCGCTCGCGCCCTCCGCAAAATCGCCTGCATCTGCGCCGGGCTGATCCGGTCCATCACCTGATAACCCAGCAGCGGCACAATCTGCACAGCATACAGCTCGCCGGGACGGCTGCTATGGAGCGGTCGCCACGGGTGGGCACTGCCGAAGGCGAACCCCGCCGCGCCCGCCGACGAACCGCCCCGACTGAGATCGCTCAAAATCTGCGCCTGCTCCATATACGCATAGAACTCGGCGCCGCCGCGCCAGTGCAGATCGGCGACCTGTAATGCCGTGATCGCCCGCACGCCGCTGAACCGGCGCAAACTGTCTACCTGATTCTGCAGGGTGGTCGCCCGGCAGAAGGCGCCCGCTTCTGGCACATAGCGCACGCCTATCTCGTGCCCCCGCTTGGCTAACTCGCGATAGAAGGCGGGACCGTGCGTGGCTTCGCTGAGGCACCACACCGCGCGCAGCCCCACCAGCGTCAGCACACGCTGGAGGGTCAACTCCTGCTGCGCCGTCGCCGGCTCGCCATCGATGCCCAGAACCGCTACCCCTGGCCGATGCGACGGGTAGAACCAGAGCATCGGCACAATCACACCCCGCTGCTGACCTGCCCACAGCACCGCCCGAATCAGGCTCTCCTGCCAGAGGTCCGCCACAGGTTTCATGAAGCACCACTCGCCCTCGCACGGCTCCCGATCAAAATACCAGTCGAGGCGGATGGCGTCGTCCATGTGCAGCGTGGAGTGATGCGGTTCGCGTGGCATATCGGGCGGCGGTATCGCAGCTTCCACCACGCATCGCCCCTGCCGAATGCGCGCGATGCTCTCGCCAGGGTGAACCGCGAACAGGACGGTGTGCCCTTCCCCACAGCGGTGATGAAGCAGTGCGGGATAGTCCGTTTCACGAGCGTGGGCATCGAGCCAGCGCGCCCACACGGTTGCACCCTCTATCTCCACACCAATCCCGCCAAAGGCGTGCAGCATGCCCCACTCTTCCAGCAGGAGCGGATTGCTGCCAGTGGCGACCGCATAGCCCTCACCGAGCAGCACAGGCAGGTTCCCGGAATGGCTCAACGGGCGCACGCCAAATAGCTCTGGCAGGGCACAGACGCCGCCCAGCGCGATCCACACGCCACCCCCCTGCACAAACGCGCGCAGCGAAGCTCCCTCCTCCTCACTCAGCGCCCTATCGCCAATCGTGATCAGCACATCCAGCGAATCGACCTTCGAAGCCAGCTCGGAAGGTGTTAGCCACTCGACCAACAAGCCGCAGTAAGCGACCAGTTCGCAGGTGAGCCGTTCGAAAGGGTTCGGCACGACGGGGATGGAACCCGCGCCCATTTTGCCCTTCGCGCTCATCGGGCAGACCCCGATCCGCGCCCAGCGCCATTCCACTGCACTCATCGGTTCCACAACAGCACCGATTCGATTATCGGCAGATGCGCGTGTTTTCTCACGCACTTTCGCGCCCCCTATCGACTCGCCGCCGAATCGTGGTATACTATCGATAGCCGTCGAACGCGCAGCACACATGCCCGACGGCACACTGATCAGGAGGAGGTCAACAATGAGATACTGGTGGATTACACTCGCTATAGCAACGATTGCGAGCTTATCCCTGAGTTACGCTCAGGACACTCAGGGTGGCAAGGGTCCCGAGGTCAAGCCTGAAGGGCAGACGCAGGTTCAGCAACCGCGTCCGAATGTGCTGGAGCCAGGCTATCTCGCCCAGGCACTCAAGCTGACGGAGGAACAGCGTGCCCGTATCGACGGGCTGTGGCGGCAATATCGCGACCGCGATGAAGCCATCAAGCGCGACACCTCGCTCACACAGGAGCAGCGCATCATGCGGTTCCGCCAGAGCCGCGAGGAGTATATCCGTCTCGTGCGCTCCGTGCTGAACGAGGAACAGCTCAAAAAGTTCGAAGAGCTGCTGCAGACGGACACGGGTCCAACCACGCCTGCCAGCATGCCCCGCTTCACCCCCGAACAGATCAACAAAATCCGCGAAATCACCCAGCGCTACAAAGCGTTGCGCGACAAGGTTCAGCAGGACAGCTCGCTCGACGCCCAGACCCGCCAGCGCCGCCTGCAGGAGCTGAACCAGCAGATGCTGGACGAGATCCGCTCCATCCTCACGCCTGAACAGCGCGCCCAGTGGGATAAAGCCATGAAGAAAGACAAAGCGAAGGACGAAAAGAAAGAGGGTACACCGGGCGACAAGAAGGACGGGAAGAAAGACAATCCCCAGAACCCACCGAACACAGGAGGAGGCTCGAACGGCGGACTGTGAACACGCGCACCGCTCATGTGCCACCGCACAGCATCGAAGCCGAGATGAGCACGCTCGGCTCGATGATGCTCGATGCGCACGCCATCGAAAAGGTCGCCGAGATTCTCAAGCCCGAAGACTTCTATCGGGAGGCGCACCGCATCCTGTATGAGGTCATCCTCTCGCTGGCGGAGCGCCACATCCCGGTGGATTTGCTCACGGTTCAGGAGGAGCTGAGGCGGCGCGACCAGCTGGAGGAGGTGGGTGGGCTACCCGCGCTGATCCAGATTGTCGAAAGCGTGCCCACCGCCTCCAACGCCGAGTACTACGCTCGCATCGTGGAGGAGAAAGCGATCCTGCGGCGGCTCATTCGCGCCGCGCACGACATCCTCCAGTTAACCGATGACCCCGACCTCGAACTGCAGGAGATTATCGACCGTGCCGAGCAGGCAATCTTCAGCGTTGCCCAGCGCCGTATCGGACGCTACTTCACCGCGATTGACCGCCTGCTCCTGCAGGCGATGGAGCATATCGAGCAGGTGCAGCTGTCGGGGCGCGGCATTCTGGGCGTGCCGACCCACTTCCCCCTGCTCGATTACTGGACATCGGGGCTGCAACCGTCAGAGCTGATTATTCTGGCGGCGCGCCCCGGCGTGGGCAAAACCGCGCTCGCGCTCAACATCGCCGAGAACATCGCCCTGCGCGAGAACCGACCCGTGGCTATCTTCAGCCTGGAGATGTCGCGCGAGCAGCTGGTTCAGCGCATGCTCTGCTCCCAATCGGGTGTGAGCGGCAATCTCATTCGCCATGGCACGCTCTCCAGCGAGGACTGGGAACGCCTGCAGATTGCCGCTGAACGACTCTTCCGCGCACCCATCTACATCGACGACACCAGCGGGCTTTCTGTGCTGGAGATGCGTGCCAAGTGCCGCCGCCTCAAAGCCGAGCGCAACGACCTCGCACTGATCATCATCGACTATCTGCAACTGATGCGCTCGCACAGTCGCCGCGCCGAGAATCGCAATCAGGAGATCGGGGAGATCGCTCGTGGGCTGAAGGCGCTGGCGCGCGAGTTTGAGGTGCCCGTGCTGGTGCTATCGCAACTCTCCCGCGCAGTCGAACGACGCGAGGAGAAGCGCCCGATTCTTTCCGATTTGCGCGACAGCGGCTCCATCGAAGCCGAAGCCGATGTGGTGCTGTTCATTTATCGTCCCAACCGCCAGCAGACCGAATCGGGCGACCCGTACGAAAGCGAGCCGCGCACGCCAGGGGTCATTCCGACCGAAGAGGTGGAGATTATCATCGCCAAACAGCGCAACGGACCCACCACCCGCTTTCATCTCGGTTTCCAGCCGAGCCTGTCGCGCTTTGTGACCCTGGAGCGCACAGTGGTGCCGGGTTAGTCGGGGCTTTGCAGATGGGCGGCAACGGCGCCGCGCTGCCACGCAACAATCGCCTCACCCACCAGCCACAACGCCAGCAACAGAATCAGCCCGCTGAACCCGAACAGGAGCCAGTTGCCCTGCGCCCAGAAGCCCTGCATGCCCAGCACCAGCGCCGAAAGGGTCACCATGAGCATAAAGACCATCGGAATCAGCGTATAGAGTGTCGGGCGCCCCAGCGCCCGCAAATAGAGCGAGACCACCAGCAGCGCCAGCGCCGCCAGCAACTGGTTCGATGTGCCGAACAGCTGCCACAGGATCGTGCCGACCGACTGCAACTGCCCGGTGGCAGGGTCGGGCGCCCGCATCAGTGCGAAGAAGCCAATTAGCCCGATCGCGCCCGCCGTCGCCAGATACGCATTGTTCAGGATTGGCAGGCGTAGTGCCTGACCCAGCTCCTGAATGTTGTAGCGGATGAGCCGTGCGCCCGTGTCCAGCGTGGTCAGCGCGAAGCCAATCGCGACCGTCGCGACGAACACCTTCGCCACATCCAGCGGGATACCCGCATAGCTCACAATCGTTCCTGCGCCATGCACGAAGTTCGCCAGCGACTGCTTGCCAGCGGCGAGCCAGTCGCTGTAGCGGGCGCCCCATTCACTGCCCAGCCCCGCCGCCACCGCCATCAGTGCCAGCACCGCCAGCAAGCCCTCGGTCAGCATCGCGCCATAGCCAATCGGCAATGCGTGCGAGGCGCGATCCAGCTGGCGCGAGGTCGTGCCCGATGCGACCAGCGAATGGAAGCCCGACACCGCCCCACATGCCACCGTGATGAACAGCAACGGGAACAGCGGCTGCAGATTCTGCGCCTCAAAGCTCACCGCCGGCGCCGTAATCGCCGGACGCCCTATCAGCACGCCCAGCAGCATCAACCCCATCCCCAGAAAGAGCTGGAACGAGTTCAAATAGTCGCGTGGCTGCAACAGCAACCACACAGGCAACACCGACGCCAGAAACGCATAAATCAGCAAAATAACAGACCATCGTTCAGCAGTAAGCTCAAACCCGCCAACCGCCGTGATGGGCAACCGCACGCCCAGCCACACGAACACCAGACTGACCAGCACCGCCACCAGCGTGACCCAGCTCAGGCGCATGCGGAACCGATAGAAAAGCAGCCCCACAATCACCGCCAGCCCAATCAGTGCGACACTGGGCAGCACCGCCTCGGGCACATGCCCGCCCTCCGCTCCGCCTGCCCCCGGCGCAAACAGATTCGCGATATTAATCACAAACACGCCCATCGCCAGCCCGATCGCGAAAATGCCAAACAGCAGGAACAGCACCCGCGCCCGCGCACCCGCCACATCATGCGCAATATCGGCAACGGTACGACCCCGATTGCGAATCGAGCTGTACAGGCAGCCCAGATCATGCACTGCACCGATTAAGATGCTGCCCAGCACAATCCACACCAGCGCGGGCACCCACCCCCAGATGACCGCGATGGCGGGCCCCAGCAGCGGTCCCAGCCCCGCAATGGAGGCGAAGTGATGCCCGAACAGCACCAGTGGCGGCGTCGGCACATAGTCGATATCGTCCCGCTGCGTATGGGCAGGCGTCGGCTGCGAATCGTCCAGCTGAAACACGCGCCGCGCCAGAAACCGCCCATAGGTGCGGTACGCCAGCAGCAACAGCACCGCCGAACCCAGCACAACCCAGAGCGCATTCACGCTGTTCTCACCCGTTTTTATTATACGCGCAGCGGGTAGAATCTTCCTGTGCTGTTCCAGTCGTTAAGTGCGCTGTTCTGGTTTCTGCCGGTAGCGGGGCTGATTATCCTGCTGTATCTGCTGAAGATACGGCGGCGGGAGGTGCGCGTGCCCGCTCGCTTCCTCTGGCCGCCCATCACCACCGATGTGCGCGCGAACACGCTGTTCCAGCGGTTGCGCCCGAACCTGCTGCTGTTTCTGCAGCTGCTAATCGCGCTGTTGCTGATTCTGGCGCTGGCACGCCCCGCGATTCAAACGCGCGGCGCGCTGGGACGCCAGACGGTGGTGGTCGTGGACGCCTCCGCCAGCATGGGCGCGACCGATGTGGCGCCCTCCCGCTTCGAAGCCGCCCGCAACCGCGTGCGCACGCTCATCCGCGAAATGAGCGCGTCGGAACAGCTCGCGATTATCGAGGCGGGTCCAAATGTGCGCGTGGTCGCCTCGCTTACCGCTGACCAGCGCAGGCTGATGGATGCCGTTAGCAGCCTGCAACTGAGCGACGCGCGCGGCAACCTCGACGAGGCGCTGCGATTAGCCGCCGCGCTGGTGGGCAACCGCGCAGGCAGCCGAATCGTGCTGCTCTCCGACGGCGCCTTCCCCGAAATCACCGACTTCTCGCCCGGCAAGGCGCAGCTGGTCTACGAATCGTTCGGCAAAAACAGCGAGAATGTCGCCATCACCGCGATGGATGTGCAGGAGCGTTCGGGCGGTATCGAGTGGTTTGTGGGGCTGCGCAACTACGGTGAGAAGCCCGCCAGAGGCGTGCTGGAGTTCTATTCGGGCGGCGAGCTGGTCGACGCCCGCGAGATTACCGTCCCTGCGAAGCAGGCAGTGGGTCAGACGCTCACCTTACAACGCGCCCGCGAGCCGCTGGAAGCCCGCCTGCAAATCAACGACGCCCTGCCCGCCGATAATCGCGCCTACCTGATGGGCAGCACCGAGCGCACCATCCGCGTGCTGCTGGTGGGTGAGGGCAATTTCTTCCTGGAGCGCGCGCTCGCGCTGGAACCCAGCGTGCAGTTAGACAAGTCGCCCACCGTGCCCGATGCCGAGCGGGGCAACAGCGTGGGCGGCAGCGCGTATGACCTGGTTATCTTCGATGGCACGCCCGTTGTGCCTGTCAAAGCGCGCGCGGTGATGACCATCCGCACGCGCGGCGGCGCGATTGCGGAGCTGAGCGGCACCATCAAGCAGCCACGCGTCGCCACATGGGAGCGCGACCACCCCATCCTGCGCTATGTGGAGCTGAGCAACCTGCTGATCGATAATGCGCCGCGCCTTCAACCTGCGCCATGGGCGAAAGTGCTTGCCGAAAGCCAGCAGACGCCGCTGATAGTGGCAGGCGAACATGCAGGGCGCAAATGGCTCGGCATCGGCTGGAACCTGCTCGAATCGGACTTCCCGCTCCAGCCCGGCTTCCCCATCTTTGTCGCGAATGTGCTGCGCTGGGCGACCAGCGAGCGCGTCTCCAGCGCGGGCTTCACCGTGCGCACAGGCGCGCCCTTCACCCTCACCACGCAGCCCGACGAACAGCAGCTCACCCTCAAAATGCCCGACGGTCAAACCCAGACTCTGCGCGTGAACGAGGGCAGCCTGATCGTGCCCGGCGCGCCCAGGGTGGGGCTTTACGAGGTGTCGGGCAAGCGCACCCGGCTGAAGTTCGCCGCGAACCTGCTCGATAGCGACGAGTCGAGTATTGCCCCGCGCACCAGCCTGCAGCTGGGCGGGCGCACCGTAACTGCCAGGCAGAGCATCTTCACCCTGCGCGAACTCTGGCGACCCCTCGCCCTGCTCGCCCTGCTGACGCTGATGATCGAATGGTGGGTGTTCATTCGGAGATCATGATGCCCAGGTTGGAACGGTATCGCTATCGGATTGCAACCCTGATTTTATCAGGCACGGGCATTTACTGGCTCCTGAGCAGCTGGGAATCTGCAAACTGGTTCATGATAACGATGAGCGTCATCAGCTTTACAGGTGCTTTTTATGCTGGATAGGCAACCGCTGGATATCGCACAACTGATTAGCAGTTCGTTGGTCTCCATCAGGCATAGTGTACCTCACTGTTCGCTGCCTCAGGTAAGGCATCGGACTATCGTGGTCGCTTCACCCAACCAATAACTGTTACCTTGTTCGTTCGAGGGTCATATTTTGTAAAAATCACTGTTGCACTTCACATCAGTATCCTTTTCGTTGCAGTTGTTTTTAACCAATGCAAAAGTATTAATACAAATAAAATAAAAAAACATAATTACCAAATAGAGACGCCATCTGATTAGCGTTATTGAAAAGATAGAAACCAGACCATAAGCACAGATACGCATAAGAAATATCTCTCACAATAAATTTAATGTTTCTCTTTAGAAATAAATACAGAGGAACTTTTCTAATCAAAACAGACAGAAAAAACAAAATCAATCTCAACAGTATTAGAAAACCAAATATAATGTTTATACCACCAAACAACTTCCAAAATAAACGGTGCATGAGTTCTGCCTCCAAACCATCATTTATTGAAAATAATTTATCAGCCCTGCTACCCCTCGCGCAATCAAGTATCCCCCTAGGAACACTCCTACCACTGCGCCTACAGCTACGCCAACAGTGGTTGCACCTGCCACGGCCACCAGTGCCCCACCTGCCATTACGATTCCACCACCTATGTACCCCAAGGATGTCAGCGGATTAGGCGTCTTTACACCGTTTTGAATGTCCCCCAAAATAACGCCCGCTGCACTGCAGTATCCTCCAAGCACACCCACCCCACGCACCACAGGCGGAAGTGGGCCGCGCAAGCGATCAAAAAACTCAAAAAAGTCCTTCAACCAGTTTTCCCCACTCGGATCCACCAGCTGCACGGGGTCATTCACACAATACCCATACCCATTCAGCGTCAGCGGCTGATAAACATCCCCCAGCCACGGATCCAGCTGCAAAAACCGCCCTACCGCAGGGTCATACCACCGAACACCCACCTTCTGCAACCCACCACTGAACGGCTCGTTCCGATACCCCCACGCCCCATTCCAGTCGTAGGTGTCGCGGGTGCCATTTATCGTGTCGCCAAAAGCGTCCGTGAGCGGCGCAGGCGAGTATGTGCCACTGGCGTCCGACTTTGCCACCAGATCCCCACGCCAGTTCCAGTGCTTATACTCCGTCCCTGTGCCTGCTACCTGTGCGTACATCGCCGCACCGTACCCGTAGTATACCCATTCCCCATTCACGCGCTCGGCAACAAGCGTATCCCCCGAATAGAGATACGCCACCTCCAGCGTGCCACGCACACGACGACCTAAACTGCTCAAAGTTCAGTGCTTGACGCACTGCACCAGCATGGAGCCATCCACGCTTCGTCTCATAGCAGGTAAGAGCACTTATAAAAAACCGGTTTACCTTCCCGCTCATACCTGCTGGGTTCTCTCGCTTCGAAGGGGCAGGCGTCGACCGTAGGTGAGGCTGCGCCAGACCCACTCCATCGGACCGTAGGCGAATCGCTTCAGCCAGAGCGTGCTGATCACCACCTGCAGAAGGTAAAACAGCACCACACCGGCTATCGCGGTGGTCAGCCCGACCTTGCCGTAATAGCCCACTGCATAGCCATAGAAAACCAGCGCACCTGCCACCGACTGCGCCAGATAGTTGGTCAGCGCCATCCGCCCCGCGCAGGCGATGGGCGTCAGCCAGCGCCCGATGCGCTCCCACAACAGGAGAAAGGTCGCCACATAGCCCGCCGCCAGCACAACCCCGAACGAGAGATTGAGCCACATCATGGTCATCAACCCCTTCATTGACGCCTCGCGCGCCTGCTCCAGCACCTCACGAGCATAGAGGAGATTCAGCGGCAAGCCCAACAGCCAGCCCGCAAGGGCAATCCCGATCCACCAGCGAGTATACCGATGGGGCGCCTCAAACACTCCAACCCGACCACAGTACAATCCCATCAGGAAGCAAAGCAACAGGTTCGGGAACATTGCCAGATAAACCAGCAGCAGCGTGCCCCATTGCCTCAGGCGGAACCGCAAGGCTTCCCCATAGGAACCCTGCCCGTAGAAGCGATACGCCTGCTCGGCTGCCTTTTTAAAACTGACCCGCATCTCCCTGTCGCCCGCTTCGAATCCCTGTCGTGCTTCAGGAATACGCGCCATCAGGGAGAATAAACCGACTGTACCACCACAGCACAGAAACTGCGCCAGCCATATCATGCCCACCCAGAGCAGCAGCGCGCGCGTCGAACAGCGACGAAACAGCAGTAATATCAGCCCCATCACCGCGTAGGGCAGGAGGATGTCGCCCTCCCAGATCAGCACCGCATGCAGGATGCCAATCAGTGCCAGCACCAGCATCCGTCGCAGGTAGAGCGGCACGAACGATACCCCGCGCGCTTCCAGGCGCGCCATCTGAAGAGCGAAACCCAGTCCAAACAGAAAACTGAAGATGGGATAAAATTTGCCCTCAAACAGGGCGCTCACCAGCCCTTTCATCCACCAATCAGCAGCTCCACCGATTGCGCGGAAGCCAATCCCCAGCTCAGCAGGCGATTTGAAAGAAGCAATATTCACCATCAGGATGCCCAGCAGGGCAATCCCGCGCAGTGCATCGATCGCCAGGAGCCGCTCCCGCGAAGGCTCCGCCACACCGCCTGCAGGCATATTCGCCTCCATGCGTCCCCTACCTCACCTGATACTGTTTGACCGCCTCCTCATCGATCTCCACACCCAGACCGGGCTTGCTCGGAATGGTGATGAAGCCGTCGGGATCGACGGTGATGGGTTCGGTCAGGAAGTAGTCGCGGGCGTTGAGGTCCCAGCCGGGCGGTTCGTAGGGGAACTCCGCCCATTCGCAGTTGGGGCACGCGCCCATCAGCTGGAGATTGGCTGCCAGCCCCAGCCCGTTCGTCCATGTGTGCGGCGCGATGCGTTTGCCGAACGCCTCCGCCATCGCCGCAACCTTTTTGCCCGTCAGGATGCCGCCCGACAGCGACACATCGGGCTGAAGCACATCGAGCGCGTCGCGCACCAGAAACTCGCGGAACTCGTGCAGGTCCTGGTTCATCTCGCCAGCGGCGAGGGCGACAGGCGACTTCTCACGCAGGCGGCGATAGCCCTCATAGTCGTGCTTGTCCAGCGGCTCCTCCAGCCAGACGACACCGATCTCGGCAAGCTCTTCTGCCACGCGCAGGGCAGTTGCGAGGTCCCAGTGCGGCGCCTCGCCCATCCCCGCCACGCGCCAGCCCATGTTGGCGTCCACCATAAGCGCCATATCGGGGTACTGCTCGCGCACCTTGCGGGCGACCGCCATATCCTCACGCCAGTCTATGCTATGGAAGCGCAGCTTGACCGCACGGAAGCCCATCTCGCGAATCTGGGCGATATAGTCCAGCCGCTCGGAGACCCCCTTCAGCTCGCCCGTGCTGGCGTAGGCACGCACGCGCTCCTGAAAGCCGCCCAGCAGGCGATACACAGGCTGTCCCACCGCCTTGCCGATAATGTCCCAGAACGCCATCTCGATCCACCACAGGCGCAGCCCCAGAAAGGTCGCCGAGCGGCAAATCTGCACCACCTGCTCCACCTGAAACGGGTCGCGCCCGAACAGAAACGGGAGCAGTAGCTGTTGAAGCCCCTCCCCTTCACGGCTGAAAGCGACACCTGCCGCATAGCCCCGAATGCCCTCATCCGTCTCCAGCGTCAGCAGATGAACCCGATGCGCCGTCTGCGGATAGCCCGGCAGCCACGACGGATAAAACGGCGTCGCCAGCGGATACTCCAGCAACCGCAACTCCATCCCAACGATGCGCATGGGATAACCTCTTCTACCCTTTCTGGAACAGTCCTGCCGTGGAACCGTACGCAAAAAGAGCAAACGAACGCCCTCATCGGAAGTGTCCTGCGCGACCCTCTCCATGAGGTTCCCCCTACGGGCGCAGGGGGAACCGCCGCCTGCAACGAGACTTACGCCAACCGACCTACTGGGCGGGTCTTAGCTGTCCCATGCCAATTCTATTTCGCTCGCTGGGCATTACATCGTGGGCGTCGGCTACAATCCGACGACGGGACGCTATAAGGGCTTTTTGCTGGACACATGGCGCACGGGCGATACCAGCGGCGACGGCACGGCGGACGACGCTGACCTGCTGATGGTGCTGTTCAACTTCGGCACGGGGTGCTAATTGAACAGGGGATGCTGACGCCCAGCAACGGCTCAGCATCCCCATCCTACTCGCTCCCCACCCAGTCTTCTATGACCAGTCCCTCTACCCTCGCAAAATGTCTACGATTACCTGTAATCAGTATTAATCCGTATTCTATAGCCGTTGCTCCGATAAGGATGTCGGCATCCTCGATTAATTGCCCCTGTTGGGCTAAGTTCGCATATATCTGAGCGGCTCTGTCCAATACTGCTTTGGTTAAAGTCAAAATGCCTATACGCTCGCATAGCTGTTCAAAGTGCAGTGCTTGACGAACTGCACCAGCATGGAGCAGTCCACGCTTCGTCTCATAGTAGGTAAGAGCGCTTATAAAAACCGGTTTGCCTTCCTGCCATGCCTGCTCCAAACGCAAGCGCACCGCCGAAGATGCGCGTAGAATTGCGATCACCGCATCAGTATCCAGTAAGTAGCCGTTCATTTATCCCAGGCAAACGGTCGGAACAGAGGTCTCCGTCGAGCTGAATCTTCAAGCAACCGCAGCTGTTCATCGCTGAGAGGTTCCAGATTGTCCAGAAATTCCTGCCAGGCACGCCAGTGCTGCGCAAGCTCGTGCTGACCGAGTCGAATGGTTATTTCCACCTCCTGCCCGTTGGACAGTGGCAGCGGTTCAAACGGGCGAAGCACTCCATCCACATAGACCGCCCTCACAGTGTAGTTCATAAGCTCACCCCTTCTATTATACACCATCCGCCTATGCCTGCTGGGTTCTCACGCTTCGAAGGGGCAGGCGTCGACCGCAGGTGAGGCTGCGCCAGACCCACTCCAGCGGATAGCCCGGCAGCCACGACGGATAAAACGGCGTCGCCAGCGGATACTCCAGCAACCGCAACTCCATCCCAATGATGCGCATGTGAGAATCGCTTCTACAAAATGGGATGGGGACGGCATAATCATGGGGAACTTCAACCGCAGCGATGGGGTATAACATTATGGTTATCAGGAGACTTGACAACGGGAGACTAAAGTCGGAGGGACGGCTATGCGATTCGATAAGCTGACCATCAAGGCGCAGGAGGCTGTGCAGGAGGCGATTCATCTCGCGGAACAGTATCGCCACCCGGCTGTTGATAGCGAGCATCTGATGCTGGCGCTTCTGCAGCAGGAGGGCGGCGTTGTGCCTGCGATCTTGCAGAAGCTGGGCGTGATGCCCGCCGTTATTCGCAACAGCATCGAAGCCGACCTCAGGCGTCGCCCGCAGGCGACGGGCGCATCTGCCGCCGGCGCCCAGATCACCCCGCGCCTCAAAGCGGTCTTCGATACCGCCTTCGACGAGGCAATCCGCCTGAAGGATGAGTATGTCAGCACGGAGCATCTGCTGCTGGGTCTAACGGCGGATACATCGGGTGAGGTGGGGCGCATTCTGCGAGCGAGCGGCGTCACACGCGACGCTATCCTGCGCGCTCTGCAGGACATTCGCGGCGGACAGCGCATCACTGACCAGAACCCCGAAGAGAAGTATCAGGCGCTGGAGAAGTACGGGCGCGACCTGACCCTGCTGGCACGGCAGGGCAAGCTCGATCCCGTCATCGGGCGCGATGAGGAGATTCGACGCGTGATCCATGTGCTGTCGCGCCGCACGAAGAACAACCCCGTGCTGATTGGCGAACCAGGTGTTGGTAAAACCGCCATCGTGGAGGGGCTGGCGCAGCGCATCGTCGCGGGCGATGTGCCCGAAACGCTCAAAGAGAAGCGCATCGTGCAGCTCGATCTGGGCGCACTGATTGCAGGTGCGAAGTATCGCGGCGAGTTCGAAGAGCGGCTCAAAGCCGTGCTGCGCGAGGTCACCAGCGCGGAAGGGCGCATTATTCTGTTTATTGATGAGCTGCATACGCTGGTGGGCGCGGGCGCCGCTGAGGGCGCCATCGACGCCGCCAACATGCTCAAGCCGCTGCTGGCGCGCGGCGAGCTGCGCACCATCGGCGCCACCACGCTTGATGAGTACCGCAAGCATATCGAGAAGGACCCCGCGCTGGAGCGACGCTTCCAGCCCGTGTATGTCGCCGAGCCGAGTGTGGAGGACACCATCGCCATCCTGCGCGGGCTGAAAGAGCGCTACGAGGTGCATCACGGCGTGCGCATCAACGACAGCGCCATCATCGCCGCCGCGAGACTCTCCCACCGCTACATCACTGATCGATTCCTGCCCGATAAGGCGATTGACCTCATCGACGAAGCGGCTGCCAAACTCCGCATGGAAATCGACTCGATGCCCACCGAAATCGATGAGGTGGAGCGCAGGATTCGCCAGCTGGAGATTGAGCGTGAGGCGCTGCGCCGTGAGGACACCCCGCAGGCACGCGAGCAGATGGAGCGACTGGAGCGCGAGCTGGCAAATCTGCAGGAGGAGAAAGCCCGGCTCGTCGCCCACTGGCAGCGCGAGAAGGAGATTATCACCCGAATCCGCGACCTCAAGGAGCGTATCGAGAAGGCGAAGTTCGAAGAGCAGCAAGCCGAGCGCGCGGGCGACTTCGCCAGAGCCGCCGAACTGCGCTACGGCGTCCTGCTCGAACTGCAAAAGCAGCTTCAGGCGGAACAGGAGCGGCTCGCCGAAGTGCAAAAAGAGATGCAGCTGCTCAAAGAGGAGGTGGACGCTGACGACATCGCCGAGGTGGTCTCCAAATGGACGGGTATCCCCGTGCATCGGCTCAAAGAGTCGGAGACCGAGAAGCTGCTGCATATTGAGGAGCGGCTCAAGCAGCGCGTGGTCGGTCAGGATGAGGCGATTGCAGCGGTGGCGAACGCCATTCGCCGGGCACGCGCAGGGCTGTCCGACCCCAACCGCCCGATCGGGTCGTTCATCTTTCTGGGTCCGACAGGCGTCGGCAAGACGGAGCTGGCGAAGGCGCTCGCCGAGTTCCTGTTCGACGATGAGCGCAACATGGTGCGCATCGATATGAGTGAGTATATGGAGCGGCATACGGTGTCGCGCCTGATCGGTGCGCCGCCCGGCTATGTCGGCTACGAGGAAGGCGGACAGCTCACCGAAGCGGTGCGCCGCCGACCCTACAGCGTGGTGCTGTTCGACGAAATCGAGAAGGCGCACCCGGAGGTGTTCAATGTGCTGCTCCAGCTGCTGGACGATGGACGCCTCACCGATGGACAGGGGCACACCGTCGACTTCCGCAACACGATTGTGATTATGACCAGCAACATCGGCTCCGTGCTGTTCCAGGAGATGGACGAGTTCAATCGTGACGAGATTCGCGAGCAGATTCTGCAGGCGTTGCGGGCGCACTTCCGTCCAGAGTTCCTGAACCGCATCGATGAGATTGTGATCTTCAACCCGCTGGACATCCTGCAGATTATGCAGATTGTCGACCTGCAGCTGAAGCAGGTTCAGAAGCGGCTGGACGAGCGCAAGATTCGGCTGGAGTTGACCAGCGAGGCGAAAATGGAGCTGGCGAATCGCGGCTTCAGCCACGAGTATGGTGCGCGTCCGTTGCGCCGCACGATCGAGCGCGAGGTGCTGAACCCGCTGGCGCAGAAACTGCTTGCCCGCGAGTTCGGCGACGGCGACACCATCCGCGTCGACTTCCGCGACGGGCAGTTCGTGTTCGAGCGGGTGACCGAGGCAGAAGCCGCCCCTGCGCGGTAGGCTCCCACCATAACGGGGAGCCTATCGCTCCAGCGGGTAGCCCCGTTCCTGCCAGCCGACGATGCCGTCGACGAGATTGAAGATGTTCGTGTAGCCGTGCGCCTGCAGGATGCTGCTGGCGATGCTGGAACGCTCACCTGTGCGGCACTGCACAATAACGGGCGCATCGCGCGGCACATGCTTGAGTTGCTGGGGCAGATAGCCCACAAAGAGGTTTTGCGCGTTCGGGATATGCGCCTGCTGATACTCGGCACGACTGCGCACATCCAGCACCTGCGCGCCCTGCCGCCACTGCGCATACGCCTCGTCTGCGTTCAGCAGCGGCACAGTTTGCAAGCCAGCAGGCGCATAGCCTTCCACGCGCGGGATGTAGCCTGCCAGATTGTCCAGCCCCACGCGGATCAGGTGGCGCACAAGCGCGTCGAGGTTCTCTGGAGGCGTCACGAGAAGAAGTGGGCGATTATCGGGCAGCAGCCAGCCTGCCCAGTGGGCGAAGCGCGGGCTGAACGGGATATTGAGCGCGCCCGCAATATGCCCGCGGGCGAACGCCAGCGGTGGGCGCGTGTCGATCAGGATGGCGCCCTGCTCAACCGCTCCCTGAAAGGCGTCGGGGTCCAGCAGCGGGGGCTGCGGTAGCCTGCCCAGAATCGGGGCGCCGTCGCGATTGAGACGCTTCATGCGGGCGAAGTAGGGCGGTACTTCGGGCTGATCGTGCAACAGCTGCTGCACAAAGCGCGGCTCGTCGCTCAGCGATTGCGCCCACCATGCGTGGCGACGCTCGTAGCCCAGCGTGGTGGCGGGCAGGGCGCCCAGCGACTTACCGCAGGCGGAACCTGCGCCATGCCCCGGCCAGAGCTGCAGATAGTCGGGCAGGGTCAGCAACCGCTCGCGCAGGCTCCAGAGCTGCTGACGCGCCCCACGCTCCGCCGTGCCACGCAAGCCGACCGCCTCCTCCAGCAAATCGGGGCGACCCACATCGCCCACAAACACGAAGTCGCCCGTGAGCGCAATCACCGGCTCCGACGCCGATGCCTCCTCATAGAGCAAAAAGGTGAGGTGTTCAGGCGTGTGCCCAGGCGTGTGAACCGCCTTCACCTTCACCGTACCGATGAGCCACTCGTCGCCGTGCCTGAGCCAGCGCACGCGAAAGCCGTCCAGACCCCTGTAGTGCCACTCTTCGTCGCCTTCGTCGGAGAGATAGAGCGTCGCGCCCGTCGCATGGGCTAACTCGCGTGCGCCCGAAAGATAGTCGGCGTGGATATGCGTCTCGCCGACCGCCACGATGCGCAGCCCGTGCTGTTCCGCCAGCTCCAGATAGACATCGATGTCGCGGCGGGGGTCAACCACCATCGCCTCGCCCATCGTTGGGCAGCCGAACAGATAGGACGCCTGCGCCAGACCGTCCTCATAAATCTGTCGAAAGAGCATCGCTCAGATTTTACCCCTCTAACGGGATTGCCACCGCTCGCAGTTCGGCGGCGGTCTGTTCGGGCAGGGTATCGTTGATGAACACGCCCGCGCCCGATTCGGAGCCTGCCAGATATTTGAGCTTGTCAGGCGTGCGATAGGGCGGATAGAACTCGATATGGAAGTGCCATTCGGGATGGAGCTTGCCGTCGCTGGGGCGCGGGTGCTGTGCCATGATATACGGCATCGAGAAGCCCCACAGATGGTCATAGCGCAGCAGCACGCGCTTGAGAATCTGCGCCAGCGTCGCCCGTTCACCCGCCGGGAGATCAGAAAGGTCGCGCCGATGCACTTTCGGCAGCAGCCACACTTCGTACGGATAACGCGCGAAGAAGGGCACCAGCGCCAGCCAGTCGGCGTTCTCGTCGACCAGTCGCTCGCCGCTTGCCCGCTCGTAAGCCAGCATTTCGCACAGCAGGCAGTTGCCTGTTCGCTCGTAATGGGATTGCTGGGCGTTCAGTTCGCGTTCGATCACGGGCGGGATGAAGGGATAGGCGTAGATTTGCCCGTGCGGATGGCTCAGCGTTACCCCGATTTCACGCCCCTTGTTCTCGAAGATGAACACATACTGCACTTCGGGGCGCTGGCTCAGCGATTCGTAGCGGTCGCACCAGACGGCAATCAGCTGTTCGATGCGCTGGACGGGCAGGTCGGTCAGCGTGGCGTTATGGTCGGGCGTGTAGAGGATGACCTCGCATACGCCTTCGGAGGGACGCACGGGCGAGAAGGGTGTGGGCGCAACCGCGGGTGCGGGCGGCTCGCGCAGCAGCGAGGGGAAGCGGTTCTCGAACACCACGATCTCATAATCGGGTTCAGGCACTTCGGTGGGCAGCTCGCCCGCGCGCGTGGGGCACAGCGGGCAATACTCGGGCGGCGGATGAAAGGTGCGCTCCTGCCGATGGGTCGCCGTGATGACCCACTCCTGCCGCAGCGGATGCCAGCGCAGCTCCGACATGCCTCCGATAATACCCTGATTGCCCGTGTAGCGCGAATCTCAGCGTCCTGCACCTGCGCCTGGGCGATTGAACCGCTGGAAGCCGCCTGCCTGACCACCACCGCTACCGCCTGGGCGCTGCTGCTGGGAGCGGCGCGGTCCGAACGGGCTGCCGAACGGCGAGCCTGCCTGATTGCCCAGCTGCGGGTAGATGCGTCCCGCGACCACCGTCTCGCCCTCCTGCAAGCCTTCGATAATCTCGGTCAGCTCGTTGCCCTGAATGCCCACCTTCACGGGGCGGCGCTGGGGCTGACCGCGCACCAGCACCTCCACATAGGTGCCTTCGGGCGATTCCTGCACCGCTTCGTTCGGCACCGCTAACACATTCGGCTTGCGTGCCACCAGGAACTCGCAGGTGGCGTTCAAGCCGGGCTTGAGGCGCGGGTCAGGTTTGAGCACCTCCACGCGCACCTTGACCACCGTCACATTCTGCTCCAGCACGGCTTGCGGGTCGATGCGGCTCACGCGCCCGCGAAAAGTGGTCTCGGGGAAGGCGTCGATTCGGATCAGCACGGGCTGACCCACACGCACCATGCCGATGTCGGCTTCGTCGACGGAGACCTCCACATACATGCGGGAGGTGTCGGCAATCTGCAGGAGGGTGGTGCCCTGTGAGTAGAGCGAGGTGCCGGGTGGCACGATGGTGCCTTCTTCCACATTGCGGGCGATGACCACGCCGTCGCGCGGGGCGATGATGGTGGTGCTGTCGAGCTGCACCTGGGCGTTGTAGAGCTGGGCTTCGGCGCGGGCGCGCTGGGCTTTCGCGGCGGCAATATCGGCTTCGCGCAATCGAATCTGGCGCAGGTTGGAGCGGGCTTGCTGGAGGGCGGTTTCCGCCTGCTTATACTGGGCGCGCGCCTCCTCTAATGCCTGCTGTGCCAGAATGACCTGATTGCGGTTCGCTTCGGCGGAGCGCAGGTTCGCTTCGGCTTCCTGCACGCGGGCGCGCGCGCTCGCCAGCCGCGCCTCTATGTCTTCCTCCAGCGTTTGCAGACGTTTCTCCGCTGCGATGAACTGGCTGCGCGCGCTCTCTAACTGGCTGGCGGCGTTATCCACCTGTTGCTGGGAGACATAACCCTTTTGCAGGAGTTCCTTCAGGCGGTTGTGGTTGCGCTGGGCGGCTTCAAGCGCCTGACGGGCAGCGTTATAGTTCGCCTGCGCTTCGGCGCGCTCCTGCGGGATGGTAACCTGTTCCAGCTGTTCCAGCGCTTTGCGGGCGGTCTCCAGCGCGGTGCGCGCGGCTTGCAGTTGCGCTTCGGTGATGACCGGTTGCGCTTTTGCCCGCTCTTCGGCTTGTTGCAGGCGGGCTTTAGCGGCGCGCAGGTTTGCCTCTGCCTGCTGAAGCGCCAGCTGGCTCTGCTCGCGCTGGAGCTGCAGGCTCTCCTGCGCCTGCTCGATACGGGCGTTCGCCGCCTCCAGATCGGCTTTCGCCTGATTGTAGGCAGCCAGCGTGTCGGCAGGGTCGATCCGTGCCAGCAGTTGACCCCGCCTGACCACATCGCCCACATCCACATAGAGCTTGCTGACGATGCCGCCCGCTTTGGATTTGACATCCACGATATTGTAGGTTCGCAGGGTGCCGGTGGCGGTGATGGAGCGCACGACGGTGGTGC
This sequence comes from Armatimonadota bacterium, assembly GCA_037445735.1. GTDB lineage: Bacteria > Armatimonadota > Fimbriimonadia > Fimbriimonadales > GBS-DC > HRBIN15. The sequence continues at coordinate 8,373 of JBBIJY010000023.1, read as the reverse complement.
GCACCACCTCCGCCGTGCGATACTGGGGCTGATTGGAGGCTGCCGACTGCCCACGCCCGCGCCACCACCACAGCCCGACCAGCAGGATCGCCACAATCCCGACACCGATAAGAACACGCCTTTTCATAGCTCTGCCTTCCCTGTTCGCTCTTCAGTGTACCCGCCGCGCCATTACCTGCATTAGACGCCTCCTGACAGGGTGTGTTCGATAAAGCCTTCGCCCGCTTTGCTAACCGCCTGCAGGGTTGCTGATGTAGACCGTTTTGATATTGGTGAACTCGCGGATGCCGAAGACGCCGAGTTCGCGTCCGTAGCCGCTCTGCTTGATTCCGCCGAAGGGCAGGCGCGGGTCGGAGAACACGAAACTGTTGACGAAGGCGTTGCCCGCTTCCAGCTGTTGCGCGGCGATTGGCTCGCCGAGTGCCAGGTCGCGCGTGTAGACGCTCGCGCCCAGCCCGTAGGGGGTGTCGTTCGCCAGCTGGATTGCCTCGTCGCGGCTCGCGGCGGCACGGATGGGCGCGACCGGTCCGAAGGTCTCCTCATCCCACACAGGCATGCCCCGCTGGATATTGACCAGCACGGTTGGCGGGTAGAAGAAGCCGCGCCCTTCCGGTATTGTGCCGCCCAGCAGGCACTGTGCGCCCTGCTCGATGCTCTGCTGAACCTGCCGATGCAGGTTCTCGCGCAAATCGGCGCGAGCAATCGGACCAATCGTGGTGCTTTCATCCAGCGGGTCGCCCATCTTCTGCGCCTGCATGCGCTCCACAAAGCCCTGCACAAACGGCTCGTACAGCGGCTGCTCCACGATGAAGCGTTTGGCGGCGATGCAGCTCTGCCCGGAGTTGATGAGGCGTGCGGTGGCACACTGGTTCAGCGCGTGTTGCAGGTCGGCGTCGGCAAGGATGATGGCGGGGTCGCTGCCGCCCAGCTCCAGCACGCACTTTTTGAGTTCTTCGCCTGCGATTCGGGCGACGGCGCGTCCGGCGCGCGGGCTACCTGTGAGCGTCACGCCTGCAATCAGCGGGTGGCGAATGATGGGTTCCACCTGCTCGTTTTCCACCAGCACGGCTCGCAGCAGGTTCGGTGGGAAGCCTGCCTCCTGCATGAGCGATTCTATGGCGAGGGCGCAGCCGGGTGTGCTGGGCGCATGCTTCAGCACGACCGCATTCCCCGCCATCAGCGCGGGCGCGGCAAACCGAAACACCTGCCAGAAAGGGAAGTTCCACGGCATAATGGCTAAGATCGCGCCCAGTGGCTGAAAAACGACATAACTGCGCCACGTTTCGGTGGGCACTTCCAGCGGCGCAAGCATCGATTCGGCATGCTCGGCGAAGTAGTCGCAGCCCCAGGCGCATTTATCGATCTCGGCACGCGCCTGCACTATCGGCTTGCCCATCTCTTCGGTAATGAGGCGGGCGTACGCCTCCCTGCGCTCGCGTAAGAGCTGCGCCAGTCGGCGCATGGGGGCGGCACGCTCGGCGAAGGTCGCCCATCGCCACTCCTGATAAACCGCATGCACGCGCTCTATGAGGCGCTCCACCGCCCCGGCCTCCATCGGCGTATAGACTCGCACCTGCTCGCCCGTTGCGGGATTGACGGTCGCAATCATCACTGTGAGTTTACCCCCTGCAGAGGGGTATAATCGATATAGCGATAGCGATATGGCACAGCCTGTGACTCAATCGGAGCGCGCGATAACGGACGATTTGACTGCGATGCTGGAGGTGCTGCCCCCAACCATTCGCCAGTGGCTGGAGGAGCAGCCCGATCTGGAGGAACTGCTGGAGGTCGTGCTGGACCTGGGGCGGATGCCCGAAGCGCGATTCATGAACCGCACGATCCGCCTCGAGAACACGCAGGTCGAGGAGTACGATCTCAAGTATGTGGCGGATCGGATAGGGGCGTTCGGCAAGGACAACCGCGCGGGCATCCCGCGCACGCTGCATCGCATCTCGGCGATTCGCAACCGCCAGGGGCGCATTATCGGGCTGACCTGTCGGGTGGGACGCGCCATCTATGGCACCATCGACATCATTCACGATATTGTCGCCTCTGGCAAAAACATCCTGCTGTTAGGTAAGCCGGGCGTGGGCAAGACGACACGCCTGCGTGAGGTCGCCCGCGTGCTGGCGGACGAGTACGACAAGCGCGTGGTGATTGTGGACACCTCCAACGAGATCGCCGGCGACGGCGACATCCCGCATCCGGGCATCGGCTTCGCCCGCCGCATGCAGGTGCCGGAGCCGAGCCTCCAGCACGCCGTGATGATCGAAGCCGTTGAGAACCACATGCCTGAGGTCATCATCATCGACGAGATTGGCACCGAGCTGGAGGCGTATGCTGCCCGCACGATCGCCGAGCGGGGCGTGCAGCTCATCGGCACCGCGCACGGCACCTCGCTGGAGAACCTACTGATGAACCCCACGCTGTCTGACCTGGTGGGCGGCGTGCAGACCGTCACGCTCTCCGACGAGGAAGCCCGCCGCCGCGGTACCCAGAAGACCGTGCTGGAACGCAAAGCGCCCCCCACCTTCGATGTGGTGATCGAGATTCTCGACTTCCATCGGCTGGCGGTGCATCACGATGTGGCGCAGACGGTCGATCGGATGCTGCGCGGTATCCCGCCACGCCCTGAGATTCGGGTGCAGTCGCCCACAGGCGAGATCGAGATAGTGCAGCGGAGCGACCTGTTGCCGCGCGCGGGCGCGGAGGGCATCGAACGCCCGCCTGTGACGGAGCCGTCGCCGGGCACGCCGCTGGTCATCACGCCTGATGCGGGGTCAGCCCCGCGCACGCCCACCCGAATCTTCCCCTATGGGGTCAGCCGCAGCCGACTGGAGAAGGCGCTGCGCGAGCTGCGCCTGCCCGCCTACATCGCGCGCGATGTGAGCGACGCCGACGCGATGGTGGTCATCCATTCCACCTTCCAGCGTCGCCCGCCCAAAGTGCGCGAGGCGCTGCAGAAACAGATTCCGATTGCCGTCGTGCGGAGCAACACCTACTCGCAGCTTGCCAGTGCGCTGCGCGAGCTGTTTCAGCGCCCGCAAGCCGACGAGAGCGCGGAGGAGCGCGCCCTGCGCGAAGCCGAAGAGGGCGTCGAATATGTGCTGGCGACCGCGCAGCCGTACGAACTCTCGCCCCAGAACGCCTACCTGCGCCGCCTGCAGCACCAGCTCATCGAAAAGTACCGCCTGCTGTCGGAGAGCGTGGGTGAAGAGCCGCGCCGCCGCGTGCGAATCCTGCCCATCTACATGGACGAACAGGGGGAGCGCTAAATGCGCCACGCGCCGTTCATCACCTTCGAAGGCATCGAAGGCGCGGGCAAAACCACGCTGAGCCAGTGGCTCGCCGACTGGCTCCATCAGCATGCCATTCCCGCCCTGCTCACCTGCGAGCCAGGCGGCAGCGCGCTGGGTGATGCCATCCGCCAGTGGCTCCTGCAGCACCCCATCGACCCCATCACCGAGCTGCTGCTCTTTTTAGCGAACCGCAGCCACCATGTGCGCACGGTGATTGGTCCCGCGCTGCAGGCAGGGCGATGGGTCATCAGCGATCGCTACGCCGACTCGACGCTCGCCTATCAGGGCTACGGGCGCGGGCTGGATATCGAATGGCTGCACCAGCTCAATCGGTTTGCGACCGACGGCTTGCAACCGAACCTCACCTTCCTGATCGACCTGCCCGTGGAGCAGGCACTAACACGGGCGCGCACGCCGAACCGATTTGAGCGCGAGCAGCTCGAGTTCCATCGGCGCGTGCGCGAGGGCTACCTGCACCTTGCGGAGCGCGAGCCAGTGCGCTTCAGGGTGCTGGACGGCACGCAGCCACTGGACGCCCTGCAGGAAGCCATTCTGGGCGCCCTGCGGGCAGGTGGCTGGCTACAGGAGGCAGAACGATGAAACTGGTCATCGCGGTCATTCATACGCGGGACAAAGGGCGCGTGATGGAAGCCCTGCTGGAGCATCAGTTCAAGTTCACCCAGCTCGCCAGCACGGGCGGCTTTTTGCGCGAGGGCAACACCACCCTGCTGATTGGCGTGGAGGATGAGCAACTGGAACCGCTGCTGAACCTGCTGGAGCAGAACTGCCACACCCGCGAGCAGTATATCAATCCCATCCCGCCCGACGCCGCGCCGATTGGCACCTTCCTGCCAACACCAATTGCTGTCGAGGTGGGCGGCGCGGTCGTGTTCGTGCTGCCGGTGGAACGGTTCGAACGGTTCTAACATGCTTTTGCCACTGCCTGTCTATCCCTTTTCCAGTTCTTCAACGGAGGTACAATCAAGGGTGATGTGGCGTCATCCGCTGTCGCCCGTGCTGTTTCTGGTGCGCAATCCGGGGCGGAGTTTGCCGTTGACGCTGGTGCTGACGCTCGCGGTGCTGACAATTGCCTGCGTGGTCGCGCTCCTGAACTCCATCGACCGCACGATTCTCAAAATTTATGATTACAATCGCTACTTTGCGGCGGTGACGCCGCGCGGAGGCGAGGAGCTGAAACCTGAACTGCGGGCGCTGGTGGAGCGGGCGCCCGGCGTGGGCGAGGTGTATGAGACGGTAGTCTGCTTCATGACGGCGGAGACGATTGTGGGCAAGATGCCCTTTGTGATTTTCGGGCTGCCCCATGACAAAATGGAGCGGTTGGTGGCACGCTGCGGGCTGGAGCTGGGCGCGGGACGCTATCCTGCACCGGGCGCACCTGAAGTCGCGCTCTCGGAGCCGCTGATGCGCAACAAGAAGCTGCGCATCGGCGATGTGGTGCTGTCGCCGCTGGTGCCCGACCAGTACGCGCCAGTGCCCGTGCGCGTGGTGGGCGTCTTGAAGGGTGATACATGGATGGCAATCACCTCCGAGGAGTTCACGCGCCGCCACTTTTTCCCGCCGTTGCGCAACCTGCTGGTGTTAGCAGCCGATGTGCGGCAGCAGCCCAAACTGGATCGGTGGCTGCTGACGACTCTGCGGGGCAAGCAGGCGCGCGTCTGGATTTACGCCGAGCTGCAGCGGGAGACCCATCGCGCGTTTCGGAACCTCTACTTTATCACGGGTGTGGTGGTGCTGGTGGTGTCGCTGATGCTGGCGACGATGACGGGGCTGCTGGCGAACATCTATTTTCAGCAGCGGCTGGTGGAGTTCGGGCTGTTGCAGGCGATGGGCTACACGCGGCGCAGTTTGCTGGCGCGGGTGTCAGCGGAGACGGTGCTGGTGGTGCTGCTGGGCTGGGTGCTGGGCGTGCTGCTGGCACTAACGGCGCTGAGCTGGGCGAAGTGGGCGGTGATGGAGCCGCGCGGACTCTATCTGGAGCCGCTCGACCCCATCGCCTACCGCTACACGCTGCCCGTGCCCGTGATGGTGCTGCTGTTCGCGCTGACGACCATCGGCTGGCGCCTGCGCACTTTTGACCCGGTGGCGATTGTGGAGCGCCGGATTGTTTAGGCGCGTTTCTGGCTCTGGGCGGCTTTGATGGCGGCACGCCGTCGCGCCTTCAGGCGCTTCATGCGCCGATGGCGCCGCTGCCGCAGCTCGCGCTCGCGCATCCGCATCGCTTTCACCTCCTTCACACAATCACTTTAGCGTAGTCCAGCACATGCGGGCAGGGGCAGTTGCGCTCGCTGGGGATTCGGGCGATCATCCCGAAAATCACCTCGCGAATGCGTTCCGCGTTCTGATGGAACACCTTCATCACCTCTTCGGCGGTCACGGGCTGAACCTCGCCCTCTGCCACCAGCCCGCTGTCATAATCGGTAATCAGTGAGATGTTGACCACGCACATCGCCAGCTCCCGCGCCAGATACGCCTCGGGATACTGGGTCATGTTGATGACCTCCCAGCCCATCGAGGTGAACCATCGGCTCTCGGCTTTGGTGGAGAAGCGCGGTCCGTTGATGACCACAATCGTGCCGCGCTCATGCACGGGGATGCCGCGCGCCCGAATCTCGTCGATGGCAATCTGGCGCAGCACGGGGCAGTAGGGGTCGGCAGGCGATACATGGTGGACGGTGGGACCCTCGTAGAAGGTATCGGCTCTACCATGCGTGCGGTCGACATACTGATCCGCGACCACGAAATCGCCCGGCTTGACATGGGCTTGCAGGCTGCCTGCGGCGCAGGGGCTGATGATGCGCGTGACGCCCAGCTCCTTCATCGCCCAGAGGTTGGCGCGATAGTTGATTTTATGGGGCGGGATACTGTGCTGGCGTCCGTGTCGGGGCAGGAACGCCACGCGCCGACCCGCCACCTCACCAATCGTGATGAGGTCGCTCGGCGCACCGTACGGCGTGTCGATCTTATACTGCTCCACATTCTCCAGAAACGAATAGAATCCGGAGCCGCCAAACACTCCGATTTCAGCGTAGAGTCTCATCGAGTTGCCTCCTGTTCTGTTCGGTGTAGTGGAGGGCATCGGCGGCGGCGCGTTGCTCGGCTTGCTTCTTGCTGGAGCCGGTGCCGCGCCCGATGGTCAAATCGCGCAGGCGCACCTCCACGACGAAAGTTTTGCGGTGGGGCGTGCCGTGTTCCTCCACCACCTCATACACGGGCGTGATGCGCCACCAGGCTTGCGTGCGCTCCTGCAAAAGCGATTTGAAGTCCTGAATGGGGATGGTGCCCTGCGTGAGGGCATCGAGTTCGGGCTGGAGGTGCTGGAGGATGTAGGCGCGCGCGGCGTCATAGCCCTGGTCAAGGTAGAGGGCGGCGATGACGGCTTCGAAGGCGTCGCTGAGGATGGAGGGTCGCTCGCGCCCGCCTGCCGCCTCTTCCGCGGGGCTGAGCCGCAGCTGCTGGGGCAGTCCTGCCCGACGCGCCGCCTCGCACAGCACGCTCTCGCGCACCAGGCTCGCCCGCGCTTTGGAGAGCTGACCCTGATCCCAGTTGGGAAAGAGCCGATAGAGATGCTCAGCGATCACCAGCCCCAGCACGGCGTCGCCCAGAAACTCCAGACGCTCGTTGCTGGCTGCCAGATCGCCCTCCGTAAACGACCGATGGGTCAGCGCCTGCGTCCACAGCGCGTCATCCACCTTTGGGGTTATCGCACGGCTTTTTCGCAACCGCCAGAAGCCCACGCGGGCTATTATACCCATCTCAGCACGATGCCCCCGATTGCGGAGAGAACTCTCCCGAAAGCCGGGAGAACTCCCTGCGAACAGGGGGTAGGGCGCACAGCCGTGCGCCCCTACCTGCGTACACAACGGCGCTTGATTTGCCCCCTCACCCGTACCCTCTCCCCCAACAGGGGAGAGGGACTCAGAAACCCCCTCTCCCCTCTGGGGAGCGGGTTGGGGTGAGGGGTTTACGGTTTGCTCTTCCCATTGGGAGCAGGCGTCGGTTCAGTGCGATAAAGAATCCCCCGCTCCTTCGGCTGACCATAGAGTTCAGGGTGCAGGTACTTGCCCTTGATATCGTCCTCCTTCTCCTGCTCGGTCTGGTAGCCGTAGCGCTGCACCCACAGGTCGTTGCGGATGGCTTTCACTTCCCAGCTGACCTCCACAAACGGCGCACTGGTGCGGATGACGAACTGGTTGTTCTGGATTTTGCGCACGACGCGCGCCTGCACAAATTCCTCGCCCGCGCCATCAATCACCGTCAGATGGTAGGTGGGGTCGCGATTGATGGCTTCGAAGTAGTCAGGCAGTTGCACGACGGCGTAGCCTTGCGCGTCGGTGGTGACATTGCCCCGATAGAGGTTGTAGGGTTCGGGACCTTCGGCGCAGAAGTGGTTCAGGTAGTGCGTTTCGGGGCGGAGCGGGTGGTCAATCTGGAACGACTTGGTGCCTGAGGCGGCGAGGGTTCCAGAAGCAAAGACCGCGTGCCCGGCCCCGCCAGAGGGTTCTTCCCCAAGCACGCCATAGGCGGTGGAATCGGAGCTGTTCGTTCACCCCACACGCCCCAGGCGCTGCCGCTGGTGGCGATTGCCAAGCCGTACACGCCCCTGCCAGTGGTGCTGTGGCTTTGCCCAAACACGCCGAAGGTAAGACCGCTGGTGGCGAATGCGGCGCCAAGCACGCCCCTGCCAGAAGTGCTGGCGCTTGACCCCAACACGCCGTAGGTAAGACCGCTGGTGGCGTCTGCCAAACCCCGCACACCTATGCCAGAAGTGCTGGCGCTTTGCCCATACACGCCGAAGGTGATGCCAGTGGTGGCGTTTGCCAAACCCCGCACACCTATGCCATCGGGACTGGCGCTTTGCCCCAACACGCCGATGGTATCGCCGCTGGTGGCGGATGCTACGCCATACACGCCCGTACCAGAAGTGCTGTTGCTTTGCCCATACACGCCGTAGGTGGTGCCGCTGGTGATGGTATTCACACCATAGATGGCGCGGCTACCCGTGTTCGCTTCCACATGCAGCCGATATCAAGGACTGCTCGTCCCAATCCCGACA
>JBBIJY010000022.1:0-50811 GCA_037445735.1 Armatimonadota bacterium | reverse complement strand
CCGGTGGCGAAGGTGATGCCGCCGCCGTCGATGGTCCACCAGCTGAGGTCGTAGCTACCGCCCGACTGGGCGCCTGTGACGCCGATTAGCGTCGTGAGAATTACACACATCATCATTGTTCTCATCGTCGTTGTCCTCCTCATGGTTTAGTTATGCCCCCTCACCCGTCCCCTCCCCCACCTGCGGGGGAGAGGGCAGGTGTCCCCCTCTCCCGCAGCGGGGAAGAGGGGCAAGGGGTGAGGGCGTTATGGCGCGCTGATCCGAACCAGTCCGCCGCACGCCTCGATGCGCATCCGCCTGGTGATGGTGATACCTTCGGTACGCGAACCCGCCTTGATGTAGAGCGTCGGGAAGTCCAGCACCGCCGTGTCCACAAAGGTCGTGATCGCGTTCACCCCTTCGATCACCGTATTGAACGGGAAGGTGAAGGTACCCAGCTCAGGAAAACCTGCACCGAAGTCCACCCAGATGTCCAGCAAGCGGAAGGTTTCACGCGACCGACGAGTCTCGGTAATCACCTGCGCATTATGCGCTTCGTTCGGCAGCCCTATCGGCACGCCCGTCGCCACACCCTGATAGGTCACATTCGGGTTGGAGAAGTAGGGGATTCGCGTACCTGGTGCATACGCCATCACCGTGCGGTACTGCACACCATCGCTGCCGGTGAACCGCCAGCCGAACCCGTACGAACGGAAGCCACAGCCTCCATTATCACGGTCGTGTCCGCAACCCTGATTGTGTCCTATCTCGTGTGGGAAGGAGTAGGTCGTGCAGTCGTACTGCACCACGCCAAACGCATTCTCCGGGTCGCTGCCATTCCCGCACCAGGCACGCCCACAGGCGTCCATATTGTTCACCAGCAGGATGACCTGATCGGCGCGAAAGTTGGTGCGATCGGCGTGAATGCCATCCAGCACACCATCGCCGGGATTGGTCAGATGCCCCAGCTGCGTGCTGCTGTCTCCGCTCCCTTCACCGGGATAGCTCACCTCCAGCCGCCGCACTAAACGCGCCGTCAGGCTGACCTGGCTGTTCTGATACGCCTGATTGCACTGGTCGATAAACAGCTGGATGCGCGCGTTCATCTGATTGACCCCACCTATCGCCTCACGCGCCTGCGTGGTGTAGTACACGGCGATATCCAGCACGGCTCGCGGCTGCGTGCAGGCAGCGGTGCCGAAGTCGCCCCCTGCCATCTCAAAATCCTGATTGGCAAAGCGGGCGTACCACTCGGCGTCTTCGGGCGTCATCTCAAACGGCGGCGGTGTCTCGTTCTCCCGATTCCCGCAGGGCGGCTCGTTGCCAATCTGCACCACCACATACAGGTCATCTTTGTAGTAGCGCAGGTCAAACACCGCCTCATACATCGGCGCGGCGACAAACAGCGCGAGCGCGTCCTCCTCCACCACCAGAATGAAGTGGCTGCCGTCCAGCCCTTCCAGGCGTCCGAAGCAGGAGTAGCGCTGCTCGTTTCGGCGCTCCACGCGCTCCACCACGCCTATCGGGTTGACCCCTTCCAGCAGGTTGAACAGCACGCGGCTGGCAGGTTGCAGGCTCTGCACCACCTGCCAGCGGATGCGCACCGGCTGGTAGGCTTTCGCGTTGCGCAAAGCCGGGGCGCCCGCAGGCACGGTCGCCTTCACTGGCGCAAAGAGGGGTGGAGCAGCCGATTGCGCCTGCCCGCCCAGCCAGAGCGTGCTGCAGACCACAACCGCCCAAAAGCCTCTGAATGTTTTCATGGCGATTGCCTCCTTATTGCAGGTTGACCAGCACCAGCACAAAGCCCGTCGTGCCCCGCTCCAGGCGGGTCATCGCCTTGCCCAGAATCGCGCCCTGTGCCTTCTGCAGGTCAGTCGCCTTCATCGCGTAGCCGGGGCGTTCGGCGGTGGTCAGAAAGTCGCCCGGTTCAATGGTGTGTTCGGTGGCATCGGCGTAGACCCACACGCGCCCGCTGATGGCAATCGGGGTGTGGCTCTCGCTGCCTTCTAAGTTGCCCAGCACGATGCCTCTGGAAAGCCCGTTCGCGCCGGCGACGATGCCTGCGACGCGCTTATTGTAGGCGCCGCGTGCGAGGCGGAGGTTGCCGGGGTTGTCGGGGTCGATCTCCACGACCATGCCGGGTTGGACGGGTTCGGAGGTGGGGAACTTTTCGGCGAAGTCGGCGCCGGTGATTTCCAGCACTTTCACGCGCGCCGTGCCGTTCACATGCAGCTTCGCGGCGGGCGCGGTCGTGCCGATGCCGACATTGCCCGTGCCGTTGGTGCCGTTGATAATCACATCACCGCCGTTGTGGTTCAGAAAGAGGGTGGAGGTCGCTCCGTTATCGCGTGCCATAATCTCGTTGTTGTCCATGTTGAGGTTCGCGCTGGAGGTCAGCCCTATCTGAACATAACCGCCGCTGCCGAGGGAGCTATCGTTGCCGCTGGCAATGTGCAGCGGCACTTCGGGCACAAAGGTGCGCACGCCTACATAGAGATTCACCAGATCGACACTCAGCGCTGTCAGACCGCCACCCATGAAGTTGAACTTATCGTCCGAGTCACGATACTGCAAGCCCCAGTTTGTGAAAGCGGGTGAATGGGCAATCACCATGCGGTTGGCGTTGGCGGTGCCCGAGCTGAACATCATCATCATCGGCGCGTTGGTGGCATCCGCTGTGGGGAAGATGAGGCTTCCCTGATCGTCGTAGAAAGTTATGTCCCCATCAGCGAGACGCACAGAAAGGCTGCTGCTACCGCTACTCATAAAATGGAACTCGTCGCTGGTATCCCGATACATCAGACCCCAGTTCGTGAAAGCAGGCGAGTGGGCAACCACCATGCGGTCAGGATTCGCGGCGCCGCTTTCAAACAGGCGCAGGGTGCTGGCGTACGGCGTCGGGTTAATCTTCACACGGGGCGAGAGGGTCGTGGCACCAACCTGAACCTCCAGGTAGCGGGTTCCCCCATCCCAGACCGAAGCCGGGAAGTTCAGCTCCACACTGAACAAGCCGTTGCTCACAGGCACGGCCACAGGACCCACCGTACCCAGCAGCGTGCCTCCCGCGACTGCGTTATAGAGCCGAAAAGTCATCTGGTAGTTGCCATTCGCAGGGTTGCCGCCGTCTTTGAGCAGCCCCTGATAGGTGAACGGCTGGGCGCACCCGAGCGCCAGCAACAGCATCAGCCCGAAACTGCATCCAGCGATTCGCATTGCGTAGCCTCCTTGAGTGAATTTCAGCGGTCGAGAGAAGAAATAATCTGAGTGCCGATGCGGCTGGCGATTCAGTTATCCCGGTCTTTCGGTGGCGCCGATACTCTATTATACCCCATTTTTTGCGAATCGAGAAGAGCGAAAAAAATGCGCTCCAGAAGCGGTGCAGGCTCAGCCAATCAGCAGGGTGATGCCCAGCCAGCGTTCCAGCAGGCTGAGAATCGCGAGCGTGCCCCATGCGCCCGCCAGAATCTGCAGCAGCCCCGTTCGCAGCAGGCGCGTGCCGAACGGGGGCACGCTTCCACTGTAGGGACGCGCCCGTTGCAACAGCTCTTCGCCTGCGCGAATCGCGTTCAGAAGCTGCTGCTCGGTGGGCGGCTTCGTGGTCGCCAGCCACTGCAGCAGCTCGCCGAACGGTCGCCAGAACATCACGGTGAACAGCAGGGCAAACAGCAGGGCGAGGTCGCGTGCGCTGCTCAGTTCGGGTGTCATGCCCTGCAGGAAGTTCGCCAGCCCCAGAAACAGCACCACTCCCGCCACCAGGTTCGTGCCGCAGCGCGGGTGCACGCGCGGCATGCGGCGCACCACCTCCGGCACCAGCGGCTCGCCCCGCTCAATCGCATGCACCACCATATGCTCCGCCGCGTGCGTGCCCGCTATCGGCAGCAGGCGCATCAGCAGCAGGAACAGCACGAACTCCGACGCGCGCAGCACCAGCCCCATCAGGTCGCTCGCCAGCCAGGTGTAGGCGTAGGGCGAATCGTAGTAGCTCAGCAGCGGGATGTTGAACTGCGTCTGCACCCAGCGGGCGCCGCCGACCACGATCCAGCTGGCAGCGAGAAAGAGAATGAACAGCAGTGCGCCTGTGAGCGCCAGCCCGAAGTCGCTCGCGCCCGCGCGCACCATGCCGTTGGTCAGATAGACGCCGAGCGGGGTCGCCATCCCGCCAATCGTGCCGACCGATACGCTCGCGTGGGGGCGACCGATGAGGCTGGCGACATTCACCACACCCACATAGCGCCCCCAGGGGTCAACCCCCAGCGCCGGTCGTGAGGAGTCGACCAGCTGTTCGATAGCGGTCGCAGCGGGCGCATCGATAGGCACAGGAAGGAAGGTGTCTTCCATCCAGCGGGCGACGGGTTCGCTCCAGTGGGCGCCGCTGGCGAGCGCGTCGCGCAGCCGTTCCTCGGTCAGCACGCCGACTGGCTCGCCCGCCACCACGATGGGCAGCACGCCCGCGCCGCCCTGGGTGAGCAACTCCGCTGCCCGCAGCAGGCTATCATCGGGATAGGCGGGCGTCACCCGTTGCAACTTGTCCGCCACATAACCGCTCATGGCGATTTCTCACCCATCGCGCGGTCAAACTCCAGAAATCGCTCGTACTCCAGCAGCTCATACAGCTCGGCGCGGGTCTGCATCGCATTTAGAAGCGAGCGCTGGCTGCCCTCCGCTTTGAGCGCGGTGAGCGCATGCTCGGCGGCTTTCATCATCACGCGAAAGAGCGTCATCGGGAAGATGACCATCTTGTAGCCCAGCTGGGCGAACTCGCGAACGCTGATCAAGGGTGTTTTGCCGAACTCGGTCATGTTCGCCATCAGGGGCAGAGGCACGGCGCGCGCGAACCGTTCGAACTCGTCAGGCGATTGCAACGCTTCGGGGAAGATGGCATCGGCGCCTGCGTCGGCATATGCGCGGGCGCGGTCAATAGCGCCCTGCAGACCCTCCACCGCGCGCGCGTCGGTGCGGGCGATAATCACGAAGTCGGGGTTCTCACGCGCCCGTAATGCCGCGCGAATCCTGGCGACCATCGCTTCGGTGGGGATCAGCTCCTTGCCCTCTAAATGCCCGCACCGCTTCGGGTTCAGCTGATCCTCGATATGGATGCCTGCCAGCCCTGCCCGCTCCAGCATCTGCACCGCGCGGGCAACCTGCAACGCCTCGCCATAGCCCGTGTCGGCGTCGGCAACCGCAGGGATGGAGATAACGCTGGTGATATAACTGCACACCTGCGCCATCTCTGGAAGTGTAATAAAAGCGTGATCGGGCAAGCCGAGCAGGCTGTTGGTTACACCTGCGCCCGAAATATAGACTGCTTCGAAGCCGTGATACTGCACCAGTCGCGCCAGGATCGCATTATAGACGCCGGGCATTACCACGATATTGCGCTCCTGCCAGAGCAGGCGCAATCGCCCGCCAGGGTTATGCAATCGCTCACTGCCTTCAAGTGGGAACCGCATCGCCTGTTCACCGTCAGCTATACGGGCGAGACGCCCGGGCTACCGTGCTGACGCCCGCCTGCCAATCATCAGAATCTCCTCGCGTGTGAGCGTGACGACCTTGCGCAACATGCGGGCGGACGGGTCGCTGGTGTCCAGATAGCGCCTGTCGGTCATGCCGACGCCATCGGTGCCGATTCGATCCTGAATCTGGGGCGAGGCGTAGCGCGGGTCGAAGATGAACTCCACCTCATATTCGGGCGCCTTGAAGGGGTACATCTTCGGGTCTTTGCTCATATCGATCTCGCGGCGGAACTTCATCTCCCGCACCGCCAGCGAATCCTGCATATAGGTGAGGTTCTTATCGATTTCGAAGGAGAAGACCTTGAGCGCTTTGGGAGAGTAGTTGATGGTTCTGCCCTTGTCGCGCAGGATGACCGTGACGCGCGCGCCTATCGTGGGGATGGCGAGCCGCCCCTCGACCAGGATCACACGCGGGCGCACCACTTTGACCCTCGCATCGAACTCCATATCCAGCGGCGGCTGAGTCTCTGGTTCCGGACCGTATCGGCGAGTTACATCCAGCACCGTCTCCAGGAAGTTCTTCAGGCGCACATCGTAGAGGTTGTGCCCTTCCCAATCGTTGTGGCGCGTTTTCTCGGCGTCCAGAATCAGCTGACCCCAGGTGTCGATGGCTTCATCGAAGCGACCCGCTTTGAACAGCGCATGTGCCAGCGTATGTCGCCGTGCAGGGATCATATCGGGGAACGAGTTCGCTTTCTGCAGCCACGGCACCGCGCTCACCGGATCCTGAATCTTATGGAAATACATCCAGCCCATCTCGAAGTAGAGGTCCCACACATTCGGGTTGTTTTCGATGCCCTCGTCCAGGAACTTGAGGGCGAGCGGAATGTAGCGCCGGTCGGAGCGCTGCGCTTCGTCGGTGAAGTTGTAGCCCATATGCCATGCGCCTGTGGTGTAGACATCGATGTTGTGCGGATCGAGCCATGTTACCAGTCGCAGCATGGGCAGGATGGCGTCGTAGTTGCCCGAATGGAAGAAGCCGTCCGCCCGCACCCAGAGCATGCCTGCCAGGAACTCGCGGAAGCCCGCAAAAGCAACCAGCAGCTGGTCTGGCGACAGCCCCACCGGCGCCGCCTGCTTCGGCGCGTAGTTCTTGCTCCACAGCGGCAAAATGCGCCACTGCAGACCCGCCTGAACCAGCAACAGAATCAAAGCCGTTAGCCAGAGACCACGCGATGACCGTCTCATCGTCTCACATCTCCCGCTGATTGAAAATCAGGATGCTGCCCACCAGCAGCAGCGCGATATACACAATCGCGTAGGCAATCGTCTGGATGAAGTACGCCGTCTCGTCGGTCAGCACCTGTTCGGGGTTGATGATGGGGTTCTGAATGTTGAAGTTGGCGAAGTTGGGCAGGATGAGCGTGAGAATCTGCACGGGCACGCGCGTGAGCGGCGTCACTTCAGGATTGCGTTGAATTGTGTCTAAAAAGGTGCTCATCAGGTTGCCCATCAGGAACACGCCCGCCGACAGGAAGTAGTTCACCAGTGGCGAGACGAAGGTGGAGAAGAAGAGCGTGACGGCAGCCAGCAGCGAACTCTGGAAGAAGAACATCACGATGCCTTTCAGCACATCGATGTTGAACTCGCCCAGCGACAGGCGTGTCACCAGCAGGAACACCAGCCCCATCATGGCGTAGATGAAGGCGAGCGTGCCCATCGCGCCGAGCAGCTTGCCCAGCACGAACTGCCACCGCTGAACCGGCTTGGATAGAATGGTGTAGATGGTGCGCCGCTCGATCTCGTTGGGGATCAGCCCTGTGCAGAGGATAATCGCGATGAAGGTTCCAGCCAGCTGAATAATGCCGAAGCCGAAGCTCAGCACCAGCGTGCGTTGCCCGCGCCCGGCGAACGGCTCGAACGCGGGGCTGATCAGAATAATCACCAGCGCAGTTAGCAAGATGACCATCAGCACGCGCTTGCGCACCGCTTCGCCGAAGGTTGCACCCGCAATCGCAAAAGTGGCGTTCATCGTTTGCGCCCTCCCTGAATGGTTTCCACGAACAGGTCTTCGAGCGTGCGGCGGTAGGGCTTGACGCTGATGATGTGTCCGCCGTTCGCCCGCACCAGATCAATCACACGGTCGATGGAGCCGTCGTCGGGCTGTTCGACGATCAGGCGTCCGTCGTGCAGGCTGGGTCGTCCGCCCAGCTGACGGATTGGCTCCAGCACATTTTCGCCCACCTTCTCGGCAATCATCTCCACATAGCCGCCGGAGAGCAGGTCTTCGAGCTTGCCCAGCTGCACCAGCTCGCCCTTATTGAGGATAGCCACGCGGTCGCACACAATCTCCACATCGGAGAGCTGGTGCGAGCTGATAAAGAGCGTTTTGCCCTGCTCGCGCAGCTCCAGGATCAGGTCGCGGATGTCGATGTGGGCGATGGGGTCCAGCCCTGCGGTCGGTTCGTCCAGGATCAGCAGTTCGGGATCGTTCAGCAGGCACTGCGCCAGCCCGATTCGCTGGAGCATGCCCTTGGAGTAGTTGCGCAGGGGCTGGTTCGCGGCACGGGACAGCCCGACCCGATCGAGCAGCTGATCCACGCGCTTGCTGCGCTCCGGCTCCGGGATGCCAAACAGCCGCGCGTAGAAGGTGAGAATCTCCTTGCCCGTCATGTATTCGTAGAAGTAGGGGTTTTCGGGCAGGTAGCTCAGGCGATAGTGGGTCTCCGAATCGCCCGCAGGCTTGCCCAGCACATAGGCTTCGCCAGAAGTGGGGTACAGAATGCCCAGCAGCACCTTGATGGTGGTCGTCTTGCCCGCGCCGTTGGGACCCAGAAAGCCGAAAATCTCGCCGCGATACACCTCCAGATTGAGGTTTTTCACGGCGTCCACCGTCTGGCTACCCCACCAGCTGGAGTAGCGCTTGGTCAGGTTAACCGTTTTGATAACCACATCGCTCACGATTGAATAACCTCCCATAAAAGCGTTGTTGGTTCGCTCCCGCAGATCGCTGCAAAGTATACCCGTTTAATGGCTCAATGCGCGATATGATGGGCGCGCACCTCGCGAATGACCGTTACCTTCACCTGCCCGGGATACTCCAGCTCGGACTGGATTTTGTGGGCGATTTCGCGGGCGAGCTGATGGGCGCGCAGGTCGTCCACCTCGTTCGGTTTGACCAGCACGCGCACCTCGCGTCCCGCCTGAATGGCATAGACCTTTTCCACGCCGTCGAAACTCAGCGCGATTCGTTCCAGCTCCTGCATGCGGCGCAGATACTGCTGCAGCGATTCACGCCGTGCGCCGGGGCGCGCCGCCGAGATGGAGTCGGCGATAATCACCACATGCGCTTCGAGGCTGGCAGGCTCGATGTCGAAGTGGTGGGCGCCGACAGCGTTGCACACGATTTCAGGTTCGCCGTAGCGTTGCAGGAACTCCATGCCCACAATCGCGTGGGGACCCTCAGTGGCGTTGTCGAGCGCTTTGCCGATGTCGTGCAGCAGGGCGGCGCGTTTGGCGATGCGCGTGTCGAGCTTGAGTTCGGCGGCGAGCAGCCCTGCGATCTGGGCGACCTCGATGGAGTGGTCCAGCACATTCTGGGCGTAGCTGGTGCGATAGCGCAGTTTGCCCAGCGTGCGCACCACTTCGGGATGCATGCCGGTCAGCCCGACCTGCAGCACGGCTTCCTCGCCCGCCTGCCAGATGCGCCGCTCGATCTCGATTCGAGCGCGCTCGTACTCCTCTTCGATGCGCGCAGGATGGATGCGCCCATCCTGAATGAGGTTCACCAGCGTCATGCGGGCGATCTCGCGGCGCACAGGATCAAACGATGACAGCACCACCGCTTCGGGCGTGTCGTCGATAATCACATCGACGCCCGTTACATGCTCGAAATGGCGCACATTGCGCCCCTCGCGCCCGATGATGCGCCCCTTCATCTCATCGCTGGGCAGGTGGATAATGGTGATGGTGTTGGCGCCGACATGTTCGACCACGCAGCGCTGGATGGTGTCGAGGATAATCTGTCTGGCGCGGCGTTCGGCGTCGCGGCGGGTCTCCTCTTCGATCTGGCGGGCAAGGATAGCGGCTTCATGTTCCAGCTCGTCCCGGATCTCGTTCAGCAGCAGTTCGCGCGCCTGGTCCGTGCTCATGCCGCTGATGCGCTCCAGTTCGAATCGCCGTTGCGCCATCAGCTCGCGCAGTTCGCCCTGCTTCTTGGTGAGCAGCGCTTCGCGCTCCAGCAGTGCCTGCTCCTTCTGCTCCAGCAGTTCGAAACGGTGTTCGAGCAGCTCTTCACGCTGGAGCAGTCGCTGTTCGAGTCGCAGCACCTCGTTGCGTTTCTCGCGCAGCTCCTGCTCGGTCTGCTCGCGGATGGTCTGGGCTTCCTCGCGGGCTTTGAGCAGCGTCTCGCGCATAAGCGCCTCGCGCTCGCGCTCGAACTGCGCCCGCTCCTGCTCCACTGTTGCCCTGATCCGTTGTGCCTCTTCGAGCTGATTCCGCGCTTGCTGAATCCAGTCCTCTGCCTGCACGGTGAGGTTCTGCTGGAACCGTCGCACCGCGACTCGATAGCTGACACCTGCCGATAAACCGGCTGCAATAATGACAGCGGTTATCCAGATAATCGTTTCCATCGGATTCGCCTCCTGTTAGCGTCGTCCGCCCCGTTGCACGGGTCGGATAGGCTTTACTCATCGATACGCACATCGTCCAGAAACGGGTTCCACTGGCGGAGGGCGTGCTCGGCGACCTCTGGTTCGAAACCGCGCTGGATGAGGAATCGGAACCAGCGGGCGAGCGTCCGCGCGTTGGGCGGTGGGGTCGGCTCGCCGAACCGTTGCTGGAGCGCCCGCACCGCGCGGCTCTCTTCGTCGCTGGCAAGCGTTGCGGGCGGTTCCAGCCCGCGCCGTGCGAATTCGCGTTCAATCCGTTGCCGCCCCGATGGCTCTGTTTCTTCCAGCCGCTCCGCTAATCGCCGGGCAATCCGCTCATCACAGAGCCATCGCTCCTGCAGCAGCCATTCGAGCGTCTGTTGCACAATCGGCTCCGGGAAGCCTTTCGCCCGCAGCCGCTGTTCCATCTCCTGGCGCGAGTGGTCCCGCGCACGGATCCAGCGCAACGCCTGCCGCCTTGCCTGCACAAGCAGCTCGCTTTCCATCGCGCTCGCCCTCCTGAAGTAAGGACGCGCTGACCATGCCATACCTTCGCGAGATAGCCCGCCACAGGGCATTTTCGAAAAGGATACCCGACGGGCGGGTATAATGCACACGGTTTTATGGCGATTCGCGTGAAGCTGGGGCAGGACGAGGTTCAGGTGGAGCCCGGTGGGTCAGCGCAGCTGATAGCGACGGTGCGCAACGAGAGCGACCAGCCCGACCAGGTGGCGCTGGAGATTGAAGGCATCGACGCGGAGTGGTGCGCCATCCCCATCCCGTCGTTCACGCTGGCGCCAGGCGAAGAGATGCAGGGGCGCATCCTGTTTCACCCGCCGCGCAGTGTGGAGAGCCGTGCCGGAGTCTATCCCATCGTGATTCGGGCACGGTCGCTGGAGAACGGCGAGAGCGGCGTGGCGCAAGCCAGCCTCGTGATCCGCCCCTACAGCATGCTGACCCTGGAGATTGCACCCAAACGCGCCGCCGCTTCGCCCCTGCGCAAGCAGGCAGAGTATGAGGTCACCATCGGCAATCTTGGCAACACGGAGCAGACGCTGAACCTGTTCGCGTCCGACCCCGAAGACGCGCTGGCGTTTGAGTGGGAGCGGGAACAGCTCCGTCTGGCGCCCGGTGAGACGCGCACGGTGAGGCTCTCCGTTCAGCCGCGCCAGCTCCCCCTGCTGGCGAACCCGACGCTGTACAGTTTCACACTCGCGGCGCGCAGCGCGGAAGACCCGATGCGCTCCGCCCATGTGCAGGGTCAGCTGGAGCGCCGCGCGCTGATCAGCCCCACCACCGTTGTGTTCATGCTGATGCTCGCGCTGTTGCTGATGGTGTGGGCATACACACGCCCGCGCCCCGTCGAAATCGAGCTCTTTTTCGCTGACCCCGCGCAGATTACCGCGGGCGAAACCACCACCCTGCGCTGGCGCGTGCGAAATGCCGATCAGGTCATTATCATGCCAGCGGTGGGCGAGTTCGACCCCAATAAGACGCAATCGGTGGAGGTCAAACCGACCACCACGACCACCTACCGGCTTGTCGCCCGCAATCGGTACGGGGAGCGCATGGCGGAGGTGGTGGTGATTGTGCAGAACGCGCCTGAGCCGCCCCCACCCGCCATCACGAAGTTCTTCGCCGACCCGCCCACTGTCAAGCGCGGCGAATCGGTGATCCTGCGCTGGGAAGTCAAAAACGCGACCGAACTCATTCTGTTCCCGCCCGGTCAAAAGCTCGACCCGCTCACACCCGGCTTTGAGCATCGCCCCTCGCGCACGACGGAGTACCAGCTGATTGCTCGCAACAGTGCGGGCAAGATGGTGAGCAAGACGGTGCGCGTGGAGGTGGTTGACCCCTCGCAGGCGCAGATTGTGCGCTTCGAGGCAACGCCCACCACGATTAACGCGGGCGAGAGCGCAACCCTGCGCTGGGAGGTCCAGAACGCGCGGCGCGTGGTCATCGATAACGGCATCGGTGAGGTGTCGCCCACCACAGGCGAGTTCATCGTCACGCCCAGCGCCACCACCACCTACACACTCACGGCTTATGATGCCGAAGGTCGCCCTGCGCAGGCAAAGGTAACCATCACCGTGCGCTCGCCTGAATCGAGCGGCTCCACCTCCGCAACCCCTCCACCCACCCCACCGCCATAAGCAGCATTCTCCCAGAACCTTTGCCCGCTTCAGGAGAGGTAAGTACGGATGAGGGGCTTTAAAAGCTCATGGACTCAGCTCGCGTTTGAGTTCCTCGATGAGGCGAGCGATCTGCGCGGGCGCGTCTGGTATTGCCACGCGCTGGGGCGATTTGTCGGAACGCAGGCGCACCTCCACCTGCCCATTCTGCACCGCCCGCCCCACCACTACCTGAATCGGGATGCCAATCAAATCGGCATCCTTGAATTTGACCCCACTGCGCTCATCTCGATCGTCGTACAGCACCTCGATGCCACGCTCCAGCAGGGCAGTATAAAGCTGCTCGGCAGCCGAGCGCTGAGACTCATCTTCGGGATTGACCAGAATCAGAATCACTTCGAACGGTGCGACGGTGATGGGGAAGCAGATGCCGTTCTCGTCGTGATGGGCTTCGGCGATGGCGGCGAGGCAGCGGCTCACGCCCAGCCCGTAGCAGCCCATCAGGATCGGCTTCAGGTTGCCCTGCGCATCGGTGAAGAGCGCGTTCATTGCCTGACTGTACTTGGTGCCCAGCTGGAAAATGTGCCCCACTTCGATGCCCCGCACCTCGCGCAGGGTTCCCGTCGGGCAGCGAGGGCACTTATCGCCCGATTCTGCCATGCGCAGGTCTGCCCAGCGCGGTTCAGGGAAATCGCGTCCCCAGCACACATGAACCAGATGGGCGTCTGCCTCGTTCGCGCCCGTGACAAAATCCTGCAGCCCTCTGAGTTCATAATCGGCGAGCATCGGCAGGTCGGAGGGGAGTCCCACCGGTCCGGCGAACCCGACGGGTGCGCCTGTGAGCTGTTCGATGGTGGCGGCATCCATCATCTCCACGCTCTCGCCATCCAGCGCGTGCATCAGCTTGTAGGGGTTCAGCTCGCGGTCGCCTCGCACCAGCGCGGCGACGGGCTTGCCGTCCACCCGCATCAGCAGCGTCTTCACCAGGCGGTCGGCAGTGGTGTTCAAAAAGGCGGTGACCTCCTGCACGGTGCGGGCGTTCGGCGTGGACACTTTTTGCATCGCTGGCACCGTATCAATCGCAGGCGGCATGAGGTTCGGGTCGGGCAGTTCACACCGCTCGGCGTTCGCGCTGTAGCCGCATGCATCGCACTGCAGCACTTTATCCTCGCCGCCAGGCGCGACCACCATAAACTCTTCGTTGCGCCCGCCGCCGATGGCGCCTGCCTCCGCCTCCACAATAATCGTGGGCAGTCCCATCCGACGGAACATACGCTGATAGGCGTCGCGCAACGCCTGATAGGTCTGCTCTAATGCCGTTTCATCGGCGTCGAAGCTGTAGGCGTCGTACATCAGGAATTCGCGGGCGCGGATCACGCCCCCACGCGGGCGCGGCTCATCCCGAAACTTCGTCTGGATCTGATACAGCAGCAGCGGCATCTGGCGGTAGGAGCTGACCGCATGGCGCACGATGTCGGTGATAATTTCTTCGTGGGTGAATCCGAGCGTGAAGGGTCGCCCGTTGCGGTCTTTGAGGCGGAAGAGGATGTCCAGCCCGCTGCGCCCCGTCTCGTCCAGCAGCTCTTGGGGCACAAGCGCCGGCATAAACAGCTCGATTCCGCCAATGCGGTCGGTTTCCTCGCGCACGATCTGCTCGATTTTGCGGATGACGCGCCAGCCGAGCGGCAGGTACACATACACGCCCGCCGCCTGCTTGCGGATGAAGCCGCCACGCAGCAGCAGCTGATGGCTGATCAGCTCCGCTTCGGCGGGCACTTCTCGCAGGGTCGGCATAAAGTAGCGCGATGCACGCATGCGTTCGTTGCCTCCCGACAGGTGGGGAGTTTACCCCTCACGGAGGGGTGCGGGCACTTTGAGCAAGCCGCGCACCAGGTAATCGGCAAAAATGCGCCCGATTTCCTCTTTGCTGAGCGCACCGCGCGGGTTGTACCAGCTGGGAATCCAGTTGAGTGCGCCCAGCACCACATAGGCAGCCATCTTCACATCGATCGGCTCGAAAAGCCCCTGCTCGATGCCCTCCTGAATGCAGCGGCGCACATTCTGCTCGTACTGGTCGCGCAGCGCGATAATCTCCCTGCGCTGGCGTGGGGGCAGGGCATGATGCTCGCGCAGCACCACCACGCTGTACATCGTATGCGCGTCGCCCGCGATGCGAACATACTCCTCGATAATCGCGCGCAACTTCTGGTCGGGTGAGTCCGCACGCGCCATAATCTCCGCCTGCGATTCGAGCAGGGCTTCCATCGCGCGCCGATAGAGCTGGTAGAGCAGCTCGCTCTTGTCCCGCACATAGTAGTAGATGCTGGCTTTGGTCAGTCCCAGCTCCTTCGCAATCTCCTCGACGGTGCTGGCGTGATAGCCCTTTTTTGAAAAGACCTTCGCCGCACCCTGCAAAATCTGCTCACGCCGTTGCTCCTGTTTGCTGACTTTCCTCGCCATGAGTCCTCTCCTGAATCGCAATCGCCCAGACCTTCCGTCTGATGGCTTTGATAAAGGATACCCGATTGCGGTGGGCAAGCGTCAGTCGAACGGTTCATCTGGCTCCCTGTGAGTCCAGACACGGACAAGGGCCCGCAGTAGCCATGACAGCGGCACGATGAGAATCACGCTACGGGTTAGCCACAGCATGGCGGCGAGCGCAAGAATGAGCATGCACAGCACCAGCGCTGTGAGGGTGTACACTGCGCGGCGGGTTTGCCGATCAGGGTGCCGTGAGGCGCGCGAGTGGATGCGGGATGCCCGCTGGGCGGAGCGAACCGCCCTGTACGGCTCCCCATGCCAGCGCCGATTGGTCGGAATCGGACGCGCCATCAGATTACCCCCATAACAATTTTACCTCACCCCAATCGGCTTCAAGGAGCAGCTGTTTCTGAATGAGCGCAGGCGGGCTCCTCCGATTCGGTGGGCTTTTCAGGTGGCTCGTCACCGTAGAAGTAGTGCAGCACCGCCCGCACGACAATCAGCAGCGAGGCGGTGACGGGCACGGCGAGCATCATGCCCCAGATGCCGCCGATGGTCGCGCCCACCACAATCGCCACCAGCGCAGCTAACGGGCGCAGCCCCACCGCCCCACCCAGCAGGCGCGGCGTAATCAGCATATCGAACAGTGTGTTCAGCCCCATGCCCGCCAGCACCACAATCAGCGCGTGCCAGATTTTGGCGGGCGTGAACACAAACAGCAGCGGCGACGGCTCGAACAGCAGGGTGAACCCGCCCGAAGTGAGCGCAATCAGAAACGCACCCACATAGGGAATCGGATAGAGCAACCCCGCCAGCACCCCCAGCAACACCGGGTTCGGTGCGCCCAGCAGCCAGAAGAACACCATGCAGGTCAGCCCGTAGGTGAGCGCCGCCGTCACCAGACCCCGAATGTAGTTAAAGAACACCGCGCCAATTTCGTTCAGCAGCTGGCTGGCTGGCTCCCGTTGCCGCGGCGGCAACAGATACAGAAACGAACGCCGAATGTTGGGCATATCCAGCAGAAAAAAGTAGACGCTCAAGGGGATCAGGATCACCCAGATGACGCGCGACAGCACGCCAATCAGCGTCTGCACCAGCGCGTTGAACACTTTGGTCGCCCAGCCAGTGAGCAGCTGTTGCAGGCGTGTGCGCCACCGCTCGGAGGTCTTCTCGATCTCTTCGGGTGTGGTGGGGATTCCCAGCCGCTGGAGCAGCACGCGATTGCGCTGGATCCACGGCTGACGGCGTTGCACCTCGCGTTCCAGATAGTCCTGCGTTTGCGCCACCCAGTTGTTCACCGTGCGCGTGAGATTGGCGTTTTTGGGTGAGGAGAAGAAGTCGATGATGCTCTGCGCCTGCTGATAGAAGCTGGGGATCAGCGACACGCCGATGGCGAGCATCAGCAGGATGAAGCCGAGAAACACATTGAACACGGCGCGCGGGCGTGAGAACCCGCGTCGGCACAGTCGCTCCACGAACGGGTTCAACAGCAACGCAATAATGCCCGCGATCAGGAAGGGCACCAGCGCGCCGAGAATCAGATAAAAGAAGTAGAGGGTGGCAGCGATGAGGAGCGTGCTGAACAGAATCGCTGCCACCACAAGGAAGATTCGCCCGAACATTTCAGGCTTCCTCGGAAGTGACCTCCTCGCCGGTGGCGCGGCGGCTGATGCGCTCGCGCACATTGCGGACGGTCTCACCGCTCTTCTCGTAAGCCTGCTGAGCGAGTTCACGCACCTTCTCGGAGAGTTCCTGCACGCGCTGACCCAGCTCGCTGCGCAGTTCCTCCCCCGATTTGGGCGCGAACAGCAGTCCAAGCACGGCGCCGATCAGCACGCCCAGCCCGATACCCGCCAGCAGATAGAGCAGCCCACTGCGCTCATCGTGATTCATCGTTCATCCCTCCTTGCTCGTTGGTTGGGTTCGCCTCCGCGCGGGAGACGGACTCTGCCCCTGTGGGGACAGAACTCTCGCCATGGGTGGCATCCTGCCGTGAGTCGGTTGCGGGCGTTGCAGGCGCGTGCAGTTCCCCACCGCTTATGCGCCATGCGTCGTCTGGGATCGGGCGACGCCGGGCGCCGCCCTGCAGGCGTTGCAGCAGGAGTTGACCGCCCAGCTTGAACGCCTGATTCATCAGTTTGCCGAGCAGTCGCGCCGCCTTTTCGGGCACGCGCCGCACCTTGCCCGCCACTTCGTCCGCCACCTCCAGCTTGTGGCGGATGTTGTCCGTGACAATATGCAGGTTCTCGATGGTTTCGGCGGCTTCGCGCAGGGCGCGATGGGCTTCTTGCAGCGCCTGCGTGGTGGTCTGCAACGCGGGCACGGTCTCTTCCAGCACGCGCCCCAGCCGCCCGTTCAGCTCGTCCACGCGCCGACGCAGCACGGGCAACTCCTTGCGTGCCTGCACCAGCAGGGCAATCGTCGCCCAGCACAGCACCAGCAGCGTCAGCGCCATCAGCACAATCAGAATCAGCAGCAAAGTGTCGTTCATCCGTCCAGTCCCTCACACAGCAGCGCGTCGACCTTCTGCAGGGCGCGCTGAACCGCCTGCTCGGTTCCCTGCGGGTCGGCGGTGCGGTGGATGCTCCCCCGAATGGTGCCGCCGCCGACCACCGTCTCGCCCCGATAGAAGACCGCGATCTGCCCTGGCGTGATGGCGCGCACGGGCTGGTCAAACACCACACGCACCGTGTCGGGCGCATCGCCAGGATAGACCCACGCGGGCGCTGCAGGCGCATTATACCGAATCTTCACCATCGCCTTCAACGGTTCCTGCAACGAGGGGATACTGCTCCAGTGGATTTGCTCCACCACCATCTCGCGCTCGTAGAGCTGGTCTTCGGTGCCCACGATAATCGCGTTCTCTTCAGGCACGATTCGCAGCACATAGAGCGGCACAGTCGAGAAGAGGTTCAGTCGCCGTCGCTGTCCGACGGTGTAGAGCGCGATGCCGTTGTGGGTGCCCAGCACGCGCCCGTGCACATCGCGGATCGCGCCCGGCTGGAAGGCGTCGGGCGTGATCTCGCGCAGGAACTGATGATAGCCGCCTGCGTGCGCCACGAAGCAGATTTCCTGGCTGTCGGGCTTGTTCGCGGTCCACAGCCCCAGCTCGGCAGCGATCCGGCGCGTCTGCTCCTTGCTGGTCATCATGCCCAGCGGGAACAGCGTGCGCGCCAGCTGCTCCTGCGTGAGCATATACAGCACATAGGACTGATCCTTGTGCTTATCGCGGGCGCGGAGCAGGTTCCAGCGTCCCGTGCGCGGGTTGAACCGCACGCGGGCATAGTGCCCGGTGGCGATAAAGTCGCAGCCCAGCTCGTCCGCCTTCTTCAGGAGCGCGTCGAACTTCACGAAGCGGTTGCACTGCACGCACGGGTTCGGCGTGCGCCCGCTGCGATACTCATGCACGAAGTCGCGGATCACAGTGTCGGCGAAGATTCGGCGGAAGTTCAGCACATAGTGCGGGATGCCGAGCCGGCGCGCCACTCGCCGCGCGTCTTCCACCGCGCCCAGCGAGCAGCAGCCTCCATGTCGGGGGTCAGGATGCGACTCCTGCCAGATTTGCATGGTGACGCCAATCACCTCGTACCCACGCCTCTGCAGAAGCGCTGCGGCAACCGAGCTGTCCACACCCCCGCTCATCGCCACCAGCACAGTACCCCGCTTGCGTGCCATCGCTCTAAAATAGTACCCGAAGCGCGGCGGGTCAGTTCCTGTCAGGCACAAAGATTGCTACCGGGTATAATCGGGGTGGATTGTGAAAATGGGCACGAAGTCGCCGAGCGAGAGCGTACCCATCTGGCAGCGTCGGGATGACGGGCGGCGCCGCTATGTGCGCGAGATGTTCGCCCGTATCGCTCCCCGCTACGACCTGTTGAACACGCTGTTGAGCCTCGCGCTCCATCACCGCTGGCGCCAGCGTGTGGTGCAGATGCTGGAGCTTAAACCGACTGCCCGCGTGCTGGATGTCTGTACGGGCACGGGCGATTTGGCTATCCAGATTGCCCGCCATCTCGGTCCAGCGGGCGAGGTGGTCGCGCTCGATTTTTGCGAGCCGATGCTGCAGCGCGCCCGTCTCAAAACCCAGCGACAGGGGCTGAACCATATCCGCTATGTGCTGGCGGACGCGCTGCAGCTTCCGTTCGCCGATCAGTGCTTCGATGCGGTGACCATCGCCTTCGGACTGCGCAACCTGATCGATAAGCCCGCGGCGTTTCGGGAGATGGCGCGCGTGCTGAAACCGGGCGGGCGTGTGGCGGTGCTGGAACTCACGCGCCCGTTGCAGGCGCCCGCCCGCCTGCT
This sequence comes from Armatimonadota bacterium, assembly GCA_037445735.1. Lineage (GTDB taxonomy): Bacteria > Armatimonadota > Fimbriimonadia > Fimbriimonadales > GBS-DC > HRBIN15. Next base: position 31,815 of record JBBIJY010000022.1, on the reverse strand, counting down.
GTATGATCTCTATGCCCTGCGACTGCTGCCCCGAATCGGGCGCTGGCTCAGCCACGCCGACGCCTACCTCTATCTACCGATGTCCATCCGGCACGATGACGAGCGGGCAGCCGTCGCCGAGTGGATGCAGCAGGCAGGCCTGGGGCAGGTGTGTTATTGCGATCTGACGCTCGGCGTCGTGTGTGCCTATATCGGGGTCAAACGATGAGTGCAACCGATGTGCAACGGCAACTGATCACGGTTCCAGCCATGCTGACGCCCATCCGCGCAGAGCTGGACGCCGTCGAAGCGTTCCTGCAAGCGCAGGCAGACACCAGCATTCCGCAGTTCAGCGAGCTGACGCGCCACCTGCTGTCGGCAGGTGGCAAGCGGTTGCGCCCCGCGCTGGTCATCCTGAGCGCGTATGCCGCCTCGCCAGAACGGTTCCACGAACGCTATCGCAACGAGCAACGCGACGCCATCGCGCGCCTCGTCACTATCGCCGCCTGCATGGAGATGATCCATATGGCGACGCTCATCCACGACGATGTGATCGACGAGACCTTCCTGCGGCGCGGTCAGCCCACCGTGAACGCCCTCTATGGCAACCTCGCCACGGTGCTGTCGGGCGATTATATTCTGGCACGCGCGATGCGCCACCTGGCGATGGACGGTGACCTGCGCATCATTCAGCAGGTCGCCCACATCACCACCGCGATGAGCGAGGGCGAGGTGCAGGAGGTGTTCCTGCGCCGACGGCTCGATTTGAGTGAACAGGACTACCTGCAGGTGGTACGCCACAAGACCGCCGCCTTTATCGCGGGCTGCTGCACGATCGGCGGCTACCTGGTGGATGCCGATGCCGGGACGCTCCAGACGCTCGAATCGTTCGGCTCCCATCTGGGGATTGCCTTCCAGATTGTGGACGACCTGCTCGATTATGTGGGTGATTCGCAGGTGACGGGCAAGCCGAACGGCACCGACTTTCGAGAGGGATGCGCCACACTGCCGCTCATTCACTTTTATGCACACGCGCCCGAACCCATGCGGCTTGCGCTCCAGACGGAGTTCGGCACGGCGATCGAACCCGAGCGATTCGCCTACTACAGAGAACAGATGCGCCTCACTGGCAGTCTAAGGTATGCAGAGGAGGTCGCCGAGCGCTATCGCCAGAAGGCGCTGGAGCTGCTGCAGCGGCTGACCCCCTCGCCTGCCCGGCAGACGCTGGAGGAGGTGGCACGATTCATCACGGAGCGCAAATATTAATGGCGGAGCGTGTGCCCGAAAGAGTGACGGGACTGGCAAGGCGATTCCGGGCGTTCATTTTTGACCTGGATGGCGTCGTCTATCGCGGCAGCCAGCCGTTGCCGCATGCCATCGAGACCATCAACCTGCTGATGGCGGACGGGCGCGAGGTGTTCTTCGTGACGAACAACTCAGGCGCGACGCGCCAGCAGTATGCGGAGCGCCTGCAACAGATGGGATTGCCCGTCGGAGCCGACCGAATCCTCACCTCAGGTTGGGCAACGGCACACTATCTGCGGCAGCAGATGCCGCGCGCCCGCCTGATGGTCGTTGGCGAGCCGGGCTTGAAAGAGGAACTGCAATCGGCGGGCTTCCCCCTCGTGGACGACCCCGAAAAGCAGCGACCGACCGCTGTGGTGGTCGGAATCGATCGGGAGTTCAGCTATCAGCGTCTGGCTCAGGCGCAGTGGGCGATTCTGCAGGGCGCCGCCTTCATCGCCACCAATACCGATGCCACCTATCCCGCTGAAAATCGGCTCCTGCCGGGCGCAGGCAGCATCGTGGCGGCGATCAGCGTCGCCACGGGCAGGCAACCCATCGTGATGGGCAAGCCCAACCCGCGCATCCTGCTGCCCCTGCTCGATGAACACCGCATCCCGCTGGATAGCACGCTCATGGTCGGCGACCGACTGGAGACCGACATCGCGCTGGCACACGCCCTGCATCTGCCCAGCGCACTGGTGCTGACAGGCGTCACACAGCGCGAAGACCTCGAACGCGCCCTTATCGACCTGCTGCCTCACTGGGTGCTGAACGATCTGAGCGACCTGCTGGGCGACCCGGTGGAGCTGCTCTTGATTCGCACGGAGTGAATGGGGTATAATCGATGTCGCTCTGGTGGGGCGGTAGCTCAGCTGGGAGAGCGCTAGAATCGCACTCTAGAGGTCGGGGGTTCGAATCCCCTCCGCTCCACCATACACCATGTTGTTCGCTGTCCCGTCGACACCACCACATCCTGTAGCCCTGCAGCTCCTGACAGCTCTCGAATCACCCGATTCTAAGGCTCTCAAGAGGCGGAGAGGCTGCCCTGCGATATGCGACGCCAGCCGGTAGTGCCAGTACCATCCTGGCATTCGTAATACCGCAGTCCCAGCAAGGGGGTCTTCCACCACTCTGCTTGCCTCTCCCTGTGCGCTAAAGCGCTATATCGGATCCTCCGTCAACAAGTGGATGAAAATGGCGCATATAAAGACCACGATTGTGGAAAGGATCCAAACAAGGTCACCCAACTTCCAGGTGGGACTTCCCAGAAAGAAGGCAACGACCATGTACATGAAGCAGATGGGTTCGAGAAGCCCGCAAGGGACGGCAATCAGGAAAAGGAACCCCACAAGCAAGTTTTTTAGGCTTTTCACCGTTTACCACCTCCTTACGAGGGTTATGCCACAATTCCTGATGGGATTACCAAGCCAATCCCTGTATTCCCCCAAGTTTAGAAAAACGCCATTGGATACTTATAGCGAGAGTCCCTTTTAGGCTGCGGAAGCGGGGCTTTCGCACTCCACTCCGCCACTGCTAACGCGCGCGATGTTGTCGAGTAGAGGTCGAGGGATCGTTCAGAGCGCGTCGCGGAGTGCATGGGCAAAACGCTCATTCTGTTCGGCTGTGCCCGTGTTGACCCGCAGGAAGGTCGGCATACCGAAAATGTCGCCCGTGCGCACCAGTATCCCCTGTTGAAGCAGCTTGCCTGCCACCTCGCGGCTGTCGCGCCCCACATCCATCAGCACAAAGTTCGCCCACGAGGGGACATAGGGTAGCCTGAGTTGCTCGCACAGGCGATAGAAAAACTGCAGACCCTGACGGTTCAGCTCGCGTATGCGCTGTACATGCTCCTGATCCGTCAGCGCCGCCGCTGCTGCCACCTGCGCGACTGAGTTCACATTGAATGGCTCGCGCACGCGCTCCAGCGGCTCCAGAATCTCCGGGCGAGCCACTGCATACCCGATGCGCAGACCCGCCAGCCCGTACGCTTTGGAGAAGGTGCGCAACACCACCACATTCCGCCCCGCCCGCACATAGTCCAGACCATCGGGATAGTCGGGATGATCCACATATTCAAAGTAGGCTTCATCCAGCACTATCAGCACATGGGCGGGCAGCGCGTTCAGCAGCGCCTCCAGCTCGGCGCGATGGACAATCGTGCCGGTGGGGTTGTTCGGATTGGCGATAAAGAGCAATTTGGTGTGTGGGTTCACTCTTGCGCTCATCGCGGGCAGATCGTGGCGATAGTCGGGCGTGAGGGGCACACGGTGCAGAATGGCGTTGTTCAGCAATGCGGTCGCATCATAGCGAACGAACGACGGGTTCGCCACAATCACCTCATCGCCCGGCTCCAGATAGGCAAGCCCCAGGAAGTGGATCAGCTCGTCGGAGCCGTTGCCGAAGGCGAAATGGTCGGGTGGCAGGTTATAGAACGCGCTCAGCGCCTGACGCAGGTGCTGGCACGCGCCGTCGGGATAGAGATGGATGTTCGGCAGAAACTGCTGGATGGCTTGCAGCACGCGCGGTGAGGCGCCCAGCGGGTTCTCGTTCGCGGAGAGGCGGATAATCTCGTTCAGCCCCAGCTCGCGCTTCAGCACTTCCAGCGGCTTGCCGGGTGGATAAGGCTCCAGCTGCCACAGATGTGGGCGCGCTCGCATAGCGGCTGGAGTATACCACGCTGGCTCGCATGAGGTATATTGATAGTGGATGGATCGCGAAAGTCGCTGGATGATCACAGCGCCAACGCTGCTGGCGGTGCTGATTGTGGGTGGGCTGCTCTGGCTGGCGCGCCTCTATCGCGTGCCCGAGCTGGAGATTCCCAAACGCCATTACCCTGCTCTCAACGCCTATGAACAATTGCGCCAGATTGGCATCAATGCCTACAACGCCATGCGCCGAATCCCAAACTACGGCAGGTTGGAACAGATTATGTGGGATAATCCGAATCGTCTCAAGCCAGGTGAGCGAGAGTCTATCCTGAAAGCCATGCAGCCGTATCTGAGAGAGTATCCGCGCTATCTAAATCAGCCCAGCGTGGCGATTTTCGAGTATAGCCCTTATTACAGCACCCTTGAGCGGATTGGTTTGCGGCGGCTGGCTCTCGCGCAGGCGTTGCAGATGCGCGCACATCTGCGGCAGGGGCGCGACCGCGAGGCGGTCGAGGGCTTCCAGAATCTGCTTCTACTTGGCACACAGATTCGCAACGATGGTTTGCTGCTGCACCACTTTACAGGGATGGGTATCAGCATGATAGCATGGCGCGTGTTTGCCGAATCACCCCACCTGCTGGACGAGCCGGCCGCGCTGGAGCAGATGGTGGAGGCGGTTCGGCTTTTTGAGCAGCGGCGTCCTCCCCTCTGGCAGGCTTATGAGCATGAACGCTATTCTTACCGCGCCTTTTTGCAGGAGTTAGCCCGAAACCCTGCGCAGCTGGAATATCAGTATGGGGGTAGTATTTATCCTGAAGGCACCGGCCTGCCGCGACCGCTACTGCGCCCCACTATCTGGCGAGCCATTGGTGAGAGCGAACGGCTGATCGACGGGGCGATCAAAGAGCTGCAAAAACCGACCTGGCAGCGTGATTACCACACCGCGCTCAAATGCAGCAATGTGCTTCTTCGCGGTTGGGGTGAAGGGCTGCTCGAAGCGATCCGAAGCGATTCGATAGAACTGGCGTGGATACGCTTGCTGGGCTGCGTCGCGGCGATTCGGCTGCACAAACTGCGCACAGGACGCTACCCCGACACGCTCAACGCGCTGGGGCTGGGCACGATGAGCATCGATCCCTTCACGGGCAAGCCGTTTGTTTATAAACTCGATCCGCAGCAGGGCTTTCTCATCTACTCGGTGGGCGTCAATCAGCGCGATGAAGGCGGCAGGTTCGTCTATGGCAATATGCGGAGTGATCAGTTTGACAAAGGCGATCTGGTGCCCGTTTTTCGTCCTGCATCGGCACCATCGTACGCACCAGCGTCGCCGCTGGCGGAGCCGGTGTGGCTGCGCTGAATCGCGCCCAATCTGGCAGGAATCGCCAATCGGGGCGCGAATAAAAGAAAATCGGTTCAATCGCCAATTCCAGATACACGGAGGTACGATGAATGATGAAACGATGGCTTCACGGGAGCGCACTCGGTGCGCTGTTGCTATTGACGGGTTTGCCGGCGCTGGCACAGCCGGAGGGCAGCCTGCGCCTGCGGCTGGGCGCCTACTTTCCCGCCGATGAGGATTTGCAGGCGTTCAATAAGACCTGGTTCGCCGTCGGACTGACCTATCAGACGATAGGCATCCCCTTCTTCGGCAGCTCGGCGACGGAGGTCAGCGCGGACCTGTTCACCCATCAGACAGGCGGTTCGCGCGGCGCTGTTACGGCATTACTGGTCAGCCAGGTCTATGAGCAGCCATTTGGCACGAGTGATATGCAGCTCCAGCTGCGTTTCGGGGTCGGCGTGTTCGTGGTGGATACCACTGGTCCAAGCAAAAATGTGTTTGGCGGGCGCGTCGGGCTGACTCTCCAGCTGAACGAAACCTACAGCGTGGAGCTGAACTACGACATCACCGACCGCTTCGGACCGAATAACGACCGCGCCAACGGTTTCTCCGTCACGGTGGGCTACCGATTTTGACAGGCGCTGCTGATTTAGCTCCCTCACCCCCATGCCCCCTCTCCCGAAGCTTCGGGAGAGGGGGTTTTCGAGTGTGCGAATGCGTGGCTCCCCTTTCCCACAGCGTGGGAGAGGGGCAGGGGTGAGGGATTCCTCGCAAATGTGAGCTTTCGCCTGAATCTGGGGATTGTCGCTTTCATGGGCGGAAGAGGGCTGGGCGCGGGAACTTTTTGGCGGCGTTATCCGTCTTAAAAAGTGGCAAGCAACTACACACCTCTCTTTGGAGCGGCAGGTTTTGCTCTCCTTTGCCTGTCGCTCCCTTTTTATTTGAGCGGGAGCGCTCTGGCTCTCAACGGCAATAGCAGACCCTCGCGAACACTGCGCCGATCCAGCCGTAAGCCGAGCGATTGCGCATATTCCAGCGCCTCCAGATACTCTTCGCGATAAACCGAGCGGTTAATCTCAGGGTAATCGCTCTCCACTTTGTTCGCGGGATAGTATTGCGCCATCAGGTTCACATAGGTGCTGGTGCCCAGCGTGTCGGCAATCCATTTCAGGATGGCTCGGGTTTCCGCCACCAGCCCTGGCATCACGAGGTGGCGTATCAGCAAGCCGCGATATGCCAGCCCCAGCTCATCCACCTGCAAATCGCCCACCTGACGATGCATCTCCTGAATCGATTCGCGGGCGACGGTGGCATAATCCTCTTTGGATTTGAGGTAGCGTCGCGCGCTTTCTGGTGTCCACACCTTGAAGTCGGGCATATAGATGTCCACCAGCCCGTCCAGCACCTGCAGCGATTCGCGCGAATCGTACGCGCTGGTGTTGTAGACCAGTGGCAGGCGCAGTCCGCGCTGAACCGCCAGGTAGAGCGCCTCGATGACCTGGGGCACCACATGTTCGGGCGTGACGATGTTGATGTTATGGCAGCCCAGTTCCTGCAGGCGGAGCATCAGCGCGGCGAGCTGTTCGGGCGTGACGCGCGTGCCGCGCACCACCTGTGAGATGTCGTAGTTCTGGCAGAAGACGCAGCGCAGGTTGCACCCGCTCATGAAGATGGTGCCTGACCCCATCCAGCCGCGCAGCACATCTTCCTCGCCGAAGTGGGGGAACGCGCTGGCGACCACTGCGTAGCGCCCGATCAGGCATGCGCCACGCTCGTCCTGCAGGCGGTTCACTTTACAGTAGCGGGGACACACGCGGCAGGGCGCGTTCAGCAGTTCCCGCGCCGCCTCCACACGCTCTTTGAACCAGCCTGCTTCATAAGCGCGAACCGCGCCCGGCACATATCGCGCCATTACCCTTCACCCCTCTGGAGTCTACCCCATCCGTTACTCTTCCAGCAGGGCGGCGCGATAGAGGCGGGCGTAGTAGCCATCGCGGGCAAGCAGTTCCGCGTGCGTGCCCTGCTCCATCAGCTCGCCCCGATGCAACACCAGAATGCGGTCGGCGCATCGCACGGTTGTCCAGCGGTGCGCGATAATCAGCGTGGTGCGCACGCCGCGCCCCTCCTCAATCACGCGCTGGATCATCTGCTCGGAGAGGGGGTCTAACGCGGCGGTCGCCTCGTCCAGAATCAGGATGCGCGGGTTGCGCAGCAAGGCGCGGGCAATCGCGATGCGCTGGCTCTCCCCACCCGAGAGCTGCACGCCCCGATCGCCAATCAGCGTTTTGTAGCCAGCGGGCAGACGCTCGATGAACTCGTGCGCGTGGGCAGCACGCGCGGCGGCTTCGATCTCCGCGAGGGTCGCGTCGGGCTTGCCGTAGGCGATGTTCTCGGCGACCGTGCCCACGAACAGCATCGTCTGCTGCGGCACGACCCCGATCTGCTGGCGCAGGCTCTCCAGCCGCACACGGCGCAAATCGTAGCCGTCGATGGCGATCACGCCCTCCTGGGGCATGTGGAATCGGAGCAGCAAATCCACCAGTGTGCTTTTGCCCGCGCCTGAGTGTCCCACCAGCGCGACCACCTCGCCCGGCTCGATGGTGAAGGAGACTCTGCGCAGCGCCTGCTCGCCCGTCGGGTAGCGGAAGGAGACCTCACGAAACTCGATGCGCCCTTTGAGCGGGGGCAGCTCGATGGCGTCAGGCGCATCATACAGCTCCGGCTCCACATCCAGCACCTCGCGGAAGATGCGCTCGGCAGCTGCCCGCACCTGCTTGCGCGTGAGCTGGATGGAGCCGACGCCGTTCGCTGCCTGCGCAATCTGATGGAGCAGGAACAGGAAGCTCATCAGCTGACCTGTACTCATCTGTCCCGACGCGACCTGATGACCGCCGAACCAGAGTACGAGCGCGATGCTGACCGCGCCGATGAACTCCACAGTGGGGCGCAGGCGCGCCCGCCGCCGCTCGCCCTTCAGCGAATAGTACAACACCTGCTGATTGCGCCGCGCGAACCGCTCAATCTCGCGATCCTCCATCGCGAAGGTTTTGATCACGCGCACGCCCGATAGCGCCTCCTGCACCAGCGCGCTGATGTCCGCCAGCGAACCCTGCGTCTGGTGCGTGATGCGGTGCATCTGGCGCCCCAGCCGCTGAATCAGCAGGGCAATCGCGGGCAGAAAGAGGCACGCCAGCAGCGCCAGCTTCCAGTTCAGATAGAAGATATAGACCAGAAACGCGCCGATGCGCAGGGGCGCGTCCAGCACATCGCGCACGAGCAGCACCGCGCTCTGCAGAATCGGCACATCGTTCGTCAAGATCGATTGCAACGCGCCCACCTGCCGCGCCTGGAAGAAGCTCAGCGGCAGCCGTTGCAGGTGCGTGAACACATCCTGGCGCAGGCGCGCCATCATTCGCTGTGCCGCCAGCGCCAGGTAATAGACCTGCCCGTAGGAGAAGAACCACTTGAGCGCGAAGATGCCCACCACCGTCAGCGAGATGAGATTCAGCTGGGTCGGGTCGCGGAACTCCATCGACTGGATGACCCGCTCCAGCAGGTAGGCGGTGAGTCCGGTGATGGCGGTGACGCCCACCGAGCAGAGCAGGGCGACCAGCAGCGGTTGCCACTGCCGCGCCACATACCGCCAGAACCGCCGCTCGATGCCGTCCATCAGGCAAGTTATACCTGTTCCAGCGTGTCGCCGACCTGAGGGCGGTAGCCGTTGATAAAGGCGCGGGCGCTCATGCGGGCGCGATTTTCGGGCTGGAGTTCCAGAATGCGCAGGGCGCCTGTGCCGCAGGCAACAACAAGCGCATCGGGTTCAACGGCGAGCAGTGTGCCCGGCGCGGCGTTGTGGAGTGCAGGGTTTCCGCGCTCCAGAGCGGGCAGTGGCTGCGTGCGCCAGAGCTTGAGCAGCTTGCCCCGCCAGCGCGTGAGGGCGCCCGGCTTCGGCGAGAAGGCACGCACGCGATTGTGGCAACGCTCCGCTGGCTCCGCCCAGCGGATGAAGGTGTCCTCCTTGCGAATCAGCGGCGCGTAGGTCGCCTGCGAAGGATCCTGTGGCGTGCGGGTGAGCGTGCCCGTGCGCAGCCGTTGCAGACCCTCCAGCAGCAGTTCGCCCGCGCGGGTCGCCAGCCGCGCCTCCAGCGAGCCAGCATCATCGTGAGGGTGGATCGGCTCCGACACCTGCAGATAGATGTCGCCTGCGTCCATTTCGGGCGTCATCTCCATCAGCGTCACGCCCGTCTCCACTTCGCCGTTGAGCAGGGCATGCTGGATGGGCGCCGCGCCCCGATACTTCGGCAGCAGCGAGGGATGCAGGTTCCAGTTGCCCAGCGGCGCAATCTGCAACAGCGCGGCGGGCAGAATCTGACCATAAGCCGCCAGCACGATCAGATCGGGACCGAGCGTGCGCACCTGCTCGATAAATTCAGGGTTGCGACACCGCTCCGGCGTCCACACCGGCAGGTTCAGCGATTCGGCGCGCGTATGCACGGGCGTTTTGCTCACCTGCATCCCGCGCCCGGCAGGCTTCGGCGGCTGGGTGACCACCGCCAGGATGGGATAGCCCGCCTCATGGAGACGCTCCAGAGCCGGCAGCGCGAACGCGCCTGAACCGAAGAAGAGAATGCGCGGACTCACTTCAGAGTTCATCCTGTTCGCCCTCGTCGGGCACATTCCAGTGCAGCGTTTCGGGGATCACGCGGTCAATAAACAGCACGCCTTCGAGGTGGTCGACCTCGTGCTGGGCGATTCGGGCTTCCAGCCCTTCCAGTCGCAGGCGAATGGGCTTGCCGTGTCGGTTCAGCCCGCGCAGTTCGATGGCTTGCGCGCGTTTCACATCGCCGTATAAGCCGGGCAGGCTCAGGCAGCCTTCCAGACCGACCTGCTCGCCGGAGCGCTCCAGAATCTGCGGGTTGATAATCACGCGGGCAGGCTGTTCGGGCGGTTCGAGCACAATCACACGCAGGGGCACGCCCACCTGCGGCGCTGCCAGCCCGATGCCCTGCGCCCGCCGCATCGAGGTCAGCATATGCTCGATCAATGCCTGCAGGTCGGAGGTGATGCGCGACACGGGGCGCGACCGCTTGCGCAGCATCGGGTCGGGATACTTCACGATGCCATCGTCGGTGCGCTCATAGAGCCAGCGATACTCCGCCGGGATCTCCAGCTCAGGCGTTTTCACCATCGGCGCGATTATACCCCATCATCTGCCCAGAGGTACAATCGAAACCGATATGAGCGTTTTACAGGAGGACTTCTGGTTGCCGCGTTCGGGTCCGATGCCGCGCCCCAGAAGCATTGCGGAGGCGGTGGAGGTGCTGCGGCGGGAGGCATTCCCGTCGCCTGGCGTCTCGCAGGTGCGCTTCCATGCCCGTGAGTTCACCTCTATCTGCCCGCGCTCGGGTCAGCCCGACTTCGGCGAGGTGATCATCGAGTACGCGCCCGACAAACTCTGCCTCGAATCGAAGGCGCTCAAGTTCTATCTGTGGGCGTTTCGGGACGAGGCGGGCTACGCCGAAGGGCTGGCAGCGCGAATCGCCGACGACCTCTACACGGTGTTGCAACCCCGCTGGGTGCGCGTCATCGTGCGTCAGTACCCGCGCGGCGGCATCGAAATCGAAGCGGAAGCCGTGCGCCCCACCCCAACCGACTGAACAAATCCCGTTTCGGGCTATAATAGACCCGTTTTGGGCTATAATAGAAGCTATGGGGCAGACACGGCTTGGAATGGTGATAGCGACGGCGCTGGCGCCGCTGATTCTGCAGGCGCAAACGCTGGTCGACCCCTCGCTGACCGTTGAGACCGTCATCAGCACGGGGCTGACCCAGCCAGTAGCAATTGAGTTTTTGAGTCCCGATAATCCGAATCGATTCTTCGTGATTGAGCGCACCACCGGGCGCGTCAAGCTGGTGGAGAACGGCGCAGTGACGGCAACCGTGCTGGACCTGCCCGTCAACTACAACAGCGAGCGGGGGCTGCTCGGCATCGCGCTCCATCCCGACTTCGCCACCAACGGCTATGTCTACCTCTACTACTCCCGCTCCAGCACGGGCGGCGATACGGGCACCCAGAGCGCATGGACAGATAACCGCGTGGAACGCTACACCTGGAACGGCAGCACTCTCACCAACCCCCTGCTGATTGTTTCCTTCCCGCGCGATAACAGCCAGGCGAACGGTCCCAATCACGATGGCGGTGTGATCCTGTTCGGACCCGACGGCAAGCTGTACGGCGTCACAGGCGACCTCAATCGTGGACGCTTCACCAATCCCCGCATCGAGCAGAACACCAGCGGCACCGCCGTCGCAGGCGTGGGCGGCATCTTCCGCCTCAATCCCGACGGCTCCATCCCCACCGATAACCCCTTCATCAGCCACAGCGACCCCCGCATCCGCCAGCTGTGGGCGTACGGCATCCGCAACAGCTTCGGACTGACCTTTGATGCCCTCACAGGCAACCTGTGGCTGACGGAGAACGGTCCTGACAAGTATGACGAGATCAATCGGGTTGGGCGGGGTTTCAACAGTGGCTGGCTGAAGATTATGGGACCCGATGCGCGCGATGCCACCTACACCGAGAACAATAACACCAGTTTCAACGCGAGCGATCTGGTGATGTTGCCGAATGCCTATTATGCCGATCCCATCTTTTCGTGGTTGACGCCGATTGGGGTGGCGGCGATAGGCTTTTTGCGCAGTGCGCGGTTTGAGGTGGGCACGCGCGATCAGGTGGTGGTCGGCGAGGCGAATAATGGGCAGCTCTACTTTTTCCAGCTGAGTGCGGCGCGGGACGATTTTGTGCTGAGTGGTGCGCTTGCCGATCGGGTGGCAGACAGCGACACGGAGCGCAATCTGTCGCGCTGGGGCAGCGGCTGGGGCGTGGTGACCGACCTCAAAATCGGCCCCGACGGCTATCTGTATGTCTGCTCGCTGTTTGCCAATCGCATCTATCGGGTTCGTCCTGTGAACCCGCCGGCGATTGTGCAGGGGGTGGTGCGGCTGGCGGGTCGGCAGGGATTGCCGCTGGGGGTGCCGCTTCGGCTGGAGTTGCGCAGTGGGAGCAGCACGGTTCAGGTGATTACGACGGAGCTGGACGCTTATGGGCGGTTTTCGGAGCGGGTGAATACTGCGGGTGTCTATACACTGCGGGCGAAGGCAGGCAGCTACATTTCTATCAATATTCCGAATGTTTCCATTCCATCACAGGGATTTGCGTATCGGGTTCTGGAGTTTGGTGTGAATGGGGATGTGAACGGGGATGATGTGATAGATGATGCGGACTTGCTGGCGGTGCTGTTTGCGTTTGGTCAGACTGGTTCCAATCTGCCTGCCGATTTGAACAACGACGGCACAGTGGATGATGCCGATTTGCTGATTGTGTTGTTCAACTTCGGTGCAGGTGGCTAAAGGCGGTCGTAGCCTGGGCATCCTGCCCAGGATGACTCGATACGGGCAGAAACAGAGCGACCGATGTACCCTCTCCCTCTCAGGGAAGAGGGTACATCGGCGGACTTTCTGCAGGCTTATTCACATTCGGCGGAGCATCTGGCGCAGTTCGGAGTGGATGCCCGCGTAGTTGAGCGCCTCTTCGGGAGTGATCAGCCCTTTTTGCACATAGCCGAACAGGCACTGGTTCATCGTGCGCATGCCCCAGTGCCCGCCTTCGGCAATCGCTTTATAGATGTCGCTGATATGTCCGTCCTCGATCATCTTTTCGACGGTGGGCGTGTTAATCATAATCTCCACAGCGGCGATGCGTCCCTTGCCATCGGCGCGGGGCACCAGCTTCTGCGCGATGATGCCGCGAATGCTGTTCGCCAGCCGCTGAAGGATGTGCTTCTTGTCCTGTGGCGGGAACATGTTCACGATACGGTCCATCGTCTCATACGCGCTGGGCGTGTGGACGGTGGAGAAGACAAGGTGTCCCGTTTCCGCCGCCTGCATACAGGCTTGCATCGTTTCCACATCGCGCATCTCGCCGATGAGAATGATGTCGGGGCTTTCGCGCACCACCACGCGCATCGCGTCGATGAACGATTCGGTGTCGATGCCCACCTCGCGCTGGCTGACGATGCACTGCTTGTCCCGATGCACGAACTCGATGGGGTCTTCGATGGTCACGATGTGCCCGCGTCGCTCCTCGTTGATGAGGTCGATCATCGCGGCGAGCGTGGTCGATTTGCCGGAGCCAGTGGGACCTGTGACCAGGATCAGCCCCTGTCGGTAGCGGGTGAGGCTGGCGAGCACCTGTGCGATCTCTGGCTCTTCCGGCCAGAGTTCTTCCAGCCGCCAGTGCTGGAGAGGGATCAGGCGGAACACGCCGGCGACGGTCTGGCGCTGCTGATAGACATTGGCACGCACGCGGCACACATCGCCCACTGTGAAGGCGAGGTCAATCGCGAGCCGATGCTCAAAGCGGGCAATCTGTTCATGCGTCATGATGCTGAAGCAGAGGTCGCGGCTTTGCGCGGGTGTGAGCGGCTCGCGATAGTTCTCAAACGGCGCGATTTTGCCGTGCAGGCGCATCATAGGGGGTGTGCCCGCCTTGATAAACACATCCGAGGCGCGAAGGGCGAACGCCTCACGCAAAAGCGTCTCCAGGTTGTAGTTCATCGCTCTCTAACCTCCTCAATCTCTGTAGATTTCTGTTTGGACGGTCTGACCGTGCGTTTGTCGCCTGAGCAGATACGCCACCGAGAGGTAGATTCCTATCCCCACCAGCAGCGCGATCAGCACCACACCGAGCAGCCCCCAGCCGAGCCAGGGATTGGGTCGGGGTGCGGGTGGGGGAGCGGGCTTCGGCGGCGGACGCTTGAGCGGTATCTCCAGCACATTCGGGTCATGGGTGGCTATCTGCAGCACGAATCGCCACAGGCGCGGCTCAGTGCGCGCCCACATCTGCAGATGGGGTGAAGCATAAAACGGATAGCCCTGATAGCGGGCTTGCTGGGGCAACACGGTATAGACATGGATGGTGGTGAGGTCGGCGAAGGCGCGCGCCAGCGGTGTGAGCGCGACGGTGCCCTCCCTGAGATTCACCAGCCCGGCGGTGTAGAAGCTGACCGTGGTGAGCAGATCGTCGGGGCGCGGGTTGCGCTTGAGGCTATCGTCCTGAATCTCCAGCCGGGACGCGGGTTGCTGGCTCCACTGCTGATAGTGCGCCACGCGCGCCCGCACCTGCTCGTGCGGAACGCGCCGATCAAAGGTCCAGGTCATCAGGTGGGAGCCGTCAGGCTGAACATAGAGCATGATGACCACTTCGGGGCGCTGTGTGAGGTCGGGCGCAGGCTGGGGATTGATGGGCGCAACGAGCGCGACACTCACGAGCAGGCTAACTGCCCGCGTCGTCCTCACTGCGCCTCGCCATCCGCGCGATAAAGCCCCCATTACCCGTCTCACTTCCGGCTCACCCTGCGGAGTCTACCCGACGGCGGGCATCCAGACGCGCATGGGGCACGGCTCGCGGTTGTCCCAGGCGTAGTAGGGGATGGCGCGGAAGCGGGTCGGCTCGCGCGGTTTGAGCGGGCGGTAGAGCGCGTCGCCCCAGTCCGATTCGGGTGGCAGGGCGAGCGCCGCGCCTTCAATCACCATCATGCCGCCCAGCAGGCTCGCCTCCCAGCGTGCCTCTAAAGCGTTATCGGTGCGCACAGCCAGCCGATGCAGCGGAACCGACTGGTCCCGCTCTTCGAGGCAGTAGACGAGGGGACCGCGCTGGATGGCGACCTGCCAGCGGTCGGCTTCCACCAGCGGGTGGGCTTCCATCAGGCGCGGCTCCATCGGCAGGTGCAGCTCCACGCGGTCGCCCTCGCGCCACTCGCGCCGAATGACCGCGTAGCCGTTCTCGCGCGTGATGGGTGTGGCGACGCCGTTCACCTTCAGGCTGGGCTGGTCGCACCAGTCGGGCAGGCGCAGATGCAGCCCGAAGCGCGTCGGGGCTTCCGGACGCAGCGCCAGATGAACCACGCCCCGCCACGGGTATTCGGTCAGCACCTCCAGCCGCACCCTGTGCCCCATGAGTTCCGTCTGCATGCGGCTCTCCACATAGAGGTTGACCCACAGGTCGCTCTCGCTCTGCGCGTAGAGGTAGCCGCCCAGCGACGCCAGCAGGCGGGCGATATTGGGCGGGCAGCAGGCGCAGCTGTACCACGCCCGCCGATGATGGCTGCCGTCGCTCTCCAGCGGGTTCACATAGAAAAAGCGGTTGCCGCTCAGCGAGATGCCCGCCAGCGCCGCGTTATAGAGCGCGCGCTCCAGCGCGTCGAAGAAGCGTGCCTCGCCCAGCAGAAGCCCCATCCGATGCGCCCAGAAGATGAGCGCGATCGACGCGCAGGTCTCCTGATAGGCGGTGCGGTTCGGCAGCTCATAATCGCGCGTGAAGCCTTCATGGCGGGCTTCGTTGCCGATCCCGCCCGTGATGTAGGTGCGCCGACTGATCATGTTGTCCCACACGCGCAGCAGCATGCGCAGCAGCGTCTCGTCGCCCGTCTCGGCGACCAGATCGGTCGTGCCCGCGAAGAGATAGGCAGCTCGCACCGCGTGCCCGACAATCTCTTTCTGCTCGGCAAGCGGCACATTGTCCTGCCAGATGGAGCCATCATACTGATCGAGCGGGATGTTATGCTCTTTCGCGAAGAATTTGCTCCCGCGATGGATCAGGAAGAAGCGCGCGAGTTGCAGGTAGCGCCGTTCCCCGGTGGCGCGATAGAGGCGGATGAGCGCGAGTTCGATTTCGGGATGCCCGCAGTAGCCCATGCGCTTGCCGGGCGCGTCGCCGAACACCGAGTCGATGTAGTCGGCGTAGCGGGTGGCGATTTTGAGCAGGCGGTCGCTGCCCGTCGCCTGATAATGGGCGACGGCGGCTTCCAACAGGTGTCCCGCGCAGTAGAGTTCGTGCCAGTCGCGCAGATTGCTCCAGCGTTGATCGGGCGCGACCACCTGAAAGTAGCTGTTGAGGTAGCCTTCGGGCGTCTGTGCCCGCTCCAGAATGCCAATCACCTCGTCGAGCTTGTCGCGGATGGGGTCGTCGGGATGGTGCGCCAGCACACAGGCGGCGGCTTCCATCGCCTTATAGAGGTCGGAGTCCATGTAGACGGGTCCCTGGTAGCCCTCGCGTTTGCCGTCGGCGGCGAGGCGCATGTTGGGGATGTTGCCCGCCTGCTCCAGCTGCTCGAACAGGTGGGGCAGCGTGATGCGCCGATTGGTCTGCAGGCGCGGCTCCCAGAACTGGTCGCGTATCTCCACCTGTGTATGCGCAATCGCCCTCGCTTTGCCTGCCATCACCCGAAGTATACCCGCTCTCTGAAAATCCCCGCGTTTTTGCCGATAATTGAAGCCAGCGTGATGGAAAGAGTGCCAACAGGTTGCCGTCACAGGGAGGCATACGCGCATGTATGAGGCGTACTGGGGCTTAACGGAACCGCCGTTCACCCTGACCCCTGACCCGCGCTTCCTCTATATGAGCAAGGAACATGAGGACGCGCTGGTGATGCTGCATTACACCATCACCCGCAATCGGGGCGCAGGGATGCTGGTCGGCGATATCGGGCTGGGCAAGACGACGCTCAGCCGTAAACTGCTGGAGCTGCTCGACCCCGTCGAGTACAAAATCGTGCTGATTGTGAACCCCGTGCTGACACCGATCCAGCTGCTGCAGGAGGTGCTGCACCAGCTGGGCGTGCCCGCCCTCAGCCGCAATCGGCAGGTGCTGGTTCAGCAGCTGTTCGATTACCTGTTGCAGCTGTATGAGCATGGTCAGCGCGTGGTGCTGATTGTGGACGAGGCGCACCTGATCCGCTCGCCCCAGACTTTTGAGGAGTTGCGCCTGTTGCTCAACTGCCAGATGAACGACCAGTTCCTCATCAGTTTGCTGCTGCTGGGTCAGCTGGAGTTGCGCAAGAAGATTGAGCGGGTGCCGGCGCTCAAGCAGCGTCTGGCGATACGCCATCAGCTGAAGCCGCTGGATCAACAGGAGACCGCCGCCATGATCGAGTTTCGGTTGCGCACGGCGGGCTACGCGGGCGAGCGAATCCCGTTCACTCCTGACGCGCTGTACGAGCTGTATCAGCACACGGGTGGCTACCCGCGCCTGATCTGCCAGCTCGCCGATAACGCGCTGATGATCGGGATGGCGGAGCGCGCCAGCCAGATCGACGGGTTTTTAATGCACAGCGTGATTATGGACTTCGAGGGCAAGGAGTGGTGAGATGAACCTGGTGGACGCTATTCGCAAAGCGGCGCAACAGTCACAGGGTGTGCAGGGTGAGAGCGCGACGCCCGCGCCTCGTGCGCCAGCCAGCCCGCCCACAAATGCACCCGACACCCCCCATCATGAGCCAGAGGCGATGCAGACCGTGCGCTTCGAAGTGCAGCTCACCAATCAGCAGTTATATGATTTGCTCAGCTGGCTGGCTCGCGCGTTGCACCCGGTGATGACCTTGCGCGAGGCGGCGCACTACCTGCGCCTGCGTACGGCTGAGCTGGAAGCGCTCGCCGAGCAGGGAGCCATCCCCGCGTTCAGAGTGGATGGGCGCTGGCGGTTCCTCAAAAATGCGCTCGACGAGTGGATGCTGCTGCAAAAAGCGAGCGATTTTGGAACCCATCCTGAGGAGAAGGAGGAGAGCCATGCCGCGTAGGAACGAGCCGATTCTGGCGATTGACATCGGCACGACCGCTGTGCGTGCCTGCATCGGGCGTCTGAACCCCGACGGGTTGGTTGTGGAGCGTTTGATCGACGCGCCCCTGCCGCCCAACAGCGTACGGGAGGGGCTGATTCTGGAGCCGGACATGGTGGCGCGAGCGTTGCGCACGCTGCTTCAGCAAGTGGGCGTTCGCCAGCGGAACGCGCTGGTCTCGGTCGGCGGTCCGCAGGTGACGGCGCGCCCCGTGCGCCTGCCACCGATGACCCCCGAAGTGCTGCGCAAATCCATTCAGTATGAAGCGGCGCGCTACCTGCCCTCCGCTGCCGAAGAGCATCTGATTGGCTTCGAGATATTGCACAGTAGTGAGGACTATCTGGAAGTGCTGCTGGTGACGGCGCCGCGCTCCACCGTGGATAGCGTCGTTAACACCCTGGAGAGCGCAGGGCTGGAGGCGGAGCTGCTGGAGATTCAGCCGTTCGCCTGCCTGCGTGCCGTGCATGCGAGCTGGCAGGAGTCGATGCCACCGCTGTTTGCGCTGGCGGATGTTGGCGGCGGGCACACCCAGATCAGCGTGGTGCGGCAGGGCACGCTCGCGCTCACGCGCTACATCCCCATCGCAGGTGAGACGCTAACCGCCGCCCTCAAGGGCTACTTCCACTACTCCGACGAGGAAGTCAGCCAGATCAAACGGGCGCTGAACCTCGAAGAGCTGCTTCAGACAGGCGCGCCCCACGAGAATCCGCCCCTGCGCCTGGTGCAACCCATTCTGGACGAGCTGATTCGGGAAATCCGCCGCTCGCTGAACTATTATCAGTCGCAGGCGCAGGCAAGCCCGGCACAGGGGGGTCGTATCGATCAGCTGATCCTGACGGGAGGCGGCGCGCTCATGCGCGGGATCGCCCCTTACTTCGAACATCGGCTCGGCATCCGCGTGCAGGTGTTCAATCCGCTGCCGTTCGATGAACCCCTATCCGCAGCGTTGATGCCGCAGCCCGATGAAGTGGTTGACCTGCACGAGGTGGCGCCAGTGTCGCCAGCGCGCCAGGCAACCGCTGCTCGCTCACTGGTGCAGGTTCCGTCAGTGCCGCCCGAGCAATGCGCTCAGGGCGCGCAGTGGGTGGTGGCAATCGGTACCGCGCTGGCGCCGCTGGAGCAGCGGATGCCGTTCTGCCTCACCGAAGACCAACCCGAACTGCAAGCCGCATGAACCGGAGGTGAAGGGATGCCCGTTATCAATTTGATTGAGCCAGAGATTCAGCTCCGTCAGCGCCTGCAGCGGCGGGTGCGCCTGCTGGGGCTGGTCGGTTTCGCCCTGCTAACGCTTGTCGCGGTGGGCTGGGGCGGGTTGATCCTCTATGCAGGCTACCTGCAGATGCAAAAAGCCCGCATGGAAGCCGAAATCGTGCGCCTCACACCCGCGCTGCACGCCGTCCAGCAAACCCAGATGGAGCTGAACACCCTGCAACCGCTCATCAGCACCCTGCAGACCGCCCGCACCCAGACAGGACGCTGGCGCCTGCTGCTCCAGCACCTGAGCGTGCAGACGCCACCCGCCTGCTACCTCACCAGTGTAGAACTGGGCAAGCACACCGACCCCAAAAAGCCGATGGAGATAATGATCAAGGGACTCGCCGCCAGCCAGCAGGCGGTGGGCGACTTCATGCTGCGACTCAATCAATATAGCGAACTGGAAAATGTGCGCCTGGACTACACGCAGGAGCGTGAACTCAGCGAGCAAAGCAAAGCCTTCGAGTTCCAGATAACCGCGCAGGTCAAAGGCACCGCCGCACCGCAATCATCCTCTGGAGGTGGCAGCAGTGGCTCTTAGCCGACGCACGCAACGCATGGAGCAGTTTGCGAAACTGCTAAGCATCGGGCTGATTGGACTGCTGGTGCTCAGCGTGGGCAGCGTCTATCTGCCTTTCAGTATGGTTCAGCAAGCCCAGCAGCAGGTAGCGGAGCGCCAGCGGCAGCTGGACAAAGCGCGTCAGGCGCCCCAGCAACTGCGCCTGCTCCAGCAACAGCACGAGGCTGCCCTGCGCGAACTGCGATTCTTAGAGCAGGGCGTCTCGCAAGCCGCGTATATCCCCACCATGCTCAAACAGATCGAGCAAACTGCCCGACAGCTTCAGCTGGAAATCGTCGCCGTCCGACCCCAGCAGAACCAGCAACAGAGCGGTCAGACCACGCAGAGCGGCTCCAGTCAGGGCAATCAGCAGGGCAGCAGCGCCTCACCTGCCCGTAAAGCCTACGAAGAACAACTCATCGAAGTGAGTTTGCAGGGCAAGTTCTGGGGTCTGATGAGCTTCCTGCGCCAGCTGGACGAGTTCCCCAAGATTCTGGCGGTGCAATCGCTGAATGCGCAGGCGAAACTCAAGCCCGACCAGTCAGACACGAACCCCGATCTGGAGATTCGCATGACGGTCAAGGCGTTCATCTTCCCGTCGACCCGGTTGCCGCTTCCCGCTGGTCAGGGCATGCAACCGCCTCTCCCCGGAGGGGAAAGCGCGGGGGTGAGGAACGCCCCCCTCTCCCACAGCGTGGGAGAGGGGCTGGGGGTGAGGGGTGAAGGGAGGTGAAAATTATGGAAAAACCCTCCGAGATGAAGACGAACCAGATCAGTCCGAAGCAGGGACTCGCGCTTGGGGTGCTGGTGCTGGTACTGCTCAGCGTTGGGGTCTGGCAATGGCAGTCGATGAGCGGGCGTCGGAACCCGTCACGCCCTGCGAGCGCGTCCACTTCTAACAGCAACACGGGCGTTTCGGCGACTGTCAGTACTTCGCGTGTGGCGCTGGCGAGCGCGCCGCTGGCGCCGTTGCCCGTGCGCGACCCGTTCCGACCCGCTTTCTCGCTCAGCGAGCCATCTGGTCGCGTGGCGTCGCCTGCTACGCGCAGTCCGGGTCAACCGCTCAGACGCACCATCACGGGCACGCCGCCTGTGCCGCCCATCGGGCTACCCGCCCCTGGTGGGCTGGAGATCAAGCGTGCCGACGAGCCTGCCCCCATACCCGACTGGACACTGGTCGGCGTTGTACAGGGACCACGCACGATTGCCATTCTCAAAGATTCGGAGGGGCATCGCCGCTTCGTGCAGATTGGCGACCTGCTGGAAGAGGGGTGGCGCGTGCGCCGCATCGAGCGCGGTGTAATCACCGTCCAAAAAGGCAAGCAAATGATTGCCATTCAGGTCGGCACTTCCACACAGCCAGATTCGCAGTTCACAGGAGGTACACAGCGATGAGAGCCGTCGGGCGTACTGAATGGATGGTTGGCTATCTGATTCTCATGTTGCTACCCTGCTGGAGTCAGTCGGTGAAGGCGGTCAAAGCCTTCGAGCAGGGCGGTCAGGCTATCGTGCAGGTGATCGGGGAGCGGTTGCCGCGTCCAGGCGTCTCCGTCTGGCGCGGGCGCTATCTCACGCTCGATTTTCGGGCACGGCTCGCCACACGCCGTCAGGAGACCCGCTTCACCACGCCCGTCACCACCTACCTGCGCTACGGCTGGTTCAGCAGCAACCCGCCGCGCGTGCGGGTGGTCATCACCCTGCGCGGCAGGAAGCCCTATCAGCTTGAAGCGATCGAGGGCGGCTGGCAGGTTCGAATCGGCACCGCGCCATCCCCTGCAGCGGGCGCTGGCGAGCGCACCGCAGTCAGCTCGCCCAAGCCAGAGCCGAAGACCGCTGAACCCCAGCCCGCCTCACAGCAAGTGAGCGGGGCGACTCCGCCAGTTAAGGGGGAAGGCTGGCAGGTCGCGCAGCGCACGGACACGAGCCTCCCGCGCCCGCCACGCCACTCCGACTCACAGCCGCGCCAGAGCCAGCAGGTGGCCAGCAGACCTCCAGGCGCCGCACCACCGCCAGAGCCAACCATCTCGCTCGACTTCGTGGGCGCCGAAATCGGCGATGTGCTGAAAGCGCTCGCCATCCAGTCGGGCGCGAACATCGTCACGGCGCCCGATGTGAAGGGCACCATCACCATCAGCCTCAACCGCGTAACGGTTGAAGAGGCGCTCAACCTCATCACGCGACTCAGTGGCTACCGCTACGAACGCATCGCGAACACCTATGTGGTCGGCACGCCCCGATCGATCGAAGCGTTCAAGGGCAGCGAGCCGAAGCCCGAGCCGCCGCGCACCGCCGAACTGCTGACGCTGAAGCAGGCGAACGCGACCGCCGTCGCCACCTTCCTGAGCGCGCGCTATCCGAACCTCAAAGTGACTCTGCCGGGCGAGAAGAATGCGAACTACCTGATTGTGGAAGGCGCGGCGACGGTGGTGAACGAGGCGAAAGCGGCGGTCGCTCGCTTCGAGGAGGCAACCGCTCAGGGCGAGGAGATTCTCACCGAGGTCTATCGCGTGCGGTTCGCCGACGCGCGCGACCTGATGCGCATTCTGAACCAGCTGGTGCCCACCGTGAGCGTGTCGCTGGGACCGGGCGCGATGCTGAGCGCCGCGCGCACGGGCAGTGGCGCCAGCAGCACAGGTATGAGCGCTGGCGATACGCCGAACGCCACCGCCCAGCAGATGGGCGCGGCGATGCCCGCCACCCCAGGCGCCAGCGCCAGCACGGGCGACCAGCCACCCAACCTGCTGGTGCTGATGGGCACCTCCCGCGATGTGCAACGCGCCCTCGATGTGCTGCAGAAGGTGGATGTCAAACAGCCACAGGTGCTGATCGAAACGCGCGTGATGGACATCTCCGAAGCCAGTCTGCGCTCGCTGGGGCTGTCCTGGAGCGTCTTCCAGTCCAGCAGTATCCAGACGCTGGATCGCACGCAGCAGCCGCCGTTCCCCAGCAGCTCCACCGTTACACCGAACCAGCAGGGCATCCGCTTCAACAAGAATGGGCAGCTCGGCATCGACATCACGGTGCTGAAACAGCCCATCGATGGGACGGCGACGCTGAACGCGCTGGCGCAGGATCAGCGCAACCGCCTGCTGGCGAACCCGCGAATCGCCACCCTCGATGGGCGACCTGCCCGAATCTTCATCGGCGATGAAATCAACTATGTCAAGCTCATTCAGCAGACCCAGCAGGGCGCGAATGTGCAGACCGATTCGGTGCAGGCGGGCATCATTCTGGAGGTGCTGCCGCGCGTGCATGAGGACGGCTCCATCACACTGCAAATCAAGCCGGAAGTGAGCGTGATTACAGGCTTCCTGCAGGTGCCCGGCGGCGGCTCGCTGCCCCAGCTGGCGCGACGCAACGCCGAGACCACCATCCGCCTCAATAATGGCGAGACGCTCGTGATTGGCGGGTTGATTCGGGAGAGCGACATCAAAACCATTCAGAAGGTGCCCCTGCTGGGCGATCTGCCCTTCTTTGGCTACCTGTTCCGCAAAACGAACACACAACGCGACCGCTCGGAGATCGTGATCACGCTCACCGTGCGTGTGCTGGAATGAATATCGGCGAGCTGTTTGTGCAGGCGGGTCTGGTCAGCCATGAGCAGCTGCAGGATGCCCTGCTGAAGCAACAGGAGGGCATCCCGCTGCCTTTAGACCGACTGCTGGTCCAGCTGGGCTACATCACCGAAAAAGACCGCGTGCGTATCCTGGGTCAGCACTGGGGCATCCCCTTTATCGATCTGGTGGAAACACCGCCAGACCCCAAACTGAGTTCGGTTCTCCCCGCCGATCTGGCAAAGCGTTATCGCGCTGTGCCTGTCATGCAACAGAATGGCAAGCTCACTGTTGCCCTTGCGGACCCGCTCGATATCTTCGCCATCGACGAGATTCGCCAGCACACCAAACTGGAAATCGAAGCCGTTGTTGCCACCGAGGACGACATCCAGAACGCCCTGCGCCAGCTCTATCGGATGAGTGCTGCCGTCTCCGAGACGGTGCAGGAGCTGATGCGCGATATTGGCGAGGCGCAGATTCAGACCCTTGCGAGCGAAGAGGAGGACCTCTCGGCGGAAGAGTTGCGCGAGATCGCCGAAGATGCGCCCGTCGTGCGACTCGCCAACATGATTATCACGCAAGCCATCAACGACGGCGCCAGCGATATTCACATCGAACCCGCGCGCGACTGCGTGAAGGTGCGCT
Source organism: Armatimonadota bacterium (assembly GCA_037445735.1). Classification (GTDB taxonomy): domain Bacteria; phylum Armatimonadota; class Fimbriimonadia; order Fimbriimonadales; family GBS-DC; genus HRBIN15. The sequence goes on along the minus strand of JBBIJY010000022.1, from coordinate 7,876 downwards.
ACCGCATCGACGGCGTGATGATCGATTCGCTGGTGCTGCCCAAGCGCGTGCAGGCGTCGCTCACCTCCCGCTTCAAGATCATGGCAGATATGGACATCGCCGAGAAGCGTGTTCCCCAGGATAACCGCATCAGCGCGACCATCGACGGGCGCGAGTACGATTTCCGCGTGTCAACCCTGCCATGCATCTATGGCGAGAAGATAGTGATGCGCGTGCTGGACAAGTCGAGCGTGCGCGTCGGGCTGGATAAGCTCGGCTTTTTGCCCGACACCCTCGCCACCCTCGAAGAGGTGATCAGCCGCTCCTACGGCATCATTCTGGTGACGGGTCCGACAGGTTCGGGTAAGTCCACCACGCTCTATTCGATTCTGTCGCGCCTGAACACGGGGCTGGTCAACATTATCACCGCCGAAGACCCTGTGGAGTACGAGCTGCCGGGCATCAATCAGGTGCAGGTGAACCCGAAGGCGGGGCTGACTTTCGCATCAGCGTTGCGGGCGATGCTGCGCCAGGACCCCGACATCATCATGGTAGGTGAGATGCGCGACACCGAGACCGCCACAATCGCGATTGAAGCCGCGCTCACAGGGCATCTGGTTCTATCCACGCTGCACACCAACGATGCGTCCAGCGCGCCGCCGCGCCTGATCGAGATGGGCGTGGAGCCGTTTATGATTGCTTCGTCGCTAATTGCGGTGCTGGCGCAGCGACTGGTGCGCACGCTCTGCCCGCGCTGTAAGCAGCCCTATCATCCCACCGAGTCGGACTTCCTGCGCTACGGCTTTACCCCACCCGACAATCTGCATGCAATCGAAATCTTCCGCGCTAAAGGTTGCGACTATTGTAAGCAGACGGGCTACCGGGGACGCACGGGCATCCACGAACTGCTGGTCGTCAACGACGCCGTGCGCGACCTGATTTTGCAACATGCCGCCGCCTATGCCATCCAGAAGGTGGCGGTCGAACATGGGCTGCGCCTGCTCAAAGAGGACGCCCTGCAGAAAGTGCTGCTCGGACGCACCAGCCTCGAGGAGATTGTGCGCGTGATCTACAGCGGTTAAAGCGTAGCCCGGGCGTTCTGCCCAAACTGACGGAGGGACAGAGCATGTCAACCCAGACGCAGGCGATTATTGAGAAAATCAAGGAGCTGGCAGTGCTGCCGCAGGTGGTCTATCAGGTGCTGGATTTGACCAACAGTCCCAACGCGACCGCCCGCGATCTGGAGCGGGTCATCAGCATCGATCAGGGCATGTCGGCTCGGGTGCTGAACACGGTCAACTCCGCCTATTACGGTTTGCCCCGTAAAATCGCCTCCATCAAAGACGCCGTGGTGCTGTTAGGCTTCAAGACCATTCGCAATCTGGCGATGACCGCCAGCGTGTTCGATCTGTTTGTCGGCAAGACCGATCGGCAGAACCTGCGGCGGGGCAAGTGGTGGCGGCACTCGATTGACGCCGCGCTCTGCTGCCGCCTGATTGCCAGCCAGCTGCCCGGCTGCTCGCCTGACGAAGCGTACACGGCGGGCTTGCTCCACGATATTGGCAAGCCGCTGCTGGATCGGTACGGGCAGTCGCCGTATGAAGCGGTGGAGTCGCTGATGGAGCTGGGCGTGCCAGGGTTGCAGGCGGAGCGCGAGGTGTTCGGCTGCGACCATGCGGAGCTGGGGCGCGAGGTGAGCCTGCACTGGGGCTTCCCGGAGAAGCTGGCAGAGGCGATTGGCGCGCACCATGCCGAGAGCGCGTTCGGGCTGAGCGAGCCGACGCTTACCGCGCTCACCGCGCTGGGCAACTACATCGCCCACTGGCTGCGCATGCCCGACCATTCGGAAGATGATTTCCTGTTTTCCATCCCGCAATGGATTTATGAGGTGCTGAATCTGCAGCCAGCGAATCTGCGCCCGCTCAAGCTCGCCTGCGAAGCGGAACTCCACACCTCGCCGTTGCACACGCTCGCCCGCTAAAAACTTATGTTTCACGGGGGATGAGCGCGATGCCCACGCGCCCTTCATGCGCCAGCTGCCGAATAGGAGGCGCGATCCATCTGCCCATCACGACGGGCATAGCGCGTTTGCCCATCTTTGCGAGAATGCGCGCCCGCCGTGCCGCGCGCTCCACATCGCCCTTAACGATGCCCCATGAGGCTTCCACCACCAGATACAGCTCCTGCTGATCCACACGGCTGCGCCCGCGCAGCACAAAGTCCGCCCGATGGAGTTCGTCCCACTCGTCTTCCGTGATCAGACCCGCGTCGAATGCCGGCTCCAGCAGGTCATCCAGCTCCTCATGGGAGAGCAGGCGGCAGCGTCGCACGAATCGGCTCAGATACGCGGGTGCATGCCGATAGATTTTCCACTCCACCTGCATCCCTTTGAGCGGCGCCAGATCCTGCTCAATCTGGTCCAGACGCTGATCGTGCCGCTGCAATAGCGCCGTGTGTTCCTGCAGGATTTGTTCATGATGCCTCTGCATCTCTAAAATTTGCTGAGCCAGCTGTTCGAGGCGTTCCAGTCGCTCTTCATGCCGCTGGTGTAGCCTTGCATGTTCTTGCAGAATCTGCTCGTGGCGCAGCTGCACCTCCAGAATCTGCTGCAAGAGTTGCTCGTGGCGATCGACGCGCGTAACCAGCTGCTGCACCTGCTGTGCCAGCTGCGCCACCAGTTCGGGCAGGCGCAACAGTTCGTCGGTCAGCAGCAGCCGGCGCAGTTCTGCCCGCCACTCTGGATGCTTCTCCAGCAGTTGAATCAGTTCCTGAAAATCGAGCTCATCGAACGGCATCGGCGATCCCGGCAGAGATTATACCATTAAAACTGGAAGTTCAAATTGGCGTCCAGTGAGCGGGCGCGATAGCTGTACTGGCGGTACTGTGGGTCGAGGTTCAGTTGCTCGCGGAAGCGATAGCTCAACACAAACGAAAGGTTGCGTGTGATGCGGTACTCATAGCCAAAGTTGAACAGCGTGTCGCGCGATGCCAGATAGCCGCGCAGGTCGGTGCGCTGCCATTCGGCGAACAGGTTCTGATTCTTGCCGATTTCGTAGCTGGCGCGGAACGCCAGCCCGACAGGTTGCTGGGTGAACGCGCCGGGCGTGCTGCCGAACCCCTCACCCAGCACGCTGTGCGTGGTCATCTGATAAAAGCTCAGGTTGAAGGTCCATCGTTTCAGCGGTCCGATTTCCGCCGAGAGCGAGAGGTACTCGTTGTTCGAGTTGCCCGTCGCGGTGAGAAACTGCACATCCTGTCGCGCCCAGTTCGCGTTCAATGAGAGCCACTCGAACGGCAGGTAGCTGATGCCCACATTGAGCGCGCGCTGTTCGCTGTTGGTCTGAAAGTCGCCTGCGGAGCGCTGGATGCTTGCCTGCACATCGACGGAGACGGTATCGAAGGGCATCCAGCGGATGCTCAGGTCGTGCCCTTTGCCGCGCACGCCGAAGTAGGTGTAGCCGCTGTAGAAGGGCGCACCGGACGAGAATCCGTTGCCGTTGTAGCCGACGCCCCACGGGTTCTGGAAACCGCCCCCGAACGGCGGCTGGAAACCGCCCGTTTGACGCGAGCGCCCGATAAAATCGCTGCCCAGTCGCCCCGAATCGAGGTCGCTCCAGCGATAGCTGATCTCCAGCCGATCGGACGGTCGCCATGAGGCGCTCAGGCTGAAATCGCGTGCCCGCGAAGCCGAGCCAGACTGATTCACAGTGCTGATGGCGGCGGTGCCCTGCAGGCTCAAGCGCGGGTTGACTGTCCAGTCCGCTCGCGCCCGCAGGCTCTGAATCCGATAGGTCTGCAAAGTGGGGTTGCCCTGCGTGCCCTGAAAGCGCGCGCTCGCCTCCGTGCGGTCATAACCCAGCGAGAGGTTCACATGCTTCCATGTGCGCCCGACGCTGATGGAATCGATGGTCTGCTGATTGTGGCTGCCGGTGGAAGTGGCGCGGTTGAGGGTGCGTGTGAGGTTCAGGCTGAAGCCGTTCGCGGGCGAATGGGATAGAGTGTAGGTCTGGATATCGGTGTCGGTGAAGCTGGTGCTGAAGCTGCCACTGAGCGGGTTGAGCGACGCGACGCGCGACTGGCTCCAGTTGAGCTGGAACTGGGTCGCACTGCCCAGCCGATAGGCGAGGCTGCTGCGGTGCCCCGTCTCATTGCGGCGAAAGCCCGTCGATTCGATGCCAATAAACTCGGTGGGGATACGGTAGTAGCTGCTGTTCAGGTTAAGCCGACCAAAGTTGAACTTGATTTCGCCGACATGGGCGATTCCTTCCAGCGATGCGGTGAGCGCCTGCGCCTGACTGCGAGCCACATTCCATGCCAGGCTTCCCACCTTGCCCAGCGGCAGGGTGATGTCCAGCCCCACCACCTCGCGGTCGCCACCAATCGTGGAACCCGGATCGGGCAGCGGCGTGTAGGTCACCTGCACAATCAGATTCTGCGGGATGAAGCGTGTGAAGAAGAAGCGATAGGGCAGCACGGGGTCAAAATAGTAGTCTTCCCCCTCGCGCTGGGGCACACCCGCCACCAGCACCGTGATGGGATGGGCGCTGTCGCGCAGGGGCGGAAACTCCAGGTCGTAGGGCACGCTGGGGGCGCCCCGCCCATAAAACTGCTCCGTTTTCGTGCGCAATCCCAGCCCCCCACGCGCCTTCTGGCTCAGCATGCTGATGCCCAGATTGATTCCCTGACCCAGACTGGTTTCCAGTCGCCAGCCCTCCAGTCGGCTCGGACGCGAGTTGAAAGCGTAGGTCTCATAGGTCACCACGATTGTGGAGGTGCGCGGGATAATCATTCCCTCGCGGAACTGCAGGATGCCCGCATAGTAGTCGATGGTGTAGTCCTCGCCGCGCCGTTTCTCCACGCCGTCGACCTGCACGCGCTCGCTGCCGTCCACAATCTGGCTGCCCTGCAGGTAATAGGGACCGGGGCTGTCGTTGCCCTGAATGGTGATGGTGCGCGCGGCGGCTTTGGTCTCGGAGGTGATGTAGCGCATGGAGCTGCGCCCAAACTTCGCAGTGGCAATCGCGCCTCTTAGCGTGCGGTTGAACGCCACCAGCTGATTGGAGCCACCCAGAATCGCGTTAATATCGCCCCACTCCAGCGTGAAGCTCGGCGATTCGTAGGTCCAGGTGATACGGGAGTCGAACGGGTTGCGGAAGCGGCTGTTGCTCCAGCGCCAGTCGAAGCTGAGCAGTCCGAACAGCCGATCGACGCGGATGCTGAGGTCGGTGTAGTCGGTGGTGCGTTGTCCGCCCTGACCGTAGTAGTTCTGGTCGCGGAAGGAGGCGAGGTCGCCCTCCACCTGATTCAGGTGGAAGCCCATCGTTTTGCGCCCGCTGATGGTGACGCGCTCGCGCAGCTCCTGTTCGAAGGCGTCCCATGAGCGCAGGGCGTTCCGAATCGCGTCCAGCGTGTTGCGCCGTTCAGCACGGGCATGGTCAGGTGGCTGATTGGACGGGCGATTCGGGGGTGGGTTCTCTGGCGGCGCTTTCCAGCCGAAGTAGTCGGCGACCGCTTTAGGGATGGTGATGACAGGCAGCGGCACCTGTGACCAGCCGGCTGACCCGAGTCCCATCAGCAGGCTTGCCAGCCCCACGCGCCCGATAATGCTCACCCATGCCAGACGCTGCCTCATCACTCTCGATTATATTTTAGACGCTCGAACCCCGCTCATGGAATGCTGTTCTGGTGGCTGGCACAAAAAGAGGACCGGGTGCGAGGGGGGCAACACCCGGTCCTTGGGGGTGGGAGGGGAAAGAAGGCTTATTCAAAATCGAAGTCCTCGCCACCGCCTGGTGTGCGCTCGGGCTTCTTTTCAGGCTTTTCGGCGACCATGGCGTCGGTGGTCAGCACCAGCGCTGCGATGGAGGCGGCGTTCTCCAGCGCGGCGCGGCTGACCTTCGCTGGATCGATGATACCCGCTTTCATCAGGTTCACGAACTCACCTGTGCGGGCGTCCAGCCCCTCCTCTTTGCCGAGCGCTTTGACCTTCTCCACAATCACCGAGCCTTCCAGCCCGGCGTTCTCGGCGATCTGGCGCAGGGGTTCCTCCAGCGCGCGGCGCACGATGGCGATACCCGTGCGCTCGTCGGGGTCATCCACCTGCAGCTCATCCAGGGCGGATTGAGCGTTCAGGAACACCTTGCCGCCGCCGGGCACGATGCCCTCCTCCACGGCTGCGCGGGTCGCCGAGTGGGCGTCTTCAAAGCGGTGCTTCTTCTCCTTCAGCTCGGTCTCGGTCGCGGCGCCCACCTTGATGACCGCCACGCCGCCAGAGAGTTTCGCCAGTCGCTCCTGCAGCTTCTCGCGGTCGTAGCTGCTCTCGGTGGTTTCAATCAGCCGCTTGATCTGGTTGATGCGTCCCATCACCGCCTCTCTGGAGCCGGCGCCTTCGATGATGGTGGTCTCCTCTTTGGTGATGACCACCTTCTTCGCCTGACCGAGCATATCGAGGGTGACATTCTCCAGTTTGATGCCGAGGTCTTCGGAGATGAATCGCCCGTTGGTGAGGATGGCGATATCTTCGAGCATGGCTTTGCGTCGCTCACCGAAGCCGGGCGCTTTGACGGCGGCGCACTGCAGCACGCCGCGCAGTTTGTTCACCACCAGGGTTGCCAGCGCGTCGCCCTCCACATCTTCGGCGATAATCAGCAGGGGGCGTCGCGCCTGCGCCACCCGCTCCAGCAGCGGCAGCAGGTCCTGTGCCGAGCTGATCTTCTTCTCGTGGATCAGGATCAGCACATCTTCCAGCACGGCTTCCATCCGCTCCGGGTCGGTGATGAAGTAGGGCGAGATGTAGCCGCGATCGAACTGCATGCCCTCCACGATTTCGAGCGTGGTCTGCGTGCCTTTCGATTCTTCGATGGTGATGACGCCATCTTTGCCGACCTTGTCCATCGCCTCGGCAATCATCTTGCCGATTTCGGGGTCGTTGCCCGCGATAGAGGCGACATATTCAATCTGCTCGCGTTCAGTAACGGGGATCGCCATCTGGCGGATGGCTTCGACGGCTTTCTGCACGGCTTTTTCGATACCGCGCTTGAGGGCGATGGGGTTGCCCCCTGCCGCTACATAGCGCATGCCCTCGTTCACGAGCGCCTGTGCCAGCACGGTGGCGGTGGTGGTGCCGTCACCCGCCACATCGTTGGTTTTGGACGCCACCTCGCGGCACAGCTGCGCCCCCATGTTCTCCCACGGATCGGAAAGCTCTATCTCTTTGGCGACCGTTACGCCATCTTTGGTGATAACGGGCGCACCCCACTTGCGATCCAGCACCACATTGCGCCCGCGCGGTCCCAGCGTTACCTTAACGGCGTTCGCTACTTTATTGATTCCGCGCTCCAGTGCTTGCCGAGCCTCTTCGTTGAATTTGAGCACCTTCGCAGCCATCGTTCCCACCTCCTATTCGCGAATAGCGAAGATTTGATCCTCATCCAGAATGAGATACTTCTTGCCGTCATATTCGAACTCGTTGCCCGCATATTTGGAGAAGACCACGCGCTGTCCGACCTGCACGCTCATCGGGGCGCGCTCGCCGTTCTTAAGCAGCCGCCCTGGTCCGACGGCGACGACAACCCCCTCTTGCGGACGCTTTTTGGCGGTATCGGGCAAAATGATGCCTGCGCTGGTCTTCTCGTCTTCCTCTATCAGCTCCACCACAACCTTATCGCCAAGCGGTTTGAAAGTCATACATCTCACCTCCTTCGAAAGTCTGGAATAAAACACTCCGGCGCGCGGCTCGCGCGTCGCCTTAATATATACCTGATGCGGGATGGGGGTTGTCAAGGGGGTTCCGAGAGGCTGTCCGAAAATTCGAGGCATAATATCGACCTGAGTGAAGCTCCCCTGAGGCTGTTCGAAAAATCCAACCAGAGGCAAGGATGCCCCTCACCCCTACCCT
>JBBIJY010000021.1:0-51351 GCA_037445735.1 Armatimonadota bacterium | reverse complement strand
GAGGGTGGTCGGACGGTGGGTGCTGGGGTGGTGACGGACATCCTGGACTAAGCCCATGCGCCCGACCCGTTCCGGCTGGAACCCGATCGCACCGATGGAGGTATAATCATGGCGACGGTTAGCAAAAGGGTGATTATCGTGCTCGCGTGTACCGAGTGCAAGAGTCGGAACTACACGACGACGAAGCACCGCGAGCGGCAGCGGGATCGGCTGGAGTTGCGCAAGTATTGCCCGCGCTGCCGCAAGCATGTGGTGCATCGCGAGGCGAAATAGTGCGCAGGGGCGTAGCTCAGGCTGGTAGAGCGTCGGTCTCCAAAACCGAAGGTCGTCGGTTCGAATCCGGCCGCCCCTGCCATTTTTGTGGTCTTCTCACCCGTGTCAGAAGGAGCAACGGTGATGAAGGCGCGAATGGGCTGGCTGTGCGGATTATGGCTGATCATCGTGGTGAGCGCAATGGCGCACGACACGGGACGCCCCCTCAAACCGATCCCCATCCCCCCTCGCGGCGTTGCTGAAGCCGTTATCGCCAGAGATTCCGACCTGCCGGGCGGTCCCAAAGCGGAGGGCAAGCCGGGCGATGTGGTACTGCGCAATCATCAGGTGACTTTTGTGGTGGCGGGCGCGCGGCGCACATCGGGCTATTCGCGCTTCGGTGGACGCCTGCTGGACGCGATTTTGAACGAGGGCGGGCATGATGCCGACCTGCTCGGCGAACTGTTTCTGGGCGCGTTCGATGGGCGCGGATTGCTCAACGCGCGCACGCTCCGCGCCGAGAAGGTGAGCATCCTCTCGGCAGGTGGCGAGAACAAGCCTGCGATTGTGCAGGTCGAAGCGGTCGATGAACGGTTCCCGATAGTGGATCAGGCGTTGCGGATGCCCAGCAGCTCCATCGGGCTGAAAGCCACGCTCACCTGCACGCTCTATCCCGACACGCCCACCCTGCTGATCGAGTGCCGCCTGACGAACGCAGCGGGCAAACCGCAGAACTACACGCTGGTGCTGGGCTGGATTCAGGGTGAGGGCATGCGCATGTACCTGCCACCGTTCGGCAGTGCCGCTGCCGCGCTGCGCAAAGCGGCTGGACCGCCCCTGATGGGACTGCTACAAACGGTTCGCGCCTCGTTCCCCTTCGTGGCGAATGTTGGCTCGCGCCTGAGCTATGGCGTCTTCCCGCTTGAGGGTGAGTTCCAGCAGGTTCAGAAGGCGGAGGAGATTTACCTGATCACCTTGTTGAATAACGCGCCCCTGCCGCCCGATGGCTCCGTCAGCGTCCGCTGGGCGTTCTCGGTGTCCGATGGCGAGCTGGAGACGATTCGGCGCGAGCAGCGGCGGCTCCAGAACAGCGACGCGCAACTGGAGACTCTGCGCGGGCGCGTGGTGGACAACACAGGCAAGCCCATACCCGACGCGCGGGTCTACCTGTTCCAGCGCATCAACAACGAGGAGCGGTTCACCACGCTCGCGCTCACCGATTCGCAGGGCGAGTTCACTGCGCGCCTGCCTCAGGGCGAATGGCGCGGCATGGTGTTCGCCGACCATCACAGCCCGCAGGAGTTCCGCACGCGCCTGCCCGGCGACCCGGCACCCACGGTTCAGCTCAGTGCGCCTGCACAGCTGAGCTTCCGCGTGATGGACGACCGTCGACGCCCGCTGCCCTGCGCGGTGGTGTTCGAGCGGCTCGGCGGCAGGATGCCCAACCCGGAGCGTGTGCTGTACGGCGAAGAGGGCGACTTCGGGCGCTTCGAGTGCGTCTATTTCAGCCTCACGGGCAGCGAGACCATCCCTGTGGAGCCAGGCAGATACCGCATCACGCTCATGCACGGCTTCGAATACGAAGTCGCCCAGCGCGAGCTGGAACTCAGCGCGGGCCAGCGCGAACGGTTCGAAGCCGTCCTGCCCCAGACCGCGCCGATGCCAGGCTACCTCAGCGGCGACTTCCATGTGCATGCCATCCCATCGCCCGATTCGAACGACTACCTCGCCGACAAAGTGAAGGCATATCTGGCAGCGGGCGTGCAGATTCTGACCGCCACCGACCACGATATCAACACCGACTATATGCCTGTCATCCGACAGCTGGGCGTGCAGAACCAGATTACCTCCATCGTGGGCACGGAGATTACACCCATCTGGGCGCTGGGGCACTTCAACGCCTATCCGCAACGCTACGATCCCGACCTGCCCAATAATGGCGCGGTGGTCTGGTACGACCTGAACGCGGCGCAGATTTTTGAAGCTGCACGACGCAACTACGAGGGCGATGTGATCGTGCAGGTGAACCATCCGCGCTCGGTGGGCATGGGCTACTTCGCCTATGTGGGGCTCGATCCAAAAACAGGCGCGATGAGCAAGCCCAACGAGTTCGCCGATGCCTTTGACGCCATCGAAGTGCTGAACGGCACCGATGTGGTCACGGCGCAGCAGGTGATGCAGGACTGGTTTTACTTTCTGAATCAGGGTAAGCGCTATCTGGCTGTGGGCAACACCGACAGCCATCACGCCTATCGGCTGGAGCCGGGCTTCCCGCGCACCTATATTTACTTCGGTCATCGTGAGCCGCGTCGGGTGACGCCCGCTGCACTGACCGCCGCGATGCGGAAGGGCGATGTGGTGGTGTGTGGCGGCGCGGTGTTGAGCTTTACCGCCGCTGACCCTGCGAACCCGCGACGCACCTACCGTATTGGCGAGACCATTCCCCTGAGCGGCAGCACCATCCGCCTGAATGTGGAGGTGCGGGCGCCCTCGTGGGTGCGGGTGAACACGCTGCAGGTGATTGTGAACGGCACAGTGGTGCAGGAGGTCGCGCTCGATCAGCCTGCGAATGCGCCGCTGAACTTCAAGCGCATGCTGGAGGTGAAGCTGCCCGCGCCCAGCGGCTGGCTCATCCTGCTGGTTAAGGGCGAGCGGTTCCTCGCGCTTTACCCGAACACCTATCCGCTCTCTTTTACGAACCCCATCCGCTACACTACGCGATGAACTGCTCCAGATAGCGTTTGCCGATGAGGAAGCCCTCCTCGCGTCCGAGCGCGCTGTCTTCGTGTTCGATGGATAACACGCCGTTGTAGCCGACGCGCCGCAGCGCGCCAATATACTCGCCCCAGCGCACCGCGCCCAGCCCGGGAATCACATAGCGCCACCAGCCACTGCCCTGATTGCCCACATATTCCAGCCGCTGACGCATAATCTCGGTGTCCTTGGCGTGCGTGTGGAAGATGCGCGAGCCGAACAGATAGACGGCGTTAATGTAATCGATCTGCTGCCACAGCAGGTGCGACGGGTCGAAGTTCAGTCCGAAGTTGGGATGGGGCACCACCTCGAACAGCCGCTGCCAGTGATCGAGCGCCTGAATGTTGGTGGCGAACCAGTTTTCGAGCGCGATCTGCACCCCCTTTTCCCCCGCGTACTCCACCAGGGGCGTGAACACGGCGACGCAATCTTCCTCGATAGTCTGCATTTTGCTTTTGCCGGGCACGGGATGCCCCGCCAGCGTGCAGACGATGCCGATTCCGAGCGAGTGGGCGATATCGATGGCGCGGCGCACGCCCTCATTATTGCGCCTGCGCTCCTGCGGGTCGGGATGGGTATTGTTCGTGTAGAAGGCGATTGCCGATAGCCCCACATTGTAGCGCTCCATCAATCGCTGGAGGGTGTCGGTATCGGGCTTCTCAAGGTCAAGGTGCGGATGCCCGTAGCCACACGCCAGCTCCAGCGTGCGGAAGCCGTGTTGCGCCGCGAACTGGAACACCATCTCCAGCGGCTCGCGCCCAAACGGAGCCGTCAAAATGCCAACATGCATCGTTTCTCCCTCCACCGAAGCGATTCGCGACGCCCGGCGATGTTCCTGTTCGCCCGATGAGTGTGAGGGCGGTAGAGTAAACCCCTTGCCCCCTTCGCCCGGAAGGAGGTAGGGGATTGTGCGACAGCAGGTACAATCTCACTTAAATGGCACGCTTTGATGGCAGGCGGTTGCAGGCAGGGGAACTCAATCTGGACTGGGATGGACTGCGCCGCGGCGACTATTCCGACCGCTATTTCTGGAACGGGGCGCACATTTTGACCACGCTCGCGCGCGAGGGCTATCGCTTCAGCGGGCGTTCACACCGTCTGGAATCGCTGGGTCGCTCGCCCACCCCACCCGTGCCCACAGGCGACCAGCGCGTGGAGATGCAGTGGTTCCCGCGGCGCAAACCCTTCACCGTTGTGGCGGGCGTCGACATCGCGCTTGCCATCCTCCAGCAGTGTACAGGCTACTGGGACGAGAGCGGCGGCTTCATCCACACAGCGCATCAGCTGGAGGTGGAGGCTGTTCAGGACGGCGATCGGGTGCCCTATGAGGGCGACCCGCTGCAGGTTTCGCCTGTTCTGCGCGTGCGCGGGCGCTATCGCGACTTCGCGATTCTGGAGACGCCCACGCTGGGCGTGTTGACCCGCGCCAGCCGAATCGCGACCAACACCTACCGCCTGATGGAAGCGGCAGGAGGCAAGCCAATTCTCTTCTTCCCTGCCCGCTTCGACCTGCCCGCCACGCAAGCCATCGACGGCTATGCGTACTACATCGGTGTCCAGCGCTACAACCATGACACGGGCAAGCAGGTGCCTGCGATAGTGTCCACGTCGGCGCAGGCGTCGTTATGGGGCGGTCGCGCCAGCGGCACGGTCGCCCACGCGATGATTGCCACCTTCCTGGGCGACACGGTGGAGCTGATGCTGCAGTTTGCCCGCATCCTGCCGCCCGAAGTGCCCCGCATTGCGCTGGTCGACTTCGATAACGATTGCGTGAACACTGCCCTGTCGGTTGCCCGCGCCTTTTTTGAGCGTTATCGGCAGGCGATGGATCGGGGCGATGCGGAGAGCGCCCGTCGCTACACACTCTATGGCGTTCGCCCCGATACCGCTGCCGAGCTGCGCGATCGCAGCCTTCAGCATCTGCCCGATTCGCCCGACCTGTATGGGGTCAATCCGCGCCTGATTGTCGCGCTGCGCGAGGCGCTCGATAGCGCGTGGCAATCGTGGGGCTTGCCCGCTGAGTGGCGCGCACGGGCTGCCGAGTGGTGCCGCCAGATCAAAATCGTGGCGACAGGCGGGTTCAACGAGCGACGCATTCGCGAATTCGAAGCGCGGGGCGCGCCCGTCGATATTTACGGCGTTGGCTCCGCCTTCTTCAACAACAGCAGTCTGGAGGGTACCAACACCGACTTCACCGCCGATGTAGTGCGTGTGGAAATCGATGGCGAATGGGTTCCGCTCGCCAAAGAGGGTCGCGCCCCTTGCGATAACCCCCTGCTGGAGCGCGTGCGCTGGTAGAAGCCCGCTTATGGTTCGCTGGTCTCCTCCACAGGCGTTTTGGGCGGGAACAGCAGCGATAGCAGAACCGTGACCAGCAACACACTCGCAATCACCGTTAGTGACCAGCCCGTCGGAATCTTGTAAAACGGCGACAGTATCATCTTTACACCGATAAACGCCAGAATCAGCGACAAGCCGTAATGCAGGTAGGAGAGCGCGCTCATGAAGCCCGATAGCACGAAGAAAAACGAGCGCAATCCCAGCACCGCCAGCGCGTTGGAGGTGTACACCACGAACGGATCCTGCGAAATCGCCAGCGCAGCGGGCACCGAGTCGATGGCGAACATGAGATCGGTGCTTTCCACCATCAGCAGCGTGATGAACAGCGGGGTGGCGGCGATGCGCCCGTGCCAGCGCACAAAAAAGTGCTGCCCGCGATAGTCGGGCGTAACAGGTATCAGGCGGCGGGCGATGCGCAGGACCAGATTGCGTTCGATCTCCACCTCCTCCGACGGCTTCAGCACCAGCCGCAACCCTGTGAGGATCAGAATCGCCCCGAACACATACACCATCCAGTGAAAGAGGTTCAGCAGGGTCAGCCCCGTCATGATAAAGATCGCACGCATCACCAGTGCGCCAATCACGCCCCAGAACAGCACCCGATGCTGATAAGCGGCTGGCACCCGAAAGTAGGTGAAAATCACCAGAAACACGAACAGGTTATCCACGCTCAGCGACAGCTCCACCAGATAGGCTGCAAGGAACTCCACCGCTCGCTGCTTGCCGTGCCAGAAGTAGATGCCCAGATTGAACAGCCCCGCGAGCGTGACCCAGGTAATCGCCCACGCCAGTGCTTCACGGAAGCGCACCTCGTGCGCCCGACGGTGAAACACGAACAGATCGATCGCAATACAGGTGCCGACCACCACGCCAAAGATTGCCCAGAAGACCGCCGTCGTTTCCATCCATGCCTCCCATATAAAAGGCGAGACCTCCACCGCCCTGCACCAGAGCGATGGAGGTCTCGCTGTTTCATGATAGGCACCGGCTGCCGAGGCAGCGTCCTGACGATGCCCATCCCTGCTGCTGAAGCAGGCGCTACTCCCCTCCAGCCCCATCAGTATACCCGATGCCGCCTCCCATTCCGCATGCCCAGCGCCGTTGCAGAAAGGGTAAAGTATAGGGTGTGGCTTGAGGGGTACACTCAAGCCGCCATTGAGCCGCCATGAATGGGGCTTGGGACATGCGCAGGCTGTGGATGGGATTGTGGTTGCTGATAGTGGCAGGCTGGGGCGCCGACCTTCAGCCAGCGAACTTGCGCGTGCGCGGCGAGACCCTCTCGCTGCAGCCGCCACCCCTCTGGGACGGGCAGGAGCTGTGGCTGCCCGTGATGCACCTGCAGGCGGTGGGTATCCCGCCTGAAGTGCTGGAGCCGAACCTATCGGAAACGCCCGGCAACTCCGATCAATCCGTCGAAGTGCGACCGCTCGTGCCGATCGAGCTCCAATCGTTCGAGCCTGCGGAATATGACACGGTTGCGTTGCCGTGCGTGCCCCTGCGTCGGCTGGTGCAGGCGCTGGGCGGCTTCACCCGCTGGGACGCTGAACAGCGCACTCTGACGGTGCTGGCAGGGCTGCAGGCAGTTCAGCTCAGCGCCGATTCCAGCGGCATCCATCTGCGCACGAGCCTGCCTGTTCTCTGGAAAGCCTTCACGCTGACCGATCCGCCGCGCGTGGTGATCGATCTCATCGGTTGCCGCATCCCCGATGAACCACCCACGCCCGAAGGCTCACACCCGCGCGTGAAAGCCGTGCGCATCGGGCAGTTCGACCCGCAGACCACGCGCGTGGTGCTGGAAACCGATGCACCCATCAGCCTGCGTCTGGAAGGGACTGCCGCCGAATGGACGCTCGCGTTGCGCGATCAGCCCGTGCAGATTGCTCAGCCGCCGCCTCAACCACCTGTTAGCGTGTTCACCCTGCCCGCGCTGGAGCGCAGTCGAGATGGCGTGCAGATTCGTCTCTCTATCCCGGAGGGCACGCGCCCGCGCCTGATGTTTCTGGAGAACCCCATCCGAATTGTGCTGGATGTGCCCGGCGTGCTGTCCGAAGCCGTCGAGCAGGCGATTGATGACGAGCGGTTGCTGGTGCGGGCGATGCGCGCGGCGCCGCTGGGCAACGGCATGGTGCGCCTCGTGCTGGAGCTGACACGGGCGGTCGGTGTGAACCTGCTCACGGGCAAGAATCAGCTCACCGTGAACCTGCGCATGCCGCGTGGCGCTGGGGGAAGCCTGCGCCAGAAGATTATCGTGATTGATCCTGGTCACGGCGGTCATCGCCCTGGCGCCCGCTTCACCGAAGGCAAGCGCACCATCTACGAGAAGGAGATCACGCTGGCAATAGGGCTGAAAGTCGCCGAGCGGCTGGCGCGTCAGGGCGCAAGCGTGATTATGACCCGCGCCGAAGATGCCCATATTGGGCTTTATGAGCGCACCGCGATGGCGAATCAGGCGGGCGCGCACTTCTTCATCAGCATCCACTGCGATTCGAATGCCCGTCCGAACTCCGCGTCGGGCACCACCATCTACTACCATCGCGATGATGCGGACAGCCGTGCGCTGGGGCAGGCGATTCTGAACGAGATTGTCAGGGTCAGCGGGCTACCCTCCAAAGGCGTGCGCTCCGACACCACCCTCTATCAGAGCGGGTTAGCCGTGCTGCGCACCAGCCAGATGCCTGCCGTGCTGATTGAGGTCGGCTTCCTGAACCACTGGTACGACCGCAAAAAGCTGCTGGACCCGCAGTTTCAGGACGCAATTGCCGACGCCATCGTACGCGGGCTGAAAGCGTATGTGGAAGGGCGGTAGCTCTCTGCTTTGTCAAACCACGCTGGAAAGGGTATCATGGGTAGCGTTAAGTCTATGGGACATTCAGCGATTGCGTCCAGGAATAAAGCCGCCTCGCTCCGCGAACAGCTGCGAGCGAAGCGAGCCGAGATTTTGCGAATCTGTGCCAAATATGGGGCGCGCAATGTGCGCCTCTTTGGTTCCATCGCACGCAACGAAGCCGATGAAGCCAGCGATATTGATCTGCTGGTGGAACTTGAGCCTGGACGAACCCTTCTTGACCTCGGCGGTCTTCAGCTGGAGCTGGAGGCTCTGCTGAACCGCCGCGTGGATGTGGTGACCCCGAAAGGGCTTAAGACCCGAATCCGTGATCGCGTATTGAAAGAGGCAATCCCTTTATGAGAGATGTTAAGGAGCGATTGCAGGATATTTTACAAGCGATTGATGCTATCGAACGCTACAAAGGTGTCAACCGAAAGTCTTTTGAGCAAGATGAGATGCTCCAGGTTTGGTTTTTGTACCACCTGCGGATTATCGGTGAGGCGGCGCGTGCGTTGCCCGAGGATGTTCGCGCCCTTGCCCCCGAAGTACCATGGAGCCAGATTATTGGTATGCGCAATATTCTGGTACACGGCTATTTCGATATTGACACAGATATTGTTTGGGATACGATTCAGCAAGATATTCCTGCTCTGAAATCCGCGATAGAGCAGATGCTTGGTCGTTTGCAGGGATAAGTCTGCTACTCGGCGGCGGGGTAGGAACCGAGCAGCACCACCTCCAGGGCGCAGGTTTCCAGCTCGCGCAGGGCGCGCTGAACCGCCTCGTCCCGATAGTGCCCCTGAATGTCCACGAAAAAGAGGTACTCGAAGGTGCCGCGCGGGTTCGGGCGCGATTCGATCATGGTCATATTGACGCCGTTGCGCTCGAAAGCGCCCAGCGCGTGATAGAGTTCGCCCGGACGATTGCGCAGCGTGAACAGCAGGGAGGTCTTGTCCCTGCCAGTGGGCGCAGGCTCATTATAGCCAATCACCAGAAAGCGCGTGCGGTTATGCGGGTTGTCTTCAATATGCTCGCACAGGATGGGGATGTCCAGCAGCTCGGCGGTGAGCGCGTTGCCAATCGCGGCGCCGCGCGGGTCGTCCAGCGCGCGTTGGGCGGCTTTGACCGTCGGAGAGACCTCAATCAGCTCCGCAGTGGGCAGGTGCATGCGGAGCCAGCGGCGGCACTGCTGGAGCGGCTGGGGTCCCGCGTACACCCGCTGAACCGACTCCAGCCGCCGACAGCGCGACAGCAGATGATGCACAATCGGCACATAGAGTTCCATGCAGATTCGCACATTGGTGTGGGGGAAGGTGTCCAGCGTTTCGGGCACGACGCCCGCCAGCGAGTTCTCCACGGGCACCACGCCATAGTCGGCGTGCGACTTCTCCACCTCTGCGAACACATCGGGAATGCTCTCCACTGCCAGGAACTGCGCCGAGCGCCCGAAGCACTGCACCGCCGCCAGATGGCTAAAGGTGCCCTCGGGTCCCCAGAACGCCACCGTGAGCGATTTTTCGAGCGCGCGCGCCACCGAGATAATCTCCCGGAAGATTGCCATCAGCTGTTCAGGGCTGAGCGGACCCGTGTTGAGCTTCTGCAGGCGGCGATAGATGCTCTGCTCGCGTTCGGGCGTGAAGTAGGGCTTGTTCGCGTTGCGTTTGAGTGCGCCAATCTCCAGCGCACAGCGGGCACGCTCGTTCAGCAGCGTTAGCAGCTGCGCATCGATCTCGTCGATTCGGGCGCGAATCTCGCTCAGCTTTTTCATCGCTTCATCAGCCTCAGCATCATCAGCAGTCCCGCGATGGTTTTGGCGTCCTTAATTTCGCCTTTCAGAATCATCGGCTCAATCTGCTGGAGCGGCACAGGCGCCAGTTCCACGATTTCGTCGGCGTCGGTTTGCTGGCGGGTGCGCGTGAGTTGCTCGGCTAAGTAGACATGCAGAACCTCCTGCGAGTAGCCGGGCGCCAGGTACTGGCTGAACAGGTGGCGCAGATTGCCCGCGCGGTAGCCCGTTTCTTCTTCCAGTTCGCGTTCGGCACAGCGGTCAGGTGGTTCCTCTGGCTCCAGCGTGCCGGCGGGGATTTCGAGCAGGGTTTCACCGACCGCCTGCCGATACTGGCGAATGAGCAGCACGGTGTCGGCATCCATAAGCGGCACAATCGCCACCGCGCCCCGGTGCTCCACAATCTCTCGCTGGGCAATCGTGCCGTTGGGCAGGCGCACCGTATCGAGGCGAAGGGTCACCACGCGCCCCCGATACAGCACGCGACTCTCAATCAATTCCTCCTTCATCCTGACGCCTTCAGTTCGCCCCTGCAGGCGAACTTCCTGCCGAACAGAACAGGGAATGCGGTTCCGCTGTCGAAAGGGGTTTGGATGAGACGAAGGAGGAGAGCGTTATGAGTCAGGTACGATTGGGTCTGATCGGCTGTGGTGGCATGGCACGCCACCACCTGAATGTGCTTCAGGGCGTTTCGGAGGCATCGGTTGTTGCGATTGCGGAGCCGAGCGAGGAGCAGCGCGCCCGCACGCTGGAGCGGTTCCCGAACCTGCAGGAGGTGCCCTTCTTCGACGACTATCGCGCCATGCTCGATCAGGTGGAGCTGGACGGCGTGCTGATTGTTACCCCGCACACCCTGCACTTTCAGCAGGCGATGGACGCGCTGGATAGGGGCTTGCATGTGATGATCGAGAAGCCGATGGTCTGCACCAGCGAGCATGCGCGCATTCTGGTGAAGCGCTTCAAGGAGACGGGCAAGGTGGGGCTGGTCGCCTATCAGCGCCACTACATTCCCATCTATCGCTATGTGTATGAGGGCATTCGGCGCGGCGAGATTGGCGACCTCCACTTCGTGCAGGCGATTAACCTGCAACGCTGGTATCGCATGACGCGCGGCACATGGCGTCAGGACCCCGCCCTTTCAGGCGGCGGTCAGCTCAACGACACGGGCAGCCATCTGGTCGATTTCCTGCTCTGGATTGTGGACGCGCCAGCGACAAAGGTGAGCGCATATATGCAGTATTTCGATGTGCCCGTCGATATCAACTCCGCGCTGGCGTTTGAGTACGCCAGCGGCGCGATTGGCAACCTGTCGATTATTGGTAGCACCACCGTCGGCTGGCACGAGGAGATCACCATCGTGGGCAGTGAGGCGACCTATCTCATTCGTCAGGACCAGCTGGAGATTTGCGACGCGAACGGCAATCGTTATCGCCCGGAGAACCTGCCCGAAGGCTCACAGCCGGTGATTAACTTCGTGAACGCCATCCTGGGGCGCGAGGAGGTGCAGTCGAAGCCTGAAGATGGGCTGAAGGTGATTGCCTTCACGGAGGCGGCGTGGCAATCGGCGAAGGCGGGCGGCGTGCCAGTGCCGGTGCAGGGATAGCCTGCTGAGCGGGTACACTTTTGCTGGTGGTCGCGCTAAGCGGGGAGCTGGCGGTTCCCTGTACCTGCAATCCGCCATAGCAGGGCTGAATCCCGGCTCGCGGCGTGTCCCCTGTGCGAAACGCTGGCAGACCGCCGTGTGGATGATCGGGACCTTCGCAACGAGGGATCGGTGAACCCCGCCAGGCCCGGAAGGGAGCAACGGTAAGTCGGTCTCCCGTGTGCCGGAGTCATCCCGGTCGGAGCGGTGGGTCGGTCAGACGCCGCGGAGGGGCACGACAACAGCCGGTGCGCGACCACCATCGGGCGAAGCCATGCTCTCACGCAGTGTGGTGGTGGCTGAAAAGGGCATTGTGGCGTCGTCGCAGCCGCTGGCGGTCAGCGCGGGGCTGCACATCCTGCGCTCGGGTGGCAGCTGTGTGGATGCGGCAATCGCCACCTCGGCGGTGCTGTGTGTGGTGGAGCCGTGGGCGAGCCATCTGGGCGGCGATGCGTTCGTGGTGCTGTACGATGCGGAGCGTCGGCAGACACTCGCACTGAACGGTTCGGGCGCTGCGCCCGCCGCGGGCAAGCCGGAGCGATTTCCCGGTGGCATTCCCCTGCGCGGTATCAGCGCCGCCACCGTGCCCGGTCTGGTGGACGCCTGGGCACGCCTGCACGCGCTTTATGGTAAGCTGCCTTTTGCCCGCCTGCTTGAACCTGCGATTGAGTACGCGCGCGAGGGCTATCCCATCAGCCCGCGCAAGGAAGCTATCTGGCGCAACGCGGCACGCAGTCGTGAGCTGCGCCCCATTATTAGTGCGCTGCTCCATCAGAGCCAGCCGCCGCGCGCGGGCGAGTGCGTGCGCTGTCCCGACCTCGCCCGTACCCTGCAACAGATTGCCGAGGGCGGGCGCGACGCCTTCTACAAAGGCGACATCGCCCGCCGAATCGTCGAGTTCTGCCGTCAGCAGGGAGGCTGGTTCGAACTGGAGGATCTGGCGTCGCATGCGTCGGAGCTGCGCGAGCCGCTGAAGGTCAGCTATCGCGGCTATACGGTGCACGCCCAGCCGCCCGTGTCGCAGGGGATTATCCTGGCAGAGGCGCTGGCGATTCTGGATGGGGTCAACCTGCGCGAGATGGCGCCCGCCGACCGCATTCACTGGATGGTGGAAGCCATCAAGTGCGCGTTTGCTGACCGCTGGCGCTACCTGGGCGACCCGCGCGTTGTGCCCGACCGAACCGCGGAGCTGCTCTCGCCAGAGTTCATTGCCAGTCGGCGGGAGGCGATTCAATCGGCTCGCGCGCAGGCGATCCCGCAGCCGGGCGCCCTGCGCGAGACCAACACCACCTATTTCTGCATCGCCGACAAAGAGGGCAACGCCATCTCCTTCATTCAGAGCGTTTACCACCCGTTCGGCTGCGGCGTGGTGATCGAGGGCACAGGCATCCTGCTGAACAACCGCATGCGGGGCTTCAGCCTGAACCCGCAAAGCCCGAACTATCTGCAACCGGGCAAGCGCCCGATTCACACGCTGAACGCCTATCTCATCACGCGCCGGGGCACGCTCGCCTTTGTGGGCGGCACGCCTGGCGGCGACATTCAGGTGCAGACGAACCTGCAGGTGATTTCGCAGCTGATCGATTTTGAGCGCGACCCGCAGAGCGCGATTGAACAGCCGCGCTGGGCGTGGCAGCCCGCTCAAAGCACGGAGCCATCGCCTGGCACGCTCAGCATTGAAGTGCCCGCCACCGAGCGCGAGCCGTCGAACGCCATCGTGGAGGAGTTGCGCCGGCGCGGGCATAGCGTGCAGGTAAATGAGCACGGCACGCACCCCAGCGCGGCGCAGGTCATCCAGCGCGTGCGTGACGCATGGTACGCCGGCTCCGACCCGCGCACCGAAGGGATGGCGGCGGGCTTTTAGCAACCCTGCAGGTATAATGCAAACGCGACGATCATGCAGGAGGGAAGCTGGGTAGAGCGTGAGACCACGATTGCCCTGCCATGGCTGGCCCATGCGCTGCGTTGCCAGTGGCGCTGGATAGCAGGCGGCTTGGCGCTGGGCATTCTGCTGGGGCTGGGGATTGTGCTGTTCGCGCCCAAACGCTATGACGCCTCCGCACAGCTGCTCATCGATGCGCCCACCGCGATGCCCAGTCTCGGCGGGCTAACAATGATTCTGGGTGGCGGCAATCCCGACATCGAAACGCAGCGGCAGGTGCTGGAATCGCGCTCCGTGCTGGAGCGTGTGCAGAAGCGACTGGGCTACGAGGAACCCTATCGGCAGTTCAGCCGCCGATTCCGCACGCAGGCGGTTCGCAACTCGACAGTTATCGAAATCACCGCCTCCGACGAGACGCCCTCCAGAGCCGCCCGCCTCGCCAGCACCTGGGCGGAGGAATATCTCCGCTTCGTGCGTGAACTGTACGACCAGAACCCCAGCAACCTGCTGGCTCGCCTTTCGCGCGAAATCGAGGCGCAGGAGCAGCGTCTGCGCGAGCTGGATGAGCGGCTGGTGCGCTTTCTGGAGCAGAAGCGGCTCGTGGCGCCCGATCAGGAGCTGGCGAAAGGCATGGAGAAATATATGGATTTGCTGGCTCAGTTGCGTGAGCAACAGGGCAAACAGCGTGCGCTCACCCGTCAGATCGCCGAGCTGCGCGCGCAGTTAGCCCGCCAGCCCTTCTCGATGGAGCTGAGCCGCACAATCGCCATCCCGCCCGAAGTGCAGGAACTCAACAAGAAAATCGCCGAACTGCAGATTGAGCGCAGCGAGTACCAGCCCGATTCGCCAGAGGCCCGCGCGCTGGAGATTCAGATTGAGCAGGCACAGCGCGAGCGGGCACGCCTGCTGCAGAACGCGGTTCAGGGCGAATTTAAATTGCTCACGCGCCAGGAATCGGTGAACCCTGTGTATCAGCAGATGTTGCAGGCGCTGCTGCTAACGGAAGCGGAGCGTGAGGCGACCGATGGGCTGATTCGCTATCTGCAGGGCGAGCAGGCGCAGTTAGAGCGCCAGTTCCGCCGCGTGCCTGCCCTCATGGCAGAATATGGCGCGATTCGGCGCCAGCAGGAGGTCGCCCAGACGCTCTGGACCGAGAAGATCAAAGCCTATGAGCAGGCGCGGGCGCAGCAGCTGATCGGGCGTGTGTCGCCTATCTTGCTGGAGCCTGCTTATCTGCCTGATGTGCCCGCGTTCCCGCGCCCCGTGCTGACCACCACGCTCGCTGCCGCGCTCGGCTTGATGGTGGGACTGATGCTGGCATTCGTTCGGGCGTGGAACGAGCGGCGCCTGCGCACGCGCTGGGATGTGGAGCGATTGCTGGGTGTGCCCGTGCTGGCGGAGGTCAAACCGTCTCAGCTCAATAGTCAGCATCTGCAGATGTTGCTCTGGAGCCTGCGCGCGGCAGGTGGCGGCGAGCAGTGGCAGACGGCGATCGCCCTGCCACTGGCTGACACGCCTGCCACCGCGCACATCACCCGCGCCCTGACGGAAATGACCCGGTCAGCCCTCTCCGTCTCCCACAGTGCACCCGAGAAAGCAGGTGGTACAGGGCAATCGTCCCTTCCCGCAAGCAATGCGGAGCTGCCCGCTGCCACCAACGGGCTGCTGCAGGTGCGCGAGGCGGAGCGGGCATACCCCAGCGAGTCCCAGCGCCTGCTGCTGATCGTGCCCCGCGACCACGAACTGGACGACCAGCAACTGCTGATGTTGCAGAACCTGCAACCGCAGGTCGTCGGAGCTATTCTGGTTCAGGAGGAGGCGCGCGCATGACACGAGCCCTCTGCTGCATCGGGCTGATACTGACCCTCTGGCACACCAGCATGGCATCCCTGCGCCAGAACGAGACCTACACCCTCGACACAGGCGATGTGATTTCGGTGGTGGTTGTGCGTCATCCGGAGTTCAGTGGCGAGTATGAGGTGCCACCTGATGGGCGCGTGCTGTTTCACGGCGCGGGCGCCATTCGCGTGCGCGGGCTGACCCTGCAGCAGCTGGAGGAGCAGCTGCGCGCTGCGTTGCGCCAGCGATTGCGCGAGCCAGTGGTGTCGGTGTCGCTCAAGCAGGCGCGTCCCCAGCTCGTGTTTGTGGAAGGTCAGGTTGGCAAGCCCGGTGCCTATCCCATTCAACCTGGCTGGCGCGTGTTCGAAGCGATTGCCGCCGCTGAAGGTCTCAAGATTCTGCCGGAACGCGCGGTTGCGTTCCTCATGCGCGGCGAGCAGACCATCCCGTTAGACCTCGTGGCGCTCTATCATCGGGGCGACCCCGCCGCCAATATTCCCTTGCGACCCGGCGACAAAATCAGCGTCCAGCAGCAGCAGACCGTCCGCGTCTATGTGAGCGGGCAGGTGAACGCGCCGGGCTTTTACGATCTGGAGATGGGCAGCGGTGTGGTGCAGGCGGTCGCCGCCGCGCAGGGCTATCATCCCGAAAACGCCAGCCTGCGCCGCGCCTTCATCGACCGCAAAGGCAGCTTCATTCCCGTCGACCTGTATGCCGCGATCGTGGAGGGGCGTATCGAGCAGAATGTGCGCCTGCAGGATGGCGACCTGCTGGTCATCCCGACCAATCTCAGTCGGTTCGCGATTGTGGGTCAGGTTGCCCGACCAGGCTACTATCTCATTCCGGAAGGCAAGCCGCTGCTGCTGTCGGACGCGATTGGGCTGGCAGGTGGCACCACCGCCCGTGCGCTGACCTCGCGCGTCTATGTGCTGCGCCTCGAAAACGGCGAGGTCAAGCGGCTTGAAATCCCCTATCTGCGTTTTCTGAAGCGGGGCGACGCAAGCGCGAACCCGCCCATCCGCGAAGGCGATGTCGTCTATATCGCCGAGACCAAACGCCTCGACTACGGGCAGGTCACCTCCGCCCTCTCCACGCTGGCGGTGCTGTGGGGTTCGGGGTTGTTGCGCGGGAGATAGTGGAGCGATGGCATATCGCGACTTTCAGGAGTTTCTGCTGCGTCTGGAGCAGGAGAACGAGCTGTGCCGTATTCATTATCCGTTAGACCCCTATCTGGAGGTCACGGAGGTCGCGGACCGCGTGATGAAGCAGGGCGGTCCCGCCTTGCTGATAGAGCGCCCGAAAGGCTCCGATATCCCGATCGCCATCAACACGCTCGGTTCACGGCGGCGGATGAGCCTCGCGCTCGGCGTCGATGACTACGAGCAGATTGCCCGCGAGATTGAGCAACTGCTCCAGCCGGAGCTGCCCACCCTTAGCGGCGGGCTGATGGGCAAGCTGCAGGCGCTGCCGCAACTGTTGCCGCAGCTTGGCAAACTGCTGCAGGTCGCCCGCAGCGTGCCACCCATCACCGTCAGGGAGGGCATCTGCCAGGAGGTGGTCAAAACGGGTGATGCGGTCGATCTGTTCGAGCTGCCCATCCTGCACTGCTGGCCGGGCGACGGCGGTCGGTACATCACGCTGCCACTGGTGTTCACCCATGACCCGAACACAGGCAAGCGGAATGTGGGCATGTACCGCATTCAGGTGCTCGATCGGTGCACGACCGCGATGCACTGGCAGATTCACAAGGGCGGCGCCGCGCACTATCAAAACGCCGAGACGCACAGCCGTCCCATTCAGGTGGCGGTGGCGCTGGGCGGCGATCCCGCGCTCATCTTCAGCGCGGTTGCACCCCTGCCGCCCGGCATCGATGAGCTGATGTTTGCGGGCTTCCTGCGCAAAAAGCCTGTCGAGCTGGTGCCCGCCCGCACCGTCGACCTGCTTGTGCCCGCAAACGCCGAGATCGTGATCGAGGGCACGATTCAGCCTGGTGAACGCTGTCTGGAAGGACCCTTTGGCGACCACACAGGCTACTACAGCCTGCCCGATTACTACCCCGTGTTCCATGTGAGCGCGATTACCCATCGGATGAACCCTGTGTACCCTGCCACGATTGTAGGCGTGCCGCCGATGGAGGACGGCTGGATTGGCAAAGCCATCGAGCGAATCTTTCTGCCGCTTATTCGCCTCACCCTGCCAGAGATTGTGGACATGAACCTGCCCGTTGAAGGCGTCTTTCATAACTTCTGCTTTGTGAGCATCCGCAAACGCTATCCGGGGCACGCCTTCAAGGTGATGCACGCGCTGTGGGGGCTGGGGCAGCTGATGTTCAGCAAGTTCATCGTGGTGTTCGACGAGGATGTGAATGTGCATGATCTGGGCGAGGTGCTGTGGCGCTGGGGCGCGAATGTGGACCCCGAACGCGATATGTGCCTCGTCAGGGGTCCGGTGGATGTGCTGGATCATGCCAGCCCTGCTGTCGGATTCGGCAGCAAAATCGGATTTGATGCCACGCGCAAATGGAGAGAGGAGGGCTTCCAGCGCGAGTGGCCCGAGGTGATTCGCATGTCGCCTGAAGTGAAGGCGCGAATCGACGCCCTCTGGGACCAGCTGTTTCAATCCCTCACAGGTAGGCTACAAATGCAATCCCTGCACAGGCGGGTGCGAACATCCACCCGCTCAGAAGCACGCCTCTGAACTCAAATCGCCCCTTCGCCCAATTGTCAAGGTGCATGCACGGCTTTGCCCCAATGGCATTTCTACTATACCCTATCAGAGACAGCGCAGTCAAGGGGTGTGGGTGACGCTGGTGTTGTGGAATAGGGTGAGGTTGCTGAATGTGGGTGGGGAGTTTTTTGTGTGGGTGATCTGAGGCTGGCATCCGTGAGTGTGTATTGAGAGTGGCAATGCTTTTATGCGATGTGAACCTTGGCATGCCGCGTGGGTCGGGAAGAACTCTACGCCGGAAGATTATCTGGTTCCGACCCGTGAGATTTGTCAGGTATAATCGCTGCGAGCGCGAAGGAGGTCAGCAACGATGAGAACCCTTGAACACAGGGTGGTGCGCGCGCCGCGCGGGTCGCACCGAACCGCTAAGGGCTGGATTCAGGAAGCCGCCAGGCGCATGCTGCTCAATAATCTTGACCCCGAAGTGGCGGAGAAGCCCGAAGAGCTGATTGTGTATGGTGGGCGGGGCAAAGCCGCGCGCAGCTGGGACGATGTGGAGCGAATCCTCGCCGTGCTGGAGCGCCTCGAAAACGACGAGACCCTGCTGGTTCAGTCGGGTCGGGCAGTCGGCGTGTTCAAAACGCACCCGCTGGCGCCCCGCGTTATTCTCGCGAACTCGAACCTCGTGCCCCGATGGGCGACATGGGAGGTGTTCGACGAGCTGGAGCGGGCAGGCTTGATAATGTACGGGCAGATGACAGCGGGGAGCTGGATTTACATCGGCACGCAGGGCATCCTGCAGGGCACTTATGAGACCTTCCTCGCCGCTGCCCGCAAGCATTTCGGCGGCACGCTCAAAGGCACCATCACCGTCACGGCAGGGCTGGGCGGGATGGGCGGCGCACAGCCGTTAGCCGTCACGCTCAACGAGGGCGTCGCCATCATCGTGGAGGTCGACCCGCAGCGCATCCAGCGGCGACTGGAGACCGGCTATCTGGATACATGGACGGACAATCTGGACGATGCCCTGCGCATGGCAGAGGAAGCGAAGCGGAGGGGCGAGCCGCTCTCCATCGGGCTGCTTGGTAATGCCGCCGATATTTTGCCCCGCATGGTCAGGCGCGGCTTCATTCCCGATCTGGTGACCGACCAGACCAGCGCGCACGATCCGCTCTACGGCTATGTGCCCCTGCTGAAGCCGGGTGAGGACCTGGAGTACCTGCGTCGTACCGATCCTGAAGGGGTGCGGCGGCGGGCGCTGGAGTCGATGGCGCTCCACTGCGAGGCGATTGTGCAGATGCAGCGCGCGGGCGCCATTGCGTTTGACTATGGCAACAACCTGCGGGCGTTCGCGAAGGAGGGCGGTTTCGCCGACGCCTTCAGCTATCCCGGTTTCGTGCCCGCCTTCATTCGCGACCAGTTCTGCGAGGGGCGCGGTCCGTTCCGCTGGGTCGCGCTCTCGGGCGAGCCGCAGGACATTTATCGAACCGATGAGGCAATCCTGAAGCTGTTTCCCGAGGATGAGGGTCTGCGCCGCTGGCTCACGCGCGGCACCAAAAAGTTCAGGTTTCAGGGTCTGCCCGCGCGCATCTGCTGGCTGGGCTATGGCGAGCGCGATAAGGCGGGACTGCTCTTCAACGACATGGTGCGTCGGGGCGAGCTGCAGGCGCCGATAGTGATCGGGCGCGACCATCTGGACGGTGGCAGCGTCGCCAGCCCCTATCGTGAGACGGAGGCGATGCTGGACGGCTCCGACGCGATTGCCGACTGGCCCCTGCTCAATTTCGCGCTGAACGCGGTATCAGGCGCGGCGTGGGTCAGCTTCCATCACGGTGGGGGCGTCGGCATGGGTTATTCCCTGCACGCGGGTCAGGTGTGCGTTGCCGACGGCTCCGACGAAGCCGCATGGCGCATCGAGCGCGTGCTGACGAACGACCCGGGCACCGCCATTATGCGCCATGCGCACGCCGGCTACGAAAAAGCCCAGCAGATCGCGCGCGAGCGCGGCGTGGACCTGTGCGGCTGGTATTAGTCGGGCGGGGTCAGGACGGTGTTGTCGATCAGGCGGGCGCTGCCGAAGTAGACCGCCAGCGCGAGCAGGGTCGGACGCTCGATGCGGCTCACTGGCTCCAGCGTTTCGGCGTCCACCAGCTCCACATAGTCGATTCGCGCCAGCGGCTCCGCCGCGAGCATCGCGTACACGCCGCGCTGGATGCGCAGGGCATCCTGCTCACCCGCCTGCACCTGCTCCCGCGCCCATAGCAGGCTGCGGTACAGCACCGTCGCTGCCTGACGCTCTCCGGGCGAGAGATACACATTGCGTGAGGACATCGCCAGCCCATCCGCTTCGCGCACAATCGGGCACGGCACAATCTCGATGGGCAGGTTCAGGTCGCGCACCATCTGCTGAATGACCCGCAACTGTTGATAATCTTTCTCGCCGAAGTAGGCGCGGTCAGGCGTGACGATATTGAAGAGCTTCAGCACGACGGTCGCGACGCCTTCGAAGTGCCCCGGGCGCGAGCGTCCACACAGGGGTTGCGAGAGCTGTTTCACCCGCACCTCCGTCTGGAAGCCGGGCGGGTACATCTCGCGCACTTCGGGGTAAAAGAGGGCGTCCACGCCCACCGATTCCGCCATATGGCGGTCGCGCTCGAAATCGCGCGGGTAGCGCTCATAGTCCTCATGGGGTCCGAACTGCAGAGGGTTCACGAAGATGCTGATGATGACCGCGCCGTTATCGGCTTTCGCGCGGCGCATCAGGCTCAGATGCCCCTCATGGAAGTAGCCCATCGTGGGCACGAAGTGGATGGCGCGCCCTTCTGCCCGCCTCGCCCGAACCCAGTCCCGAACTTCCTCAATCGTGCGCAGAATCTGCATACCGCCTCCCTCACACCATCGATTATAGCCGATAGGAATGGCAACGGCGGAAAGACCATCTCCTTCCCTAAAGCCCCATAGCATAAGCTTCCAGCATGATTAGTGCGCCCACCTGCTATGATATAGCAACTGCCCTTTGTCATAAGGTATAATTGCGGTGGAGGCGGGAAGATGCGAGCTTTTGGGCTTGTGCTGCTGGCAAGTGCGATGCTGTTCAGCGGCTGCCGCAACGGCACCGAGCAACAACAGGGCGGTTCATCCGCCCCGCTGGACGCCAGCCAGGCTGCTTTCCTGGAGGGCAATTCTCAGTTCGCTTTCCAGCTGTTTCAGGAAATTATGGACAGTTCCAAACCTGACCAGAACCTTGTCTGCTCCCCCTTCGGCGTGCAGATGTTGTTCAGCCTGATGCTCAACGGAGCTGAGGGGCAGGTCTACGACGAGATTGCGGAAACGCTGGGCTACGGCAAAGGGGTGGCGGTGGACGCAGTGAACCGCTACTGCGAGACGCTGATGCAGAGGCTTCCTGCCGATGAGAAGTCGTTGCGCCTGCATGTGGCAAACTCTATCTGGTACGATACGGCTATGGGCGTTTTACATCCCGATTTTGCCCAGGCAGCAACGCAGTTCTACAAAGCGGAGGCGCATCGGGTTCATTTTAGGAGGGATGTGATCGGCACAGCAAAGAAAATCAACGCGTGGGTACACCAGCACACCTTCGGAATGATTAAAGAGCTTGTGAGACCTATGGACCTGAGGCAAGCTACTTTTGCCGGGGTCAACTGCGTGTACTTCAAGGGGCTGTTTGAGCGGGCGTTCGAGCGCTCGAAGGTGCAGGCGGAATTTCGCACGGAGACGGGGCGGGTGGTTCGGTTTTATCCGATGGTGCAACGGTTTGAGGCGATTCCTTACTGGCAGGGGGAGGAAGTGGAGATTGTTGCGCTGCCTTATCAGGGCAATACGGTGCGGATGTACCTGCTTTTGCCCAGGGAAGGGCATTCGGTGGGGCATCTGGTAGCCTCCCTGAAAGCAGGTCGCTGGGCGCAGTGGCTGGAGCAGTTGCGTCCAACAGCCCTGCGTGTGGAGGTACCGCGTTTTGTCATAGAGAGCGAGTATTGGTTGAACGGGATTTTACAGCAGTTAGGCATTCGGGCGGCGTTTGGTCCGCTTGGGTTTACAAAGGTTTATGTCGGGGACGCGGACTCGATTGATTTTGTGCGTCAGAAGGCGAAGATTAAGGTTGATGAGGAGGGTACCGAAGCGGCTGCTGCGACGATAGTGATATTGACACGGGATACGGTAATGGAGCCAGTGTTTCGTGCGGACCGTCCGTTTGTGTATGTATTGCGTCATGAGCCGACAGGTGTGATTTTGTTTATGGGCGTTTTGCGTCAGCCGATGGAGTAGGTGTGCTGGAGGGTATCACGAAGGTGGGTGATATAATGAGAACACCTGTTGAGGCTATTCCTGCTGAGATGAGCGTGGAGGAGTTTCTTAACTGGGAGCAGGAAGATATCCACGCCGAGCTGGTCGGCAACAAAGTGAGGATAAAGATGCCAGTCTCAAAAATGCATCAGGACTGCAATAGCTTTCTGGTGACAATTGTGAAGCACTGGGTGGAGCGGCACAGGTCTGGCGGTGTGGTGTATCATCCGCCCTTCGCTGTGAGGCTGACCTTGCCCGACGGCGAGCAGGAGGTGCGCGAACCCGACCTGATTGTCATCCTGCCCGAACATTTAGACCGCCTCCAGCGCACCTATTTTGATGGAGCGCCCGATCTGGTGGTGGAGATTGTCAGCAAAGAGAGTCGGAATATCGATCGGGGTGAGAAGTTCTACTCTTACGAAGCGGCAGGCGTGCCCGAATACTGGATTATTGACCCGGAGCGCAGGCAGGCAGAGTTTGCGCAGATGGGCGAGGACGGCACCTATCAGATTGCTTTTGCGGGTTCTTCAGGGGTCTACTCCAGCCGCGTGCTGGAGGGTTTCTGGCTGCGGGTGGAGTGGCTCTGGAGCCAGCCGCCGGTGTGGGATGTGTTGAAAGAGTGGGGCTGGGTCTGAAAAAGCACAGCGATCAAGCCTGAATCCAGCAAATCCAGCAGGGGAATTGCCCCTTTTCGATGGAACCAAAACGATTAAGCATTCGTACAATCGTTTGGAGGAGAAGAATCGATGAGCCGAAGGCGACCGATTGAAGAGATTGTGTGTGAGGCTTATAACGAGGATCCGACGCGGGTGCAGCGCGTTGCTCGCCAGATGCCGTCGGACGAGACCTTTGAGGGCGCCGCGTTACTGTTGAAGGCGATGGCGGACCCTGTGCGCCTGCGCATTCTGTACGCGCTGACTCAGCAGCCGCTCTGTGTGTGCAAGCTGGCGACCCTGCTGGATAGCTCCCCACCTGCCATCTCCTACCACCTGCGGATTCTATCGCTATCGGGTCTGGTGAAAGTGCGTAAGGAGGGCAAGTTCGCCTGCTACTATCTGCGCAACAGGCATCTGGAGGGAACGATTCGCCTGCTGGTGGAGCGGTTGTCCCCTTCTGCAGGAGGCGAAAAGGCATGATGTCAAAAGTGGACTTTCTGATACTCGGTTCCGGCTCGACGGCGTTCGCGGCAGCCATCAAGGCATCGGAGTATGGCAAGCGGGTGCTGATGGTGGAGGAGCGCACGATTGGGGGTACCTGTGTGAATCGGGGCTGTGTGCCCAGCAAGAACCTGATCGAGGCGGCGCACCTGTGGCATCTGGCGGGACACCTCCGCTTTGCGGGCATTTACACCCGTCAGGAGCGCGTTGACTTCCGTGAGCTGATCGCCCAGAAGGACGAAATCGTGCGTGAACTGCGCCAGAAGAAGTATCTCAGCATCGCCGATGAGAGCGCACATATGCGCGTCTGGAAAGGGCATGCGCAGTTTGTGGACCCGCACACAGTTGAGGTGGACGGTGAGCCTGTGGAAGTGGAGCAGATTCTGATTGCAACTGGCTCGCGCCCCATGCTGCCCCCCATACCGGGTTTGAACGAGGTGGATGCGCTCACCAGCGATTTGCTGGACGCTGACGAACCCGTCAGGCTGACGGAGCTGCCACCGAGCCTGGCAATTATTGGCGGCGGCTTCATTGCGCTCGAATTGGGGCAGATGTTCGCGCGGCTGGGCAGTCAGGTCACCATCATCGAGATGCTGGATCGGGTTATCCCGAACTATGAGCCGGAGATCAGCCTGAGCCTTCAGCATCTGCTGAGTGAAGAGGGCATCGCGATTCAGACGGGCACACAGGTGGAGCGTGTGGAGCGGTCGCCGCGCGGGGTGATCCTGCACACCACCAAGGGGCGCTTTGAGGCGTGCCGCCTGCTCGTTGCGGTTGGTCGACGCCCGAACACCGATCAGCTCAATCTGAAGGCGGCAGGTGTTGAGACCAGTGCGCAGGGGTTCATCAGAGTGGATGACTATTTGCGCACGAATGTGCCCCACATCTGGGCAGCGGGCGATGTGATCGATGGTCAGATGGCGACGCCGGTTGGTGCCCATGCGGGCGCCCTGGTTGCCCGCAACGCCTTTGGCGGCGCGTCGCAGCCGATGGACTACACGGTGATTCCGCGCGCCGTGTTCACCGATCCACAGATCGCGATGGTGGGTTTGACCGATGCTGAGGCGGTTCAGCGCGGCTACCGCTGTCAGTGTCGTGTCGTTTCGATGGAGCAGGTACCGCGCGCCGCCGCCGTTCGCGATACGCGCGGGCTGATCAAGATGGTGGTGGAGCAGGGCACCGACCGCTTGCTGGGCGTTTCGATGCTGGCGCCCAATGCGGCGGAGATCATCCATATCGCGGCGCTGGCACTTCGCGCCCGCATGACCCTGGACGATTTGATCGACACGCTCTTCGTCTATCCCACCCTGTCGGAGTCGATCAAAATAGCGGCGCTGGCATTCCGCAAGGATGTCAGCAAGCTATCCTGTTGCGCTGAATAAACCGTGACTGGAGGGATGATGATGCGAACCATAATCGCGTATGCAGGGGCGCTGCTTGCAGCGGGTCTCTCGTCTGCCTGCTGCTGGATCCCGCTTTTACTGAGTGGCGCAAGCGCAGGTGCACTGGGGCTGGGCACTGCTCTGGAGCCGTTTCGCCCCTATCTGATTGGCTTGACCTTCGCGTTTCTGGGCATGGCGTTCTACTTCACCTATCGTCCGCAACGGGCGCCTGCCGATTGTTGTGCCGTGCCCACTTCCACCACGAAACGCTTCCAGAAGGCGGTGCTATGGCTGATCACCCTGTGGGTTTTGTTCTCCTTGCTGGCGCCGCCGCTTCTTTTGCGGCACGCTGCGCAGGCATCGGTACCGGCGGCTGCATCCACCTCGCTGCAAACCGTGACATTTCGGGTAGACCGAATCGCGTGTCAATCCTGTGCCGCACTCATAACTCAGCGGCTACGAACCGTTCCTGGTGTGCATCAGGTGGATGTTGACATCGCTAAGCGCCAGGTGCTTGTCCGCTATGATCCCAGGCAGATACAGCCTCCAGCGCTCCACACCGCGCTGCAGCAGGCGGGTTTCCCGGCAAAGATGGGACCAATCTCCCAGCCGAACACAACGGTGGAGTTGCAGCCTCATCCGTGCTGTCAGTAAGTTGCGCCCACACACGGTGTGTGGGTGGTTTGTGTATCTAACGGTGCCGCCTTGTTGTACAGGGCGAGCTTATGGGATAGGAGGTTGATGAAGATGAAGCCGATGCTTCCAATTGGATCTGCGGTCGCTGGATTGCTTGGAATCGCGCTTATTGGGCTACTGACTCAGCCCGGTCCCGATGTGCGCGTGGTGGTTCTGAGGGTGAACGGCATGCGCTGTGAAGGCTGCAGTGCGGATGTCGTCAAGGGTCTCCGTCAGGCAGAGGGCGTGCTGGAGGCAAAAGCCGATCTGCAGACAGCTACCGTGATCGTGCGGTACGATGAGGCGGTCATTCCTGTCTCGCGTGTGGTGCTTACAGTGGCAGCGACTCCACATCTCGGCAGGAACCCCTTCTCTGCCTGTCTTACACTGAGCCTTCAGAAGGGCGACGCCCGCAAAGTCGCAGAGGCGCTCGCCAGGATCGACGGAGTGGAGAAGGTCGACAGGGAGAAGAACACGCTCCTGATCACCTTCAAGCGTGATGCGCGAGTGCGCTACACCGAGCTGGAGGAAGCGGTTCGCAGGGCAGGTGGCGCGCTTGCGCCAGTGAAAGCGCCAGAGCAGCGCTCATCGCGGGCTACCAGCCGGGGCGGCTGCTGCCAATAGGATAAGAGCTTCATGGGCAGGCATGACAGGGGCGCTATGCCCCGTAGGGGGAGCCGACATGTATGCCGGCTCCCACGCAGGATTAACACCCGCTGCCGAAGTTGAACAGCACCACGAGCAGGTCGGCATCATCCACCACGCCGTCACAGTTGGTGTCGACGCGACCGATGGGGGTAGACAAATGTGGAGTAAAATATCCATGCGATTCGGAGCCACCGCTCCATCTGCTGTTCCGAGCGGAGTAGAGTGTCGTTAATGTGGTTCCCCCAGATTGGGGGAACCCAACCCAGAAGCGATAAAAACAGGAGGTTGTAGCCGATGGCGAAGGGTTTAACACAGTCGCAAAGAGCAGTTCTGGAGTTTATCGTGCGCTACACGCAGGAGCATGGCTATCCGCCGACGCTGCGGGAGATTCAGCAGCAGGTCGGCGCGGTCAAGAGCCTGCGGGGTGTGGCGTTGTTGCTGGATGCGCTTCAGCGTAAAGGCTACATCATCCGCAGCAGTCAGGCGCGCTCCATCCGTATCGTGCATCCCGACTATCAGCCGCATCGGGAGCCTGTGCGCTATTTACCCCTGCTTGGCACCATCGCCGCTGGCACGCCCATCTTAGCCCAGCAAAACATCGAAGACTTCATCCCTGTGCCCGCCAGTCTGGTGCGCAATCTGGAGAACGCTTTCGTGCTGCGGGTCAGGGGCGACAGTATGGTGGGCGAGCATATCCTGCCCAACGATCTGGTGATTATCAAGCCGCAGCAGACCGCCTATAATGGCGAGCTGGTGGCGGTGCTGATTGGCGAGGAGGCGACCATCAAGCGGTTCTATGTGGAGCGTGATGGGATTCGTCTGGAGTCGGCGAATCCCGCCTATGCGCCCATCCACGCCCGCGCCGACGAAGTGCGCATTATCGGCAAGGTGATCGGTCTCATCCGCGATTACAGCTGAACGGGGCGCAGGTCAGACCTCCACGCCTGCCTCGCGCAGCAGTTGCAGGAACTGCTCCTCGTTCAGGACGGGGATGCCCAGCTCAAGGGCGCGCTGGAGTTTACTGCCCGCGCCTGGACCGGCGACCACATAGGTGGTGGCGCGGCTGACGCTGGAGGTTGCCCGTGCGCCCAGCGCGCGCACCAGCTCCTCGGCTTGCTCGCGTGTGAAGCGCTCCAGCTCGCCCGTGAACACAAAGGTGAGACCCGCGAAGGGCTGACCCCGCACTCCAACCCTCTCCCCGGTGGGGAGAAGAGGGGGTTGAACAGGCTGTGCTTCCATCACCACACCTGCTGCGCGAAGCTTTTCAATCACCTGACGGTTTTCCGGTCGGGCGAAGAACTCCACCACCTCACGCGCCGTTTCGGGACCGATGCCCGGGATCGCCATCAGTTCCTCTTCGGTGGCGTTCATGAGGGCGTCGAGGCTGCCGAAATGGTCGGCTAACAGTCGCGCGGCATGTTCGCCCACCTGACGGATGCCCAGCGCGAAGATGAGCCGTGCCAGCCCCGCCTGTTTGCTCTTCTCGATGGCGTTCAGGATGTTGGTGACGAGCTTCTCGCCGCTGCGCTCCAGCATGATGAGGTCGCCTCTGTGCTGGTGGAGATAGTAGAGGTCGGCGGGGTCGCGAATGAAGCCCAGTTCGAACAGGCGTTGCACCCACTTGTCGCCGACGCCTTCGATGTTCATGGCATGCCGGCTGGTGAAGTGGCGGATGCGCTCCACAATCTGGGCGGGGCAGGCGAGGTTGATACAGCGCAGGGCAGCCTCGTCTTCCACGCGCTCCACCTTCGCGCCGCACACGGGGCAGCTCACCGGCGGCTCGATGGGCTGTTCCTGACCCGTGCGTGCCTCTTCCACGACAGCAACCACTTCAGGGATAACCTCGCCCGCACGCTGGATAATCACCCTGTCGCCCAAACGGATGTCCTTCTGGCGGATATAGTCGATGTTGTGCAGGGTGGCACGGGAGACCGTCACGCCGCCCACCGGCACGGGTTCCATGATGGCGACGGGTGTCAGCACGCCTGTGCGTCCGACCTGCCAGCGCACTTCGAGGATGCACGTGGTTGCCTGCGCGGCGGGATATTTGTAAGCGATTGCCCAGCGGGGTGCGCGCGCGGTGCTGCCCAGCTGCCGCTGGAGAGCGATCTCGTTAAGCTTGATGACCACGCCGTCGGTCGCATAGTCCAGTTCGGCGCGGCGATGGCTCCACTCGTGACAGAACTCCAGCACGGCATCGATGCCCCTGACCAGCCGCGAGTGAGGGTTGACGGGAAAGCCCCACGCTTTGAGCTGTTGCAGCACCTCCCAGTGGGTGCGGAACTCAGCGCCCTCGCAGTAGCCGATGCCGTAGGTCCAGATTTTCAGGTGGCGGCGGGCGGTGATGCGCGAATCGAGCTGGCGGAGGCTGCCAGCGGCGGCGTTGCGCGGGTTGGCGAACAGCGGCTCGCCCGCTTGCTCACGCTCACGATTGATGCGCTCAAACTCTTGATAGCTCAGATAGACCTCGCCGCGCACCTCCACAACGGCGGGCGGCGCGCTGAACAGGTCGTCTCCCGTGCGCAGGCGGAGGGGCACCTGCCGAATCGTGCGGATGTTGGGCGTGATGTCCTCGCCGCGATAGCCGTCGCCCCGCGTCGCGCCGACGGTCAGCATCCCGTTCTCATAGGTGAGGGAGACCGCCAGCCCGTCGATTTTGAGTTCGCAGGTGTACTCCAGCAGGGCATCGGCGGGCAGATCAAGAAACCGCTTGATGCGCCGATCGAACTCGCGCAGCTCCTCCTCGCTGAAGGCGTTATCGAGGCTGAGCATCGGCTCGCGGTGAGTGTGTTCGGGGAACGCCTCCAGCGGCGGTGCGCCCACGCGCTGGGTGGGCGAATCGGGCGTGATCAGCTCCGGGAACTGCGCCTCCAGCTCCACCAGCTCCCGGAAGAGACGGTCATACTCCTCATCGGAAATTTCGGGCTGATCGAGGACATAGTAGCGATAGTTGTGGTACTCGATCAGCCGTCGCAGCTCTTCGATGCGTGCCTGTGCCTGCTCCCGCGTCATCAGAAAGGAGCGATTCGTCGCCCGCAGTGGCTCTCCTGCGAGGCATACCCTCACTTCAGCGCGATTGCCAGCGCTTCTGCGAACTGGTCGATCTCGTCGCGCGTGCGGGTCTCCGTGACGCACACCAGCAGCGCGTTCGGCATATCGGGGTAGTAGTCGCCCAGTGGTAGCCCTGCGATGATGTGTTGCGATAGCAGTTGCTCGCACACTTCGCGGGCGTGGCGCGGCAGCTCCAGCACGAACTCCTTGAAGAAGGGCGTGTTCGGGAAGCGCAGGCGCACGCCCGCAATTCGTGTCAGTTGCCCGGCGGCGTAGTGCGCTTTCTGCGTGCAGGTTTCAGCCAGTGCGCGGAAGCCCGACTTGCCCAGCGCTGCCATGAACACCGTGCTGGCGAGCGCGCACAGCGCCTCGTTCGTGCAGATGTTGGAGGTCGCCTTCTCGCGGCGAATGTCCTGTTCGCGCGTGCGCAGGGTCATCACGAAGCCGCGTCGTCCCTCCACATCGGTGGTCTGCCCCACGATTCGCCCCGGGATGCGCCGCACATAGGACTGCTTGCACGCGAATAGCCCCAGCATCGGACCGCCGTAGCCCATCGGGTTGCCCAGCGACTGCCCTTCGCCCACCACGATGTCCATGTCGTAATCGCCGGGCGGTTTCAGCACGCCCAGCGCAATCGGGTCGACGCAGGCAATCGCGAGTGCGCCCATCTGATGCGCCTGCGCCGCCACTGGCGCCAGCGGCTCAATCAGCCCGAAAAAGTTGGGATACTGCACAATCACGCAGGCGGTCGATTCGTCGACCGCTGCCTGCAACGCCGCCGCGCTGGTGATGCCGTCCGCGAGCGGCAGCTCGATCAGCTCGCGGCTGTTCGTCCACAGGTAGGTGCGCAGCACCTGCCGATAGTGGGGGTGAACCGCCTGTGAGACCGCCACACGCGAGCGACCCGTGAGATGGCACGCCATCAGCGCCGATTCGGCTAAGGCAGTCGCGGCGTCGTACATCGAGGCGTTCGCCACCTCCATGCCGGTCAGCTCGCAGACCATCGTCTGGAACTCGAAGATGCTCTGCAGCAGTCCCTGGCTCGCTTCGGGCTGATAGGGCGTGTAGGCGGTGAGGAACTCGCCCCGACTGATAATCGCGCCCACAACGGCGGGGATGAAATGGTCATACGCGCCTGCGCCCAGAAAGCTCAGATAGCGGTCGGTGCTGGCGTTCCGGGCAGCTAACGCGCTCAGACGGCGAAACAGCGCGTGTTCGTCCAGCGCGGGCGGCACTGCAAGCGGCTGCTCGATATAGAGCGAATCGGGAATATCGGCGAACAGCTCGCGAATCGAACCGACACCGATCACCTCCAGCATCTGCCGCACATCGTTCTCGGTATGAGGGATGTATCGCATAGCTAATCTTCAATGTTGCGGAAGCGTCGGTACTCTTCGGCGGACAGCAGGGTGTCCAGTTGCGAAGGGTCTTTCATGCGGATGCGGATGAGCCAGCCCCTGCCGTACGGGTCCTCGTTGATGGTCTCCAGGGCGGCTTGCAGGGCGTTATTGACCGCCACCACTTCGCCTTCGATGGGTGCGTAGAGGTCGGAGGCAGCCTTCACCGATTCGATGGCGCCGAACGGCTCCTCCTGTTGCAGGTAGCGTCCCACTTCGGGCAGCTCCAGATAGACGATATCGCCCAGCTCCGACTGGGCGTAATCGGTGATGCCGATAACGGCTTCATCTCCTTCCACGCGCACCCACTCGTCGGTGCGGGAATAGCGCAGTTCGCTCGGAACCTCCATAATTGCCTCCAGCAGGTATTGTACCCGACGGCTTTCGGTGGTCGGCGGGGGTATTCTATAGCTGCGGGGAGATTGACATGCACAAGGTTTCGGGTTTGTTATGGCTGACGGCATGCACGGTGGGCATCTGTCTGGCGCAGTCGGTGCCCGCGCCAGATGAGTTGACCGAGTTCAGCGCGTATCGGTGGGGCGTTGGGGCGGAGGCTGCATCCGCCAGCGTGCAGGATAGCACCGCGCGGGTGCGGGTCGGCAGGGCATCGCTGCTGTTTACTACTGATGGCGGCTTCGACACCTGGCTTTTCGCGCCCATCGACCGCAACGCCCGCTGGGACTTCAGCAACATCGGCGGGATGGCGTTCTGGATCTATGCGGAAAATCCCAATCCTGGCTTTCAAAACTTTTCGCCCACTATTGTTCTCTACACGACGGTCAGCGACTACCTGCGCATTCAGCCACGCTATGATGTGCTGAACGAGGCGATAGGGCAGTGGCAGGAGTTGCGTGTGCCGTTCACCGATTACGGAATCTGGCGCACCACGCGCGTGGGCAATCCCGACCTGAGCCGCGTGCGCTGGATCGAGATTCATGCCGACACATGGGACAGCGGGTTCCGCTTCTGGCTTGATGGCTTGCGCTTTGATCTGCCCATCTTTCCGCCCACCTATCAGATGGCGATTGCGGGCAATCACAGGGTTGCGCTCTACTGGCAGGCGGTGAGCTATCCCACCTTCCAGCAGTATGAGGTCTATCGCTCAACTCAGCCGTTCAGCAGCGTGGAGGGGATGACGCCCATCGCGGTGATCCCGTATCGCACGCAGACCCGCTATGTGGACACGAGCGCGCTCAACGGAACCAGCTATTACTATGCGGTCGCGGTGCGGTTGACCAGCGGTGCGCTCTCCACGCAGGTCAACTCTATCGGTCCGCGCACGCCGTACGATGAGACCGACCTGCAGGTGGTGAGCATTGCACGCACGCCGCGTTTCCCGCGTTATGACCCGCTCTATGAGGTGCGTGAAGTCACGGAGCCGTCGGGGTTCGGTCCCTACATTTTCAGCGTCGCGACAGGGCTGGGTAGCGGTCAGGATGCGAACACGCCGCGCTGGCCGACTATCGGCTCCACCGTCACCTATACCGCCACTGTGCGCAATCGCGGCACGAACATCTTCAACGGCGTGGTCACCATCCGCTGGCTGGTGGATGGCACACCGGTCCATCAGGAGACGCTCACGCTTGTGCTGTCGCCCTGGCAGAAGCGCACTTTCAGCCT
Organism: Armatimonadota bacterium; assembly: GCA_037445735.1. Lineage (GTDB taxonomy): Bacteria > Armatimonadota > Fimbriimonadia > Fimbriimonadales > GBS-DC > HRBIN15. Next base: position 19,130 of record JBBIJY010000021.1, on the reverse strand, counting down.
CAACCGCGTCTGGGACGATGGGGACCACGAGATTCGCTTCGTGCTGGATGTGAACGATTCGCGCCCCGCGAACAACTCGCTCGCCGTGTATGCGAAGTCGGTGGGCTTTCTCACCTATGTGGATGCTTCTTATATAGAGGATTTTCGGGAGCAGAGCCGCAACTACCCCAGCGCCGTCACGAACGATTTTCTGGACTGGCTCCAGCATCATATGGCTCGCTTCAACGCGATGTTTGCGGTGGCAGGCTCGCCCAAGCGTGTGCATTATGAGGTGCTGGACACCCTGCTGGACAGCGATCCCGACCCGAATATCGAGACGATTTACTTTGCGATATTCCCGTTCCGCTTTCGGGCGGGAGATGGCAATTTGCGTCAGGCGGGCTACTACAGCCCTGCCGACGATATCGATTATGGGCTGCTGCACGAGATGGGGCATCAGCTGGGGCTGATCGACCTCTATCGCCTGAATATAGACCCCGCATATAATCAGGTGAACGGGCAGATGTATCGCACGGTGGCGTGCCTGATGAATGGGGTCTCGCCGTTCCTGTCGGCGCACAGTGCGCTGGCGATGCGCCACTGGTACGGCAAGGCGCACGGCTACTACGGGCAGTATCTCTACTCGGTGCCGCAGACGGTGCGGATGCGCTTTATCGGGCAGGATGGTCAGCCGCTGGCGAATGCACGGGTCACGGTCTATCAGCGTTGCCTGCGTCCGGGGCTGGGCGAGGTGCTCACGCCACAGGTGAAGGCGCAAGGCTTCACCGATGCGAACGGCATCTACACCCTACCGAATGTGCCAATAGATCCCACCCTTGCGCCCTGCGCCTATAACGGCGACTGTCTGCGCCCCAATCCCTTCGGCTACATCGATGTGGTGGGCACGAACGGCGTGCTGTTGATGAAGGTGGAGTATGACGGCTTCAGCGACTACGCATGGCTCGATCTGCCCGAAGTGAATGTGGCGTACTGGCAGGGTCAGACCGATGTGGCGACCTTTGAGCGGCGACTGCGCCTGGGCGGCCCGGTTCAGCACTGTCCACCTGCCGAGCTGACCGAGAACAACGCCACCGACTGGAAAGCGGGCACTATCGAGGGCAACGCGCAGGTGGTCAACGACACCACGCGCCGACGGGTGGGCAGCAGCTCCATTCGCCTGGAGACGACCAGCGGGTTCGACACCTGGCTCCGCTACCCGGGCAACCAGCTGGCTCGCTGGGATCTGCGCAGCGTGCAGTTCATCCGCCTTGATTGCTATGCGATTAACCCCAACGGCGGCTTTCAGGAGCGTTCCCCATGGATTCGGCTTTACAGTGGTGAGGGCTACATCGAGCTGCGCCCAATCACCGATGTGCTGAACGACGCCATCGGGCAGTGGCGGGAGTTCGTCATCCCGTTGAGCGGGGATGCCATCTGGCAACGCACGCAATCGGGCACAGTGTCGCTGGACAACATCAACGCCATCGAAATCCATGCCGACACATGGGGCTACGGCTTTACCCTGTGGGTGGACGGCTTGCGCTTTGAGCCGCCAGCCCGCTGTGCAGGCGATGTGGACGGCGACGGCTGTGTGGACGATAGCGATCTCCTGCGCGTGCTGTTCGCCTTCGGTCAGTCAGGCACGGGGCTGCCCGAAGACCTGAACGGCGATGGCATCGTGGATGATACAGACCTGCTCATCGTGCTGTTCAACTTCGGGAGTGGATGTTCGTAGGGTGCGTTCCGTGCCCGCGCATTTGTGTATAATTCACCTGGAGCGATGGGGCGAAAGGTGACGGGCAGATATTGCGTTGGGCTTCTGCTGCTGATAGGCGGGATGCTGACCCTCGCATGGGCGCAGAGCATCCAGCTGGGCGACCGTGTGGGTATCACGCTGCTCGGACATCGGCTGTGGGTGCATGCGCGTGCGTGCGGCTCTGTGCGCGAGGTGGGTCCGCCCGCTGGCGCCGATGGGCTTGTGCTGACTGCACCCGACCTCTGCGACCGAACCGCATGGTGGCTGATTGAATGGTCAAATGGGCAGCGCGGCTGGTCTGCCGGGCGACGGCTGAACCGTCAGCAGCTGCTGCCCCTGCCAGGCGCGGGTATTTATCCGAACATCACCACTTCGGGCGCGTACCCCGTGCAGGTCACGCCCGATGGCAACCCCCTGAATGTGCGCACCGGTCCCGGGCTGAACTACGGCATTCTGACGCAGAAGTCTGCGGGCGCAACGGGCTGGGCGTATCAGGTGGTAATCGACACCGCCAATCGGCTGGTCTGGTGGAAGATTCGCTGGGACGATTCGAACGGGGGTCAGGTGGGCTGGTCAGCCGATTCGCGCCTGTTCAGCGGGGTCTACCTCACGAAGATTGGCGATGTGCGCCCGATTTACAGCCTGAGCCTCGAATCGAGCGCGAGCGATGTCGCCATCACGGTCAGCCCGCGCGATTTGCAGGGCAGTCCCGCATCGGGCGCCATCAGCCCGCCCGCGACGCTGATGTATGTGAGCGGCGCTTCGATAACGCTCACCGCGCCAGAGACCGCGCCTGACGGCAGCCTGTTCGTGCAGTGGGAACGCAACGGCGCACCCTACACCATCAGTCGCACCATCACGCTCTACCTGAGCCAGAGCGAGCGCCTGCGTGCCGTCTATCGCAGCAGTGAGGAGCAGTTTTTGCAGAATCTGGTGGCGCCGTGGCGTCAGGGTCAATACTGGACGCCCTCCACCTACGACGGGCACGGCGGCGGCAACATGCTGAACGCGGTCGATTTCAACCGCGCTGCGTCGCCCCGAACCAGTTGCCCCTACACCAGCGGCTGGCTGCAGGACTGCGACGAGGTGCTGGTCGCCTCCCACGCGGGACGCGCCTACAACCGTGCGCAGAGCGGCTGCACAGGCTATGGCAACTATGTGATTGTGCTGAGCGATGTAAGCGTCAGCGGCGCCAGCAACACCTATCTGGCGACCATCTATGCTCATCTGAACTATTTCCTGACGGACAACGGCACGCGGGTGGCAGCGGGTCAGCCGATTGCGCGGCTGGGCAGCACGGGCAGCTCCACCGGTCCCCACCTCCACTATGAGATTCGGGAGGTGACGGTGTCGGGCAGCACGCTGACGCTGGGGGCGCGGCGACAGGTGCTGAACAACGACGCCGTTCGGCTCAGCGGTCAGCCCCTGCAGGTGGACTTGAACTGCAGGGTCGGCGGCCTGGGCTACGCGGGTCCGCCGATTCTGGGCACGGCGAGTGTGGGCACGATCCCGCCCAACCGCACGCCCATCTGCTCGCCCTACAACTGCGGCAACTTCCTCTGGTCACCCGATACCCCGCCCGAACGCTGTATTGAGGGCGAACTGCCCGTTGTGATCTATTTATCGGATGTGGATGGCGATGGCGCTGTGGGCGAGAGCGATCTGATGCGCGTATTGCTCGCGCTCGGCGCACCTGACGCGGACCCTGCTGCCGATGTGAACCTCGACGGCGCGGTCGACGAGACCGACCTGCTGCTGGTTCTATTCGACTTCGGCAGTGAGAGTTAGCCACGCCTGCCTGTCGACCTGCCGGTGACCGATCTCTCTTCCGTCAGCGTAGGAGGTATAATTCAGGCATGAGGCACACGCACTTTTTGACCACCAGTGCGCGGGGGTTGAACCGCAACCATCCCGCGATGAAGATGTTCCAGAAAGCCAAAAAGCTGGGTGTCTGGGACCCCGCGGCGATCGATCTGACTCAGGATCGCGCCGACTGGCAGACCTTCACCGAGGATCAGAAAGACGCCACCCTGCGCCTCATCGCGCTCTTTCAGGCGGGCGAGGAGAGTGTGACGCTCGACCTGCTGCCCCTCATTCAGGTGATTGCCCGCGAAGAGCGCCTCGAAGAGGAGATTTTCCTCACTTCGTTCCTGTTTGAGGAAGCCAAGCATGTGGAGTTCATGAACCGCTTCCTGACGGAGGTGGCGGGCGTGCAGGGCGAAGACCTGTCGCGCTATCACACGCCGTCTTATCGCGCCATCTTCTACGAGGCGCTGCCGCAAGCCATGGCTCGCCTGCTAACGGATCCCTCGCCGATTGCGCAGGCGGAGGCGTCGGTGGTCTACAACATGATTGTGGAGGGCGTGCTGGCAGAAACGGGCTATTATGGCTTCTACTCGGTCTATAAGCGTCAGCAGAGGATGCCCGGTCTGGTGCAGGGCATCGGCAAGATGATGCAGGACGAGGCGCGCCATATCGCGTTCGGCGTCTACCTGCTCTCGCGCCTGATCGCCGAGCATGGCGACCCCGTATGGAACGCCATTCAGGCGAAGATGAACGAGCTGTTGCCCTACGCGCTCGGCGTGGTGCAGGAGACCTTCGAGCCGTACGAGCCGAACATGCCGTTCGGGCTGGAGAAAGAGGAGTTCATCAACTACGCGATGGAGCAGTACATTCGGCGCGAGAATCGGCTGGCGCGTGCCCGCCGCCTGAGCCTGGAACAGCTGTATCGCGAGACGGAGGAAGCTGAAGCGGAGGCTGCGGAACTCACCGCCGCGATTGTGCAGGGATAGCACGGCAGCCAGCAACCCGTTTCGTTCCCTCCCTGGCATGGGGAACTTTCGGGCGCGCGATTCGTTCTCCCCCAGAGGGGTAAGCCCCCTGCGAAGAGGAGGGACACCATGCATAAACTGGCTGGTTTGGCGGCGCTGCTCTGGCTGACCGCATCGCCCGGATGGAGTGATAGCGCCGATGTGATGCACTTAACCGATGAGCCGGGCAACTGGTTCCGCAGTGAGCGGACAGGCACTCCTGTGACGATTGTGAACCCTGGCGACCGTGTGGACTTCGTGATCAGCAACTGCTGCACCAACACCCGCCACACAGTGACCCTGCTTATCAAGCCACCGAACTCGCGTGTGGCGATGGACCAGGATCAGCCTCAGAACGGTCAGCTCTCAGTGGAGTTCGATGTGCCGGGCGTCTATGTGTTCGTGTGCAAGGTGCACCCCTATATGACCGGCGTGGTGGCGGTTCGGGACGCGCAGGGCAACATTCCGCCTGTGTCGGCTCAGGCGCTCCCGTTTTTGAGCCATCTCGGGCTGGAATCGCTTTCGGCACTGGAGGTGCTGGCGGTATTGACCACGGTCGCCCCGACCGACGAGGCGAAGGCAGCGAAGTGGGAGATTCGCGACGCCTCCGCAGAGCGCCGACCGACCACCCCTGGCGTCGGTGAGGTCTGGGTTAACACCCAGTTCGAGCGTGTGCCCAACCAGACGGATGAGCGGGGCGTGCCCAAGCCTGGCACCATCACAGTGGTGGATGCTGCCACCTTCCGCGTGGAACGCGAAATCGATGGGCGCCGCGCTGGCGGCAGGTGGAACAACCCGCACAACATGTGGGCGGATTTCACGCTCAGCACCATCTACAACTCGAACTGGTTCGGCAAATGGATTAACAAGATCGACCGCGCCACTGGCACGATTCTCGAATCGATCACGGTGGGAGAGGCGCCCACCCATATAATCACCATTCCCACGCGCGGGTCGTCGCAACGTGGCTGGCTGGTCATTCCGCTCAGCGCGGAGAACAACATGGTCAAGGTGGCGGATAGTGGCACGCGCCTGCGCATCATGGATAGTGACCCGACCGGGGCGGGCAGGAACCATCCGCATGGGCACTGGCTGACCTGTGGCGACGGTCGGCGCACGATCGTGCCAAATGTCTTTAAAGGGCTGGGCGTGGCAGGCTCCATCAGCATTATCGACACGCTCAGCGGCGCTGTGCTGCGCGAGTTTACCTTCGATCCCAGCGACCCGCTCCGATCCGCGCTGCTGATGCCCCTTGCCGTGGGCGAGTGCCATGTGAACGGCGTCCACAAAGCCTATGTGGCAAATGTGGTCTCCGGCATGGTGACGGTGGTCGATGTGGACCACATGCGCCTGCTCAAGAACATTCCCGTGACGCTGACGCCCGATGGGCAGACGGGCTTCGACCTGTTCCACACGCTGCAGGTTCCGATCCAGACCCCGGTTAGCCCCGACGAGCGGTTCGTCGTGTGCGCGGTTCTGTCGCTGACCACGGTGCCGCGGTCGCGCACAGGGAGCGCGGATCATGTGGCGGTGATTGATACCCGCACCGACGAGGTGGTCGCCTTTCTGGGCACGCCGCGCGGGACACACGGCGTTAACTGGGGCGCCAGGCTGGGTGGCGGCTACTATGCCTATGTAACCAGTCAACACGCCAATGTGCTGAGCATCGTTGATCCCGATCCCAACGGGGATGGCGATGCGCATGATGCTGTGGTGGCTGGAACCATCCTGCTGGCGAACGGTAGCCCGGGCGCCGGCGTTACGGACGGCACGGGCGGCAGGGCGTCAAACCGCTCCCGATGGTGCATGACGGCTGGATTCAGCCCACCGTCGCGCTATCGGGCACCGGGCAGCTCTCGCCCGAAGTGGAGGGCTGGATTGCCCAGCTCACACCCGAACAGCGCAGCCCCCTGCATGGGGATGTGACACGCGACGGCTGCGTGAATGACCAGGACCTGATGCAGGTTCTGTTCACCTTTGGTCAAACGGGTTCGCAACTGCCTGCGGACCTTGACCACAACGGCGTGGTGGAGGATGCCGACCTGCTGGAGGTGTTGATGAACTTCGGCAGCGGGTGCTAAGCGGGTATGATACGCCCGGATGCGCCGCTTTGCGATTGGTCAACCGGAATGGTCGCCGCCGCGCGTGCCCCTGCAGCTGCCGCTGGGGGCGGGCACGCTCGGCTGGCTGCTGACGCTCATCCGTCGGCAGAAGCTCGATGTGCTGGAGGTCGCGCTCGCGCCGATTGCGCAGGCGTGCTATGACTACTGGCGCACGGTGGGCGATCTGGACGAGGCGGCGGACGCGCTGGCGGTGCTGGCGAACCTGATGGAGCGCAAAGCCGAACGGCTGCTGAGTCCCGCGCCGCCGCCCGTCGAACCTGAAGCGGAGTTGGAACCGCTCGCCATCAGCCTACCCGAACGGTATCAGCCCCTGATCGCCTTTTTGCAGGGGCGCGAGCAGGCACAGGCGCCAATCTTCTTTCGCGGCGAATCGCCGGACCCGGCGGCGTATGAGCTGCCGTTAGAGTGGGGTGCCGCCCTGCCCGACCAGCTCTGGCTCGCCCTGCGCCGCCTGCTCCAGCGCTGGACGCCAATGCCCGACGCCATCCCTGAACGACGCTACTTCTCCATCCACGCCTGCATGGTGGCGATTCAGGAGCGTCTGCAACGCGCGAACGCGCCCCAGCCCTTCGAAGCCGTCGCCCAACCTGCCAGAACTGTTCTGGAACTGCTGGTCTACTTTCTGGCAATGCTGGAACTGTGGCGACTGGGGCAGATAGAGGTCGAACTGCAGGGCGACGAAATCGTGCTTCGTCCCGCCTTGGGGTATCCTTTCGACGGAGCATGAACCGCAGCTGAGGAGGAGAGACCCATGCGACGCATCTATCAGCAACTGCTGCAGTTTCAGGCGGATAGATACTTTGTAACCTCGCTTTATTTGACTCTGTTGCCGCAGGAGCGTGCGGAGCGACCGCCCGGCTACCGCATTCGGCTCAAGACGATGGTCAATCAACTGCGCCACTGGCTGGCTGGCCAGCCGATGGAGCGGGCGGCGCGTGAATCGGTGGAGAACGACTTCAAGCAGCTGGAGGCGTTCTTTGAGGAGCCGTCCAACACGCTGGGTCAGAACTCGTTGCCCGTGCGCGGGATGGCGGCGTTTGTCTGCTCGGCGAAAGGGCTGTTCGAAGCCGTGCCGCTACCCTATGTGGAGCGCAACACGCTCGTGGTCGATCGCACGCCCTATGTGCGCCGCCTGATCGCGGTGGAGACCGACTTCGGCACGAACCTGCTTGCCGTGTTCGACCACCGCGACGCGATGTTCTATCTGGTGGACACGCAGGGCATCCGTGAGGTGGAATCGTTTCGGTTTCGGCGCGAGCGCGAGGTGCTGCCGCCCGGCGTCTATGCCGTGCGCACACCGGGCGGTCTGCGCGGCATTCACGGTATGGGCGAGCATAATGTGCAGATGCTCAAACTGCACGAACAGCAGCAGCACCTGCGCCATATCGCAGGCACGATTCTGGAGATTCGGCGCACGCATCCATTTGACCGCCTGCTGATTGCCGCGCCCGACGACCTCGCCAGCGCGTTCCCTGATTATCTGCACGATTATGTGCGCCGCATCTACGCGGGGCGCATTCCCGCCAGCGATAAAACGCCCATCAACGAACTGTACGAGCGCGTGCTGGATCGGCTCATGGAGCTGGATCGGGAGCAGGAGCAGGCGCTGGTGCAGGCGTTGCAGGAGAGCGCGCCCGACCGCGTGGCGCTGGGGCTGGACGCCGTACTGCAGGCGCTGCAGTGGGGTAATGTGCGCACGCTCCTGTACGACACCGACTACAGCACGCCAGGCTATCTGTTCTACCCGTCGGGGCTGCTCGGCGTCGCAGCCGACGAAGCACCGCCCGACACCGAACTCATCTGGCAGATGCCCGATATTGTGGACACGATTATCGAGCGGGCGCTGGAGCAGGGCGCCCAGGTGGAGCCGGTTCAGTCGGCAGAGGGGCGGAGCGCGATACAGGGTGTGAGCGCGCTCCTGCGCTACCCGATGCCCATCGCACAGGAGGGTTCGCATGCAGCTTATTGAGGGAGTGCCCATCTACACCTTCTGGGAGCCTGTCCCGATTGCGGAGGCGATGGTGGTTCAGAATGGGCGTGTCGTGGCGGTCGGCGAGCGCGCGGAGCTGGGCGCCCGCTACCCGCAGGCGAAGCGCGTCCGTCTGGATGGCGGCGCGATTGTGCCCGCCTTCAACGACTGCCATTGCCATGTGCTGTCGCTTGGCATCGATCTGGGCAAAGCCGACCTGCGCGGCTGCACCTCTATCCCCGAAATCCAGCAGCGCCTGCGCGAATGGGCAGCGCAGAACCCCGACGCGCCCTGGATTCTGGGACGCGCCTATGACCAGAACCTGCTTCAGGAGCGGCGCCACCTGACCCGTCACGAACTGGATGCCGTCAGCCGCGAGCGACCCATCTTTCTCAACCATGTGAGCAAGCATGGCGCGGCGGTGAACAGCCGTGCGCTGGCGATAGCGGGCATCACGCGCGAGACGCCTGACCCCCCCGACGGCATCATCGTGCGGGATGAGCGCGGCGAGCCGACCGGCATCCTGCTGGAGAGCGCAGTGAGCCTCGTGTCGCGCCATATCCCCAAACCCACCGGCGCGGAACTGGCGGCGGCTGCCCGACGCGCGATGGACGACCTTGCGCGACGGGGCATTCTGGCAGCGTCCGACGCCAGCACGGGCTGGCTCGACCTGCAGGAGGAGGTCAACGCCTATGCGCGTGCGCTGGAGCAGGGTGCGCCCGTGCGCCTCACGCTGATGCCCCTGTACGATGCCGCCCTGAACGCTGGCTGGCTCGACCGCCATGAACAGGCAGGCGAGGCGACCGGCTTCTCACCCGAGCCGCCCGGTCCGCATCCCGACCTGCGCTGGGGCGCCATCAAACTTTTCGCCGACGGCGCACTCACCACGCGCACCGCTGCCGTGCGCGAACCCTATGCCGACACGGGCACCACAGGCACGCTGATGTACGAACCCGACGAGCTGATGGAGCGCATTCTGAAGGTGCATCGTGCAGGCTGGCAGTGTGCCGTCCATGCGATTGGCGACCGCGCGATTGAGCTGGTGTTGCAGGGCTATCAGCGCGCGTTGCAGGCTGTGCCGCGAGCCGACCACCGCCACCGTATCGAACATGCGATGCTGATGGCGGACGACCTGCTGGCCCAGATGCAGGCGCTGGGCGTGGTCGCTGTGCCCCAGCCCGAATTTTTGTGGTGGCTCACCGCCGCCTACCTGCGCGCGCTGGGCGAGCGCGCGAAGGTTCTGATGCCCTACCGCAGCTGGCTGCAGCGCGGCATCGCCGTCGCCTTCAGCTCGGACCAGCCTGTGGTGCCGGGCGATCCTATCCTCGGCTGGCGGGCTGCCGTCACGCGCACCAGCCGCGACGGAACCTGCCTGCTGCCCGATGAGGCGCTCGACCCGCTTACTGCCCTGCGCCTTTTCACAGTGGGGAGCGCATACGCCACGCGCGACGCCGAGCTGGGCACGCTTGCGCCTGGCACGCAGGCGCGATGGGTGCTGCTTTCTCACCCGCCCGACGAAATCGCCGTCGCCGACATGCAGGTGCTGACCACCAGCGTCCAGATAGATTCGTAGCCTGGGGCGCCCCGCCCAGAATCACACCCATCAGCGCCCGAATAGAGGGCGAAATCTGGTATTTTTTACAGTCCCATCGCCCGTCAAATCGCGTTATAATAGCGGTGCCACTCAACCGTGGCAAGAGCAGACCGCACAGCCTTGTTACCCAACCTCCCTCTGGTGGGACTCGAAAGAGTCCCACTCTTTTTTGTCCGTGCGAGGGTATTATCAGGCTATTGAGACGCGACGGCTGAGATTGAGTGGCGATCCTGCGCACGATGCCCCGCTGATTGAGCAGGCGGGCGCGCTGATTCGGGCAGGCGGGCTGGTCGCCTTCCCGACGGAGACGGTGTACGGGCTGGGCGCCGACGCGCTGAACCCTGACGCTGTGCGCCGAATCTTCGAAGCGAAAGGTCGCCCCGCCTGGGACCCGCTGATTGTGCATGTCATCAGCCTCGAGCAGATGCGGACGCTGGTGACGGAGCTGCCCCCTGCCGCCGAACGGCTCGCCGCACACCTGATGCCCGGACCGCTCACGCTGGTGTTGCCCAGAGCGGGATGCGTGCCCGATATAGTCACTGCTGGTCGCCCCACCGTCGCGATTCGCATCCCGTCGCATCCGGTGGCGCAGGCGCTCCTGCGAGCCAGCGGCGTGCCGATTGCCGCCCCCAGCGCGAACCGATTCGGGCGACCCAGCCCCACAACCGCCGACCATGTGATGGCAGATTTGGAGGGGCGCATCGAGCTGGTGCTGGACGCGGGACCCACACCCGTCGGCGTTGAATCAACCGTGCTGGATTTGACCACGCGGCCGCCCACGATGCTGCGCCCGGGCGGCGTCGCGCGGGAGGAGATTGAGCGACTGATCGGCGCGGTTCGCCTGCTGGAGGAGGCGTTGCCCGAAGGTGCGCCGTTGCCCTCGCCGGGCACCTCGCCGCGCCACTACGCGCCGCGCGTGCCCCTGTGCCTGGCGCCGCCAGAGCCTGAAGCACTCTATCAGGCGGTGCAGGCGGCGATCGATGAGTACGGGCGCGTCGGCGTGATGGCGCCTTCAGGCTGGCAGCTGCCAGCGGATGAGCGCGTGCTTGCCTGTGAGTGGGGCAGCTGGGGCGACTGGGAAACGCTCGCGAAACGGCTCTTTGCGGGCATCCGCTGGCTGGAGTCGCAGGGCGTGGCGGCAATCGTGTGCCCCCTGCCCCCTGCGGAGCAGCTGGCTCTCGCCATCCGCGACCGCCTGCTCCGCGCCGCCCATCCTGAACAATAAGCAAGCCTCATCGTACCCCTGTCAGCCGATCCAGGTGGCGCAGGAGGGGATGGCGTTCCAGCCATTCGGTGAGGGAATGGCGTTCTGCCCAGAGGTGGAACCAGAGCAGGAAGAGGGTCAGAGCAAGCTGAACCCCCATCGGCAGCAGTGCCACCAGCGCGGCGCCCAGCACGCCTCCGATTAAGTTGCTGCCCGTGTCGCCCAGCATGCCTTTGCCCGCCCGATCGATGGGCAGCACGATCAACAGCCCGATGCCGACGCTCGCCAGCATCCACGCGCTGGCGCTATCACCTCGCACCGCCAGCGCGATCCCACACGGCAACGCCCCCAGCACAAAAAGCACACCCGCGCGACCCGGACGCACATCGAGCAGGTTGAAAAAGTTCGCACAGAGCGCGATCAGCCCGCCGCTTAGCAGAGCCTGCAGGGAGAGCCAGCCTGCCTGCGTGCTGATCCCCACAATTGCGACTCCCAGCAGAGGGCTTAATACGAGCTTGAGCAGCCCGGTGGTGGGATGCCCCTTCAGAAGCGAGCGCAGATGCCCGCGCAAACCCTTCGGCGCGCGCTGACCCCACTGGTCATCAATGAAGCCCAGCACGCCGAAGCCCAGCGGCAGCAGCCAGTGCAGGTGCGTCGGCGCAAACAGCAGCCAGCCCGCCAGCCCCGTCAGCAGCGGGCACAGCCCCAACCGATCAGGCACCACCTCCCCACGAAAGTTTGGTCGCATCCACCACAAAAACGGACCCCTATTGCGTGCGCGCAATCAGCCTGGCGATAGTCTCCAGAAAGGCTTCGTCGCTCTCGTCGAACGCGCCCACTTCCGTGCCGTCCACATCGATTTGACCCCGAATCGCGCCTGTGTGGGGGTCGCGGATCAGCACCACGATCTCGGAGCGCGTCTCCAGATTGCAGGCGAGGTAGTTCTCGCGCTCGCGCACATCGTACACAATCTGGTTCGCGTTCTCGGCGACGGCGGTGCCGCACACCCCGCGCCCCACGGGGATGCGCACATGCTCTGTCGGCGGTCCCACATAGGGTCCCAGCGTCAGTGTGTCGCCTTCCAGCCAGTAGATGCCGACCCAGTGATAGTGAGGCAGGCGATCGTGCAGGAGCTGCATCAGCTGCTGGAGGCGCTCCTGCAGGGGCGCATCACCGCTCAGAATCGCCTCACTCTCCTGAATCACCTGCTGGGCGAGCGGGGCGTCTATCATGGCTTTCTGATTTGCGGTCTGGGCGCAGGGTTCACAGGCTGGCTGGTGGTGGGTTCTTTCGGTCGGGCTTCCTGCAGCACGACGGCTTTTTCGATCACATCGCCGCGCTGAATCTGATCGACCACCTCCATGCCCTGCACCACTTCGCCGAAGATGACATACTTGCCGTCCAGCTGGGGCTGTGGCTCCAGGCAGATATAGAACTGGCTGCCGGCGCTGTCGGGGTCGGGCTTGCGTGCCATGCCGATTGCGCCGCGTGTGTGCTTCAGGTTGTTCGGCTCGAACTTGATGGTGTAGCCCGGTCCGCCCGTGCCGACGCGCGGGTCATCCAGCGACACATTCGGGTCTTTCGTGATGGGGTCACCCGCCTGCACCACGAAGCGCGGCACCACGCGGTGGAAGCGGATGCCGTCATAAAACTTCTGCTTGACCAGCTTCAGGAAGTTCTCGCAGGTTTTGGGCGCCTCCCTGAGATTGAGGCGGATATAGATGTCGCCCTTGCCTTTGATGGTCATCTTCACGACTGTCTCGCCCGGTTTGGGCTTGTAAGGCTTCTGCTGGGTTTGCTGGGCGATGCCCATCAGCCCGATGCCCAGCAGAATCGCGCCCAGAGTCGCTATCGCCAATCGCATCGTCGGTTCACCTCCGCATCGAGTGTACCTGATGGGGTATAATAGAATTGCCCGTGCAACGCGGGGAAAGGAGGTCAACGATGATGCGACATACAACGCTGATGATGGGTCTGGCGCTGGCTTGCGCCGTCGGGATGGCACAGCCGGCAATCGATGGACGCAATATCCCGTCCGAGTTTGGCACCGCGCTCGCCTCGCAGACGAACCACACTGGCTTCGGCGACCATACAGGTGGTGTTGCCTATGGCTCCGAACTGGACCAGCTCTTTGTGCGCTGTGAAGGCGGCGTGCTGTATATCGGCGTAACGGGCAACCTGGAGGGCAACGGCAACGCCTTCCACTTCTACATCGACACGGGACGCAATCCCAGCAACACCTTCACGCTCACCACCGGCTGCATCAACTGCTCGGTGCAGGGCATGAGCGGCGTGGTGTTCGACCACCAGCCCGACTGGGCACTCGGTGTGAACCGCTACGATGACGGGCAGGGCAACGACAACATCTATGTTGACCTGCATGACCTGGTGAACAATGTCTCCACCTATCTGGGCGCTGCGCCTACCAACACAGGCAACGGCACGCTGAGCGGTGGCGATAACACAGCAGGCGTGCGCGCCGCGCTGGACAACACCAACGAGGGCGGCATCACCAGCGACCCGAATAATCCTGGCAATCCATCCACTGTCACCACCGGGATGGAGGTGGCAATCCCGCTGAGCGCTTTGAATTATTCGGGCGGTAGAATACGAATTCTGGTGGTGCTGACGGGCGGCGCCGATCTGGGTGATCCCTGCCATGGCACCTATATGTCGAACCAGACTCTGCCCGCGCTGAATATTGGCGATACCTCCCAGCAGTTTCCGAATGTGGCGTGGGTGCGCTGTCCGAATCCGCCGTTCGATTCGTTCCCCTTCAGCTTTCAGGTGAGCGCGCCGGGCACCCAGTATGTGGAGATTACCACCTGTCGAACGGGTCCAGCGGGCGATGTGAACGGCGACGGCTGTGTGGACGATGCGGACCTGCTGGCGGTACTGTTCGCCTTTGGTCAGACGGGCAACCTGCCGGAGGATGTGAACGGCGACGGCGTGGTGGACGACGCCGATCTGCTGACTGTGCTGTTCAACTTCGGGCAGGGTTGTTAGCCCTCACCCCCTTGCCCCCTCCCCCTGTGGGAGAGAAAAAATGCAAAAACCCTCTCCCCCCTTGGGGGAGGGGGTATTCACGGGCGTGATGCCCAGGCTACGCACTGGAGAAGAGGAAGATTTAGCGGCTGATAGACCGTGCGATGCGCTCCATCTCCTCTTTCGGCAGGCTGCCCACCAGTCCGAACCAGTAGTCGTCCACCTGCCAGAAGTGGGTGTTCAGCGGGCGCTGGTGGGGCGGCTGGGGCAATTTGAAATCGGCATTGGGCGCGCGCGTCTGCACCAGCGTGAAGTTGCCCTGTGGACAGCGGTAGCGAATGGCGACCAGTGCGCGGTCGTGCAGGCGTCGCACGATAATCCCCTCCTGGCGCGTGTCGTCGGGCAGGTAGGCGGGCAGGCGAATCGGGAAGCCTGCCGCCTTTTGCGCCTCTTCGATGCGCTCGAATCGTCCCTCGCGCGGTGGGCGCACCACCACACCGTCGGGCAGCTCAAACAGGCTAACGGGCAGTCGCACAGGTAACTCCAGCCGCGTGATTTCCACGCGCACCCACCTGTCGGGATCGGCGAAGCGCACCTCACGGCGCAGCACCAGCCCCGTCTCACGGTCGATCCACAGCGTGAGGTTCTGAATCGGTTCAGGGCGGCGGGGTTCACGGGCAAAAGGCGGCGCAGGCTCCCTCGGTTTGGGCGGAGTCCCCTTCAGGTTCAGCACGATGCACGGGCGATTCAGCACCGATTCGGGTGGCTGGAGTGTGAGCGCCATTCGCTGCTTCTGTACCGCCATCAGCAGTCGCTGCAGCATGCGCTCATGCAGGTGCAGCGGCGCGGGCAACAGGATGGCTTCCTTCATGGTGGGGCGGTAGAGAATCCATTTGTCGCCTTTGAGCAGGAGGATTTCGCCGCGTCGTTCGGGCGGTGCCAGCACCTCGATACGGATGGCGCGCCCGCCCTGGCGCCAGAACCGTTCCATGATGCGCTCCGTGCGGCGTCCCATGCGGATTTCGGTGACGCGCTCGCCGCTGACGGTCAGCGTCTGCTCGGCGCGCACGGCGCGGCGCAACCACTCGATGGGACGCTCCTGCGCCCAGCTCACACTGAAGCCCAACAGCCATCCGAGACCAATCCAGCCGATCCGTTTCATCGCGTGTAGCCTGTGGTGATGAGATAGCTAACAGTGGGCGTGCCTGCCCAATCCGCCATCTCCAGTTGCTGATGGAGTTCGATGCAGGTATCGGCATACTCCTGTGCCGCCTGCTGGGTTAACGAGCCAGAGGCGTCGGGGCGAGTGCTATCGGTTATGGGCGCTGGCGAAGATGTCTGGCTCCACCACCAGAGGGCGGCGACCAGCAGTCCCAGCGCGGGCGCCAGTGTCCATCGCCAGAGCGCGGGGCGCACTGTTCGGCGAGCGACGCTTTTCGGCTGGGCGGCAATCTCTGCTCGCACCCGCTCCACCAGCCGCTCGGGCGCCCGATAGCGCGGCAGCGACTGCAGTGCCGTGTGCGTCAGGCGCACCGCCTGCAGCCGTTGCTGGCACCACTCGCACTGTTGCAGGTGCGCCGCCAGCGCCTCGCGTTGCGCCGCGCTCAGCGCGTTCTCCACATAGCTCCACAGGAGCCGCTCCGCATGATGACAATTCATTTCGCTTCACCTCGCTGGTAGGCTTCGACCGCCCTGCGAATCTGCTCGCGCGCGGCGAACAGGCGCGACTTGACCGTGCCCATCGGGATGCGCAGCGCCTGCGCAATCTGCTCGTAGCTCAAGCCCTCCACATCGTACAGCAGCAGAACCGTTTTGAGCTTGGGCGAGAGCGCATCGATGGCTTCATCCACCACCGCCTGCAGCTCCCGGTTGAGCAGCACATCCAGTGCGCTGGGCTGGCTGGTGTCGGGAAACTCCCAGTCGCCCTCGTCCTCGTCGCTCTCGTCGCGATGATAGGGCACGGTTTGCACGCGACGGCTCTGCCGCCGTCGGTGATCGATGCACAGGTTGGTCGCGATGCGATAGAGCCAGGTGCTGAAGCTGGCACGCCCATCGAAGCTGGGCAGACCCTGATAGGCGCGAATGAACACCTCCTGCGTGATGTCTTCCGCGTCCTGCGGGTTGCCGACCATGCGGCGCACATAGTTGTAGATGCGGTCGGCATACAGGCGCACAATCTGGTCGAAGGCGGTTTCGTCCTGCGCCTGCGCCCGCTCAATCAGGGTCGCCTCTGCCCACGATGGCGTGTCCAACTCGTCGCTCCTCCCTGCCCGTTTAAATACCTCATCCCTGTGCAAAGCCAGATCACCGCTATGGTTCGCCACTGTGAGTATAGACGCCCATGAGCGGGCAGGGTTCGATTCGCATCGCTCAGGTACACTTTGCATGATGAATCTGGACGAGGCGGTGGAGCGGTTTCTGGTTCATCTGGGCACGGCGCGGGCGCCGCACACCGTGAAGGCGTACGGCACCGATCTGGCGCAGTTTGTGGAGTACGCGCTCAGCACGGGTGTGTCGGAGGTGGAGACCGTTACGGAGCGGCTGGTGCGCGCGTGGCTCGATTCGCACCGCGCGATTCAGCGTTCCACCCGCGCCCGCAAGCTCTACGCTCTGCGCAGCTTTTTCCGATTCTGCCGGGCGATGGGCTGGCTCTCAGCAGACCCGACGGGCGCGATTGGCGAGCCGGGCGCCGCGCGGCGACTGCCCCGATTCCTCACTCGCGCGCAGGTGAACCAGCTGGTTGAGCAGCCTGCCCCCTATCCGGACACGCTGGCGCTGCGCGACCGTGCCCTGCTGGAACTGCTCTACGCGACAGGTTTGCGCGTGAGCGAGCTGGTGAGCCTCGATGTGAACGCCCTCGATTTCGAGCAGGGCGCGATCCGCGTGCGGGGTAAGGGCGGGCGCGAGCGCATGGTGCTGTTCGGACGCGCCGCGCACGAGGCGCTCACCGATTACCTCCAGCATGCGCGCCCCAAACTGCTGAACCCCCAGAACCCGACCCGCGCCCTGTTCCTGAACTATCAGGGCGGGCGACTGACCGTGCGCAGCGTGCATCGCCTGCTGAAACGCTATGGGCAGGCGCTGGGACTGGACATCAGCCCCCACACCCTGCGCCATACCTTCGCCACGCACCTGCTGGAAGGCGGCGCAGATTTGCGCACCGTGCAGGAACTGCTCGGACACCAGCGCTTGCAAACCACGCAGGTGTATACGCACCTCACGCTGGACCAGTTGCGGCGCGTGGTCGAGCGCGCCCTGCCCACCACACCCGAAGAGGAGGATTGACCATGAAACTGCATGGCACAACGGTGCTGGCTGTGCGGCGCGATGGGCAGACCGCCTTCGCTGCCGATGGACAGATCACGCTGGGCGATGTGGTGTTCAAGCATACCGCCCGCAAGGTGCGCTGGCTCTATCAGAACCGCGTGCTGGCAGGTATCGCGGGCGCAGCCGCCGACGCCCAGGCGCTGATGGATCGATTCGAGCAGAAGCTGGAGGCGTCGGGTGGCAACCTGCGTCGCGCCGCCGTCGAGTTCGCCAAAGACTGGCGCACCGATAAGGTGCTACGCCAGCTGAACGCGCTGATGATTGTGGCTGACCGCGACGCCCTGCTGGTGGTCGCAGGCGATGGCAATGTGCTGGAACCCGATGAGGGCGTGATTGGCATCGGCTCGGGCGGCGCCTACGCGCAGGCAGCAGCGCAGGCGCTCCTGCGCTACACCAGCCTCAGCGCCCGCGAAATCGCCGAAGCCGCCCTGCAAATCGCCGCCAGCCTCTGCATCTACACCAACGACAAAATCACCGTCGAAGTGCTGGAGTGAATCGGATGCAACCGGATCGGGAACGCGACACGGTGATAGTGATCTTCGGTGCGACGGGCGATTTGACCCGCCATCTGCTGCTGCCCGCCCTGTTCCAGCTCTGCCGCTCCCATATGCTGCCCGACACGGTGCGAATCCTGCTCTATGCCCGCCGACCCTACACGCTGGAGCAGTATCTGAACGAGGTGGAGCAGGCGATGCGCACCGATGGCAAGCGCATGGAACACTGGGCGCGCTTCACCCAGCGATTTATCGCCTACCTGCAGGGCGAGCTGGATGCCAGAAGCCTCACCCGGCTGTGCGAGCATGTGCATGCGAACGCCGTGTTCTATCTGGCATTGCCCCCTGGCGTGTTTGCGCCCGCCGCCGAACAACTGGCGCACCTGAACCTGAACGATGAAACGCACGGCTTCCGCCGACTGGTCATCGAAAAGCCGTTCGGCTACGACCTGGAAAGCGCACGCGCCCTCGACCAGCAGGTGCGTGCCCACTGGCGTGAGGAGCAAATCTTCCGCATCGACCACTACCTCGGCAAGGAGACCGTGCAAAATATTCTGGTGTTTCGGTTCGCCAACCTCCTGCTGGAACCGCTCTGGAACCGCCACCATGTGGAGCATGTACAGATTACAGCGGCGGAGACGGCGGGACTGGAAGGTCGAACCAGCTACTATGACCAGACGGGCGCCCTGCGCGACATGATTCAAAATCACCTGATGCAACTGTTCACGCTGACAGCGATGGAGCCACCCAGCAGCCTTGTGTACGACGATCTGCGCAGCGAGAAGGTGAAAGTTCTCAAAAGTGTGCGTCCCATCCCGCGCAGTGCGGTGAATGCCTTCGCTGTGCGAGCGCAATACACTTCAGGCGTGGTGAATGGCGAGCGCGTGCC
>JBBIJY010000020.1:0-54641 GCA_037445735.1 Armatimonadota bacterium | reverse complement strand
CAAAGTTTGTAGCCTACCTCTGAGGGATTGAAACGACCATCACGATTGACGCAAAAACTCTTGCGGGAGTGTTTGTAGCCTACCTCTGAGGGATTGAAACACGGGTCAGTGCGCGAAACCAACAGGGCAACCTGAAGTTTGTAGCCTACCTCTGAGGGATTGAAATCTTATTCACTTTCCTGGACAGTCTCTCAAATGGGCAGTTCGATAAGAGCCACTTCCGGGCGGGTGAACCAGCGCGGGGGTGTGCGCCCCTGCAGCACGCCGCTGGTGATGTAGACCCATGTGTTGCCCTCGCGACGCAGCCCATAGTGGTGGCGCCTGCCATAATCGGTTCTGGGCAGCAGGTAGGGGCGGAGTGGGGGCGGCGCCCAGATTTGACCTGCGTGTGTGTGCCCCGCCACGATTAACTGCGCCCGCCTGCTAACTGGATGCAGCACCGCGTCAGGGTTATGCGATAGCAGCACCACGGGCATTCCCTTCGGCACGCCTGCGAACGCGCGATGCCAGTCGGGTTTGCCCGCCCACACATCGTCGATGCCCACCAGCGCGACCGATTCTGAACCCCTGCGCACGATCACATGCTCATTAATCAGCACGCGCACGCCCGCCTTTTGCAGGGCGGCGGTGATCGGCTTCGCGCCGGACCAGTGGTCATGATTGCCCAGCACGGCGTAGACGCCCAGCGGCGCATGAACGCCTTTGAAGCTCGCCGCGAGATAGTCGATTCCGCTTCGGGATGACACGAAGTCGCCCACCAGCAGGATCATATCGGGTTTCTGTTCCATCGCGAGCTGCAGGCAGTATCGGGTCTGTGTCGCGCCCCAGCCATAAGCTCCGATATGGAAATCGCCCAGCACGGCGATGCGCAGGGTGGTGCTGCCGTGCGTCGGCAGGTGAAGTCGTGTGATTTTTGTCCAGCGCCCGACCACAAACCCGCTGATAATCACCGCCGTCAGGGCAATCAGCAGCCCGATAAGCAGTCGTCGTTTCCTGCGCATTCACTCTGTGCTGGGGGTGTACACTGCCTGCACCAGCTCGCGGGCAGCCACCACCGATTCGGCGAACACCTGCAGGGCGAACTCCGCCTGCTCGCGCGTCAGGATCAGTGGCGGCTCCATGCGGATGACCTTCGGGTTGTTCAGCGTGTAGGCGGCGATAACCCCGCGCGGGATCATGTGGGTGATGGTCAGCTCGCCGAAGTCGGCTTCGTGGAACTCGATGCCAAGCATCAGCCCGCGTCCGCGCACCTCCTGAATGAAGTCGGGGTACTCCGCCTGCAGCTGGCGCAAGCCGTTGAGCAGGTACGCGCCCACCGCGCGGGCGTTCTCCACCAGCCCCTCCTCCTCAATCACCTGCAGGGTTGCCAGCCCGGCGGCGCATGCCAGCTCGTTGCCGCCGAAGGTGCTGGTGTGCAGGAGCGGGTTCTCACCGAACATGGCGTCCCAGAGGGTGGCGTTCGCGCTGAAGGAGCCTATCGGCACCACACCGCCACCGAGCGATTTCGCCAGCGTGAGGATGTCGGGCTGCACGCCGGAGTGCGCCACGCCCCACCAGTCGCCCGTGCGTCCCAGCCCCGTTTGCACCTCGTCCACGATCAGTAACGCGCCGTGGCGGTCGCACAGCTCGCGCAGGCGCGGCAGGTAGTCATCGGGCGGGATGCGGATGCCGCCCTCGCCCTGAATCGGCTCCACAATCACCGCGGCGGTCTCATTATCGATGTGGGCGGCGACCGCGTCGGCGTCGCCGAAGGGCGCATGCACGAAACCGGGCAGCAGCGGCTCAAACGGCTTGCGGTAGACCTCGCGCCCGCTGGCGCTCAGGCTGCCAAAGGTTTTGCCGTGATAGCTGCCCAGCGTGCTGATCACCTTCGGGCGACCCGTCGCCTTGCGAGCCAGCTTGAGCGCGCCCTCCACCGCCTCCGCGCCCGAATTGCAGAAAAAGGAGTATTGCAAATCGCCGGGCAGCAGCTCCGCCAGTCGCGCCGCCAGTTGAGCCTGCGGCGCGTTAAACATAATCTTGCCGGGCATCGGCATCCGATCGAGCTGGCGTTTGACCGCCTCAATCACCTTCGGGTGGCGATGCCCCAGCGCGAACATGCCGTAGCCGCCCAGGCAGTCCAGGAAGCGGCGTCCTTGCGCGTCCCAGATGTAGCAACCTTCCGCGTACCACTCCACGCCCAGCCCCGCAAAGCGCAACACCTTCGCCAGACCGGGGTTCAGGTGGCGCTCGGTCAGCGTCGCTATCTCGTCGGTGAACGCCTCTGGCTGTTCAGGAAACAGAATCTCCATCGTCTGGTTCTCCTGCAGGAGGAGTATACCCATCGGGCGAACAGGCATGGGTGCTATGTGGGAGCAGATTTTCGGCTTTGAGATGCCGACGCGGTTGCTGTTCGGCGCGGGCGCCGTTTCGAATCTGAGCTTTGAGTGCAGTTTGAACGGCTGGCGGAGCGCGCTGATTGTGACGGATCGGGGCGTGCGCGGGGCGGGGCTGACCGCGCCCGTCGAAGCGCAGCTGCAGGAGGCGGGCGTGCGCTACGACCTCTACGACGGCGTGCTGCCTAACCCGACCATCGAGTGCATCGAGGCTGCCGTGCCGCTGGCGCAGGATAAGGAGCTGGTGATTGCGGTCGGCGGCGGCAGCGTGATGGACAGCGCCAAGCTGATTAATGTGCTGCGCACCTATGGCGGGCGCGTGCTGGACTATGAGGGTACCGACACGGTGCCAGGCGCATGTAAGCCGCTGATTGCCATTCCCACCACCGCCGGCACGGGCAGTGAGGTGACTTTTATTGCGATGTTCACGCATCCGGAACGGCGTCAGAAGATGCCCGTGGTGAGCCGCTATCTGGCGCCGCTGCTGGCGATAGTGGACCCTGAGCTGTCGCGCCGGCTGCCCCCTGCCCCCACCGCCCAGACAGGGATGGACGCGCTCACCCACGCGATTGAAGCGGTGGTGGATTTGCAGGCGAACCCGCTCTCTGACACGCTGGCGTTCGAGGCGATTCGGCTCATCATGCGCTATTTGCCCCGCGCGGTGGAGGCAGGCGAAGCCGACATGGAGGCGCGCGCGGCGATGGCGTTCGCTGCCACCATCGCGGGCGCAGCGTTCAACAACAGCATGGTCGGACTGGCGCACGCCATCGCCCACGCAATTGGCGGTCTCTATGACCTGCCGCACGGGCTGTGCTGCGCGCTCGCACTGCCCCACGCGATGGAGTTCAACCTGCCCCATCGGCGCGACCGATTCGAGCAGATTGCGCAGGTAATGGGCGTCGAAACACCCGAAGACACCATCCTGCGCGTGCGCCAGCTGATGAGCGACATCGACATCCCGGCGCACCTGTTCGACTTCGATATCCGCGTGTCGGAGACGGAGCTGGAGCAGCTGATCGACCTCACCTTCGCTGATGGCTCCATCCTGTTCAACCCCGTTCAGCCGACACGCGATGAGGTGCGCACCATCCTGCTCCGAATCGCGACCTATGCCGGCGCGTGAGAGTGATGTATAATAGAGGCAGGTGACCAGCGATGCCAATGGAGGATGTGGAGCAGCGGCGCATGGTGCTGCGCGAGATCAATAAGCGGCGCATCGACACCTCGCTGATGGATGTGCATGTGATTCACGGCGTGGTCTACATTCGGGGCACCGTCCGACCCCTGCGCGGCAACCCGGTGGACATTCATCAGGAGCTGGAGATTATCCGCCGTATTCTGCGCCAGAAGCCAGGCATTCGGGATGTGATTATCGACGCGATTGTGCGCGGCTGAATGCTGGACTGGCTGATAGATGGGTTCTATCCGCGCCGCTGTGTGGGGTGCGGCGCGTTTGCGCGGGCGTATTTCTGCACGCTCTGCGAGCAGGTGCTGCCGCGAATTGTGCCACCCCTCTGTGTCTATTGTGGTGCGCCCGCGGGCGAGCGACCCGAATGTCCCTATTGCCACGATACCGCCTATGCGTTCGATCGCGCGCTCTGTGTGGGGCTGTATCAGGGTCCGTTGCGGGGCGCGATTATCCATCTGAAGTTCCGTCGCTGGCTGCGCGCTGCCGACGCGCTCAGCGGGCTGATTATAGAGACGCTCCGTCGCCCCGAAAACGCTGCTCTGCGGGCGGTGGATGGGCTGGTGCCTGTGCCGATTCATTCCCTGCGTCGGGCACAGCGCGGGTTCAATCAGGCGGAGGAGATGGCGCGGCGGGTCAGTCGTTCGATGGGCATCCCGCTGATGGGCGATTGCATCCAGCGGCGGCTCTATCGGCGTCCGCAGGTGGGGCTGACCGCTGCCCAGCGCTGGCAGAATGTGCGCGACGCCTTCGAGGTGGTTCGCCCCGACCGCGTGCGCGGCAGAAGGCTGCTCCTGCTGGACGATGTGTTCACCACGGGCAGCACTTTCGATGCGTGCGCCCACGCGCTCAAGCGAGCGGGCGCCGCTGAAGTGATCGCGCTCGCCGTCGCCCGCGAGGTGGACAGCCCCTAACGCAGATAGATGCTGTCGCTCGACTCGTATATGTGCCCGCCGATGAGCAGTTGCACCGCCACGATGTGCATGCCCGGCTCATCGGGCAGTCGCCAGCGCAGTTGTGGCGCTGGCGTGCGCCACTCGCTCCATTCCTGCCCGTCAGTTGCTATTCGCATCGCCTGCGCCAGGCTCGCGCCGTGAATGTAAAGCGCCACTTCGGGCGTGTCGGTCAGCGGCGCGTCCAGATTGATGATGAGGGGGAACACATCCGCTCGCGAGCCGAGCAGTTGCGCCCAGCAGACGCCATAGCGACTGCCCTCTAAGCGCGTGAAGCCCAGCCCCATCTCCCGATAGGCAGGGTTCAGCAGGTTCGCCTGATGGCTGGGGCTGTTCAGCCAGCCCTGGATCGCTCGCTCCAGAGTCGGCTGACCTGCCGCCAGGTTCTCACCGAGCCACTCGAACTCGTAGCCGACCAGCAGGGCGCGCGCGTCCGCTCGCCGCCTCGCGCTGTCGATGTGCCCGAAGTTGCCCGTGAGCAGAATCTCGTCGCTCATCATCTGCGCCGCGCGGCACAGCTCCAGATTCAGCTTCAGCGGCGGCAGTCCCCGCTCCACACGAACCCGATTGACCACCACAGCCATCTCGTGCAGCCGAATCGAGAAGGCATTCCATTCACCCAGCGTGTGAGCGACCACCTGTGAGCAGAGCCATCCGAATGCACCTATCCATAGCCCGACACGCAGCCCGCGCTCCATGCGATAATCCCCTCCGAGAACGGTAGCAGGTTCCTATTGTCGGCACAGCGAGCAGGGCTTTTCAGCTGGTGAAAATCGGGGGATCTGTTCGCCCCTTCGGACCTTCCTGACAAAGCCGTCATGATGGGGTATAATAGAAACATTATTGCTGAAGAGAGGTTGGATTGGAAATGTTCGGCACAAAGATAAAATCGGGCAGCCAGATGAAACAAACCCTTCCAACCCACTCTAACCCAGCGGGGGGGGGGATGGAATAGCGGTCGCCTTCTTGCTTTAATCCCCTTCTGCTTCGTTGCCTTTGCCGGTGCGGATGTCATTGCCCGCATTAAACCTCAAAGCATCGTCGTCTGTCCTGGCAAGCGGGTCACCTGGGAATGCATTGCTGACGCCGACTGCGACTGCCCTGAGCCACAATTTATGAAAATGGTAGCTCCGGAACCCGGAGATAAGCCAGGTGAAGAGGGAGGCGACCCCTCACCTGTTCCACCACCCCAGAAACCGGGCGATCCGCCGCCAGAAGATCCAAACGACCCGCCCTATCCCTACCCGCCGCAGCCGCCCAGGCCGCCAAATCCACCTGGCGATCCAGGTAAACCGTGGCCACCGGGTTATCCACCGGGCGACCCGCCAGGAGACTGTGAAAATCCACCCGAAGTCAGTCGTCTAACCTATACCTGGAAGATTGAGCGGCAAGAGGGTGATAGGTGGGTGACGGAACGGGGTCCTGAAGAAGGCGGGGCGCGATGGCCCGAAGGTGGATTCTTATTCACAGCGGCGCACGCGGGCAAACGCTTTCGGATCAGTTGCACAGTCAAAGCTTATGGGCGGTTGCCGGACGGCACGGAGGTTGTGTGTGGAGAGGCGACTGCCTACGCCTTTGCGCGCGTGAAGCGCCCTGATGAACTGGCAGTCTCTTTAGAGGGAGCTCCCGAGCCAGCCGGGGTATGGCAGACCATTACGCTGACGGCAACGGTGGACATGGAGTGCGATGGAGAAAACCATCCCACACCGCCTTTTACTTATAAATGGACCTTTGGCGATGATCCGACCAAGGTGGTGGAGCGTCAGCGCGACACAGCCTCGGATACAGTTCACTACTTTTACAAGCAGTTGTATCGGTATCTGGTTCGGGTAGAGGTGACGGACAGCGCGGGTCGCCGAGGCTCCGCATCGATGTGGGTGCATGTGGGTTTGGCGGTGCGGTTAGGTAGCCCGATGTCGATGTATGTGCCGTTGCGCGAGTATATTCAGGAGGGCGAAAATAAGGGGCTGGCGGATCCCAACTGGACACCTGAGCAAATTCAGCCCTGTGATTATCTCCGTGCAGGTGCCCAGTATCCCGCCCAGATTGTTTGTGTGGCTGTGAAAGGTCAAACGCTTCCTTACGAGTACACCCACCAGAGAACTCAACGCCAGACTCAGTATCCGCGTGTGGACCCAATATGGGGAACGATAGAGCTCCTTCCTGTGCTGCAGATGGCAGGTTTCTCGATAAAGATGGGACAGGTAGTGGTTCAGGAGCATGGAGGGGACTGGAGTAACGGCTGGGGTCCTACATGGGTCTGGTGGGTGCCGGACAACACTTATCTTTGGCCACTGAATGCAAGGGTTCGCTCTACGAACACGCGAGCGTATTGGTGGAACTACTGGACAGGTAATGCGTATGTGTTCGATCAGAAAGGGTTGCGTGTTTTCAGGCGGCTGGAAAATCAACTTTAACGGCACAGCAACCTACAATCCTGTCACTGGTGAAATGCGATACGAGCGTGCAAGGAACGCTGGCGCCACTAAGGAATACACCCCCAGTTTGCAGCAGCCAGAGACAGGGTTCGGTCCGTACAATAGCATGATAAGATGGTATTGGCGCTAAGCACAGCAGCGGACAAACTCAGTGAGGTGAATGTCTATGAGAGAATGGATTTTGTGGATTGTAGCCATCACAATAGGGCTGTGGACGCAGGGAGCCAGCGCTCAACCGAACGAGAGCGCCTCTGCCAATCTGCGGGAGCAACTGCTCCAGCAAAAAGCAGCGCTCGAACAGCAGAAAGAAGCTATCCTGGAGCTCGCGCGAAGCAGCGGCGATGTGGAGCGCGACATGGAAGCCAGAGACTATCTGGAAACCCGTCGTCTGACGCAAACAAACCTGCCTCAGGCTCCTCTGCCTCCGCACGGTTATATCGCCCTGGTGAAGGTGGAAGCAGTGCGTCGGGTAGACAGCGAGGTGTTGCGAGCCTACCCAGGCTCCCGACCTGAGCTGCACTACTACGAAGTGCAGGCGCGCGTGCTGAAAGTCTGGCATAAAGAGTGGCTCCACGATCCACCCAAGCCGTTTCGGGTACGCGCAGGAAATGTGCTTCCATTGCTGTGGGTGGCGTGCAAACGCCTCAGGGACGGAAGAGAAGTCGCCGCGGATTCGATCTGGCAGGTAGGGCAGGTGTGTCTAGTCTATGAGTTGGTTCCTCTTCCCAAATCGGGAGATTATTTGTCTACCGCATCGTACCTTTCAGAGAACCTGAGCGATTACTGGTGGGTGCTGGACACACCCGAATGCTGGCGCATACCACGATGGAGTCTACCTGACGATGTGCTGTACCATGCGAAGACAATTTTTTCCCAGCGTTATCTGCAGGCATGGGAGGTGGTGCAGGAGCCGACCCGGCGAATTGTGTCGCCGCCTGCGGAAGTGCTGCAAATACTGGACGAGGAAGCGAGGTTCTACCAGTTACCCGAAGAGCGTTCGGTACGGTTAGCGTGGGTAAAGCAACGGGTGCAGGACAAGAGTTTACCGTTGTGGAAGCGTCAGCGGGCACTGGTCTACTGGTTCTTTGCTCCAGAAGAGAAGGAGACCCGATTCAAGGACAAGGAACCGGGTGGTCGGGCATATGCGCGGCAGCAAGCAGAGTATCTTACCTTTTTGCAGGGTTTATCGGAGCCGTTATTGCAAGCCTATGGATTGAGGGTGATGTTGCGGTTTTATAGCGGGCGTATATATCAATCCTCGTTGGAGGCTTTTGAGGTATGGTTGTCAGCGTTGGAGCCGTTTTTGGCGAAGGATCGCTCTGTAGAGGTACGGCGTGAGGCGGCAGCGGCGCTGTACTACTGTTTGGTGTATCCTGCGCGTTGGGGCGTGGCGCGTGGGCGGGCTCTGGCGTATGCGGAGGCGGTGCGTTCGCAGTGGGAGCAGGAGTCGGATCGGATTGTACGCGCTTACCTGGGACGAGTGTGGATGGAGATTTTGCTTGAGGATATAGACCGCCAGATTGTGGAGATTAACCGCCAGCTGCAGGAGTTGGAGCGAGCCGGGCGCTGATCGGTGGTGGAGCGTTAGCTTTCGTCTTTTAGCAGCTGGATAAAGAGCGTTTCGGTGAGCAGCTGGGGGTTCGCGTTGCGCAGGATGGCGCGGCGCGCCTCCACGATGGCAGTCAGGTCGCGCAGGCGGCGGTCGGGCGTGAAGCGGCGAGCCAGCTGCATCAGCGATTCGCGTGCCTCCTGTTGCAGCGCACTCACCAGGCTGTCGCGATACCAGCGCAGCAGGTGGTCCAGCCCGAGCGCCAGCGCGCTGCGTGCGGAGCGGTCGGGCGTGCTGGCTTCTAACTGCCTGCACGCCTCCCGAAACCGCTCGGCAAGCTGGAGCGCGTCGGGCAAAGATGCCTGCGCAAGGTGGGCAAACAGCGCGTGCAGAGTCTGCACGGCGTGCCATTCCGAGTCGCGCTGGCGTGCGGACGGCTCGCCGAGCGATTCTGCCCAGCGGACAGCTCGCCCTGGCGCACCCTCCGCCAGCGTCGCCAGCTGCCGCGCCTGATCTGGCTCCAGCCCGAACCGCGCCTGCAACCGCGCTGCCAGTTCGTCAACAGGCAGGGTCGCCAGTCGAAGGATGCGACAGCGGGAGCGGATCGTTGCCAGCAGCAGGTCGCTGGCGGTGGCGGTCAACATGAAGGCATAGTGTTCGGGCGGCTCCTCCAGCGTTTTGAGCAGGGCGTTCGCGGCGGCAGGGTTCAGACGGTGCGCCTCCTCCACGATCACGATTCGGAACGGTGCGAGCGCGGGCGCAAAGCCCATCCACTGCCGAACCTCGCGCACGGCGTCGATTTTAATCTGGTCGGGATCGGGGCGCAACACGCGCACATCGGGGTGCTGCCCTTCCTCGGACCAGCGCAGGCACACGGCGCAGGCGGTACAGTGCCCCTCGGGTGTGCGATTCGGGCAGAGCCACGCGGCGGCAAGGGCGTATGCCAGCGTGCGCTTGCCAATGCCTTCCGCTCCCACCAGCAGCAGTGCATGGGGCGGCTGCGGTCGACTCAGCAGCCGCTGGATGACCGCCACCGTCGCCTCCGGCGCCAGCCATAACTCACCGAACCGTTGCGGGCACATAAAGAATAACTTTCAGCGGGAACCCTGTACCACCACATCGGCGAGCGGGCGACCTTCGATGAAGCGCAGCACATTCTGGATCACGCCCTGCGCGATGCGCCCCTGCGCCTCCTGCGTGACACCCGCGCCGTGCGGGGTCAAAATCACATTCGGCAACTTCAGCAGGGGATGGTCGGGAGGCGGCGGCTCCGGCGAGAAGACATCGATCGCGGCGCCGCCAAGATGGGTCTGCAACGCTTCCACAAGAGCCGGCTCGTCCACCAGCTCCGCCCGCGCCGTGTTGATGAGGAACGCGCCCCGCTTCATTCGGAAGAGCCGCTCACGATGGAGTATCCCGCGCGTCTCCGGCGTCAGCGGCAGATGCAGGCTCACAATATCGCTTTCGGCAAGCAGGCTGTCCAGATCGAGCAGGGTTGCGCCCAGCGCGTCTTCCTGATCGGGGGTCAGGGGCTGCGCGTCATAGTAGAAGAGCGTGACGCCGAAGGGCAGTAGCCGTGCGGCGACCTCGCGCCCGATGCGTCCCATGCCGACGATGCCCACCGTTTTGCCCTGCAGGTCGCGTGCGTGCGCAATCCAGTAGGGCAGCGCCCACTCGCCCCGCGCCATCTGGTTATGCGCGGGGATCAGCCCTCTCATTAATGCGAGCGCGACCATCACCACATGCTCGGCGACGCTGACCGTGTTCGCGCCCGTGACGGCAGCGACCGTGATGCCCAGCTCGCGCGCCGCCTCGATATCCACATGGTCGGTGCCGACGCCCGCCACCTGAATAAAACGCAAACGGCTTGCCCGCTGAAGCATCGCGCGCGTGAGGGGCGTGAATGCGGTCGAAATCAGCACTTCCGCATCGGGCAGGTGCGGATCCAGTTCATCGGCGTTCGTTGCCAGCTCCACCGTATGACCCTGAAACAGCGCGCGCACCATGCCAATCTGCGCCTGCACCTGCTCCGACGCAGGCAGAATCGCCACCACTTTCATCGTTCACCTCCAGCGTTGAGTTCGCGCCTTCCGAAGTTCGTCAGCGGGCATTCTCTTCCTGCAGGTTCTCAAACCACTCGCGCAGGGGCGCAATCAGCGCGTGCGCGGTGAAGTCAAGATGGATGGGCGTGATGGAGATGTAGCCTCGCGCGACGGCGTACACATCGGTGCCGGGCTGGTCGCGCTCCTCGATCAGGCTGCCGCTGAGCCAGTAGTAGGGTCGCCCTGCAGGGTCGATGCGCTCCTCGATGCGGTCGGCATACTGGCGCTTGCCCAGCGCGGTGACCTGAAAGCCTTTGATCTCGCTGAGCGGTCGGTTCGGCACATTCACATTCAGGAAGGTATGTTCGGGCAGGTGATGCTGGCTCAACGCCCGCGCGATGCGATAGGCGGCTTCGGCAGCGGTTTCGTAGTGCAGGGTGAGTGGCGTGGCTGGTTCGTTGTTCGCACGGGCAACTGGCAGTGCTTCTTCGGCTGCCAGCGAGATGGCGAAGGCGTTAATGCCATGCACCGCGCCCTCAATCGCCGCGGCGACCGTGCCCGAATAGGTCAGATCCCAGCCCAGATTGGGACCCGCATTGATGCCCGACACCACCAGATCGACCTGATGGTTCATCACGGCGTGCGCACCCAGCGTCACGCAGTCGGTCGGCGTGCCGTTGGTGGCGTAGGCGAGGGTTCCGTCGGACAGATACACGCGATGCAGGCGCAGGGGCTTGTGCAGCGTGATGGCGTGCCCCATCGCGCTGCGGGGGCGATCGGGCGCGACGATAAACACCTCGCCCAGCGCACGCAACCGCGCCGCCAGCACACGAATGCCCTCCGCATAAACCCCATCATCATTGGTGATAAGGATTCTCACGGTTCGGTGGTTCAAGCACTATTTCTCCTGTAAAAGATACTCATCGACACGCTGGCTGACATCGGAGCACTGTTCACGATCGCGTGCGATGCCCACCATTCGCCAGGCAATCTCCCAGTTGGGCGCGAAAGCCGTTTCGACTTCGACAACCTCCACTGGAGTACCATCGGCTAACTGCGCGCCTGGCTCCAGCATAACAACGCCATTCTGAACAACGCCCCGATATCGTTTTGGCATGGCTCTCACCTGCTCATTGATTATTCTCCAACCTCTCCGATTACGCGGTCGGGGATTAGCCCCAGCCACTTCTTCAGGCGATAGATGGTCGTGTCGCGATTGAGTTCGGCAATTGCGCGGGTGATCGGGATGCCTTTCGGGCAGACCTTCACGCAGTTCTGCGCGTTGCCGCAGCCCGTGATGCCCTCCGGACCCGAGATTGCCTCCAGCCGCTCATGCTCCAGCGTCGCGCCCACAGGGTGCAGGTTAAACAGTTTCACCTGCGTCAGCGGTGCTGGACCAATAAACGCTGACCGCTCGTTATATTGCGGGCATGCCTCCATACAGCAGCCGCAGGTCATACAGCGGGCGAAGGCGTAGCGCAGCTCCCGAACCCGATCGTCGATGCGCGGACCCGGACCCAGATCGTGGGTGCCATCGATGGGAATCCATGCCTGAATCTTCTTCAGCGCTTCGAACATTCGGCTGCGATCCACAATCAGGTCGCGCACGATGGGGAACTTGCTCATCGGCTCCAGCGTGATTTCGATGGTGTCGCCCCTGCGAACGCCAACATGGTCAATCAGGGCGGAGCATGCCTGCCGTACTTTGCCGTTGATGACCATCGTGCAGGTGCCGCACACCTCTTCGAGGCAAGCCGCTTCCCATGCGGGGGGTGAGGTCGGTTTGCCGCTGGCATCGACAGGCTTGCGCTGAATCTCCATCAGGCAGGAGATGACATTCAGGTTGGGGCGGTAGGGCAGTTCGAACTCCTGCCAGTAGGGCTTGCTGTCGGGCGAGTCCTGCCGACGCACCTTCAGACGAACCGTTCGGATTGACAGGTCCTGCATAGCGTCACCTCTAATGCGATTATACCCGTTGTGGGCGGGTCTGGCGGCAGACCATTCGGGCATTCTGCTCGCGCTCGCAGCGCTGCTGGCGCTGGCTGCCCTCTGGATGAATCTGCGAGAAAGCCGATAATCGGGTTTAGGTAGCAGGTGAGAGCGTGCAGAGCCAAGTGTGCATTGCATGCTGCTATGTGCATAGGAGATAGTTGATTTTGATGGTTATTTAATGATGAGATGTGGTGGAGAGGTTACTCCACCACATCTTGAAGAAGTAATTAACGGAGCCAGATGCTGAACCCCAGTCCAACAGTAAACCCGTCCGCTTTAGCCCCGCCATCACGCAGATTCACATAGCTTACTGCAAAATCAATGGAGGTATTGCGATTAACGAAGTAGTGTGCACCAAGAAGCTCCGAATCCCGTAATGGTGTCAAAATCTTCACCAAGGTCGAAGCTGAGATAAGATGCTGAGAAGAACGGGACGAAATTGGTAGCGTCGCTGGTGGGGGCATAGATAGATAATCCTACACCCCATAGAGTGGATTTGTTAGATTCAACTCCAGACTCATCCGAGAGTCGTGCATCTGCGTAGGCGAGGTTCAATCCGAGTGAGAAATTCGAGGAGAAGAAATAGTCGAAACCGAGCGAGATGGTTGTTGTTTTCAGATCCTCTATGTCGAGATAGGAGATGCCGGAGCCACCGTTCGTACTAAATCCGAGGCGGAAGTCTCCAGCTTTGGGACGATAGTCCTCGCCTGACTGGGAGAAAACATCGATAGGCGCGAACCAGATCGCAAGCGCAAGCAGCGCTGTCGTCAGTCCATGACCGTTGTACCGTCTCATCAGTCTCCATCCTGTTTAGTGTACATTCTGCCAATACGGCAAGATGTGATTATTATAGCACATCGATGACGGCTTTGTCAAGGGGTCTGTGGGGGTGTTCGAAAAATCAGGCATGAGGGGAGTCGGCTGAAGCCGTTCCTGTGCCAACGAAGCCGACCTGCGTCGGCTGAAGTAGCAAGCGCATCTTGCGCTTGAGTTTGGGCAGGATGCTCAGGCTACGGGGAGCCAGCGCAGGCGGGCTTCGTTTGTCAGGAGCGGGTTCCCCGTCCCAGGACACGGCGAATTTTCGAACAGCCTCAGGGGTCTGCCTATTCTGCTGAATGACGCTGACAGGCATCGCTCTAAATATACCCGTTTGCTAACGGTGTGATGAGAAGCGCCTCGTCTGTGCCGATAATCGGGTATAGATGGCGGACGAGGAGCGCACGGAGCAGGCGACGCCGCGCCGGCGGCAGGAGGCGCGGCGCAAAGGGCAGGTGGCGCGTTCGGCGGAGGTGAACGCCGCCTGCGTGTTTCTGGCGTTCGTGCTGATGACACCGCTCGTGCTGCGCTGGGGCGGCGAGCGACTGCTGCTGACCGTTCAGCACGGCATTCTCGCGGCTGGCTCGATGCGCCCGTCGGAGGCGGTGCTGTGGAGCGCGCTCGCCATGCTGACGCCCATCATGGGGCTGGCGCTGCTCGTCGCGCTGGTCGCCAACCTGATTCAGGTCGGCTTCACCCTTTCTGCCCATCCTCTTCAGCCCGATTTGAACCGCATCGATCCCATCAAGGGCTTCCAGCGGCTCTTCTCGGCGCGGGCGATGGTGGAGCTGCTCAAGGCGTTGCTCAAGTTCGGGCTGATTGCGTGGGTGGCGTGGCGCACCCTTCAGGGCGAGCTGGACGCGCTGATGGCGACCGCCCGGATGCCCCTGCCCGACGCGCTCGCGCCAATCGGGAATGCGCTCTATCAGGTCGGGCTGCGCGTGGGCGTCCTGTGGCTGATCCTGGCGCTGCTGGACTATCTCTATCAGCGGTGGGAGTTCGAACGGAGCATTCGCATGTCGCGCTATGAGCTGCTGGAGGAGTTCCGCCAGACGGAGGGCGACCCTCATGTGCGCATGCGTCAGCGCCAGCGGATGCAACAGATTGCGCGTGCACGGCAGGTGATGGATGTGCGCCGCGCCGATGTGGTGGTCACGAACCCGGTGACCTATGCGGTGGCGTTGCGTTATGATCGGGCGAGCATGAGGGCGCCGCGTGTGGTTGCCAAAGGGCGGGGCTGGCTCGCGCGGCGCATTCGGGAGGAAGCGCTGCGCTGGCATGTGCCCATCGTGCCGAACCCGCCGCTGGCGCGCAGCCTCTACGCGCAGGTGGAGGTCGGGCAGGAGATCCCGGTGGCGCTCTATCAGGCGGTGGCGGAGGTGCTGGCGTATGTGTACCGCCTGCGCCGCGCCTATAGACCAACCCCCTGAGTCCGTTCGAAAAATCCAACCAGAGGCAAGGATGCCCCTCACCCCGACCCTCTCCCCAGAGGGGAGAGGGAGAAACGAAGCCCCTCTCCCTCGCATGCGGGGGAGAGGGTACGGGTGAGGGGGCTTCACACAGGCGGATAGGATGCCTGCGAATTTTCGAACACCCTCACCAACCCCTTGACAACACGGGAAGATGATGTGGTATAATAGACCTGCTCGGCGTGCCGGGCGAATAGCTCAGCTGGGAGAGCGCTTCCCTTACAAGGAAGAGGTCGCAGGTTCGAGTCCTGCTTCGCCCACCATCGCTGCGTGTGGGGCAGGGGCTGTAGCTCAGCCAGGTCAGAGCGCCAGCCTGTCACGCTGGAGGTCGCGGGTTCAAGTCCCGTCAGCCCCGCCAGCCGGGTAGAATTGCCGGGGTAGCTCAGTGGTAGAGCACGGGACTGAAAATCCCGGTGTCGTCGGTTCGACTCCGACCCCCGGCACCAGACGGGCGAGTGGTGGAACTGGTAGACACGCCAGACTTAGGATCTGGTGGGCCCTGCCCGTGGGAGTTCGAGTCTCCCCTCGCCCACCAAAATCGGGTATAATCCATGCATGAGCGGGAGTAGCTCAGTGGTAGAGCACCTCGTTGCCAACGAGGGGGTCGCGGGTTCAAATCCCGTCTCCCGCTCCAGCTTTTGTGAGGCAGAGCGATGGAAATCACTGTCCAGCAACTTGACCCCGTGAATGTTCAACTGCATATCGAGGTGGAGCCTGAAGCTGTTAATCGCGCGTTTGAACGCGCCATTCGCACGCTGGGCAGGGCGATCCAGGTGCCAGGCTTCCGCCCCGGTCAGGCGCCCATCAGCGTGCTGCGTCAGCGCCTCTCCGATGAACTGGTGCGTCGCGCCGCCCGCGACCTGCTCATCGAGGAATCGCTCGCTGCCGCGCTGGAACAGCAGGCACTTGTGCCCTACACCACCCCGCAGATCGAAATCGAGCAGCTGCAGGAGGGGGAGCCGTTCCGATACAAGGCGCTGGTGTCGCTGGCGCCACAGGTGGAACTGGGCGACTATCGTGACATCCGCCTGGAGAGCGCGCCCCAGCAAGCCACCGATGAGGAAATCCAGCAGTCGCTCGAATCGCTTCAGGAGCAGCTGATGGAGCTGAAACGCGCCAGCGACCGCCCTGCGCAACCTCAGGATCGGCTCGTCATCCGTCTGCGCTCGCTGGAAGACGAGGATGCCCCACCCAGCCGCTATATGGTCATTCTGGGCGAATCATTCGGCGAGCTGGATAACACGCTCGCTGGCATGCGCGAGGGCGAAACCCGAACCGTCACGCTCACCTTCCCCGAAGATTTCAGCGACGAACGGCTGGCGGGCAAGATGAAACAGGTCGAAATCACTCTGGAGCAGATCCATGCGCCGCAACTGCCCCCGCTCGATGACCTGTTCGCCCAGCGGCTGGGGCTAAGCACGCTCGACGAACTGCGCGAAACCATCCGCCAGAGCATCGTCGCTGACAAGGAACGGCGCGAAACCGAACGGCTCGAGGGCGAACTGCTGAGCATCCTGCGCCAGCGCAGCACCGTCCACCTGCCCCAGACGCTCATCCAGCAGCAGGTGCGACAGGAGCTGGAGGAGCTGGTGGAGCGTCTGCAGGCGAACAATCTCACCCTGCAGGACTTCCTGCAGCATTCGGGCATGAGCCAGGAGCAGCTGACCGAACGGCTGCTCCAGCGTGCCGTCGTGAAACTGCAGAACACCTTCATCCTGCTCGAAATCGCCCAGCGCGAGGGCGTCGAGGTCAACCCCGACGAGGTGCAGGCGGTGATCCAGACAGCCGCGCAACAGATTGCCAGCTCGCCTGAAGAGCGCGCCCGCATGCTCAACGACGCCGAACTCGCGCGACGACTCCGCAACGAGATGGTGCTGGAAAAAACGGTACAGAAACTGCTTGCAATCGTCCAAAATAGGGAGGAAGGAGCAACGCCATGAGCCGAATCATCCGAAGTCAGCTGATACCGATGGTGGTGGAGCAGACGGCGCGCGGCGAACGCGCCTACGACATCTATTCGCGCCTGCTCAAAGACCGAATCATCTTTCTCGGCGAACCCATCGATGACCAGGTCGCCAACCTCGTGATCGCGGAACTGCTCTTTCTGGAGAAGGAGGACCCCGACAAGGATATCGATATGTACATCAATACACCCGGGGGCATCGTGAGCGCCGGGCTGGCTATCTACGACACGATGCAAGCCATCAAGCCCGATGTGGCGACCATCTGTGTGGGGCAGGCAGCCAGCATGGGCGCCGTGCTGCTGGCAGGTGGCACGCCCGGCAAACGCTACGCCCTGCCACACGCCCGAATCATGATCCATCAGGTTCACGCAGGCTTCCAGGGCACCGCCATCGATATCGAAATTCAAGCCCGCGAAGTGCTGCGCTACAAAGACATCCTCAACAATATCCTGCACAAACACACGGGTCAGCCACTGGAACGCATCGAACAGGACACCGCGCGCGACTACTTTATGTCTGCGAAAGAAGCGCAGGAGTATGGAATAATCGACCATATCCTGGACCGAAGCGGTCGATAACAGGGAGGTTCATGCGTGGCAAAACTGGCTGGCGACAATAAACCGATGGATCGATGCGTGCTGTGCGGAAAGAGCCGCGAGCAGGTGCGGAAGCTGATTCTGGGCATGCATGGCGGTGTGTGCGCCGACTGCATCAAACTGGCGGGCGACATTTTGCGCAACGACAGCCCCCTGCCCGCCCCGGGCTTCTCGGAGACCGTCCCGAAACCGAAAGACATCTATCGGGTGCTGAACCAGTATGTGGTGGGTCAGGAGCGCGCCAAGCGCGTGCTGTCGGTGGCGGTTTATAACCATTTCAAGCGCCTTCGAGTGGGCAGCGCCAGCGATGTCGAACTGCAAAAGAGCAATATCCTGCTGATCGGCCCCACGGGCAGCGGCAAGACACTGCTGGCGCAAACGCTCGCCCGCATCCTGAATGTGCCCTTCGCGATTGCCGACGCGACCGCGCTCACCGAAGCGGGCTATGTGGGCGAGGATGTTGAGAACATTCTCCTGCGCCTGATTCAGGCAGCGGATATGGACATCAAAGCCGCCGAGCGCGGCATCATCTACATCGATGAGATCGACAAAATCGCCCGCAAAGCCGATAACCCCTCCATAACGCGCGATGTGTCGGGCGAGGGCGTGCAACAGGCGCTGCTCAAAATTCTGGAAGGCACCATCGCCAATGTGCCCCCACAGGGCGGGCGCAAGCACCCCCATCAGGACTTTATCCAGATTGACACAACCAACATCCTGTTCATCTGTGGGGGCGCGTTCGAAGGGCTGGACAAGATTATCGAGCGGCGGTTGATTGACCAGACGATGGGCTTCCGCTCGCACCCCGAATCGAGGCGCAGGCGCAATGTGGGCGAGATTCTCCAGCATGTGATGCCCGAAGACCTGCTCAAGTTCGGGCTGATCCCCGAATTCATCGGGCGACTGCCCGTGATCGCGACGCTGGACGCCCTCGATGAGGAGACGCTCTGCCGAATCCTGGTGGAGCCGAAGAACGCGCTCGTGCGCCAGTATCAAAAATTCTTCGAGCTGGACGGCGTGGAGCTGGTAGTGGAGGAGTCGGCACTGCGCGCGATTGCCCGTGAAGCGCTCCAGCGCGGCACAGGCGCCCGCGCCCTGCGCTCCATCCTCGAAGAGACTATGCTCAATGTGATGTACGAAGTGCCCTCCAACCCGCAGATCAAGCGCGTGGTCATCACCGAAGCGACCGTGACCCAGCGCCAGGAACCACAGATGCTCACCAGCGACGACCTGCGCCAGGTCTCCTGAACATGGCAGGAATCGGACGCTGGCGCGTCTAATCGAGCAGGTGGGATGAAACGATGATGTACGGTGGAATGCGTGGTTCCGGCAGAATGTTTCGGTTGCTGATCCGCCATGCGGGCGTCACGCGCGAGATGGGCGGTGAGGAGCTTTCGCTCGCCGTGCAGCGCGTCGACCGCATGTTTATCGAGGCGCTCGAGGCGGGCGCGTCCGATATTCACATGCATCCCGAACGCAACATGCTTCGCATTCGGTTCCGCATCGACGGCGTGCTGCATGAGCATGAGACCATCACCGAACCCGACCTGTGGCAGGCGATGATTGCACGGGTCAAGCTCGCCGCCAATATGCATTTAGACGAGAGGCGCGACACGCAGGACGGGCGCATCGATATGGAGTATATGGATCGGCGGCTCAGCGCGCGCGTGTCCTGTATCCCGTCGCTGAACGGCGAGCGCATCGTGATGCGCATTCTGGATCCAGCCAAGATGATGGTCAAGCTCGACACACTGGGCATGCCGCAGGATGTTCTGGCGAACTGGCGCCGCGCCCTGCAGGTCGCCTACGGCATGCTGGTCGTCACCGGTCCCACAGGCTCCGGGAAAACCTCCACGCTCTACGCCTCGCTCCACACGCTCGATCGCGTTCACCGCAACATCGTCACGGTGGAAGACCCGGTGGAGTATGAGTTCCCCGATAATGTGATGCAGGTGCAGGTGAGCGAGAAGATTACTTTCCCGCGCGCGTTGCGGGCGATGCTGCGCCACGACCCCGATGTGATTATGATTGGCGAGATTCGCGACCGCGAATCGCTGCAGATCGGCATTCAGGCGGCGCTCACGGGTCATCTGGTGCTG
This sequence comes from Armatimonadota bacterium, assembly GCA_037445735.1. Classification (GTDB taxonomy): domain Bacteria; phylum Armatimonadota; class Fimbriimonadia; order Fimbriimonadales; family GBS-DC; genus HRBIN15. The sequence continues at coordinate 35,162 of JBBIJY010000020.1, read as the reverse complement.
TCCACGCTCCACACGAATAATGCCATCGAGACCATCAGCCGCATGATCGATATGGGCGCGGAGGATTATCTGATCGCGGCGACCCTGCAGTGCGCGATGGCGCAGCGGCTGGTGCGCCTCATCTGTCCCGATTGCCGCACGCCCTATCAGCCGACGGCGGACGAACTGACGGCGCTGCGCATCCCGAAAGAGACCGCCTCGCAGTTCCAGTTCTTTATTGGCAAGGGCTGCGCGCAGTGTCGGGGCACAGGCTTTCGTGGGCGCACGGGGATTTTCGAGCTGCTGCGCATCAGCCCTGCCATCCGTGAGGCGATTGTGAATCGCGTGCCGGGTGACCATATCCTGCAGATTGCCCAGAAAGAGGGCTTTCGCACGATGCTGGACGACGGGCGCGATAAGGTGCTGCGCGGCTTGACCACGCCCCACGAGGTGATTCAGGCGGTGTATGCCGGGGTCTATGAGTAGGGTCGACGCCGCGCTCAGAGGGTTCGCCTTTGAGGTTCTTGCTCGCTCAACCCGCAGCCATGCGCGGCTGGGACGCCTGTATACGCCACACGGGATTGTCGACACGCCCGCCTTCATGCCCATCGGCACGCAGGCGACGGTCAAAACGCTCAGCCAGGAGGAGCTGGAAGCGCTTGGCTACACACTCATTCTGGCGAACACCTATCATCTCTATCTGCGCCCGGGCGCGGAGCGCATCGCGCGGCTGGGCGGGCTGCACGCCTTCATGAGCTGGCGCGGCGCGATTCTGATCGACAGCGGCGGCTATCAGGTGTTCAGCCTGACGCCCCTGCGCGACATCGACGAGGACGGGGTGACCTTCCGCTCGCATCTCGACGGCTCGCTCCATCGGCTCACGCCCGAACGCGCAGTGGAAGTGCAGCGACTGCTCGGCAGCGATATTGCGATGGCGCTCGACGAGTGCCCGCCCTACCCTGCCGATTACGATCAGGTGGCGCAGGCGACCGAGCGCACCTACCGCTGGGCGATTCGCTGCAAACAGGCGTGGCTCCAGAGCTTTGAACCACTCGCCCCGACTGGTGAGGAAGAGGGAGCGGGTGAGGGGGTTCTCTTCGGCATCGTGCAGGGCGGCGTGTATGAGAGCCTGCGCCAGATGAGCATCGAGCAGATAACCAGCCTCGACCTGCCCGGCTATGCGATTGGCGGTGTGTCGGTGGGCGAGCCTGTGGAGTTGATGCGGGCGGTGGTGGCGTTCACCGCGCCGCGTCTGCCCATCGACCGCCCCCGCTATCTGATGGGCGTCGGCACGCCCGACGACATTCGGCACGCCGTCGCCTGCGGTGTGGACCTGTTCGACTGCGTGCTGCCCACGCGCCTGGGGCGACACGGCGCGGTGTTCACCTCGCGCGGACGGCTCAACCTGCGCAACGCCCGATTCGCCGAGTGTAAAGAGCCGATCGACCCCGAATGCGACTGCGCCGTCTGCCAGCGATACAGCCTCGCCTACATGCATCACCTGTTTCGCGCCGGCGAGATGCTGGGCTATCGGCTGGCATCCTATCACAATCTGGCATATTACGCCCGCTGGATGCGCCAGTTGCGCGAGGCGATTGCAGCAGGCACGCTCTAAAAAAGGCTCAGCTGCTCTTCATCCGGTGGCACGATGGGCTGTTGCTCCTGCTGGCGCTTCCTGAGTTCAATCACCTTGGCGCGGGCGGCTCGCAAATCCGCCACCAGTGAGGCGTAGGCTTGATCGAAGGCAGGACCCGCCTGACGCAGGATGTAGGCAGGATGCAGCGCCGCAATTGCGGCAGGCGCCCAGCGCGAGGTGAACCACTGCCCGCGCTCCTGCATAATCCGAAAGTTTTTATGGATAATCACCGACGCGGCGGGACCGCCCAGACACACAATCACCAGCGGGCGAATGAGCGTCAGCTGGGCATCGAGCCACGGCAGGCAGGCTTGAATCTCATCGGCAGCGGGCGGGCGGTTGCGGGCGCGACCGTTTTCTATGGTGAAGGCGCGGCACTTAATAATATTGCAGATGTAGACATGCTGGCGTCCCATGCCCGCCTCGCGCAGGGCGCGGTCTAACAGAGCGCCCGCTCGACCCACAAACGGTCGCCCTGTCAAATCCTCCTGTTCACCTGGTCCTTCGCCCACTAACACCAGCGGCGAGCGCGGATTGCCCTCACCGAACACTACATTGGTGCGCGTCTGTGCCAGGTGGCAGGCGGTGCAGACCTTCGCCTTCTGCTCCACCTCCTGCAACAGCTCCTCAACGGGGCGCTCCGGTTGCATCTTTGTCCTCCTGCAGAGCGGCTTTGAGGCGCCGATAGGTCTCTTCGAGGCTTTCGGGCAGCACGCGCACCTCGCCGATGGTGGTCATGAAGTTCGTATCACCGTGCCAGCGGGGCACGATGTGCAGGTGCAAATGCCCCTCGATGCCCGCGCCTGCCGCCCGCCCGATGTTGAAGCCGATATTGAAGCCGTCGGGCTGATAGACCCGCTCCAGCGCCCGCACGCACCGCTGTGTCAGTCGCCACAGGTCCAGGCTCTCCTCATCGCTGAGCCCGCTGATGTCAGGCAGGTGGCGGTACGGCGCGACCATCAGATGACCGCTGGTGTAGGGGAAGAGATTGAGCATCGCGAAGGCGTGCGTGCCACGCAGCACGATCAGGTTGGCGTCATCCTGCTGCTCGGCAGACTTGGCGCAGAAGATACAGCCTGTGTCGCCCTTGCCAGCCGTGCGCACATACGCCATCCGCCACGGCGCCCATAACCGCTCACTCATAGAAAAAAGTATACCTGCCCCCATAGCCAGCAGCCAGAAAAACAGCCCTGTGGGAGCCATCAGGTATACTTCCATCGAGGGAAAAGATGGCAACGGTACGCGCGTTTCGAGCGGTGCGCTATGCGCGATTGATTCCCGAAGTGGTGGCGCCACCCTATGATGTGATCGACGCCGCTCAGCGGGCGGAACTGACCCGCCTCAGCCCGTACAACATCGTGCATCTGACCCTACCCGAAGATGGCGAGGCACGCTATCAGCGGGCACAGAAACTGCTCCAGCACTGGCTGGTGGGAGGCGTGCTGCAAACCGACCCTGAACCCGCCCTTTACCGCTACAGCCAGCAATTTATTGACCCGTTGACCGGCGCCTCTCGCACCCGCACGGGCTACTTCGTGCTGCTGCATACAGAACCATATGAGCGCGGCATCGTATTGCCCCACGAACACACCTTTCCGGGCGTCAAAGAGGACCGCTTTCGCCTGCTGGAGGCGACGCGCACCCATTTAGAAGCGATTTTCGGGCTGTACGAGCCGACGCCCGCCCTGCAGACGGCTCTGGAAGGCGTCCTCTGGGAGCCAATTGCCTATCTGGAAGGGCACGACCTGCCCGAAGGATATATGCACCGGCTGGAGCGACTGACCAATCCCGTGCTGATTGAGCGCATCGAGCGAGCCTTTCGGGAGGTGCGCGTCTGGATTGCTGATGGGCATCACCGTTATGAGACCGCCCTGCGCTTCGGGGAGCAATACGGCAGCGACGGCTCACCCGAACGCTTTCTGCCCATCCTGCTGGCGCCCATCGATGACCCCGGTCTGGTCATCCTGCCGACCCATCGCCTGCTTGCAGGGTTGCCAGCGGGCACGCCTGCCGAGTGGCAGGCTCGCCTTGAACCCGCGTTTGAGGTTCAACCTGTTCCGCTGGAGGCGCTCCGGGAGCGCGTGCAGGCGTCGGGCGGCACGGCGGTTGGCTTTCTGTGGCGTGAGGGTGCATGGCTTGTTCGCCCGCGAGCGCTGAACGCCCCGCCCGATGTGCCCGATGCCCTCGCGCGGCTCGACGCATGGTGGCTGCACGAACGACTGATGCCTGCGCTGGGTTATGGCTCGGTCGATATCCGCTACACGCGCTCGGCGGAGGAGGCGATTAACGCGGTGCGCACAGGCGCGAGCGCGGCAGCGTTTTTGCTGAACCCGCCCACCATCGCCACACTTCAGCAGGTGGCGCAGGCGGGCGCCCGCATGCCGCACAAATCCACCTACTTCTACCCGAAGGTGCTGTCGGGACTGGTGATGTGGAGGATCGGACCGTGAAAGTGATCGGGGTGATTCCAGCACGGATGGCTGCCACGCGCCTGCCGGGCAAGCCGCTGCTGCCCATCGCGGGCAAGCCGATGATCCAGTGGGTATGGGAGCGTGCGCGTCAGGCGCGAAGCCTGCACGAACTCTACATCGCCACGCCCGACGCCGAGATCCTGCAGGCTGCCGAATCGTTCGGCGCACGCGCCATGCTCACCAGCCACGCGCATCGCAGCGGCACCGACCGACTGGCAGAGGTCGCCCGCCGTACCGACGGCGACATCTATGTGAACATTCAGGGCGATGAGCCACTGCTGGACCCGCGCGGCATCGATGTCGCGGTCGAACCGCTGTTGCGCGACCCGCAGGTGATGATGAGCAGCCTCTATTGCGTCGCGGAACCTGGTGAGTATGACCTGCCCAGCGTGGTGAAGGTGGTGCTGGACCAGCAGGGGAACGCGCTCTACTTCTCCCGCTCGCGCATCCCCTACCCGCGCGAGGCGACCGATCAGCCCGTTTACAAGCATATCGGACTCTATGTCTATCGGCGCGAGCTGCTGCTGCAGTTTGCGGAATGGGAGCCGACCCCGCTGGAGCGCACCGAAGCGCTGGAGCAGCTGCGCGTGCTGGAACACGGCTACCGTATCCGCATGGTGCCGTTTGAGCACGCCTCGATTGCAGTCGACACCGAAGCTGACCTCGCCCGTGTGCGCCAGATTTTCGAATCGTGAATTTCCGCCACCTCACGCTTTCCTGCGTGTCGAAAAAGCAGGAATGCCCTCGTAAGAGTAGAATCTTACAGGTGGTGGCAATGATGCGCAGGCACGGTTTTACCTTAATTGAGTTGCTGGTCGTTATCGCGATTATCGCCATTCTGGCGGCGATTCTGTTCCCTGTGTTCGCGCAGGTGCGCGAGAAGGGGCGCCAGAGCGCATGCCTCTCGAATCTGAACCAGATATCGAAGGCGTTCCTGATGTATGCGAACGACTATAGCCAGATGATGCCCGTTGTGGCGTGGGCGTTTCGCCCCGTATCGCCCGATGCGCTCCTGTGGACGGGAATGATTGCGCCCTATGTGAAGGACACAGGCGTTTACAGGTGTCCTTCCGCGCCGAACGCGGGCTATGGCGCGGTCTGGCGCGACCGCCTGAATCTGGGCTATGGATTGAACTGGTTCTGGGGCTTACCCTACACCTCCTCGATGGATTACATTGTCTCCCTGAGCAAAGTAACGCGCCCGGCGGCAGCCATTCTGGTGATGGACAGCGTGGTGGACCCGGCAGCGCCTGAGCCGCTGGGCGGCTTCATGGTGATGCCGTTCGGCTTCGAGAATCGCGCGCGCGTATTACCCATGAACAAGACGGGCGGCTACTCCACGCGCCATGCGGAGGGAACCATTGTTTCCTTCGCGGATGGGCATGCCAAATGGTTCCGTGGGAATACCCTCTACGCACGCCAGTCGAACGGCACGCCTATTCTGCAGGCGACCGACGAAACCCTTTTTGACTGCAACCCGCCCAAACTCAAGTGGGCGGTGCATCTGGGAGAGCGCACTTCGTGCCCATAAGGAGGTATTTTTATGCGACACAAAGGTTTCACACTGATTGAACTACTGGTCGTGATCGCGATTATCGCCATTCTGGCGGCGATTCTGTTCCCCGTGTTCGCGCAGGCGCGCAAGAAGGCGGAGCAGACCGCCTGCCTGACCCATCAGCGCCAGCTGGGGCAAGCCGTCATGATGTATCTCACCGACTATGACCATGTTTATCCGCCAGCGGCAGAGGGCACAGGGCTGGTTCCCAACTGGGCGGAGCGAATCTTTCCCTATGTGAAGAGCCTGGAGATGTACCGCTGCCCCACCCAGGGTATCGCCTACGATGTGCTGCGACGCTGGTATAACATCGGTCGAACGCAGGCGGAGCAAATCTATCGGGTTTATGGGGTGCGCAACTTCTCGGCGAACGCCTATGTGATTGCCTGGATCAACCCGCCGTATGAGCGTGCGGGACCAGGCAAGGTGCGCTCAGACGCCGAGATCGATGAGCCAGCCCGCACGATTATGTTCAACGAGTGTGTCGGAGTGGGCACGGTGCTGCATCGGGCACCTGATGGAACCCCCGTACCGGGCAATATGCAGTGGTGGTGGGCAATCTCGGATGAGTGCTGGGTCTGCGCGGAAGCCGATCGGGATCAGGACCTCGACGCCAACTTCTGGGCGAGCCTCATCGCTCACAATAACGGCAGCAACTACACCCTGGCGGATGGGCACGCGAAATGGTTCCGTCCTGACCAGACCTACATGCCCCGCCGCTGCCAGGGCAACACACCCATCGGCAACATGTGGCAGTGGGGCGAACCCACCCTGGGACGCTGCGGCACCGATTGCCCGATCCATATGCGGCAGGCAGTGAGCAACTTCTGCCGCTAACACGCGCTTGCAATTGAAAGGAAGCATTCTCACCCGATTATGGGTGGGAAAAAACCAAACGAGGAGGTGGAGCAATGAGATACAGCGCAGTAGCAGTGGGGCTTATGCTGCTGAGCGGTAGCCTGTGGGCGCAGAGCCTGCATACGACACCGCACGGCGATGGATTGCGTGGACTCGCTCCTGCAACACGCCCTGCCACCGCGCAAATTCGGTGGCAGAAGCAACTTCCGCGCGGTATTGCGCATGGAAGCATCACCTTCAGCCACGGCGGGCAGTACCTGTACTTCAAGACCTGGGGCGCCAACCATCAGGGTCAGGTCTGGAAACTGGATGCGGCAACGGGCGCGACCATCTGGGTCACGAACCAGAGCGTGATTGGTTTCGGCAACTTCTCGTATAGCGGTGTCACTATCGACGAGGCAGCAGGGCGCGTCTACACCACGGGGCGTGCCTCCTCTCAGCCAGCGGGTGAGTCGATCATCGCGGCGCTGGACATCAACACGGGCGCGCCCATCTGGGTGAAGCGTGCCAGCGAGCTGGGATTGACAGGCAGTGATTTCGGGCGCGGCAATGTGCTGCTCAGTCCCGACCGAACCCGCCTCTATGTGCGCGACAACTCTGACCCCGCCAAAATCGTGGCGCTGAATGCTGCTAACGGCAGCCTGATCTGGGTCTATAACTCACCTTTCGCCTCGGGCGTGCCGTTCCAGACGCTGGGACCCGTGTGGACGGACCCTGTGAGCAATCGCACGCGCATCGCCTTCGTGAACAACGCGACGGTCGGCTCAGCGGCGGTCATCGAAGACACGGGCACCGCCGCGCAGCTGGTCTGGTCGCGCGATATTGCGCTCGGACTCAACTACCACTGGTGGGGTAACGCTGTTGCCAGTCTCGACTGGCAGACCCTCTACATCACCTCGTTCTCCGATGCGGGCAACCCTGTGCTGACCGCGCTGCGCGCGTCGGACGGCACCATCCTGTGGCAGATATTCTCTGATATCTATAACGGCATGAACCAGTACCAGAACCCTGCGATTGGCGGCGATGGCACCATCTATAGCGGCGGGCGCGTGGTGGTTCCGCCGCCGATTATGGTCGGTCCCGCAGCCACAGGGGCGCCCGGCGACTTCTGGAACTCGGTGGTGGGCAGCAATAGCCTGCCGCGTCCCTGGAGCCTGCAGAACCTGCGCGCCCATGACGATTCGGCAACCACCATCGATATTGCCGTGATCGACTTCGCCGAGGCGTCCACCTACCCACCTTCCGACGGCGACGACCTGATGCGCGACTATCACTACATCGGCGCGCTGGGCTACAACGGACCCGCTTACATCAATCTAACCCAGGTGCCCGCGGGCACTTACGACCTCTACCTCTACTCTTTCACCCCGATTGCAACCGATCAGAACGCCGTGTTCACGGTCAACGGCGTGACGCAAACGGTGAGCCAGTCCATCCCGTTCACTGGCTATCAGGAAGGTGTCAACTATGTGGTGTATCGGGGTATCTCGCCCGATGCCAGTGGCACCATCTCCATTCGGGTGGAGATCGACTTCCTGAACACTTATGCGGTGGTGAACGGGTTGCAACTGGTCGGCTTAACGGGTTCGCTGGCAGGCAAGCGCGTGAATGTGGACCTGAACCAGTATGGCGTGATCGGGGGCGGCATCACGGCGATTCGTCCCGATGGCACCATTCGCTGGCAGTTCAAGCCGGCTGGTAGCGGCGAGTTCAGTGGCTGGCCGGTGGTCACCTGCGGGCGCGTGCTGTACGCCGCCGATCAGGTGGACTTTGCCACCACCTATCTCTACGCGGTGCGCGATAACGGTCCGAACGCGACCATGCTCTGGCGCTTCCAGCTGCCTTACAACTACTTCGGCAATGTTTCGCCATCGGTAGGGGCGGATGGCACGGTCTATGTGGCGGCGGTGCGCGACAATGAGGACCCGCAAACCCTCTATGCCTTCGCGCCTGCGCCTGCGGGCGACATTAACGCCGACGGCTGTGTGGACGATGCCGACCTGCTATCGGTGCTGTTCGCCTTCGGGCAGACAGGCTGTCTCCCGGAGGATGTTAATGCCGATGGCACGGTGGACGACGCCGACCTGTTAACGGTGCTGTTCGCGTTCGGCACAGGTTGCTGAAGCGATGGGTTGTGCCGCTCACACGCGGCACAACCCCTTTCAGGCAGGAAACCGCTCGGTGTCAGGTGAATCTCGATTGGGGTGAATCGTTATGGCAATCACCAGGCGTTCTGAATGGCTGTTTGTGCTGGTGCTGATTCTTTATGGAATGGGGCACGGTCAGGAGCCGCCTGTGAATATGCATATGCGGGCGCGCTGGATCTCTTCGGTGCCCTGTGCCGATGTGTGGGGCGACGGACACTTCCTGTTCGGTGCCCATTACCAGCGTGGCGGTGGACCTGCTCAGGTTACCATTCTGGACATTCTCAATCCCGACGCGCCTGTGCTGGCGAGCATCTATTACATTCCGCCGCCGGGCAATCAGTCGGGTCCGGAGGATGTGCAGGCGAGCAACGGGCTGCTGTTCACGGGCAACGAGACGGTTGCCAGCGGTTCCGATGGCGCCTTCGTTGCCGATGTGCGGGATCCGTACAACCCGCGCTATCTGGGCAACATTAACGTGCCCAACTTTCGACGAGTGCACACCCTTTCGTACGATCCCGATTCGCGCTTTCTCTATCTGGCGAACAGCCGTCGCCCGGAGTTTGCGGTGATTGACCTGCGCTGGCTCACGCCTGACGCCGCGCCGTTCGGCACCATCACCACACCCACATGGCATGTGCAGAATGTGGGTTCCAGCTTTGTGCATGAGGTGTACGCCCGCAACGGTCGCCTCTATGCGTCGGCGTGGGACAGCGGTGTGTGGGTCTACGATGTGAGCAATGTGGCGACTCAGCCGCCGCGCCTGCTCGGCTCGGCGCCGGGCAACTCCACCCACTCCGCTGTGCCGTCCGAAGATGGGCGATTCATCGTGACGGCAGAAGAGTTCACTGGCGGTGGCATCAAGCTCTATGAAGCGATCCCGAACAGCAGTGGTGGGCTGGACATCGTGCTGCGGGATAGCTTCGCCCTGCCCACCTCGCGCGCCACCAGCGCCCATCAGCCCTTCGTCAAGGGCAATCGCGTCTATGTCTCGTGGTACGAGGCGGGCGTGCAGGTGTTCGAAATCAACCCTGACACGAAACGCTTCGAGTGGGTCGCCAGTTTCGACACCTCGCCCTATACGGGCGCCACAGGCTACAACGGTTGCTGGTCGGTCTATCCCTATCTGGGCGACGACCGCATTCTGGCGGGCGATATTCAGACGGGCTTCTGGATACTGGCGCTGGAGGTGCCCGTGCTGGCGGGCACGGTGCAGGTCGCTGGCTTGCCCCAGATCCCGCAGGGGTTCAGCTTCCGCGTGGAGTTCCGTCGCCCGTCGGATGGGCAGACGGTTGCGACCTATACCGCCACACCCGATTCCGGTGGGCAGTACCGCATCACGGATGTGCGGCGCGGCACCTACAATCTGGTGGTGTCGGCGCCCGGCACGCTGTGCGCGCGTGCCCAGAACCTCAGCTTCGCCTACGGACAGACCACCACGCTGAATCTCACGCTGCGGGCGGGCGATGTGAACGGCGATGGGCGCATCGATGATGCCGACCTGCTGGAGGTGCTGTTCGCCTTCGGGCAGAACGGCTCGAATCTGGCTGCCGATGTGAATCGGGACGGTGTGGTGGACGACACCGACCTGCTCGCTGTGCTGTTCAACTTCGGTGCTCAGTGCTGAAGGAGGGCTTTGAGCAGGTCGTGCTGGGCGAGGGTGCGCTGTTCGTGGGTTTGCAAATCGCGCAGGGTGACGGTCTCCGTCGCGAGTTCGGCGTCGCCCAGGATCAGCGCGTAGCGGGCGCCGGAGCGGTCGGCAAGGCGCATCTGGGCTTTGAGGCTGCGCCCTCCAAGGTCTAAATCGGTGGCGATGCCGGCAAGGCGCAGCTGCTGCGCAAGTTGCAGGGCGGCGGGACGCGCCGAATCGCCCACCGCAATCACGAACACGAACGGTCGGGGCGCTTCTGGCAGGGGCGCGCCCAGCGCCTGCAGCACCATCAGCGTGCGCTCGATGCCGATGCCGACGCCCAGCGCGGGCGTGGGCGGTCCGCCACACTCCTCCACCAGCCCGTCATAGCGACCACCGCCGCACAGCGCGTTCTGCGCCCCCAGCCCCTGCGCCTGCACCTCAAAAGTGGTGCGCGTGTAATAGTCGAATCCGCGCACCAGCCGGTGGTCGCGCACAGAGGGCACATCGAGCCGCTTGAGCAGCGTCTGCAGCTCCTCGAAGTGCGCGCGGCACTCCTCACACAGATAGGGGTCGATCGTGGGCGCGTTCGCCAGCACCTTCTGGCACGCTGGCTCCTTGCAATCCAGCATGCGCAGAGGATTGCGCTCCACGCGCTCCTGACAGGCGCGGCAGAGCTGCACCAGATTCGCCCGCCCGAACGCCTGAAGCGCATCGCGATAGGCAGGTCGGCACTTCGGACAGCCAATCGTGTTGAGGTGCAGCTCGATGCGCTCGTCGGGGATGCCCAGCGCGTGGAAGAAGTGCATCACCATCGCGAGCAGTTCGGCATCCGCCATCGGCGCGGCGGCGCCCAGAATCTCCGCACCAAACTGATGCGCCTGCCGATAGCGACCTTTTTGCGGGCGCTCGTAGCGGAAAATCGGCGTGATGTAGAACAGTCGCACAACACCCCCTGTGGTGTGCAGGTTATGCTCCAGATAGGCGCGCACGACGGGCGCGGTGCCCTCCGGCTTGAGCGTCAGGCTGCGCCCTGCCCGATCCCTGAAAGTGTACATCTCTTTGGAGACAATATCGGTGACCTCACCGATGCTGCGAATGAACAGCTCGGTCTCTTCGAAGATAGGCGTGCGAATCTCGCGATAGCCGTAGCGCGTGCAAATCTCGCGCCACTGGCTCTCCAGATAGAGCCACAGGTGGCTCGTGTCGGGCAGGATGTCCTGCGTGCCACGCGGTGCCGAGTATCGTATTGCCATTTTTTGCCCCTCACCCCCTGCCCCTCTCCCACGCTGTGGGAGAGGGGTGATCGGGGGTATTTTTGCCCCTCACCCGTACCCTCTCCCCGCTGGGGAGAGGGCAATCTGGTTTTTACCCCTCACCCATACCCTCTCCCCACTGGGGAGAGGGTTTTTCTTATTCGGTGGCGAGTTTCGGTTCGAAGCGTTCGCCGAGATATGCCTGGATTTCGGGGCTGTTGAGCGTGCTGATCAGTGCGCCCATCCCGCGTGCCGTGTGAATCTTGCCTCTATACACCACGATGAAGCTGGGTGTGGAGTTCACTCCCAGCTCCGAGCCTTCGGAAAGGTCACGAAAGATTTTTTTGAAATAGATATCTTCGTTTTGCATCGCCTGCGCCACTTTCTGGCTGTCCAGTCCCAGCCGTTTAGCAATCTGTTCGATGTTTCTGGGTGTCATCTCCTGCTGGTTCTGGAACAGGGCGTGGTACATTTCCCAGAACTTGCCCTGTGCGCCCGCCTCTTCCGCCGCGGACGCGGCTATCCATGCCATCGGGTGGAGATTGGTGAGCGGGTAGTGGCGGAAGATGAACAGCACCCTGTCGCCATACTTCGGCAGGAACTGCTTCTCCAGAATGTCGTAGGCTTGCTTACAGGCGGGGCACTGGAAGTCGGAGAACTCCACAATAATCAGGGGTGCATTCGGGTTGCCCCTTCGCCAGCCCTGCCCATCCAGATAGAGCTTTTTGAGCCGTACCTGATCGGCGTCGACAACGGTGGGCTTGTTGGCGCGTGTCCACTGCCATGCGCCAAATGCGACGCCCGCCACCATTAGCAGCAGGGTCAGCATGATGGCTTTGAGCAGTTCGTGCCCCCAGCCTGCGTCCTCGGTGGGCACGGTGCGCAGCCCCAGCAGCGACAGTAGCCACACGATCAGATTCGAGCCCGCCGCGCCTAAACACCACCAGCAGGGGCTGCCCTTCGCATACAGCCCCAGCACCACAAGCTGCAAATAGGTCAGATAGGCAAAAGCGAGCATCCCCAGCGTGCTGAACGCCGTTAGCAAACGCGCGTAGAGCGACCACTGCTCCGGATATTGCAGGCGCGACAGCGTTAGCAGCACCAGCAGCCCGAAGTAGAAGAAGCCGTACGCCGCCGTCGGAATCCCTAAAAAGCGGGCATAGGGCGAGCGCGCCACCACATCACAGCCCGTGCCCGTGCAGGGCAGCGCATAGCCCGTCGAATGCGATACCCATAACAGCCCCGCAATCACCATGCCCAGCCCGGCAAATAACAGAATCAGCCGATTAATCAGAACCGCTCTCATTCACGCATTCCGCCTCCACAGGAAAGTATACCCGCAGCAACGGCTCCCGCCATGAAATCGAGCAGGAACAGGGCGCCGCGAGGCGAACTCTGCGAGGTGCTATGGAAGCGCATCGGACGACGCGGCGAGAGTTTCTGAAGCAGACGCTGACGGCAGGCATGGGGCTGCTCTTTCTCAAGAGCGGCTTCGGCAGGGGTCAATCGCCCAACGACAGGCTCAATATCGCGATTATCGGCACCGGCGGACGCGGCTGGGACAATCTGCAGGCGGTCAGCAGCGAGAACATCGTTGCCCTCTGCGATGTGGACCTGGAGCGACTTGCGCCCGCTGCCCAGCTATTTCCGAAGGCTCGACTCTATGTCGATTACCGTCGCCTGTTCGACAGGGCGCGCGATATCGACGCGGTGGTCATCAGCACGCCCGATCATTCACACGCGCTCCCCACCCTGATCGCGCTCCAGCTGGGCAAGCATGTCTATTGCGAGAAGCCGCTGGTGCATTCGGTGTGGGAGGCGCGAATGGTGCGCGAGGCGGCGCGGCGCGCGAGGGTCGCCACCCAGATGGGCAATCAGGCGCACGCTTCGGACAACCTGCGTCAGGCGGTGGAGATTGTGCGCTCCGGCGTGATCGGCGCGATTCGCGAGGTGCACTGCTGGACCGACCGCCCCATCTGGCCGCAGGGCATCGACCGCCCGACCGACACGCCGCCCGTGCCCAGCACGCTCTTCTGGGATTTGTGGCTGGGTCCTGCGCCTGCGCGACCCTATCATCCCGCCTATCATCCGTTCGCATGGCGCGGCTGGTGGGACTTCGGCACGGGCGCGCTGGGCGATATGGGCTGCCATATCATCGACACGGCGTACTGGGCGCTGGAGCTGGGTCTGCCCGTGAGCGTGGAGGCGGAGGGCGAGCCGCGCCATCCCGAATCGGGGCCCCGATGGAGCATCGTGCGTTATGAGTTCCCTGCCCGCAAGGGGATGCCACCCGTGCGCCTCATCTGGTACGATGGCGGGCGCAAGCCCAGCAACGAGCTGGTGGAGGGCAAGCCGCTCGCGCCCAACGGAACCCTCTTCGTGGGCGAGCAGGGCGTGATCTACTTCCCGCACGCCGACCGCTGCTTTCTATTCCCGCAGGCGAAGTTCGCCAGCTTTCAGCCGCCCGCGCCCAGCATCCCGCGCGCGCCTGCAGGACATCATGCCGAATGGATTCAGGCGTGCAAGACGGGCAGCCCTACCTTCAGCAACTTCGAGTACGCCACCATGCTCACCGAAGCGGTGCTGCTGGGCAATGTGGCGTTCCGTGTGGGGCAGAAAATCAGCTATGATGGTCGGCAGGGTCACGTGACCAGCACGCCAGAAGCCGAGCGGTACATTCGCCCGCCCTACCGCAAAGGCTGGGGCTGGTGGTGAGATAACAAAGCAGGGGGCAGGTTGCGCGACCTGCCCCCTTGACGAGCTACACTGCGCTGCGCTCTACGGGAAGCACCGCTGCCAGATCAGCACCTGGTCCAGCCAGAGACCGTTCGTGCACAGATAGCTCAGCCAGATCTGCACACAGAAGCCCTGCGGATTGTTGGGGTTGGGCCCGATCTTGATGGCGATGTCGTTGCGTGTACCAGGGATGCGGATTCGGATCACCCGGCGCGCAGCTGCGGGTAGATTCGCAGCAACAAGTTGCCCCGTGCGTGCATCCAGCAGGTCTGTCAGCCACTCATTGCCACCATCGGGTGAGCGCATGCGTACCAGGTAGAAGCCCTCACGGATGGGTTCCCCGGTAGGAGCCAGCCCCTCCGGGAGATACACCGCGCCCACGATCAGCCCTTGCGCGATTTGCGGCACCTCAAACTGCCAGAAGTCTTCCCGTGTGTTCCATGCAACAAACACATCAAAGAAGGAGTCGGCAGTTGTCGGGCGTGTGCTGGCGAAGGCAGCCGTGCCGCCGTCAAACGGCACATCGGGCGCGGCCGGGAAGCGTGGCGGGAACGCCTGTGGCAGGCGCGCTCGCAGCAGATGGTTGAGATCGGGTACGGTCGGTCGTGTCTCGGTGCCGAAGCAGAACAACACAGTTAGCAAGTCGGCATCGTCCACCACGCCATCGCCGTTCACATCTGCCAGGGCGCACTCCTGCTGTGCATGCAGCACAGCGGTCGCCACCGTGAAACACAGGGTGATGCTGATCGCCAGCCCCAGCAGGCGACGAATCCAGGGTCGGGACGAACCGCGCGGGTTCATCGATACTTCAACAGGTTGGTGGCTCTGCGCGGAGCCGTTGCTGCCGTCATGCAGTGCGTCTGAGCGCACATCGGTCCACTCCGTCGTTGTGTAGCGCATTGTTTTGGTACCTCATGATGCTTAATGCGGCACGGCACCCAATTATACCCGGAATTTTGCGCAAAAAGCAAGTTTTTGGGAATTTCGCGCAAAAATCAGGTTTCGGACCCGCGGATAGCCTGAGAGGCGGTGCGCAGCAGCCCGTTCACGAAGCGTCCCGATTCGGCGGTGCTGTATTTTTTGGCTAACTCCACCGCCTCGTTCACTATCACGCGGCTGGGCACATTCGGCTTATAGCGCAGCTCGTAAATCGCCATGCGCAGGATGTTGCGGTCAATCACGGGCATGCGGTCGATGGTCCAGCCGCGCGCGAACTGCTCGATCAGCGGGTCCAGCTCGGTGGCTTGATAGGTCAGCACGCCCTCCACCAGCTCGCGCATGTAGCGGGCGATGCCCGGCTCCAGCTGGGCAACCTCCAGCACCTCTTCGATGACGGTCTGCGGCTCGCCGCGCCCCACCTCAATTTGATAGAGGGCGCGCAAAGCCCATTCGCGTGCCAGCCGACGCGGAGAGACCTCACGGGGCGAATCGGCGCTCATCGCACACCACCTCCAGTGGGCACATAGCCACGCAGCAGTCGGGGCACGAACGGCGTCGACACGCGCCCCTCCTGATATTCGGGCGTCTGAATAAGGCGCAGCAGGAAATCGCGCGTGGTCTGCACGCCCGCGATGCGCACCTCGTGCAGCGCACGCGTCAGTCGCGCCACCGCCTCCGCGCGCGTGGGCGCATGCACAATAATCTTCGCCAGCAGGGGGTCATAGTAGGGCGGAATGCTGTAGCCCGTGTACAGGTGGCTGTCGACGCGCACGCCGGGGCCGCCCGGCGGCGTCCATTCGCTCAGTCGCCCGGTGGAGGGCGTGAAGTCGTGTTCGGGGATTTCGGCGGTCAGGCGCGCCTCGATCGCGTGCCCGTTCAGCGGTATCTCGCTCTGCTTGAAGGGCAGCTGCTCGCCCGCCGCGATGCGAATCTGCCACTGCACGATATCGATGCCCGTTATCTGCTCCGTCACGGGGTGCTCCACCTGCAGGCGCGTGTTCATCTCGATAAAGTAGAAGTTGCCCTCCTGATCCATCAGGAACTCGACGGTGCCGGCGTTCTGGTAGCCGACGGCGCGGGCGACCCTGACCGCGGCTTCGCCCAGCGCGCGGCGGGTGCGGGCGTCCACATGGGGCGCGGGCGCCTCCTCCACCATCTTCTGGTGGCGCGGCGTCTGCAGGGAGCATTCGCGCTCGTACAGATAGAGCGTGTTGCCGTGCGAATCGGCTAACACCTGCACTTCGATATGGCGCGGTTCAGGAACATATTTTTCCAGATAGACATCGGGCGAGCCGAAGGCGGCTTGCGCTTCGGACTGGGCAATCCGCAGCGCGGGCAGAAGTTCCTCTTCGGTGTTGACCCGTCGGATGCCGCGTCCGCCGCCACCCGCCGCCGCCTTGATGAGCAGCGGGAAGCCGATCTGGGCAGCGGCGCGGAGCGCTTCCTCTTCCGAGCGGATGGCATCGGGCGTGCCCGGCAGCACGGGCACATTCGCCTGCTGCGCAATCTTGCGGGCTAACGCCTTGTCGCCCATCTGCGCAATCGCCGTATGGGGCGGACCAATGAAGCGGATGCCCTGCGCCTCGCACGCCTCCGCAAAACTGCTGCGCTCCGACAGGTAGCCGTAGCCCGGATGGATTGCCTCCGCGCCCGTGATAATCGCCGCCATCAGGATGTTCGGGATATTCAGGTAGCTTTCGCTGCTGGGCGGCGCGCCGATGCAGACAGCTTCATCCGCCAGCTGCACATGCAGGGCGTCGCGGTCGGTTTCCGAGTAGACCGCGACCGTGCGGATGCCCATCTCGCGGCAGGCGCGAATGACGCGCACCGCGATCTCGCCCCGATTCGCTATCAATATCTTGCTGAACATCGCCTGGCTCTACAGGCGAATGATACCCGCTTTTAAAACCCTCTCCCCAGCGGGGGAGAGGGTACAGGTGAGGGGGCTAACACCTGCTCCCGAACGCGCCCCAGGTTGGAACCGCTATTGCCAGACAGGAGCAAACTGGAGAAACGGTAAGTAAGGGCGCACGGTCGTGCGCCCCTAACAGGGTATCAGGGGTATCGTGGGGCGCATGGTTGGACCCGGCGCGGGCGACGGTGGCGGGGTGAACCCGGGTGGGACGCCCATGCCGCAACGGGCAAAGTCAACCATATTTCGGGTAGCAGCACTTTTTGTACTTCTTGCCGCTTCCGCAGGGGCACGGGTCGTTGCGTCCGACCTTGCCGCTGGTGCGCTGCTGGGAGCCGTCGGCGCCGTCCAGACGCTGGATGCCGCGTGAGGCGGTTGCCACTCCTGTGGCGAGGTTGCCGTCGGCGGCGTCGAGGCGGATGACCTGACGCGGCTGGGGCGGCACCACCTGCGCATGGAACAGGTACAGCACCACCTCGTTGCGGATACTGCGGAGCGTCTCGGCGAAAATCTGCGCCGATTCCTGCTTGTAAGCCACCAGCGGGTCGATCTGCCCGTAGCCGCGCAGCCCGATGCCCTCGCGCAGGTATTCCATCGACGCCAGATGTTCCACCCACTTGCGCGTGATCACATGCAGCATGAAGTAGCGTTCCAGTTCGCGCATGATGTCAGGGGTCAGCTCCTGCTCGCGCATCTCGTAGGCTTGCTGAACCCATTCCTGAACCCTGTGAACCAGTTCATCGTAGCGGGCGAACTGGAAGTCGTTCGGCTTGACGAAGAACTCCAGCGGGAAGATAGTGTTGAGCCGCTGGTACAGTCCCTGCAGGTCCCACTCGGTGGGTGGCTGGTTGCGCGGGGCGAACTCGTCGATCACATCCACCACCGTCTGGCGAGCGAACTCCAGCGCGGTTTCACGCAGGTCGTG
The DNA here is from genome assembly GCA_037445735.1 of Armatimonadota bacterium. Taxonomy (GTDB): domain Bacteria; phylum Armatimonadota; class Fimbriimonadia; order Fimbriimonadales; family GBS-DC; genus HRBIN15. The sequence continues at coordinate 17,121 of JBBIJY010000020.1, read as the reverse complement.
CCCTTCCAGGATCCGCCGCCGCATGCGATAGATGTGCAGGCGCTGATTGTTGAGCACATCGTCATACTGCAACACATGCTTGCGGATGGAGAAGTTGTGCAGTTCCACGCGTTTCTGGGCGCCCTCGATGGCGCGGCTCAGCACCCGGGCTTCGAGCGGCTCATCCTCGGGCCAGGTGCGCAGCAGCGGGCTGTTGCGCAGGTTCTCACCGAACAGGCGGATCAGCTCGTCTTCCAGCGAGATGAAGAAGCGCGATTCGCCCGGGTCGCCCTGTCGTCCGGCACGTCCGCGCAGCTGGTTATCGATGCGGCGGCTCTCGTGGCGTTCGGTGCCGAGAATGAACAGCCCGCCGAGTTGGCGCACCTCTTCGGCGGCGGCGGAGCGCTCCTGCTCCGAGAGGGGCAGCGGCGGCGCGGCGCGAACCCTGCCACCCCGACGGAACGACAGCTCCTCAACCGGCGCACCTCCCTCGGGCTGATCGGTCGAATCGGCGTCGCTGGTCGAATCGGGCGGCTCCTTTTTGACCACCGAGCCGCCCAGCAGGATGTCCACGCCGCGACCCGCCATGTTGGTGGCGATTGTCACCGCGCCCTTGCGACCCGCTTCGGCGATGATCAGCGCTTCCTTCTCGTGATATTTGGCGTTCAGCACATTGTGCGGGATGCCGTGTTCGAGCGCCTCCTGCAGGTAGACACGGTTCCCGGCGGGCAGCCCCCACTTCTCCAGCAGCCAGCTCAGGTGCGACTCGTGCAGGGGGTCGGTCGGCAGCTCCAGCGCGCGGCAGATGGGCGCAATCTGGCGCATCGAAAGCGAGGGCAACGGCATCAACAGCGTCTTGCGCCACTCCTCCTTCTGCTGTTTCGGTATATCTTTGCGCTCCTCCAGCGCGTGCCGAATGCGCTCGATTAAGACCAGCAGCTGGAGCTTGTCGAAAGTGATTCGGCTGGAGACCACCTCCGACATCTCGATGGAGCGCGTGCCCACCAGCACAGGCTGCTGTTTGGTGTACAGGCGCAGAATCTCCATCGCGATGCCGCGCAGCTTGGCTTCCATCGTCTTGTAGACCACATCGGGATGATCGATTCGGATCATCGGGCGGTGCGTGGGGATGACCACCACATCCATGCCATAAATCTTGCGGAACTCCTCCTCTTCGGTCTTGGCGGTGCCTGTCATGCCCGCCAGCTTTTTGTAGAGTCGGAAGTAGTTCTGGAAGGTGACGACGGCGATGGTCTGGCTTTCCTGTTTGATGGGCACGCCCTCTTTGGCTTCGATCGCCTGGTGCAATCCGTCGCTGTAGCGTCGCCCGTGCATCAGGCGCCCTGTGAACTCGTCCACGATAATAATCTCGCCGTTGCGCACCACATAATGCACATCGCGTTTGAACAGCCCGTGCGCTTTGAGCGCGGCGTTGATGTAGGGCATCAGCTCCACTTCATCGGCGAGGTTCGGGATGCCCATCATCTGCTCCAGTCGCTCGGTGCCCTCTTCGGTGAGCGTGACAGCGTGGTGCTTCTCGTCGACAGTGTAGTCGCGCCCTGGCTGAAGCCGCCGCACATACGAATCGATGCGATAGTAGATGTTGACATCTTCTTCCACCTGCCCGGAGATAATGTGGGGCGTGCGCGCCTCATCGATGAGGATGCTATCGACCTCGTCGATGATGGCGTAGTTCAGCTCGCGCTGCACGAGTTCGTCGACCGAGTAGACCATATTATCGCGCAGGTAGTCGAAGGCGAACTCGTGGTTGGTGCCGTAGGTGATGTCGCAGGCGTATGCCTCTTTGCGGCTGATTTCGCGCAGGTGCAGGTAGCGCGGGTCGGGGTGCTGGTAGCCGGGTTCATAGAGATAGGAGCCGCCGAGTTCGTCGCTTTCCGCGCTGCGCCCCTGAATCACGCCCACGGTCAAGCCGAGCAGGTGGTAGATGGGTCCCATCCACACGGCGTCGCGCCGTGCCAGATAGTCGTTGACCGTGACCAGATGGACGCCTTTGCCCTCCAGCGCGTTAAGGTAAAGCGGGAGCGTCGCGACGAGCGTTTTGCCCTCACCCGTTTTCATCTCGGCGATGCGCCCCTGATGCAGCACGATACCCCCCATCAGCTGCACATCGAAATGGCGCATGTTCAGCGTGCGGCGAGCCGCTTCCCGCACCACCGCGAACGCTTCGGGCAAAATGTCGTCCAGTGTCTCGCCGTCCTGCAGCCGCTTTTTGAATTCGTCCGTTTTGGCGCGCAGCTGCTCGTTGGACAGCTGCTGCATTTCGGGTTCGAGCGCGTTGATCTTAGCGACGATGGGCTTCATGCGTTTGATGTCGCGCTCGGTTGTGTCCAGCCATTTTCTCAGCCACTCTCTGACAATCATCGTTCCCTCCACTCGTGGGGCTATTCCATAGGATACCCGCTGGCTACTTCACTTTCTGCACGCCTGCGAGGCGCTCCAGCACCAGTATGAGCGCCTGGGTGCCGAGCCGCTGCTCGCCCGTGCGCTCCAGGTGGCGATAGAGCTGGTTCACCAGCGCAGTGCCCAGCAGTGGCAGCTGGCTCCGACGCGCTTCGTCCAGCACCATCTGCAGGTCTTTCTGTTGCAGTTGCACCATAAAGCCGGGTTCAAAATCGCGCTGGGCGATCCGTCGTCCCAGGTTCTCCATCGCCCAGGAGCCTGCCGCGCCCGAACTCAGCACTTCGATGGTCTGGTTCAGGTCCAGCCCTGCCTGCTCCGCGAACAGCAGCGATTCCGCCACCGCCAGAATGCCGATTGCGACGGCAATCTGGTTGGCGAGTTTCATCAGTTGCCCTTTGCCGCTCTCGCCGACATGCACAATCTTTTTGCCCATCGCCTGCAGGATGGGCAGGGCGCGCTCATAGGCGGTCGGTTCACCACCGACCATGATAGTCAGTGTGCCCGCTTCGGCGCCCCACTGCCCGCCTGTGACGGGCGCGTCGAGGAAATACACCCCGCGCTGCCAGGCAACGGCAGCTAACTCCTGCGTGAGGCTGGGCGAGGTTGTGCCCATGTCGATGGCAAGCGTGCCGGGTCGCATTGCGGGCAGGGCAGCGTTCTCACCTGTCCACCACACCTGGCGCACGGTTGCATCGTCGGGCAGGCAGGTAATCACGCAGTCGCACTGCGCCGCCAGCTCCGCAGGGGAACGCGCCTCCCGCGCGCCTTCGGCTACAAGGCTTTCGATCGGCGGGCGACTGCGACTGTGCACCATCAGCGGATAGCCCGCCTGCAGGATATGGCGCGCCATCGGGCGCCCCATGATGCCCAGTCCGATGAACCCGACGGTCGGCTTCGGCTCCATGCTCACAGTTCGATACCCTTCTCACGCAGCAGTTGCCTGAGCCGCTGCAGTTCGGCTTCGGCTTGCTCGGCACGCTGGCGTTCCTGCTCGGCACGCTGGCGTTCCTGGGCGACCAGCTCCTCTTTGGTCGGCACAAGGCTGCCATCGGCGCGATAGAGGCGCACCCAGCGATACCGCCGACCGTTATACTCGCCATCCCATGTGCCCCAGTACGCCTCCAGCACCGCGCTCCAGAGCCAGCCCTGCTCGTTCGGCTCTATCGGCTCATACACGCCCCGCGCCACATCGAGCCGAAAACCGCGCAGCTCATCCTGATCGGGGTCATACCAGAAATACTCGGGCACGCGCAATACCCGCGCGTAGAACTCAAGATTCTCCTGCTTGTCCTTGCGAGCCGTCTTGCGCGATACCAGCTCCACCACCAGATCGGGATAGTGCCCGTCCTCTTGCCATGCCACCCAGTACGGACGCGGCTTGCGACCGTCCACACCACGCACCAGGAAGAAGTCGGGACCTTTGAACGCGGCGCGGTTCTCCCGCACAGCATCCGCCTGAGCTGTGCTGTAGTAGATGAACATATTGCCGCCACAGAAGTAGTTTTGCGGGTCGCCCAGATGCTGACGCACGATTTCGTCCAGCAGATGAATCTGTTTGACATGCCAGTCGCTTTCCAATAGCTCGCCGTCCTCCTCTATCAGTTCGATGTTTCGCGCATGCTCGATGATTGCGTCCAGGTCAGGGTCGTATGGGGAGGTCTCCGCGGCTGCCGTTTTGGGCAGGCGGGTGCGCGCTCTCGATGCTCGGACTGCCTTCGACAGGGTTTTGCCTGGCATAGCGTTAGCGAGTATACCCTCTGGGGCTTATGGGCGGGACGCCCGTGCTACGACCGCTGGCACGGCAGGGTGATGGAAGGCGGCTGGATATAGAGCGGGGTCAGGCTGAAGGGATGTACGGTCTCGCCCTTTTGCAGGCGTTGCCAGCCGACCTGCGCCACGCCTGCAGGGTCGGGGCACTCCGTCGGCAGCCAGAGCGCGTCGGGCAACAGCGGCTGAAGCCAGTCCCACGCCTGAGCCGTGCCCATCACCATCAGCGGCGACTGCGCTTGCGCGCCCGTGCGCTCCAGCCAGTCGGCAAGATGAGCCTGCTTGACCATCGCGGGTTCGCTGGTGGGGTTGAACCGCTGCAGGTAGAGCGCGTCGCGTCGGGCGGGTAGCGCGACGAGCAGCGCGACGCCCGCTGGCGCCAGCGCCGCGCACGCCTCGAACGCCGACACCGCCACCAGCGACCTCTCCAGCGCGTGCGCCCATGTTTTAGCAAGCATCACGCCTATCTTCAGCCCCGTGAAGGAGCCAGGTCCCACATCCACGGCGAAGGCGTCCACCGCCTGCAGGCGCAGCGCGTGCCGCCCCAGCAGCCACTCCGTCGCGTGCAGGAGATTGCCCGACAGGTTCAGCCCGTGCCGCAGCCGAACGCTGCCCAGCAATGCGCCGTCCTGCACCAGCGCAACACCGCAGAGCGCGCCGGTCGACTCAATCGCCAGCAAAGTTTGCCCTGCCATTTTCTGGTCAATCCCCTCATCTGTACCCTCTCGCTCCCAAAGGGGGAGAGGGGCTGATGAACTCCCTCTCCCCGCTGGGGAGAGGGTTGGGGTGAGGGGTTTTCCACCAGCGTGCGCGGCTTAGCCCCCTCACCCGTACCCTCTCCCCCGCTTGCGGGGGAGAGGGGTTCAGAGACTCGTTCGCCCTCTCCCCCAGAGGGGGAGAGGGGCTAAATTTCTCCCATTCCCCTACGGGGAATTAATTCGCGAACAGCCCTTCGCGGGTTTCTTGGAGCATTTTGTAGTGGCGGGCGCGGCAGGCGTGGATCACCTCCTGACGCGCCGACTCGTCCACGCCCAGCATCTGCATGATGCGGTCGGCAATCTCCACGAACGCCTCAAACTCTTCGGGGATCACATCGGTCGCGCCTGCTGCATAGAGCGGCTCAATCTCCGTCAGGTACCGCGTGCGGGCGACCAGATAGACCGTCGGGTTCAGCTCGCGGGCGGTGCGCACCGCATAGCGCGTGCTGATGGGGTCGGACATCGCCAGCACGACCGCCCGCGCCTGACGGATGCCCGCCGCTTTCAGGATGTCGGGGTTCGCCGCGTCGCCGTACACCACCGGGATGCCCTGCTTCTGTGCCTCGCGCACCAGCGCACCGTTCAGCTCCACCACCACGAAGGGCACATCCAGCTCGCGCAACACATTCGCCAGATTGCGCCCGTTCAGCCCGTAGCCCACAATAATCACATGGTCTTTCAGCGGTGGCTCCGGGTGCCGTCCGATGCGTTCAATCAGCTCGAAGTGCCCTGTGGCGTACAGCGTGAGGCGATAGGTCGCCGCCAGCAGGATGGGCGTGAGCAGGATGCTGAGCGAGGTGCCCACAATCAGCCCCTGAACCAGCTCGGCGGGCAACAGCGTCTGCGCCTGATCAATCAGCACGAAGGAGAACTCGCCGATGTTCGCCAGCAGGGCGCCTGCAATCAGCCCGACGCGCAACGGACGCCGCGAAAAATACGCCACCAGCACCACAATTGCCCATTTGAGCAGCAGCAACAGCACCGTCCAGCCGATAATCTGCCAGCCGCTCCGCATCAGGTGAGGCAGGTTCACCAGCAGCCCCACCGAGATGAAGAAGAGGGCGAGGAAACTGTCACGGAACGGCACGATATTGGCGGTAATCTGATGGCTATAGGGCGTCTCCGCGATGATGATGCCCGCCACGAACGCGCCGAGCGCGGGCGACAGCCCCAGCCGCTGCGTGATGAAGCTCATCAGCAGCGCGATAAAGAGCGAACCCAGCACGGGCAGCTCGCGCGTGTCGGACGCCATCAGCCAGCGCAACACGAGCGGCACCAGCGCCCGCGCCATCAAATAGACTGCCAGCACGCCCAGCAGAATCAGCGCCATCCGCCCCGCAATCGCCGTCGCGCTGAGCGAACCCGTCTTCGCCAGAAAGGGCAGCATCGCCATAAACAGCGGCGCCATCACATCCTGCAACAGCAACACGCCGACCGCCATCCGCCCATGCGTGCTGTCCAGCTCCTCGCGCTGCTTGAGCAGTTTCACGCCGACCGCCGTGCTGCTGAGGCTGATAATCATGCCCAGCGCGAGCGCCTGCGCGAACGCATAGCCCAGCAGGAGCGCGCCCAGCGTGCAGAGGGCAATCGTGAGCGCGACCTGCGCCAGCCCCGCCCGCAACACATAGTGGCGCAACTGGATCAGCCGCTCGATGGAGAACTCCACCCCCAGCGAAAAGAGCAGCAGCACCACACCCATCTCCGCCAGCAGCTGGATGGTCTCCGCCTCCGTGACCCAGCCCAGCCCGTGCGGACCGATCAGCACGCCCGTCAGGATAAACCCCACTATTGCAGGCACGCGCAACCGCTGGAACAGCGCCACCACCAGTATGCTGACGCCGATTACCAGCAGGATCGTCTCCACGAGGGTCGTTGCTGTGTGTCCCATTTGCGTTCAACCATCCCGTATCGGGGCATGCTGGAACCTGTGCCGGGGCACGGCTCACGGTGCGCCCTGCGAGGCGTCGGTCAGCACGCTTGCCCGATCCAGTTTCTGGAGCCAGTCGGGCAGCTGCTCCTCCGCATGATACCCGACCCCGCTAACTTCAGCGAGGGCGAGTCGGCGCGTGCGCTCAACGATATCGAGGCGGGCAAGCCGCCAGCGCCCCTCCGCCAGTGCGACCGCCCGCCGAAAGGCGTTCGGGTCGATCTCTTTGAGCGTCGCCAGCGTCTGCAGCGCGTTCAACAGCTCTTGCTGCTGGCTGGCACGGCTCGCGCCCACCTGCAGGAAGCCCAGCAGCAGCCCGTCGCCATGCCACATGAGGGGCGCGCCGCCGAACGCATAGCCGACGCCCCGCGCCTGACGCATCTGCTGAAAGAGCGCGGAGCCTTTGCCCTCGCACAGCAGCGCGTGCAACACCATCAGCACGGCATAGTCGGCAGGCGTGCGCACCTGCACGCGCAGCCCGAACCCCAGATAGAGCGTCGCCCCGCCCCCACAGGCAGCAACTGCTACTCTCGCACCCGCGTGCAGGGGAGCAGGATAAAACGCCCTCTCACCCGTACCCTCTCCCCCGCGTGCGGGGGAGAGGGGTTCAGAGACTCGTTCGCCCTCTCCCCCAGCGGGGGAGAGGGGCTTTCTGAACCCCCTCTCCCACAGCGTGGGAGAGGGGGCAGGGGGTGAGGGAGTCCCCTCCAGCGTGCCGAAGTACCGCTGTACCAGCTCCGTCAGGCGCTCCACGGGCAGATCGCCTGCAATCACAAACACGAACCGTTCAGGGCGGTAATAAAGGCGATAGAAGGCGCGAATATGCTCCAGTCGCACGCGCTGGAGCTGCTCAGCGGTCGCGTACAGACCGCTCGCGCCGTTCAGCTGGCGCAACAGCTGGTCATAGAGATAGAACTCGTGCGTGCCGTCGGTGCGCTGGCGTTCGGCAATGGCGAGCTGCAGCGCGTGGCGCAAGCTTTCTGGCTCGAACACCGCGCGAGTCAGCCCCTCCCGCAACAGGGATAGCACATTCTCCAGCGCGGCTGGCTCGGCGACGGCAAGAATGCGCACGCCCACAGGCTCCCAGCTCAGCGTCAGTGCGCCGCCAGAGCGTGCGATTCGCATCGCCATCGTCGCCTGCGTCTCGTTGTGGGTGGCGGTGAACAGCATGCGCGCGGTCAGCTCGCCTGTGCCTGCAGGGAAGTCGCGCTCGGCGTCCAGCCCTGTAGCGACCAGCAGCTGCATCACCACCTGCCTCGCGCCCGACTGCCGCAGGGCAATCACCCGCATGCCGTTCGCCAGCACCTGCCGATAGACCGTCTCCTCACCCCGTGCCCCCTCACCCGTACCCTCTCCCCCGCACGCGGGGGAGAGGGGTTCAGAGACTCGTTCGCCCTCTCCCCCAGCGGGGGCGAGGGGCTTTTTGAACTCCCTCTCCCCCAGTGTGAGGGAAGGGTTCAGCATCCCGCGTGCCACCTGCTCAATCTGCTCCACAGAGAGCGATTGCAGGCGCGGAAGGTACTCATCGGGCAAGGTGGGCAGCCCCAGTGTAGCGTAAAGCGCGTACAGCCGCGCACGCTCCAGCGGGTTCGCCATCGCCTGCTGATGGCGGGCAATCAGCCATCCCTTTGCACGCTCCAGTTGCCAGCGCGCCCTGCCCTCAACAATCTGGCGCACGCATGCGTGCCAGTGCGCGCGCAGCTTCTGCACGCCTTCATCGCCTGAATCGGGCGGCAGCTGGAAAAAGAAGAGCATCAGCGATTGAATCGGGCGGGGCATATACTCGCTTTGCAGGTAGACAAAGGGCACGCCCTGCCAGTTGCGGGTATCCGTAGCACGGGCATCCTGCCTGTGATTCAGCGGTTGATAGAGCAATCCGAGATAGGGTTCCGCCAGTGCGAGGCGCACCACCTCTGCTGCGAGCATCGCGTCGGGCGGGTTCGCGGGCGGCGCCTTGACCCCCAGCGCCAGCCAGCCCGACTGCTGAACTTCTACCCCCTCACCCGTACCCTCTTCCCCGCACGCGGGGGAGAGGGAATCTGAACCCCCTCTCCCCTCTGGGGAGAGGGTTGGGGTGAGGGGTTCTATCAGCTCGGCAGGAAAATCAGCCCCCTCACCCGTACCCTCTCCCCCAGTGGGGGAGAGGGGTTCAGAGGCTCGTTCGCCCTCTCCCCTTCTGGGGGAGAGGGACTGATTAGCTCCCTCTCCCCTCTGGGGAGAGGGTTGGGGTGAGGGGTTGATCACAGATACAGGATAGACAGCCCCCTCACCCGTACCCTCTCCCCCAGTGGGGGAGAGGGGCTTGCTGATTTCCTCCTGCACCACCGCCTGCACGCGCGCTGGCTCCACGCGCCCCACCACCACAATCACCATCCGTTCGGGGCGATAGTGGCGGGCATGGAACGCCAGCACCTGCTCGCGCGTGAGCTTCGCCAGCGTGTCGGGAATGCCCAGCGGCGGCAGGGCGTAGGGATGCTCGCCATACGCCTTCTCATAGAGCGCGTAGCGTGCCGTGCGAATCGGGTCTGCCCGATGGAGCGCGTATTCGTCCTGCAAGATAATCGCGCGCTCGCGCTCCAGCTCGGCTTCGGGCAGAGCAGGCTGAAGCAGATGGTGCAGCAGCATGCGCAGGCACGGCTCCCAGCGGTCGGGCAGCACCGCCGCGCGATAGCGTGTCCAGTCGCGCTCGGTGGTGGCTTCCAGAATGCCGCCCGCCGATTCAATGGTGTCGTCCAGCACGCCCGGCGCGTGTCGGGCTGTGCCTTTGAAGATAAGATGCTCCAGCAGGTGCGCGGCGCCGGAAGTCTCGCGGGTCTCGTTCGCGCTGCCTGTCCGAACCCAGATTTCGAGGGCGACAAGGGGCGCATTGGGGTCCGGGCGCACCATCACCTGCTGGCAGACGGCAGGCGTCAGCACGCCCAGCCCGCTCAACAGCCACGCGACCACCCACGCCCTCACGGTCGGTTCCAGTCCTGGCTTCGCTCGCGGGCTTCCTCCCACGCCTGCTGATAGAGCCGCTCGCGCTCGGCTCTGCCGGGCGCGCGCCCGGTGGCGTAGTACCATGCGGCGGCGCGTCCGACGGTGAGCGTGCCCGCATAGGCGACCATGCCCTTGATGACCATGCCGACGCCGCCGGGCACGAAGCCGACCAGCTCCCGCGCGACGGCTCGCCAGCCGAACGCCGCGCCCAGCACGCTCGCCAGCTCTGGCAACCGCCTGCGCCAGTCGGGCGCCTTACCATACGCCGCCGCCACGCGCAACACCATCAGCAGCTGATTCTTGGTCAGCACCACCATATCGGCGACGGCGGCAGGCGGCGCGAGCAGACCCAGTAACGGAACCACCGACGGCACCGCCGACAACATCGCCAGCCCCGCGTTCAGCGAGGCGACCTCCTCCACGATGCGATTGACCACCATCTCGCGCGTGCCGGGCAGCACCCGCGCCAGCGCGACCAGCGGGAACTCGTTCCTCTGGAAATGCTCCACGATGGCTTCGATCGCGTCCTGCGGCACCTCCAGCGCATCACAGCCCAGGATGAAGTCGAACTCTTCGGTGGGCGGCGCGTTGAGCCGCTGAACATACTCCGATGCGATCTGTAGCGTTTGCGGGCTGGCGCCGCTGGTCAGCACGCGCCATACCGCTTCCACCCGATCCGGCTGCCCCACCAGCGCGATACGGAACGGCGTCAACAGCTCGCGCTCCACCTGCTTCGGCGACAGCTCCTTCGCGATGTTCCACCAGTGCATCACCTGACTCAGCAACTGTCTTGCCATATTCTGTCCCCCATAGGTGAGAGTTTGGGTGCGCCGGGTTCACACCCGGCGCGTTCTCTCGGAGAGGATGCATTCATCGCCGAACCCCGTAGCGGGCGTCGCTAACCTTCCGCCCCACGGGTCAGTCGGCATCGCCAACCCGTCTACGGGTGGCTAAAATGCCATCCCCTCCACAGTACGGTGACGGTTATTCATCACCTATCACCCCCTTTGTGGTTGGTTTTGGACCAGGCGGCACAGGGCAGCAACTGGTCGCACCCATTATACCCAGCCGTCAGGTAAAATCATGCGGGAGGAGACGATGCCATCGGAAATCGTGCATCTGGAAGGTCATGTCATCGATTCGCTCACGCTGTCCAAGGTGCTGGACATTCTCTCGTCCTACGCGGGCGTGCGGTACGAGATTCAGCACGCTCGAATCGGGCACACGCGCGACGAGACCAGCCAGTTCGAGATTCTGGTTCAGGCGGACACCGAAGAGCAGCTGGAGGCGGTGCTGACCGAGGTGCAGCAGCACGGCGCGAACTTCTCTCATGAGGATGCCCGCCTCGAACCCGCGCCCAAAGATGGCGTCTTCCCCGAAGACTTCTACTCCACCACCAATCTGGAGACCTTCGTGCGGGTGCATCACCGCTGGATACCGGTGGAGAACATCGAGATGGATTGCGGCATTCGGGTGTGGCAGGAGGGTTCACACTGGCGGGCGGCGACCGTGCCGATGGCGCGCGTGCGCAGGGGCGACCTGATCGTGGTGGGGCACGAGGGCATCCGCGTCACGCCGCCCGAACGACGCGACCCCACCTCCATCTTCGCCTTCATGGGCAGCGATGTCTCCTCCGAGAAGCCGAAGGAGCGTGCCGTGCGCGGCGTCGCCGACGAGGTGCGCAAAGCCAAAGCGCGCGGCGAAAAGGTGCTGTTCGTGGGCGGTCCCGCCATCATCCACACGGGCGCCGGCATCTATCTGGAACAGCTCATCCGCAACGGCTGGATCGATGTGCTGTTCGCGGGCAACGCGCTGGCAGCCCACGATATCGAAGCCGCATTATACGGCACCTCGCTCGGCGTCGCGCTGGAGCTGGGCGCGCCCGTCAAACACGGGCACCAGCACCACATCCGCGCCATCAACCGCATTCGGCTGGCGGGCGGCATCCGCGCCGCCGTCGAGCAGGGCATCCTCACTAAAGGCGTGATGTACGAATGCGTTCGGCACAATGTGCCCTTCGTGCTGGCGGGCAGCATCCGCGACGACGGACCCCTGCCCGAAGTGATTACCGATGTGCTGGAGGCGCAGGACGCCATGCGGGCGCATATTCCGGGCGTGGGCGTCGCGATTATGGTCGCCACCACGCTCCACTCGGTCGCAACGGGCAACATGTTGCCTGCCCGCGTGCGCGTGTTCTGCGTGGATAATGACGCTGACACCGTGATCAAACTCACCGATCGCGGCACGCACCAGACCTTCCCCATCGTGACCGACTGCCACTTCTTTATGAAGGAGCTGGCTCTGCACCTGATAGAGCCATTTGTGCCCTCCGCCGCGCCAGCAGGCACCGCGCGATAGGAAACCAGCAGGAATTTCATTCCATCCGTCGTATCCTCCCCACCGGAGGGCAACGATGTCGTCTCCGATGCGAACGGAAGAAGAGTGGCGCAGGTGGCTTGTGCAAAGAGCGCACGGCTATACCCCCTGCCCCGATGAGGCGGACGACCTGGTGCAGGACACTTTGCTGGCGTACTGGCAGCGGTTCGGCTGTTTGCCGTGGGAGCGCGAGCTGGATGAAGCCGAATATCGGCAGGCGCTCGGCTGGTGCTGCCACAAGTTGCGTTCGCTGGCGATCGATCTGCGCAAACGAGCATGTAAGCGACATGAGATACTGATATTAGATGATGCAACGGGGGGGTGAATGGTTGGCTGTGGTGAACGATGAAGAGGCGCTGGTGGAGCGTATCGCATTAGACGAGTTTCTTGCAGGGCTGCCAGCGTATTTGCGGCAGGTGGCGGAGCTGTACGAAGCGGGCTACAGTTATGGGGAGATAGCGAAGCGGCTCGGCGTGTCGGTGGGTACAGTGCAGGGTTGTCTGGGTCGGATTGGGGCGTTAGGGCGGGCGTTTTTTCGGAATCGCTGGCAACAAAAGGGCGTCCTGCGTCGTTAATAATAGTGGATGTCCTGAAGCGGACATCTCAGACCAATCGGAGGAGGAACGGAACGATGAGACGGCAGATGCTGTGGATGAGCGCAGTGAGCGCATCCGTGATCGCGCTGTTGACGATTGTACCGAGCCAGGTGATGGGTCAAGAGAATATTCAAGGTCGCCCAAGCCCAGCAAGACCGATAACCTTGCCTGACCACATATGTAAAACAGTACCAGCGGGTTCACCGTTTCAGGATGAGGTGTGTCGTTCAACGCCTGTTGGCTGTACTGGGCACTGCATGCGTGGTATTGTTCTTCAGGATTATCGTGAGTGCTATCCTAACCCCGGCACATCTTGCACATACACTTGGGGAACTGCTTTGGTGTGGATAATATGGGAAGCTGACTGTGTGCGTGATCCGTCGGGTACAGGTTGTGACTGCGGTCGGCGAAGACCTATACCCTTTCCCATCTTCATCACCACAATTGACATAAGACAATGTTAGATGGAGAGTTTGAGATGATCAAAAGACGCTGGAAACTAAGCCTGTGGCTGGTGGCTATCGGAGCGCTGTGTGGGCGCTTGATTATCGCGCAACCTCCCGCAAAGCCCTCCTATTACGACACTCGCGAGCGTGTCGCTGCCGTGCTGACCTTCGAGTGGCAGGAGACCCAGCAGGTCAAGGTTCCCCCCCAGCTTGTTCGAGCGCTTAACGAGATGAAACTCCAGCGCGCTCAATCGTCTGATGCTCCTCCTGAAGCGGGAAAGCCGATTGCTGAAGAGGTTGCTAACGCAGTCTTCGAACTGTCCGCGTACTACACCATTGAGCGCACACCGCAGCGAACATGTCTTCGCACTCAAGGGCAGGGAGTCCATCTGGAACAGGCAAAAGCAACTGACTTTCTCCTTTCCACAGAAACCTACTTCGTCGGTGGTACGGTCATTGCGGTTCACCGTGATTACTCAAGTGGACGGATTGCCAGCGTTGACATCGCCAAGGGTGAGGATGATGTGCTGGGTATGGGGAGCCCTTTTGGCAGTTTACCACCAGAATGGTTGGTCGTTTACGGTGGTGTTTCGCCCTTCCGATTGTACGGGTTCAAACCGGAGAATTGGCGTCTTATTTCGGTCAGCCCTGAAGAGTGGCTCTTTGAACTTTCGCACCAATCCCAGGAGAACGCTCCTAAAACGCGCCTCCACCTTAATCGCCACTATCAGGATGCCCTCTCACGGTTGGAGGTTCACTATCCAGATGGGGAAGTTTGGACCTGGCGAGTGCTGAAATACAAGCGGATTGAAGGCATCTGGTTTCCATCCGAAGTGGAGTTCACAGTGCAGGGCGGCCGTGGTTATGCGGGGTGGGCACGCGCAGTACTGGTGCGATCGGAGCGAACGAAATCGGTTGAGCTCCAGATTCCTGAAAAGACGCATGTGCGCGACTGGCGTCATCTTGGGCGGCAGGTTTGGGACGGAGCGTCTAAAGGATACAAGCAGACCGAATGGAGCGAGGAGTTTGAGAAATTGCTGCAACCATCCAGTCTGCCTTCGAATCAGCGTTCTAAAGAGCCGTCCGCCTCGTCTAATCCCAAGCGGTAAACCGCACAGTGGCAGGTGAATGTCCTGAAGCGGACATCTCAGACCAATCGGAGGAGGAACGGAACGATGAGACGGCAGATGCTGTGGATGAGCGCAGTGAGCGCATCCGTGATCGCGCTGTTGACGATTGTACCGAGCCAGGTGATGGGTCAAGAGAATGACTTTGATCCAGCAGCACTGATGATACCTTCACCTGCAATACCGGAGAGGAAGGTGTACAATGACCATATATGCACAGAGATCCCACCAGATGATCACCAGAAGCGACATTATTCAGCTAGATTCTGTGCTAATGTTGGAGGCGACTGCGGCGGAGAGTGCTATATAGGCGAAATTGTGGAGGAGAGGCTCCGCACTTGCCAGCCGCAGCCGAACTCGCGATGCGAAGCCACGCTAAATTTCGTCAAGGTCAGAGTAGACAAGAAGGCTCCCTGCGTGTTTCACAATGATGGGCGCTGTGATTGTGGTCAGTTCCAACGACCAAATCGGCCAGAATTTAAGAGCCTTCCAGCATACACTTGTTAGAGCCAAATCTCGCGTGGAGGTCTATCATGCTCATCGGTTTGCTGTCACTAAACCTATCGATTAGTGTGGTATTGTGGAGTGGTGTGTCCTTTGAACGCACCGCTCCACAACCTTCCTATTACGACGCTCGCGAGCGTGTTGCTGCTGTTATGACTTTTAAGTGGGTATTAAATAGCCAGGTCAGGTATTCTGTAGAAGATATAAGAAAACTCAATAATTTTATAACGCGCTATGTCCTCGATCTGGCAGAGCAAGCAGATGATACATCGCAAAAAAGTGATTCACCCGAAGAAATGATTCCAATTGAAGATGTGTTGAGCAAAGCTCTTGTTGATGAGAGTATATCCAAAATGGTTTTTGATCTTTGCGAGTACTACACGATTAAGCGCGCTCCTCATGGAATCTATGTTTATATTCAGGAGCAAGGTATCGACTTAGATGACGCAAAGGTTGTCGATCTGCCAGCAAATGAGTCGTATTTACAGAATGACCTGGTGATTGAGATTTATCGAGATACCTCGAATGGGCAGATCAATGGTGTTTCCATAGCGCAGGCTGATACTGATGTGCTGGGATTAGGGAGTCCTTTTGGGGCACTTACACCAGAGCTGTTAGTTGTTTATGCGGGTGTATCGCCGTTTCGGTTATATGGGCGCAAACCAGAAGACTGGCGGCTCGTTGCGGTCAGCCCAGAGGAGTGGGTTTTTGAATTGCCACGCGAGTCAGGAAATAAAGCGTCATTTCTGGCTCCCTATATTCGGTTCCACCTCGATCGGCGTTATCAGGATGCCTTATCGCGACTTGAAGTTCGATATGACGATGGTGCCATTTATACCTGGCGCGTGCTAAAGTACAGGCGAATAGGGAGTGTATGGTTTCCTGCGGAAGTGGAGTGGATAGTTAAAGGTGATAAGGAGATTCAATCAAAAGCGATACTGCTGAGTGCGCAGCCTACGGATTTACCTCTCAAGTTAGAGATTCCGAAAGATACGCGCGTGATTGACTATCGTCGTTGTGGTTCTCAGGTCTGGACAGGCAGATGGGATGAAGACAGGGTTCAGTCAACCAAATGGGGTGAGGAGTTTGAGAAATTGCTGCAACCATCCAGTCTGCCTTCGAATCAGCGTTCTAAAGAGCCGTCCGCCTCGTCTAATCCCAAGCGGTAAACCGCACAGTGGCAGGTGAATGTCCTGAAGCGGGCATTCCAGACCAATCGGAAACTGAGGAGGAGCAATGAAGGCAATGAGGATTGAACGGACGGGTGAAAAAAAACAGCTATTGGTAACTTCCACTCATGGAGAGGATATCCTGCCATGGTTTGCTGGTGGCTGTGGAAGGCGGTTACAGTGGCTAGCATTGCTGGGGTTTGCTTGGCGGGTGAGGTTAGTGGCTGGGCACAGCGCCTGCAAGAAGTTCGCTGCCAGACAAAAGCCACTTTACAGATAACGGGAGACTGTGCCCTTGGGTGTGGGGACTCGAGCCTGACTCAATGTCCCTATGGGAATCAGTATTGCAGCCCATTTTGGGATTTTCTTTGCGGAAGCCAAGGAAGCCGAACCGTTATCCTCGACGCCAGTTATCTTACTTTAGGGGGATTTCCACTCTTCTGCAGTGGTCAAAGCTTTAGCGTGGGGGCTTCTTTGAAAGCGTTGCTGACCTTTTCGTTCACTTCGCCTTATCCGAACTTACAGATAGAGGGCTATACCTATACCCCGAAGCGAGATCTGGGTTTTTTATATTTTGTGCAGAAAGTGCGGGCAGAATCATCTGCACTTACTTACGCGGAATGCGGACCCAACAGCTACCAAGAAGATGGTTGTTGTAATTCGAGTTCGGCGTCGGCAGAGGCTTCCGCATCGGTTCAAACCTCGCTGGTTTCAGCTTCTGTTTCGTCGAGTGCGAGCGCCTCATGTAGCTGCAATACTGAATGCATGGACTGTACTGGACCAGATGAGGACAGTGATCCCAGGTGTGACCCAGCGGATTGCAGTAGCAGGCGGGATTACAGTGCGAAGTGGGTGAGTTTTGGTCGGAGCGAGCGAGTTAGTTATATGGAAGAAATGACAGGTAACATATCGTTAAGGGGTTCTTGGGTGGAGTGTGGCGCGCTGGCGGTGCGCGCCTCTGCTGAGGCGTATGGTGGTTTGGTTATTCAGGTTCAGCCTGACCCGCTGGGTGTGCCCGCGATTGGGGAGAATGAGTATGTGTGGACAAGCACCACTCCAGCGGAATTGAGGA
>JBBIJY010000019.1:0-58728 GCA_037445735.1 Armatimonadota bacterium | reverse complement strand
GGGTAGGGGAGAGATGGGAAGACTTGAATGAGGTTTATGGCTGGTTGCTGGAGGGTGGAAGATGGTCTGACATTCATGGGATGTCGTACGATGGGCGTTATCTTTTGGGGTGGGTGGAATTCGTCAGGCGAGTTGTTCATACTGGACACGGTGCCGGAGGTGTCGTCGGTGTGGGTGCTGGTGGGTGGGTTGGGTTTGTGTAGTTGGTGGCGGTGGGGCGGGCGCAGGCGCCCAAGTTAGTCGGATTTGCTTAACTCTCTTCCTCTTGCGTTGACAGCCCGACGCGCTGGGCGGTGGCTAACAGGTGGCGCAGGTGATGCTCCAGGTTCAGGCATTCGCGAATCTCCGCTTCGGTCAGCACAGCACGGATGTCCGCATCGCTTAGCAGGGCATCCAGAAAGGCGATGTCTTCGTCCCACACGCGCGCGGCGTTGCGCTGAACCAGCCGATAGGCATGCTCGCGCCCAAGCCCTTTGCGAATCAGCGCCAGCATCACATGCTCGCTGTAGGGCAAGCCGCGCAGCAGCTCCAGATTGCGACGCATCTGGTCAGGAAACACCACCAGCCCCTGCAGGATGCTGGTGAACCTGGTGAGCATCCAGTGGACGAGCGTGCAGGTGTCGGGCAGGGCGATGCGCTCCACGCTGGAGTTGGTCAGGTCGCGCTCGTGCCAGGTGCAGACGCCCTCCAGCACGGCGAGCAGATTGCCCCGCACGATGCGGGATAGCCCGCTGATGGTCTCGCAGTTCCACGGGTTGCGCTTGTGGGGCATGGCGGACGACCCCGTTTGACCCTGCGCGAACGGCTCCTGCACCTCGCGAATCTCGGTGCGCTGAAGGTTGCGAATCTCGGTGGCGAACTTCTCCAGCGAGGCAGCCAGCACAGCCAGATTCGCCATCAGCGTCGCGTGGCGGTCGCGAGCTACAATCTGCGTGGCAGCAGGGTCGGGTTTCAAGCCGAGTTTTGCGCACACATACTCCTCCACGCGCGGGTCGATCTGGGCGTGGATGCCGACCGCGCCCGCGATCTTGCCGACGCTGATTTCCTCCTTCGCCCGCTGGAGCCGCTCGCGATGGCGCGCCATCTCGGCGTACCAGCCCATCAGTTTGAAGCCGAAGGTGATGGGTTCGGCGTGGACGCCGTGCGTGCGCCCGATCATCGGCGTGTGCAGATGCTCCTTTGCCAGCCGGGCAATCTCGCGCATGAGAGCGTCGCACGCTTCGATAATCACCTCCAGCGACTGCTTGAGTCGCATGGCAAGCGCGGTGTCCACCACATCGTAGGAGGTGATGCCGAAGTGGATCCAGCGCCCTTCCTCGCCCACATTTTCGGCGAGGTTCAGCACGAACGCCATCACATCGTGGCGGGTGAGCTGCTCCAGCTCGGCGATGCGCTGGAGGTCAAATCGGGCGCGCTCGCGGATGGCGCGGGACGCCTCCTGCGGGATGTAGCCGTAATGCGCCAGCCCCTCGCAAACTGCCACCTCCACCTCCAGCCAGGTGCGATATTTGTTCTCCTCACTCCAGATCGCCCGCATCTCAGGCGTGGTGTAGCGTTCAATCATGGCACAGGGGATAATACCCACTCAGGTATACTCTTCTGTACGGGAGGTTGCGACCGATGGCAAGGGGGACGGCTGCTCTGTTGCTCATGGGGCTGCTCGCTACAGCAGGCTGGGCGTCTCGCCCACAGGATGTGGATCCACCCTCAATCCCCGCTCAACGGCTCAGCAAGCCGCCTGTGATCGACGGCGTGATTCAACCGGACGAGTGGGCGGAGGCGCTCGTGATTCGCGATTTCTGGTTCCCGGCGCGCCAGCAGCGGGGCGAGTTCCCCACAATTGCCTATCTGGGCTATACCCCCGACGCCATCTATGTCGCCTTCGAGTGTGAAGACCCTGAACCCAGCCAGATACGGGCGCAGGAGACCAAACGCGGCGGCGCACTGGAGAAAGATGATGTGGTTTCTGTGCTGATAGAGCCACAGTGCCGACGCCTGGAACCATACTGGTTTTCGGTGAATCCGATTAGCACCTTATCGGAGAGCATTCCGGGCGGCAGCACGGAGAACATCCGCTGGCGTGGCGACTGGGAGGCGAAAGCGCGGATTCACGAGAAGGGCTGGAGCGCGGAGATTCGCATCCCGTTCCGTATCCTGCGCTACCCGTCGGGTCAGCGGCGATTCGGGATTGCGCTGGTGCGCTCCATCCCGCGCCGCCAGGAGCTGTATGTGTTCCCGAACATGGGCGCCTATTTCGACGAGAAGCGCCACACGGTGTGGGAGGGCGTTCAGCCGCCTGCCCTGCGGCGACCGATTATCGTGATGCCCTACTGGCTGGGCGACGCGAACGGCTCCGAACGCGCCACGCGCGGCGGGCTGGACATCAAGTATGTGTCGGAGGGTGGACAGACCACCCTGCTCACGCTCCAGCCCGATTTTGAGAACATCGCGGGCGATGTGGCGAATGTGAGCTTCTCTTATGCCGAGAAGGTGCTGACCGAAACGCGCCCCTTCTTTCAGGAGGGCAGCGCCTTCCTGCCGCCCCGCTCGGTTTTCTACAGCGTGCGCGTGGGGGAGCTGAACGGCGGACTGAAATCGTTCGGCACCGTCGGCAACTGGTCTTATGGTATTCTGGGCGCCGAGTATGAAGCGCAGGCGAATCGGCGGCAACTGCTGACGGGGCGAATGCGCTATCAGTTCGCGCCGCGATCGTTTGTTGGGCTAATCGGGCTGGACAATCGGCGTGGCGGTGTGGATGAACGGGTGTGGGGCGGCGAGCTGGACTGGCGGCGCACCACCAGCAACGGCGAGTGGCGACTGGTGGGACTGCACACCCGTCTGCAGGGCGAGCGCGAGGGCGCCTACAGCCTCGCCCGCTTCGAGCGCAACGCGCCCAACCGTCAGCTCAGCTGGTACATCCAGTGGACGGACATCGCGCCTGACTATCGTCCCCGCCTGGCGTTTGTGCCCGAACGCGGCTGGCGCGGTCTGGAAATGAGAGCGTTTTACTTTGACCAGCCCGAAGGAGGTGCCTTCCTGCGCTGGGATATGAGCGCGACGATACTCAACCGTCGGCTTTACGGGGGAGGCACGCTGGACGAGGGCTACTATATCGGCGCAGGCGTGCTCCTCCGCAACTACCTTGAAGCAGGGATTGCGCTGGGCTACCTTCGCCGCCCGCCTCACATCGACCGCACGGTGGACCTGGTGCTGCGCTGGAACGCGCTCGATCTCTATCGCAACGGCGGGGTGTTCACTCTGTTCGGCACGCAGAACGGCGGGCGCAGCTTCTACGCCTCGCTCTGGCAGGGGCTGGAGCTGGCGCCGCGCCTGCGACTGAACATCTCGCTCGAACACCAGCAGATTGACTATCCCGACACGCCCGATGATGACCGCTCGCGGCAAGCCATCATCACACTGAGCTATGAGATCACGCCGGAGCGCGTGCTGAGCGGGCGGCTGGTGGTCAACCGCATCGAGTCGGGCGGTGAGGTGAGCAGCACGCGCAACTTCTATCTGACCTATCTGCAACGGGTTCGGCGCGGGCTGGACATCTACTTCATCTACGGCTTGCCGAACGCCGAACGCACGCAGAACCGATTCGCCATCAAAATCGTGACCCCGCTGGAGTGGTGAGGTTCAGCGGAAGGCGCTGTTGAAACAGGGCGTTCAGCCACCGCGTCGGCGGCGTTTGATTTCCAGCAGGCGGCTGGTGGTGTCGCCCTCCGCTGGGGGCGGTGAGACGCCCTCTCCCCGCTGGGGCGAAGGTTGAGATGAGGGGCTAATCCCCCGTTGCGGCGTGGGTTGGGCGGACGCGCGGGGTGGGGTCGCCGCGCCTTCACCTGCCTGAATCGGGCGGGAGGCAATAACTGGCTCGCCATCGGCAGCGTTCGGGGCTGCACCGCCAGCGGCGGTCGTCGCTGTGCGCACCCTGCCCTTCACATTCAGCAGGCGGGCAGTGGCGGCGGGAGCCTCCACCGGGCGGCGTACCCAGCGTCGCCCGCGCAGCCAGCCCAGCGCCTGACGCAACAGCGCGACCGCCTCCCCGATCGGCAGCACCACACGACGCACCGTGATGTCCATCAGCAACAGCGCGACCGCCAGCCAGAGCAGCGTACGCCACAAATCGGACACCGACGCGCCCCGCCGCGCCACGGGACGGAACGCCTGCTCCGGCTGTGGGTTCAACCTGCCACCCGTGATCTCAGCGATACGAGTCAGCAGGGGGATGTTCGCACGACTGAAGCGATATTCGGGCGGATAGGGCAGGGCGTAGCCGCGCGTGGCAGTGCGCACCGTGCCATCGGGCTGCTTCTCAATAACCGTCAGCATATAGTCGCCCACATCGCGCAGGGGGAACCGCCCCGTGTAGCGACCTGGCGCATCCTGCTGAAGGGTGATGGTCTGTCCCTCGCCGTTGGGGAAGCTGATGCGCAACTCTGGCTGAAGGAAGTTGATGGGTTCGCCTTCGGGTGTGAACGCCTGCATCTCCACAACCGCCTGCCCGCCCTCCTGTCGCACGGTGATCTGATAGTCCTGACGGCTGCCCTTGCGCAGGATGGAGCGCACGACCTGCGTCCAGAAGGGCGCGAACTCGCTCCAGCCGACCCACCGCCGCGCCCATTTCGGCTTGGCATCGGAGGTGAAGGCGAGCGAAGTGCCCAGCCCGTACTGCCACACGGCGAGCAGCGGGTCGTTCTTGGGCGTGCGCATCAGCACGCGCGCCAGCGGGCGATCAGAGGTCAAATCGTACGCCAGCAGCGCGGGCGTGCTGCTCCAGTTGATGCCCTCCAGCATCTCGTCCGTGCCCGTGATTGTGGGGATAAACACGCCCTCTTCGATGGCGGAGCGGGTCATCAGGCTCACATCGGCGGTGAAGAGGCGCGGCAGGTCGCGAGCGCGCGTGGTCAGGTAAAAGTTGCCCCCGCTCACCTGTGCCAGTTGCTGCAGGAAGCCGACATCTTTGCCCGCGCCCAGCGCCACCACCGACATCGTGACGCCATTCGCGCGCATGCGCTGGGCAATCTCGAAAC
Organism: Armatimonadota bacterium; assembly: GCA_037445735.1. Lineage (GTDB taxonomy): Bacteria > Armatimonadota > Fimbriimonadia > Fimbriimonadales > GBS-DC > HRBIN15. The sequence goes on along the minus strand of JBBIJY010000019.1, from coordinate 53,695 downwards.
AGCCCTCCTGTTCGTCGCAGTCGTCGCCATCCGCCAGCAGGATCACATGCTTGACGCGCGTGTTCTGGGGGATAATCGCCTGCGCCGCGAACTCCAGCGACGGACGGCAGTAGATGCCGCCGCCGCCCGCGTAGATGCGTGAGACCTGCTCGATGGCGCGCTCCTTATTGCCAGCGGGCTGAATGGGCGCGAGCCAGTCGACGCCCGTGCCGCTCACAATCACACCGAACTGGTCCATCGGGCGCAACATTTTGAGCGTCTGGATGGCAGCATGCCCTGCCAGCTGAACTTTCGGAATGCCATCTTCGGGCACCCCCATGCTGCCCGAAATATCGATAATGATGACGACGGTCGCGGCGGGGAAGACCCTGCGCTGACGCACATTCAGATCGACGGGCAGAATCTCGGCGATGGGCGTTTCATAATAGCCGCCTGGCAGGAAGGAGTTCTCGCCACCGATCATGGCGAATCCGATGCCGGTGTCGCGCACCGCGCTCTGGATGGTCAGCATCTGCTGGGGCGAGAGCGCGATGGCGGGAAAATCGTGAAACAGGATCGCATCGTAGCCCTGCAGTTCATCGGCGCGGGCGGGGAAGCTGTTCGCGTCGGCGCGCACGACCTCCAGATTGTTCGCTCGCAGGGCGCGTTCGAGGGCGCGGGTGGGGTCCGGCGTGCCTTCAGCGAGCAAAACGCGCGGCTTACCCCGCACCTGCACAAATGCGCGCCCCACATTGTTGCGCGGGTCCTCATCCGGCTGAACCTCTAAAGTGGCGCGATAGCGGTGGAAGCCCTCCCGCTCCGTGCGGATGGGCACCAGCACCACATTTTTGCCCGGCGTGAGCTGAACGGGCACGCTCTTAACAGGTTGACCGTCCCGATCGATGTGCAGCGTGCCAGCGGCGGGCTTGCGGGCGTCGATCACCACGCGCAGATTGAACGGCTCGCCGATTTTGACCTCGCTGGGTGCCTGAATCTCCTGCACCAGCATCTCCGATTCGGGCGTTGCTGATGCCAGTTGAACCGTATCGATTTCGATGTTTTCGGTGGCGGCGACGGCGGCGGCGTCCAGCGCGTTGCCTTCGGTCTCGTTGCCATCGGAAAGCAGCACGATTCGCCGATCCTTGCCGTCGGGGAAAAGCGCGCTTGCCAGTCGGATGGCGGCGGCGATGTTCGTGCCCTGTCGGTCGGGCGCCGACAGGATGGGCGGCAGCGTGCGGGTGCTGGTGGGCGCGAAGTCGATCAGCGCGTCGCGCCCGAACACAATCAGCGCCGCCTGATCCTCCTCGCTCATCGCTTTCAGCGCCTGTTGAACATAGTCGCGTGCCGCCTGCTTGCCTTTATCGGGGACGCTGTCGGAGGCGTCCAGCAGGAAGATGGTGCAGATGCCCCGATTCTGGCGCACGGCTTGCAGCCCTGCCAGCGCCAGCACGATGCACAGCATCAGCAACGAGCGCAGGATCAGCGCCAGCCGCCGGCGGGCGCGACTGATACCGAGCATGCGCCGCCCGCTCCACCACACCCCCGCCATCAGCACGGGTAGCAACAGCAGGTAGCCCGGCTCCACGAACCGCATCGCGCCACTATTGTACCTCTCAGGCGAGGTATACTGCCCCCGTGAGGGCAACCCGATTGACCTTTCTGGGCGCAGCGGGCACGGTAACGGGCAGTAAGTACCTGCTGGAAGTGGATGGAGCGCGCTATCTCATCGACTGCGGGCTGTTTCAGGGCAGCAGCGACTGGAAAGAGCGCAACTGGGAACCGTTCGCCGTCGAGCCAGCCTCCATCGATGCCGTGCTGTTGACCCATGCCCATCTGGACCATTCGGGCTATCTGCCGCGCCTGGTGCAACAGGGTTTCTCTGGAGCCATCTATGCGAGCGAGGCGACCTGCGCCCTGCTGGAGATTATGCTGATGGATTCGGCGCATCTGCAGGAGCAGGACGCGGACTATGCCAATCGCAAGGGCTACAGCCGCCACAAACCCGCTTTTCCGCTCTACACCGTGCCGGATGCTGGAGCGACGCTCGCCCTGCTGAAGCCTGTCGCGTTCCACACCATGCTGGAGCTGGAGGGCATCCGCGCCTTCTGGTTCCCGATGGGGCACATCCTCGGCTCCGGTGCAATCGAAATCCAGCTCACCCGGACAGGGCGACGGATTCTGTTTTCAGGCGACATCGGGCGCTATGAAGACCCCATCATGCGCCCGCCAACCGAGCATCCCGGCGCCGACATCGTGCTGATGGAATCGACCTACGGTGATCGGCTGCACGATTCGCGTCCGCCGGAGCAGGTTCTGCTGGAGGCGGTCGGGCACATCCTGCAGACGCGCGGGGTTTTGTTGATCCCCGCCTTCGCGGTGGGGCGTACCCAGCAGGTGCTGTATCACCTGCGCACGCTGCAGGAGGCAGGACAGATACCGCCACTGCCCGTGTTCGTCGACAGCCCCATGGCGCAGGATGTGACGGCGCTCTACTGCCGCTTTCGGGAGGATCTCAATCTGGAGACCAGCCCCGGCGGCGATTGCGAGGGCCGCTTACCCCTCTATTGCTATCAGACGAACTTCGTGCAATCGATTGCCCAGTCCAAATCGCTTAACATGCGCGAAGGACCGATGATTATCGTGGCGGGCAGCGGCATGTGCACGGGCGGTCGCATTCTGCACCATCTCAAGTGGCGCCTGCCCGACGCCGCCAACGCCGTGCTGTTTGTGGGCTATCAGGCGGAGGGCACACGCGGACGCATGCTGCTGGACGGCGCAGAACAGGTCACCATTCACGGCGAAACGGTACCGGTCAAAGCCCGAATCTTTGAAACAAGCGCGCTCTCCGCGCATGCGGACCAGCGAGATCTGTTGCGCTGGGCAGGGGCGATCCGACAGCCACCAGAAACGCTCTACCTGGTGCATGGCGAAGATCAGGCGCGCCAGACCCTTCAGGCGCTTATCACGCAACGGCTCGGCTGGCAGGTGGCTTTGCCCGACTATTTGCAGACGATTGGGCTGTAGGGGAAACGGCTCGCTCACTCCAGCACTTTGTCGTACCGTATCAGATCGTTGTATCCCTCGCGCTCCACAATCAGCCGCGCCTGGCCCTCGCGCACCAGCACCATCGCGGGGCGCGGGTAACGATTATAGTTGCTGCTCATGGAGTAAGCATACGCACCCGTGGTCAGCACGGCGAGCAGGTCGCCCTCGCGCGTTTCGGGCAGCCACGCGCGCTCTATCAGTGGGTCGGTCTCGCAATGTTTGCCCAGCACACGATAGAGATGGTCATGGGACAGGTGGGCGCGGTTCGCCAGCAATGCCGTGTAGACCGCGCCGTACATCTGCGGGCGCGGGTTGTCCGACACGCCGCCATCCACAATCAGACAGGTATCGGGGCGGTCGGGTTCGGCAATCGGCACGCGCTTGACCGCGCCGACCCGATAGAGCGTGATGCCCGCCTCCGCAATCAGCGACCGCCCCGGCTCCACCATCAGCATCGGCTCCGGGAACCGATGGCGCTCGCACGCTTCGCGGAGCGCGCTCACCAGCACGCGCGCATACTCGTCAATCGCGGGCGGCGGGTCATCGGGCGTGTAGCGCACGCCCAGCCCGCCACCCAGATTGAGACATGACGCGGTATAGCCCAGCGCACGCCGCACCTGAGCGGCAAAGGCGACCATCACCTGCGCCGCCGCCGCAAACGCGCCCAGATCATTAATCTGCGAGCCGATATGGCAGTGGAAGCCCATCAGGTTCAGGCGCGGCTCCTGTAGCACGCGCTGAACTGCACGCAGCGCGTCGCCCGTCAGAATATGAAAGCCGAACTTGCTGTCGCGTTGCCCTGTGCGAATGAGCGGATGAGTGTTCGCCTCCACTTCGGGCGCGACGCGAATCAACACGCCCTGCCGTCGCGTCGGTGGCAGCAGGGCGCAAAGCCGTTCGATCTCGGCGAAGTTATCCAGCACAATCGCATCGATGCCCGCTTCCAGCGCCATGCGCAGCTCGGCGTCGGTCTTGTACACACCGTGCAGATGGATACGCTCTGGAGGCACGCCTGCCCGCAACGCGGTGTACAGCTCGCCGCCGGAGGCGACATCCAGCCCCAGCCCCTCGGCGGCGATAATCTGGCAGATGGCGAGGTTCAGCGCCGCCTTGCCCGCATAGAGAATCTGCACATCAGGCTTGAGCGACTCGAACGCCCTCCGATAGTCCCTGCATCGCGTGCGCAGGGCGGCTTCGTCCAGCACATAGAGCGGTGTGCCGAACCGCTCCGCGAGTTGAACGGTATCACAGCCGCCAACCTCCAGATGCCCCTTTGCGCTAATGCCCTGCGTGCCCAGTAAGAACATGTTCAGTTCCGATATTCGCCAGAAACTGCGCCACCTGCGCCTCAAACTCACGGTCAGGCTGCTTCATATAATCGCGTGGCATCGTTTTATTCCTCTGCTGGTTGGATTCGGCGGATTGGCTCTGTTTCCTGCTCGAAAGCGAACTCTCCCGAAAGCTGGGAGAACTTCCTGCGAACATGGGGTAGGGGCGACGCATGCGTCGCCCCTACCTGCGTACACGATGGCGCCCGGTTTGCCCGCAATTTAACCTGATTTGCCCCTGACCCCTTGACAATCGGCGAAAAGTGTGTTATATTGATAGGAGCCTGCGCGCTTCCGAGTGCTGGGCTGGGAACATTCCAATGAAGGAGGTAAACCGATGCGACGGACATTTTCTAATCGGGCATACGCGCTTGTGAGCGCGGATGGTGTTGTCCGTAGTGACTACTGCGGGTTGGTCGCAGAGTATCACCTGGCTCGGCACGCTCGGCGGCGTGGATAGCGAGGCTTGGGGCGTCTCGAACAACGCGCATATCGTCGGCAGGGCGCGCTTCTCCAACGGTCGGTTGCGCGCCTTTCGCTGGGCGAACGGGGGAATGTACGACCTCGGCACGATCGGGATTTCGAGCGAGACGCTTGGAATTTCGGCGGACGGTTCGGTGGTCGTCGGCTGGGGATCACCCTCAACAAGCAATCCAGGGCCATTCGCCTATCGCTGGGAGGGTGGAGGGGTTCACAGCCTCGGTACGCTCGGTGGGAATGCAAGCGCCGCCTGGGGCGTTTCATCAGACGGCTCGGTGATCGTCGGCTGGGCGACCAATACCAGCAATCAGTGGCATGCCTTTCGCTGGACGCAGGCGACAGGGATGCAGGACCTCGGAACATTCGGCGGGAATCAGAGCATCGCTCGAGATGTTTCGGGGGATAGTTCGATTATCGTTGGTGGGGCACATAACGCCAGCAATCAGTGGCATGCCTTTCGCTGGACGCAGGACGGCGGACTGGAAGACCTGAACCAGACCTACGCCAGCCTGCTTCAGGGCGGCTCGGTGCTGTATGATGCCCGTGGTATCAGCCCCGATGGGCGGTACATCGTGGGGGTTGGCTTCCACGCGGCGTCGGGGCGCAACGAGGCGTTCTTGCTGGATACTGTCCCCGAGCCTGCTTCGCTGATTGCGCTGAGCGCGGGTCTGGCGGGGCTGCTGGGACTGCGTCGGCGGCGGGCGCAGTAGCCTGCACCCCCGTGCCATAGGCTTGTTAGCTCCCTCACCCGTACCCTCTCCCCCGCCTGCGGGGGAGAGGGGTTTCGTTTCTCCCTCTCCCCTGTGGGGAGAGGGTCGGGGTGAGGGGTTTCTCTCAGATGTGAACGACTTATCACCGGATCACCTTGCCTGCTTTCCTGGATTGCCGCTCAGTCCCCATAGCAACAGCGCGGCGTCAAAAGTGGTGGCGCCTATCTGCGGGAGATAGGAATAATGCTCAAACGGGTGCAGGAACGCCATCGGCAGGAAGGTGACGGCTTGCCACAGGAGCGCACTGCCAATAAGCGTGCGCCATTGATAGAGCGCGACCAGCACGCCCGCATACGCCAGCAGCATGAGCAGGTGATCCCAGGGTTCTCTGAACAGCCACAGCATCGGTTCGGGCAGCACGGTTTGCCAGTAGGTGAAGTCGCCCACAGGTGGGAACAGATCGCTGAAGTAGCTCCAGAGCGGACCCGCGAGGCTGCTGCGCAACTGTTGCTGTTGATAGCGGCTTGGCTCGAGAGGCACCAGGGCCAGTCGCAGGGTTATTACCACTATTGCAGCGGCAATCGCTCCCGTGCAGAGTGCGCCTGTTGTTGCCCTGCCCCACGCCCTGCGGCGTGCAAGCGCGAGCGCAATCAGCAACGGCACCAGCGTGATTGCCTGCTCGTACGCGCCCAGTGCAAGCAGCAGGAGCAGCAGTCCCAGCAGGAGCCAGCCCCATCGCCCCTGCCGCGCGCCCAGAAGCAGGCAGTAGACGCCCCAGACACTCAGCACGGTCATCACGAGCGCGGTGCGCGAAGGCACCCAGCTGATGAGGCGCTCATAGCCCGTGCCCATCGCCCGCTCGAAGCCCCACAGCCACGCGCCAGCAATCAGCGCGAGCATCAGTGCGCTTTTCCTCCTGCTGGGGGAGAGGGACTGGGAGACCCCCTCTCCCGTACCCTCTCCCCTGCTGGGGGAGAGGGACTGGGAGACCCCCTCACCCGTACCCTCTCCCCTGCTGGGGGAGAGGGATTGGGAGACCCCCTCTCCCGAAGCTTCGGGAGAGGGGGCACGGGGGTGAGGGACAGCTCCAACAAAAACCCCCACCAGCCACAACCCGCCCACGAACCACCAGGTGGACCATCCCTTGAAGAGCGCGGTCAAACCGGTCTGCTGAAGGCTGAACAGCAGCGCGGCGACGCAGCCGAGTGCGTCCGCCTGCGCGAAGCCGACCTCGCGAGCAAACGCGCGAACCGCCATCAGCACCCCCAGCGCCGTCAACAGCATCAGCAGCCAGTTTGTGAGCCGATAGCCCCACGCGCGCTCGCCATACAGCGTGTAATCGAGGATCAGCGAGAGGCAGGTGGTGGGACGATAGAAGCCGTTCTCAAGGAACCAGTCGCCCGTCAGCCAGCGCCCGATGCCGCGCCAGCCGCCCGAATCGCGCATCGCATCGAGCATGACGGCGGTGTCCGTATCGGCACGCAGCGCGGAATCAATAAAAACCTGTGGCAGGGCGAGCAGGTGCAGCCCCACAATCAGCGCAGCCGTCGCCCACAGCAAACTATTTGCCTTTGAAAAAGTTTGCGTTCTTCTCAATATAATGGCGCCACTCGGGCGGCACTTCCGTATCCGCATAAATCGCGTTCACAGGGCACTCCGGCTCGCAAAGCCCGCAATCGATACACTCGTCCGGATGAATATACAGCTGGTCTTCCCCCTCATAGATGCAGTCGACGGGGCAGACCGCCACACAGGACTTATCTTTAACGCCGATGCACGGCTCGCAGATCACATAGGGCATAGGTCAACCTCCTTCGCGCCTCGATTATACCCCCTTCTGGCGCCCGTTGCACGCGGCTATTCCGCTGGCAGCCAGACGAAATCGGCTAACGAGGCGCGAATCTCCACGGGCGTCGGGCTGGGCGGCAGGCACACCAGCGTGGCAGTGGGCAGGTTCGTCTGCTGGCGCAGGCGCAGGGCGATGCCCACATCGTACATCACATGCCCGTTCCCTGCCAGGATCACGAAGATCAGGCGTGGTGAGGGCACGGTGCGCTGCAGGTAGTGGAGCGCGCTCTGCGCCATCGCCGTGTCCCACAGCACCTGCGCCTCATAGAACCGTTCATGCGCGGGGTCACTGTGCCCCTCATGCCCCGCATGCTCCGTGCCCGGATGACCGCTCATCAGCGTATTAAACAGCTGGCGATGGTCGCGCTGGCTCAAATCCAGTGGTGCGAGCCCCATGCGCTCCGATTCGGGGATTGACGCCCAGCCTTTGAGCGCGACCTGGCGCACCAGCGCGCGCGGCACATTCAGCGCAACCAATCGCAGCCGATAGCGACGCACCACCTCAAAAATCGGGCGATAGAGCGCGAAGTCGAACCCCCACTGACGCTGCCACTCGCTCTGCTCGATGAACTCCGACTCGCTCAGCCGATTGAGCGTCCAGAGGTTCAGCGGGTGCTGTTTGGTGCGGTCGAACATCTCCATGCCGACAATCACGGAGCGTCCTGCCTGCACCAGCGTCTCAATCACCGCGGCTTGCATGCGATGGTGGCTCGCTTCGCTGTGAACCTCGCCAATCAGCAAAAAGGTGCGCGGCTCCACCGCCTGCACCAGCTGCGCGAGCGTGATCCTGCGCCCACGCAGGGTCTCTATCAGCTCATTCGGGCGAACTTTCAGGCGTCGGGCGCGTCGCGCAGGGTCGCCAATCTCCAGATTGTACGGCGACGGCTCACCTTGCCAGAACATGAGGGGTTGATTCCGTTTCTGCTGCCCGATTCCTGCAGGAGGAGCGTTCAGAGACGCGAACCGATATGCTATAATCGACGGCTGGAGGAGCGAGAGCGATGCAAAAAGGTGTGGATGCGGTGGCGATTGGCGTGATCGCGCTGGGCATCGTGGTGCTGATCGTGCTGTTTTTCCTGAGCAACAACATGATGCCCGACCCGTTGCCTGCGGTGCAGAAGCCCGATCTGGCGAGCGTGCGCAGCAGCATCGAGAACCCGCTGGCGGCAGCGGCTGCGCCCCAGATGGGTGGCACGATGGGCGGCGGACCCGGCATGGGCGGCTTTGGACCGAGCACACCCGCTGCCGCACCGCCTGCCGCAGCGCCGCCCAGCGCACCCGGACGCGGTGGCTCCGGTGAAGAGGAGGACCTCAGCACAGGGCGCGGGCTGCGCGGACGCGGCGCGGGCGATGTCGGCATGTAAAGCCAGAAAAGCAGAACACGGGCAGAGATGCGTCGTCTAAGAGAGGTGCAAGGGTCGTCCTGCTCTCAACCAGAGAGCATCTCTGCCAGGGGCTCGCTCGGCGAGCCCTATTTTTTTGAGTAAACTAAGCAGCATGGCAAGCTTCAAAATCGGCATCAATCGGTGGACGCTGCCTGGCAACTGGGATGTGCGCACCTGCCTGCGGGCAGCCAAAGAATCGGGCTTCGACGCGATTGAGTTCAACATGGAGCTGCAGGGCGCCCTTAATCCGCAGACGAGCGACGCCGACGCCCGCGCCATCCGCCAGATGGCAGAGGAGATCGGCATCGAGCTGAGCTCGCTCTCCACAGGCGTCTACTGGAGCACGCCCTTCACTCATCCCGACGCCAGCATCCGCGAGCAGGCGATCGAGCTGTGTCGCCAGCAGTTGCGGCTGGCGAGCGCGCTCGGCGTGGATGCGATTCTGGTGGTGCCGGGTGTCGTGACGCCCGATGTGCCCTACGATGTCGCCTACAGCCGCGCCCAGGAGGCTCTCAAAACGCTTGCATCTGAAGCCGAGCGACGGCGCGTGGCAATCGCTGTCGAGAATGTGTGGAACCGCTTCCTGCTCAGCCCGCTGGAGATGGCACGCTTCATCGACGAAATCGGCAGCGAGTGGGTCGGCGCCTACTTCGACGCGGGCAATGTGCTGGCATTCGGCTACCCGCAGCAATGGATCCGCATTCTGGGTCGGCGTATTCGGCGCGTGCATGTGAAAGATTTCCGCACCGACATCGGCAACATTCAGGGCTTCACGAACCCGTTGCAGGGCGATGTGCCGTGGCTGGAGGTGCGCGCCGCGCTCGAATCGGTGGGCTATACGGGCTACATCACGGCGGAGGTGAGCGGCTATCGCATCTTCCCCGAGCTGGGGCTGCGCCATATCGCCGACACCCTGCGTGTGGTGTTCAGGTGAACCGTGCCATCCGACGCCGCCGCTCCCGATGCTGCTGATACATCTCACGAAAGATTTCGAAGCGCGTGGCGTGATAGTCGGCAGTGGCAGGGTTCGGCTCAATCACGCGCTCCGGCTGGCTCATCGCGTGCATCGCGTGGGGCAGATCGGGGTACGCGCCCGCCGCCACCGCGCCCAGAATCGCCCCGCCCAGCAGCACCGCCTCCGGCTCGCGATTGATAATCACGCGGCAGCCTGTCGCGTCCGCATGCTCCTGCAGCCAGTAGCGGTTCTTTACACTGCCGCCCGTCGCATAAATCTGGTCGATCTGATAGCCGGCGTCCGAAAGCACGCGCAACACATCGCGAATGTTGTATGCGAGCGCCTGCAGCGTCGCATAGTAGAGCAGCGCCAGCGATTCGGGGCTGATGTCCAGTGTCAAGCCGTCCACAATCCCGCGCGAATGCGGGTCGCCGTACGGGCTGCGGTTGCCGTAATGGTCGGGATAGACATGCAGCATTCGCGTAAGCAGCGCCGGATAGGGTAGCTCTGCGCTCAACTTATCGATAATCCGATTGGCAGCTTCGTAGACGCTGATACCCTCCTTCTGCGCCGTCGCCTCCAGCGTGGCATAATGCACATGGTGCTGGAGTGTGTAGTCGATGAGGGCGCCCGCTGCCGATTGACCGCCCTCGTTCATCCACATGTTCGGTAGCACCGCGCCGTAGTAGGGACCCCACACGCCGGGTGTGAAGCGCGGCTCGCGCGAGAGCGCCATCAGGCACGAGGAGGTGCCCCCGATCAGCGCCATCGCCCGCTCCAGCTGTGCCAGATCGGGATGCGCCTGCCCGCTCCATACTGCGCCCAAAAGCCCCAGCGTGCCCGCATGCGCGTCGATGATGCCGACCGCCACCTGCGTGCGCTCGGTCAGACCCAGATGACGCGCGGCGTCGGGCGTCAGCCGCCCCGCCGATTCGCCCAGCGGACGAATCGCCTCGCCCGCCCTGCCACCCTCCAGAATCGACTCGATGCCCAGCGCCCGCAGGTACGACTCGTCCCAGCGCGACTCGTGCGCCAGATAGGTCCATTTGCACACCTTGGTGCAGACGCTGCGGATATTGTTGCCCGTGCTGCGGTAGACCAGAAAGTCGGCAAGGTCGAAAAACTTCCCTGCGGTTTCGAACACGGCGGGCAGATGACGCTTGAGCCACAGCAGCTTGGGCGTCTCCATTTCGGGCGAGATGATGCCTCCCACATAGCGCAACACTTCATAGCCCCCCGCGTTGATCTCGTCGGCTTCGCGTGTGGCGCGATGGTCCATCCACATAATGATGTTCCAGCGCGGGTCGCCTGTGGGCGAGATGCTCAGCGGCTGATCGGCACGATCCAGCACCACCAGCGAGCAGGTCGCATCGAAGCCGATGCCGATGACCGATTCGGGCGGGATGCCTGCCTCCTGCACCACCTGACGCACCACCACGCCCACCGCCCGCCAGATGTCTTCCGATGACTGCTCGGCGTAGTCGGGCTTCGGGCGATGAATCTGGATGGGTTCGGTCGCGATTGCCAGCCGATTGCCCGCGAGGTCGAACAGCCCTGCCCGCACGCTCGCCGTGCCCACATCGACACCTATCACATAGCCATCGCTCATCACCACACCTCCAGTCAGGTTATACCTTGCTTGCAGCGACGGCGCAGCATCTCCTGCTCGCTCTCCACACCCGTAGCCACCGGGTCGTTCAGGCGGCTCCTTCTCCCTCCACCGTTTGGCACGAAAGTTGCTCCATGCTGAAGTGCAAAAGCGTTTTCGGCTTATGCAGCTTGCGTCCTGTGCACCTCCCTCCCTCTCACAGGGGGTCCCGATGTCCCTCCCATCGGGACCCCGCTCTTATTTCTACCCTGCGGGTATAATCTCCTGCGAGGATGGCGGCAATCGACTGGCAGACCTTTAAGCCGCAGACGCCGATTTTACAGCAATACTTTCGGGTGAAGGCGCAGCATCCCGAAGTGTTGCTGGCGATGCAGGTGGGCGACTTCTATGAGTTTTACGGACCCGACGCGGAGCTGGTCGCCCGCGAGCTGGAGATTGTGTTGACAGGGCGCGAGGACGGCAGCAACGGGCGTATCCCGATGGCAGGCGTGCCTATCCACTCCTATGAACGCTACTTCGCCCGACTGGTGCAAAAGGGCTACCGCGTCGCCATCTGCGATCAGGTCGAAGACCCCAAACTCGCCAAAGGGCTGGTCAAACGGCGCGTGACGCGCATCCTGACGCCCGGCACCGTCGTGGAAGACTCCATGCTGGAATCGACCGCCAACAACTATCTGGTGGCGGCGGTCATCGGCGAACCTGTGCATGGGCTGGGCGTGGTCGATGTGTCCACCGGCGAGTTCCTCACCACCGAAATCGGCGGCGAACACCGCTTCGAAAAGCTGCTGGACGAAATCTTCCGGCTGGAACCTGCCGAGATTCTGGTGCCGGAAGACCAGACGGAGCTGATCCAGACGCTGCGCGAGCAGACCAGCGCGACGATTACGCCCGCTCGGCTGGAGGAGCTGATTGGTCGGGACGCGCGCCAGATTCTGCTCCATCACTTTGGGGTGGAGAGCCTGCGAGGCTTCGGCTGTGAAGGGTACACGCGCGGGCTGGACGCCGCCGCCCTCGTGCTGCGCTACCTGCAACAGAACCAGTTCCAGACCCTGCAACATATTCGCACGCTCGCCACCTATTCGGTGGAGCAGTTCATGTACCTCGATTCGGTCGCGCGGCGCCATCTGGAGATCACGCAGAATCTGATAGACGGCTCGCGCCGCTACACCTTGTTGAGCGTGCTGGATAGCACGCGCACGCCGATGGGCGCACGGCTGCTCAAACGCTGGCTAGATGAGCCGCTGCTGAATGTGGACGCGATTAATGCCCGCCTCGACGCGATTGAGTGTCTGACCCATCACAACCTTCATCGGGAGGCGCTGCGCGAGCGGTTGCGCCGAATAGCAGACCTCGAACGGCTGATTGCTCGCGCCAGCACGGGCACAGCCAACGCGCGCGATCTGGTCGCCCTCCGAAGCTCGCTGCAGGAGCTGCCCGCCCTCTACACGGAGCTGCAGAGCCTGTTGAGCGAGCTGGCGAGCGTGCCCACACTGCTGACGAATCTGGCGCCGCGCCTCGCGCCGATGGACGAACTGCGCACCCTGCTGGAACGCGCCCTCGTGGACGACCCGCCCACCAATCTGCAAACGGGCGGCATCATTCGCGACGGCTTCGACCCCGAACTGGACAGGCTCCGACAGGTGCGCACCGAAGGGCGCAACTGGATCGCCCAGCTGGAAGCGCAGGAACGCCAGCGCACGGGCATCCCCAGCCTGAAAGTGGGCTATAACGCCGTGTTCGGCTACTACATCGAGGTGTCCAGACCCCATCTGAACAAGGTGCCCTCCCACTATATCCGCAAGCAGACCACCACGCAGGCGGAGCGATTCATCACGCCAGAGCTGAAGGAGCAGGAAGCCATCCTGCTGGGCGCGGAAGAGCGCATGAACGCGCTGGAGTACGAACTCTTCTGCCGCGTTCGGGATGAGGTCGCCCGCAACGCGCCCGCCATCCAGTCGCTGGCACGCGCGCTGGCGGAACTCGATGTGCTGTGCGCCCTCGCCGAGAACGCCGTGCGCTACCGCTACACCCGACCACTGGTCGACACTGAGGACCGCCTGCGCATTATCGGCGGTCGCCACCCTGTCGTCGAGCGCTACAACGAGAACCCCTTCGTGCCCAACGACTGCGAACTGACCCCCAACCAGCGACTGATTATCCTGACGGGACCGAATATGAGTGGTAAGTGCCTGGTGGGGGATACCCTGATTTTCACCACGCGAGGCGTTTTGCCCCTGCGGGCGCTGATGCCCGCTGACGCTCGCGCCGGCGCGTTCACACCCATCGAGGCGGAGGTGCAGACTCCGCAGGGTGTGCAACGCGCGACTCACTTCTATCATGGCGGTCAGCAGCCAACGATTCGAATCACAACGCGGCTGGGTTACACGCTGGAAGGCACGCCTGAACACAGGGTCTGGGTTCGCCGTCCCGACGGCAGTGAGGGCTGGGCGCAACTGGGCGAACTCAAAACGGGCGATTGCGTCGCCATCGCGCGCGGCTTCGAGCGGTGGGGCAACCGAACCGAGCTGGCAACTGTTGACAATGAGTACCACCATAATACGAAGTGCTACAGCCTGCCGCGCGAGCTGACCCCCACACTGGCTTACTGGCTTGGACTGCTGGTTGGTGATGGCACGCTCACTTACAGATACGCCATCAACTTCTCTAACAAAGACCCCTTCCTGATAGAGGAGTTTTGCCGATTGTCCGAAGAGCTGTTTGGCTATCGCCCCTGCCGCAAAGCCAGCGGCAAAGATTTTGTGATTACCAGTCTGCAGATTCGCCAGTGGCTGGCTCGAAATGGGCTGGATTATGTAAGCGCCGAGCGGAAGCGTGTGCCTGACCCTATTTTGCAGGCGCCGCGCGAGTGCGTGGTCGCCTTCCTGCAGGGACTGTTCGACACCGATGGCTATGCGAGCGCCAAGTATGGCAATGTTTTCCTCAACACGGCATCGGAACAACTGGCACGAGAAGTTCACCTGCTTTTGCTGAACTTCGGCATTATCGCCTCACGACGTACAAAAATAATCCGGGGCAAACCTTACTATGAAATCGCCATCTATGGTGAGAATGCCATCCTCTTTCATCAACTCATCGGCTTCAAGCTGCCGAGAAAGCAGGTGCGTCGCGAAAATGCCTCCTCACAGCGTTTTCCCAATGTCGGGGGAATACCCTATCTGGAATCCGCGCTGCGCCAGACTTATGATTATATAGTTGAAATTGTTCATGGATGTGCCGAGGTGTATGACCTTTGTGTGGAGCCGGATCATCACTACATTGCACAGGGGTTTGTAAGCCACAACTCGACCTACATTCGCCAGAACGCATTGATTGTGTTGATGGCGCATATCGGCAGTTTTGTGCCTGCGGACAGGGCGGAGATCGGGCTGGTGGATCGCATCTTCACGCGCGTGGGCGCCCGCGACGAGCTGGCAACGGGGCAGTCCACCTTCATGGTGGAGATGATTGAGACGGCGAACATTCTGAACAACGCCTCGCCTCGCAGTCTGGTGATTTTAGATGAGATTGGGCGCGGCACTAGCACTTATGATGGGCTGGCTATCGCGTGGGCGGTCGCCGAGTACCTGCATGCGATTGGCTGCAAGGTGCTGTTCGCCACGCACTATCACTACCTGAACGAGCTGGCGAATCGGCTGGAGGGCGTGGCGAACTTCCGTGTGGCGGTCAAGGAGCAGGGCGACCGAATCATCTGGCTGCACAAGGTGTTGCCTGGCGGCACCGATCGGAGCTACGGCATTCATGTGGCGCGGATGGCGGGCGTGCCGCCGGAGGTGATTGAGCGCTCCGAGCAGATTCTGCGCGAGTTTGAGCGGCGTGGCGTGCAGGCGTCGCTGGCGCCGCCTTCAGAAGAGGCGCCCACCATCCGCACCCGCAAGATTCAGCTCACTCTGTTCGAGGGTGAGGAGCATCCCCTGATTGAGGAGTTGCGCCAGTTAGACCCTGCCACGCTGACGCCGGTGGAGGCGTTGATGAAGATCGACGAGTGGAGGCGTCGCTGGGCACAGCGCGGGCGATAAACTATGGAAACAGTCTTGCAAGCCATGCGGCGTCCACGCGCGCCATTTGCGTGAACATCACCCCAGCTATCCACTGCCCGTCGCTGTAGGGGCGCACATGGCGCACGGTTGCAGCGGCGCGAATCGGCTGTTCCGCATCGAGCAGGGTGAACTCCACCTGCAGCATCTGACCCGTCTCCACCGGTGTGTGCAGCAGCAGGCGCATGCCTGTGCGGCTGATGTCGACGGCGCGGGCGTCCTGCTGACAATAGTGCCCACCATCGGCAAAATCGTTGAGTGTAACCTGCACGGGCAGGTTCACCCGATAGCGGGGCGCCGAGCGGCGGTCGGCGACCTGGGGCGGGGCAACCAGTCGAACGGTCAATATATCCTCGCGACGCGCCTGAACCACTCCATGAATGCGATAAGCCGCCTCCTGCGCCTGAATATACAGCTCCACGGGCATGTTGGGCGCCAGTCGCGGCAGCTGGCTCTCTTTGTTCAGGCGGACGCTGATTGCCTCGCGCGAGATTGCCTGCAGTATGCCCACACAGGTGTTGCGCTGGCTTGGCAGGCGCACCTCGACCGCAATCGCTCCCTGCGAGCCGTTCTCCATGCGCAACCTCCAGCGCAGAGGTTATTCCACGCTGGCGGGCACGATTTCAACGGTCATCTCTTTGCCGTCGCGCAGGATGGTGAGCTGAGCGGGTTTGCCCGGCTCCAGCTCCGCGTAGAGGCTCATCATCTGCTCGATGTTCTGCACGCGCTTGCCGTTGATGGCGATAACCCGATCGCCCGCTTTCAGCCCCGCTTTTTCGGCAGGGGAGCCGGGTGAGACGCCCTGCAGCAGCACGCCCTTCTCGTCATTCACGGTGTAGTCAGGGATCAGCCCCAGTCGCACGCGCAATCCGCGCCGCGCGGGCTGGTCGCTCGCCTGCTGGGGTCGGCTGAAGGCGATTCGCTCCGCCCGCTCCGAGAGCGCGAGCGCGACCCGATACACCATGCTCACCACCTTCGCCTGACCCTCGTAGTTAATCTTCTCCCATGTGTCCGACGGGCGGTGATAGTCGGGGTGCATGCCCGTGAAGAAGAACAGCACAGGGATGTTGCGCAGGAAGAAGGAGGTGTGGTCGCTGCCGCCGGTCGCGCTCTGGCTCAAGCTCAGGTTCAGCCCCTCCGTGTTGGCGGCTTTGACGATTGCCTCCCACTGGGGCGAGCTGCCTAACCCGCTCACTGACAGCCGATCGTTCGTCATGCGACCAATCATGTCGAGATTGAGCATCGCCACAATCTTTTCGAGGGGTACAGTCGGGTTGCGCACGAAGTGGGCGGAGCCGACCAGCCCCTCCTCTTCACCTGAAAAGGCGATCAGCAGCACGCTGCGGGCGAGCTGATGGCGGTTCGCGGCGAGCAGGCGTGCCAGCTCCAGCAGTCCCGCGGTGCCGGAGGCGTTATCGTCCGCACCGTGATGAACCCCGCCCGATTCGGGCGCCAGCGAGCCGACCTCGCCAAAGCCGACATGATCGTAATGCGCCCCAATCACGATAATCTCCTCGCGTTTAGCAGGGTCGTTGCCCGGCAGGAAGCCAATCACATTGCGGGCGATGCCCTTGCGCGGCTCGATGCCCGCTGCCATCTCCACACGCAGGTTCGGAATCAGCTGGCTGATGGGCTGACGGGAGGTGTTGAGCCGCTCGATAGCGGTGTCAACCTGCAGGTTAATGGGCTGTAGCAGGCGGTTAGCTGTCGCGAGGTTCAGGTTCAGCACGGGGAGATTGACGGGGCTTGTCATGCGTCCGCGAGCAGCCAGCGGCAGCAGGCGGTCGTTATCGGGCGTGTTCAGCACCAGCACGCCCGCCGCACCCTTCTCGGCAGCTAAGCGCACGCGCTGGCTGACCGTCGCCCGCGGCAGGCGATCGCGCTCCGATTCGGGAATGCCCCGCAAAAAGGCGACAATTTTGCCCTTCACATCGACGCCTGTGTAATCGTCGTAGCCATTTTCGGGCGCGGAGATGCCGTAGCCGACGAACACCACCTCGCCCGACGCCTTCGCGTTCGCCGTGAGATTGAGCGGGCGGATTGAATCGGCAGGTGCGCGCCACTCCCGCCCGCGCAGCGGCTTGAACACCAGCGCGGTGTCGGCGGTCGGCTGGAAGCCAATCGTCATTTCAAAATCCTGAAAGTAGCCCTGCGTGCCCTTCGGCTCCAGCCCGTACTCTTTGAACAGGCGGGCGATATAGTCCGCTGCCTGATGGGCGCCAGGTGCGATTGCCAGCCGTCCCGCCAGCGCCTCCGACGCCAGATAGCGCACATGCGCCTGAAGGTTGCTGATGGAGACATTGATGTCGGCGCATGCAAGCGCGAGCAATAGAAACCAGCCCCAGAGCGTCCCGAATCGGCGCATAGTGAAGGCGATTATACCCGCCTGTAAGCCCAAAACCCGCAAATCTACGCGGAACCTGACCCTGCATGGCGGTTGTCCAATAGCCGATAATCTCCAGAGGGAGACGGAACTCCTGACCTTGCAAGTGAGGCGATTGAGATGCCAGGACGAGAGCTTAAAGTGGTGCGTCTGCTGGAGCCAGAGCTGTGCATGCGATGCCGATTCGCCGATATTGCCGATGTGGAGATGGCGGATGGGCGGGTACAGCGCATGCTCTACTGTCGGCGGCTCGACTGTGACAACTGGGACTACTCTTCGGCGGAACCTGCGAAGCGGGTGGAGCTGTCTAAGGGTGTAGAGGACTGGGATGAGGAGCCGTAGATCAGGCTGGGCAGCTGGGCGACGGGAACCGTGCCAGGGGGAGCGGACGCGAAACGGTTTCGACCTGCCTCCTCATCCGTGGGCAGACTTGCATGTGCAAGTCGTGCTCCAGCAGGCACTGGGCGGATCGGCGAAGCGGGGCGTCGGTTCGCCCAGTGCCTCCTTGACGAATAGCTTTCCCCTCCCACGCACGCGCCCTTCACACGCAGCGCCGGAGTCGCCCACCTCCGGCGCTGCCCTCTTTGTCGGGTACAATCCCTCAAAGGAGTGAGCGGCGATGGCAGGACATTCGAAGTGGCACAATATCCGTATCCGCAAATCGCGGCAGGACGCGATGCGCAGCAAGCTCTTCACGAAGCTGGCACGCGAGATTATCGTGGCGGCGCGACTGGGCGGGGGCAACCCGGACGCTAACCCGCGCCTGCGACTCGCCATCGAAAAGGCGCGCGAGCACCACATGCCTGCCGATAACATCAAGCGCGCCATCCAGCGCGGCACGGGCGAACTGGAAGGCGCCCAGTATGAAGAGGTGCTCTACGAGGGCTACGGACCCGGCGGCGTCGCCATCCTCGTGGAGTGCCTGACCGATAACCGCAACCGCACCGTCGCCGAGCTGCGCCACCTGTTCTCCCGACACGGCGGCAGCCTGAGCGAGGCGGGCAGCGTCGCATGGCAGTTCCGGCGGCAGGGTGTCATCACCGTGCCCGCCGAAGCCATCAGCGAGGAGCGACTGTTCGAGCTGGCGCTGGAGGCAGGCGCCGAAGATGTCGACGCCGAAGAGGAGTTCTATCGCGTCATCACGGCGCCCGAACAGTTCCACGCCGTGCGCGACTACCTGCAGGCCAACAATGTGCCGATTGCCGAAGCGCAACTGGAGCTGACGCCCACCACCAGCGTGCGCGTGGAAGGCGAGACCGCCACCAGACTCATGCGCCTGCTCGAAGCGCTCGAAGACCACGACGATGTGCAGCACACCTACGCCAACTTCGACATCCCCGACGAGGTACTAACAGGGCTTTCGTAGCCAGTGCGCCCCATGCGTCCCCGACCACCACTGTGGACTCTGGTGCTGATGCTCATCACGACGGGCGCCACGCTGCTGGTGATGGGCGACTCGCAACAGGTCGAATCGCTGGGCTTTGTGCCCGCCCAGCCGAAATGGTACACGCCGTTCACCAGCATGGTCGTGCATGCGAATCTGGCGCATCTGCTGCGCAACCTGCTCTTCCTGGCATTTTTCGGCTGGTATGTGGAGCGGGTGCTGGCGCCGGCGCGGTTGCTGCTGCTCTATCTGCTGGGCGGGCTGGTGGCGGTGTTGACCCACTGGCTGATGGTGGCGGTGCTTCAGCCGATGCTCTATCGCGATTCGCTGGTGGGCGCGTCAGGCGCGATTTCCGCGCTGGTGGGCTACTTCGCGATACGGTTCTATCGCGTGCGGGTGCGGCTGGTGTGGTCGCAGGTGAGCCGCTGGGGGCTGACCGTGCCGATGTGGCTGGCGGTGCTGCTGTGGGTCGTGTGGCAGGGTACAGGCGCGATTCTGAGCGCGGGCGCGGAGCATCCCGTCGAAGTGGGCTACTGGGCGCATCTGGGCGGCTTCGCTTTTGGGCTGGCACTCGCGCTGCTGTGGGGCGCGGGCGGGCAGGGCGAACGCGACTACCTGCTCCAGCAAGCCGAACAGCGCCTGCATGAGGGCACGCCCGACGAGTCGCTGCGCTGGCTCCAGCCCCTGCTGAACCGCCCGCAACCCGATGTGGACGCGCTCATTCGCGCCAGCGAAATCTGGCAACTGCTGGGCGACCGCGAGAGCGCCATCCGCCATCTGCTGAACGCGCTGCGCCAGCGCCCGACCGACTGGCGACAGCTGAGCGCGATTGCCGACCGCCTGAGCGAGCTGCACGCGCTGAACCACCTGACGCTCGCCGAGCTGGACACGCTTCTGCAACGGGCGGAGCGCCAGCGCGAGCTGACCCGCGCCCTGCACTGGCTCAATACCCTGCTCAAAGACCCGGGCACACCCCACCGCCCGGAGCTGTTGTTGCGCTATGCACGATTGCTCGAACAGAGCGGTCAGCAGGCGGAAGCGCAGGCAGTGGTGCAGCAGCTGTTGCAGAGCTATCCCGATTCACTACCCGCCGATCTGGCGCGCCTGCAGCATCGCAAGCCGTCATGAGGCGCCCACCCGCGCCGTATACAGCGCCAGCACGCGCTGAAGGGTCTCCGCGACGGTCAGATTCTCGTTATCGATGACGATCGCGTCATCCGCCTGCTGCAGGGGTGAGTCGGCGCGGGTGGTGTCGCGTTCGTCGCGCTCCCGAATCTCGCGCAGAACCTCTTCAAAAGGGATGTCGATGCCCTGCTCGCGGAGTTGTGCCTGACGGCGGCGGGCGCGCTCTTCAGGTGAAGCGGTCAGAAAAATCTTCAGGATGGCTTCGTGGAACACAACGGTGGTGGTGTCGCGCCCTTCGGCGACCAGCCCCTCCACCTGACGGGCAATCTCCTGCTGGCGGGCGACCATCGCGCGGCGCACACCTGAATAGACCGATATCAGCGAGGCGAGCTGACCGATTTCGGGACGCCGGATCGCCTCCGACACATCCTCACCATTGACCAGCACGCGCTGCTCGCCATCGACACGCTGAAAGCTGATCTGGATGCGCCGGGCGAGCGCGGTGAGGGCAGGCTCGTCCTCCGGCGCGATGCCCTCCCGCTGAGCGACCAGCGCCAGCGCGCGATACATCGCGCCCGTGTCCAGATACACAAAGCCGAGCGCCTGCGCCAGCAGGCGGGCTAAAGTGCTTTTACCCGAACCGGCGGGTCCGTCGATCGCGATGACCTTCATTCGCCTAACTCTGCCCGTATCGCCTGCAGCTGCTCGGCGATAATCTCCAGCAGCTCTTCCAGCTCCTGCTCCAGCGGTGGCAGGTGGCTGGGATGGAGCGCGCTGATGTCCAGTCCCTCCAGATAGCGTCGGAACTGGCGCACCTGCACGGCGGGTCCAGTGAGCGGGGGCGTCTTTTGCAGCACCTCTTCAGCGGGGCGCTCCAGAATCTCGTCGGCGCGTTCGGGCGCCTCGCGCAGCGTGCGCACCAGCGCGGCGGTCTCGCCGCTGGTGAGCTCCTCCTCGCGAATCTTGGTCGCGACGCGCGTCTGCAGTTCGGGGTCTTCCAGCTCCATCAGGCTGCGGGCGTGGCTGGTGGTGATGCTGCCAGCGGGCGGGCGACCGCTGGTGGCAATCACCTGCTCGCCAATCTCTTCGGGCAGTTCCAGCAGTCCCAGCCAGATGGTGAGCGTGCGCTCACTCAGCCCCAGCATCTGCGCCAGCTCGCGGTTGGTCAGTCGCCGCTGCTCCTTGAGCAGCTTGAGCGCGCGCGCCTTATCGATGGGCGCGAGATCCTCCCGCTGAAGGTTCTCGGTGAGCTGTTCCAGCGTGGCGGTCTCATGGTCGATGGGCTTGACGATGCAGGGGATTTCGGTCAGCCCTGCCATGATAGCCGCCCGCCAGCGTCGCTCGCCCGTGACAATCTGATAGGTTTCGCCGTCGGGCAGCGGTCGCACGGTGATGGGGTTCAGAATGCCGTAGCGCCGAATGCTCTCCGCCAGCCCCTGCAGCTGCTCTTCATCGTAGCCCCGCCGCGGCTGGTCAGGGTCTTCCACTATCTGGTCAATCGCAATCCATCGCACCTCCATATCTTGTGCCTCCCTGCCATAGAGTGTACCCTATCCTGACCGCGCCATGCGTACAAAAAATCAAGCCCCTGAGAGGCTCTTCAGGGGCTTGAGAGGGGTGAGGGAGGCAGGCGAGTTCGCCTGCCTCCACGGGATGAACGGGTTCAGAACTTGATGCTGAGCGTGGTGGCTGCCACACCGCCGCGGTTCTTGCCCGCTCCGGGTGCGCTCAGGGTTGCCACGCCTTTGGAGTCGGTGTCGATAACCTGGTAGAGGACATTCAGGCTGGTGTTCTCGCCCAGATTGTAGCCGACGCCCAGCGTGAAGTAGTTCCAGATAGGATTGGCGTTCGTGTTGCCGAAGGTGGCGCTGCGCGGTCGCCAGAAGACACCCTCGTAATTGAGCGAGAGGTTCCAGCGATCGGACAGCTTGTAGTCGACACCTGCCACCACGCGCACGAGGTCATCGTTGGTCTGGTAGCCGCCTGCACCTGCAGCCACACGCCCGGTGCCCTCCAGGAACTCACCTGCAACATTCAGGCTGAGATCCTCGGAGAAGCGGTAGCTCAGGTTGGCGTACGGACCGCGCAGGTCGGACGGATTCACGAGGAATCCGATGCGACCCCAGTAGCCTGGCGCGATGAAGTAAGGGCGCACCTCGCGATAACCTGCCTTCAGACCCAGGTTCTCGCTGAAGTTGTAGCTGATGTTCGCGTCCAGCGCCCAGTTATCCTGATCGACCACATTATCGCTGTCGCGCACGCCGTTGCTCTGGGCGTACTCCACGCCGACGGTGAAGCCGCGGAACTTCGCTCGCAGATCACCACCGAACACATCGATTCGGTTGGTGTTCTGACCGGCGAAGGTGGCAGGACCTGTGCCGGTGGCGAAGTAGGTGGCGCCGATTGTGAGGTTCGTATCCTCGCCCCGAATGGCGTCGAACTCCACGCGAGCGCCTGCGAACTGGTCCGGAACGCCGTTCGGGTCGGTATACACGGTCAGAGGTCCCACATGACCGTTCCCAAAAGCAACGCGCGGGGCAGCGGCGTTAACCGAGTTGTAGTTGTTGAGCTTGGCAGCCCAGAGGTTCAGGCGCACCGTGCCGAAGTTAAAGCCCAGCGCGCCGCCATCCACGCGGTACTGGTAGTCGTTGTAGCGCGGGAAGTTCAGGTAGTCGTCCCAGGTCGGTCGGCGCAGCGTGAACGGCGTGAGCGATACGGGGAACCGCCCAACGGTCACATCGATGCGCGTGC
The DNA here is from genome assembly GCA_037445735.1 of Armatimonadota bacterium. Lineage (GTDB taxonomy): Bacteria > Armatimonadota > Fimbriimonadia > Fimbriimonadales > GBS-DC > HRBIN15. The sequence continues at coordinate 30,658 of JBBIJY010000019.1, read as the reverse complement.
CGAACAGGTCGATCGGCGCCTTCACATAGGCTTCCCAGATGACCAGATCGGTTTGGGGTGCGGGAGCGTTCCGCACATAGTTCAGGTAGTTGCCGAGAATGAAGGTCGCCGAGCCGCTGACCTCCTCGTTGATCTGCCCGCTGAGGGTCAGACCGAGTTCATGCACCGCGTCGATGCTCTGCAGGAACTTGCCGGTCGGGTTGAGCTGGTCGCCGTTCCAGGTGAGCGCCTGGAACTTGTCGATGCTGTGCGTGGCGTAGCCGCCGAAGGTCAGGTCGCCGCTGATGCTGATGCGCTCGCGTCGCTTCTCGAGCGCTTCCACGCGGCTCTGGAGCGCGGCGAAGTCCTTCTTCAGGGTGTCGACATCCACGCCGAGGTTCGCCAGCTCCTGCTGGAAGGTCTGCGCCAGTCGCTGCAGGGTCTGCACGGCGGACTGGAGCTGCCGCAGTTCGTTCACTGCCTGCTCCAGCGCCTGCACGCGCCCTGCCAGCTGCTGGTCGCCACCCGCAGGCGGCTGACCACCGGGTTGCTGACCCACCTGGCGAGCCAGCTCCTCAACGCGGTTGCTGAGCGTGCGCAGCCGCTCGTCGATGTTGCGGTAGGCGCGTGCAATCGCCTGCGCAAACTCGGCACGGGTCAAAGCACGGTCAGGGCGGAACTTCCCATCGGGGTAACCCTCGATGATGCCCGCGCGTACCAGCTCCTCGATCGCCTGGTATGCCCAGTGACCGGGCGGTACATCGTCCATCTGGGCGAGCGCGAAACCAGCCGTCAGGCTCAGCCCAGCTACTGCTAACAACCATCGCTTCATCTGAAGCATCCCTCCTCCATGAGTTTTTTTGGAAGGATCCAGTGTGGGAGGGGGCGCAAGCAGCCTGTCCGAAGGTTCCCTGTTTGCGCACTCCCTCGCGCACGAACTGATCCTTCGCCCCCTATAATACCCAACGCATGTCAAAAAAGTCAAGGGGTTGGGAGGCTGTTCGAAAAATCCAACCAGAGGAGAGGATTCCCCTCACCCCGACCCTCTCCCCAGAGGGGAGAGGGAGCAGCTAAACCCCTCTCCCCCGCATCGGGGGAGAGGGTACGGGTGAGGGGGCTTCACACAGGCGGATAGGATGCCCGCGAATTTTCGAACACCCTCCCAACCCCTTGACAAAGGGGGGTAAGTGCATGGTATAATAACCATTCGTGCGCACACTCGAATAGAGGAGGTTTCTATATGCGGGTCATACACCCATCCAGGAAGCGAATCAGCACCGTTCTTGAACCACCAGCTTTGCTGGAAGTGCAATTCAACTCTTACCGATGGTTTCTCGAACAGGGCTTGAAGGAGCTGTTCGAGATCTTTTCGCCTATCTACGATTTGACAGAGACCTATTTCATCGAGTTTGGAGATTACTGCCTGGGTGAGCCGAAATATGCTCTGGAGGAGTGCCGCGACCGCGAAATCACTTTCGAGGCGCCCCTGCGCGTCAAGGTGCGCTACGGCAAAAAGGATGGCGAGATTCAGGAAAGCGAAATCTATCTGGGCGACCTGCCCCTGATGACCGATAATGCGACTTTCATTGTCAACGGGCGCGAGCGCGTGGTTATTAACCAGCTCAACCGCACGCCTGGTGTTCACTTCCCGTCGCCCTACCTGTCCAGCACAGGGCGCGAGATGATGGCGCGCGCTCTGCAGGAGGTCTATCTGGTGCAGATTATCCCCGCCGAGGGTCCCTGGATCGATGGGGGTAGCGACCCGCACGATGTGGTGCGCGTGCGCGTGCATCAGTCGAAACAGCTGCCCTTCACCCAGATTATCAAAGCGTTAGCTGCCTTCCCGGAGGCGCAGGTGCCAACCCGATTGCCACTGCAACGCGCCGTCGGCTGGCGACTGCTTGAACCCGTGCGGGAAGGGCGCAAAACGGTGCTGGAAGCGGGCACGATTATTCAGCCTGCTATGCTTGCGAACCTTTCCGCCGATACCCTCCAGCAGAAGGTGCAGGTGGAACCGCCCTATCTGCCCGACGCTGAAGGACGCCTTAGTCTCACCAACGAGTCGTTCCTGCTGCTGTTCGGCACACTGGAAGAGGTCGCGGAACCTTCGATAGAGCAGGTGCGCGACCGCTACGCGGCGGAAGATATTCGCGATCGGCGCGGGCGCGTGATAGTGCCCAGAGGCGCGCGTATCGACACTGAGCGCGCTCTTGCTGTGGTGCAAAGCGGCGTGCCGCCTCTGCAACTGATCCGACTGCCACGCCTTGTGCAGGCGACCCTCGACGCCGACCCCACCACCGACTCGCGCGAAGCCCTGCTCGACTTCTATCGGCGTGTGCGCCCCGGTGACCCCGCCACCGAAGAGAATGTGCGCGCCGTGTTCTATAATCTCCTGCTCGACCGCCGCCGCTACGACCTCGGCGCCGTCGGACGCTACCAGATCAACCGCAAGCTCGGACATGAAACCCCTCTCAATGTGCGTCATCTTACTGTGCCCGACCTGATTCTCACGCTGCAGTACCTGATTGAACTGGCAGATGAGAAGCACCCCTACGATGACACGGATCACCTCGCCAACAAGCGGGTGCGCTCCGTCGGCGAGCAGTTGCAGGCGCATTTGCGAACCGCCTTTTTGCGCATGGAGAAGATTGCCCGCGAGAAGATGACCGCCGCCGACGATGTGCATCAGCTGCTGCCCAACATGGTGCTGAGTGTGAAACCGGTCTCGGCTGCCCTCAAAAGTTTCTTCGCTCAGAACCCGCTCAGCACCTTCATGGATCAGACCAACCCGCTCTCGGAGGTCGCCAACAAGCGGCGGCTTTCGGTGCTGGGTCCGGGCGGTCTCAGCCGTCAGAGCGTGCCGCCCCAGGTGCGCAACATCTTCCCCAGCCATTACGGACGGCTCTGCCCCGTTGAAACGCCCGAAGGGCAGAACATCGGGCTGGTCAATCAGCTCACGCTGTATGCCCGCGTGGACGAGTACGGCTTCATTCGCTCGCCCTACCGAATCGTGCGCGACGGGCGCGTCACCGACGAGGTGGTCTATCTTGCCGCCGATGAAGAGATGACCGCCTCTATCGCCCCTGCCGATACGCCCGTGCTACCGGATGGCACCCTCGCGAACGAACTCGTGCAGGTGCGCTACGGCGACGAGTATCCCACCATCCCCCGCGAGCGCGTGCAATATATGGATGTCAGCCCCTCACAGGTATTTTCGGTCTCCGCCAGCATGATCCCGTTTCTGGAGCATGACGACGCGGGGCGCGCCCTGATGGGGGCGAATATGCAGCGTCAGGCAGTGCCCCTCGTCGAACCAGAGACCGCCTATGTGCATACAGGTGTGGAGCGCGCGGTGGCGTTAAGTGCGCCCAGCGTGATTCGCGCCCGACGACCCGGACGCATCCGCTATGTGTCCGCCGAAGAGATCCGCGTGGAAACCAGCGAGGGCGACCTCGACATCTACCCCCTCATCCACCTTCAGGAAAGCAACAAAGGCACCGCCTTCAGCTATCGCCCCGCTGTCAAGCTGGGACAGCGTGTGCGGGAGGGAGACATCTTAGCCAACGGCGCCGCCACTCAACACGGCGAACTCGCGCTCGGACGCAATGTGCTGGTCGCCTTCATGCCCTGGAACGGCTATAACTACGAAGACGCTGTGCTGGTCTCGCAGGCGCTGCTCCACCGCGAAACCTACACCAGCGTCCACCTCGAAACCCACCAGACCGACGCGGTGGACACCAAGCTGGGCACGGAAGAAATCACCAGCGATATTCCCAATGTCAGTGAGGAAGCCCGCCGCCAGCTGGATGAGAACGGCATCATTCGCATCGGTGCCGAAGTGCGCGCGGAAGACATTCTTGTTGGCAAAGTCGCGCCCAAACCCACCACAGAAGGCACCACCGAACAGCGACTGGTGCGCATCATTTTTGGCTCGCAGGCGGAAGAGATGCGCGATGTCTCGCTTCGCTTGCCGCATGGTGAGCGGGGCGTGGTCGTGCAGGTGCTCCAGTTCGCCCGCTACCGCTACCGCTGCCAGCGCTGTAATGCCCTCTTCTATCGCGCCAAACCGCTTGAAACGCGCAGCTGCCCTCGCTGCCGCGGCGTCCTCGAAACCCTGCAGGAGGACGAACTGCCGCCTGGCGTCAATCATCGCGTGCGCGTCACCGTCGCCACCAAACGCCTGCTCACGGAAGGGGATAAAATGGCGGGACGGCACGGCAATAAAGGTGTCATCTCCCGAATCCAGCCTGTCGAAGATATGCCCTTCCTGATGGATGGCACGCCCGTCGATGTGGTTCTCAACCCGCTCGGCGTGCCGTCGCGCATGAATGTGGGGCAAATCATGGAGCTTCACCTCGGCTTCGCGGCGCACCAGCTCGGTATTCGCTATCAGATCCCTGTCTTTCAGGGCGCCACCGTCGAAGAGATTCAGGCGGAACTCGCGATTGTCGCTGACCGCCTGCGCCTGCGAACGCTTCTGGCTCTGCTCACAGATGAACTTGGGCTTACCCTGAATCTGCCTCCTGGCGCCACCTTCGAGGAAGCCATCGTGCAGCTCGGTGAGGTTCTGCCAACCCTTGACGCCCAGCGGCTCGCCGCCATCGCCCGGCGACTGGGCATCCCGGCACCTGCCGCACCCACCACCGCAAAACCCCGCGCGACCCGTCAGACACGCGGAGCCGGGGCAGCCCCATCGGCAGAATCTGCCTCTTCCGAATTCATCCAGACCGTGCTTCAAACCATTCGCGAACGCGCCATCCACCGCACGGGCTTCGACCCCACCACTGGCAAGGCGCTGCTGCGCGATGGCAAGACTGGCGAAACCTTCCAGAACCCCGTCGCCGTCGGCTACCTCTACCTGCTCAAGCTTGAGCATCTCGCCGAAGAGAAAATCCATGCCCGCTCCATCGGACCCTACTCGCTGGTGACGCAGCAGCCGCTGGGCGGCAAAGCGCAGTTTGGCGGGCAGCGGCTCGGCGAGATGGAGGTCTGGGCGCTCGAAGCCTACGGCGCCGCGCACACCCTCCAGGAAATGCTCACCATCAAATCCGATGATGTGATGGGGCGTATCCGCGCCTACGAGGCGATTGTCAAGGGCGCACCCGTCATCCAGCCCTCCGTGCCCGAATCGTTCAAAATCCTTGTTAACGAACTGCGCGCCCTTGCGCTCCGCGTCCAGATTGTCGACCCCCGAGGTCAAGCCCACGACTTCCGCAGCCTCGAAGAACTCGAAACACTCAGCACCGAAGAAGAGACCCGACCCACCCTCACCATGCTCCACCCCAGCGATGAATAGATGCATCGGATCAGGCTATGGGCCGCTAACGCCCGGCTTCTGCACAGCCTGCACCGTATGGAGGTGAATCGAACAGATGGATATCGAACAGATCAAAGCAATCCGAATCGGGCTGGCATCGCCTGAGGATATCCGTAACTGGTCCTATGGCGAAGTCAAGAAGCCTGAAACCATCAACTACCGCACCTTCCGCCCGGAGCGGGACGGACTCTTCTGCGAGCGCATCTTTGGTCCGACTCGCGACTGGGAATGCAGTTGCGGACGCTACAAGCGGGTCAAGAATAAGGGCGTCCGCTGTGAGCGCTGTGGCGTCGAAGTGACGCGCGCCCGCGTCCGACGCGAGCGCATGGGACACATCGAACTTGCCGCGCCCGTCGTCCACATCTGGTATCTCAAAGGTCAACCGCCCTCCCCGCTCGGACTCCTGCTCGACATCTCACCCCGACAGCTCGAAAAAGTCATCTACTTCACCAACTACATCATCACCGAAATCGATCGCGCCGAGATCGAACGCAACCTGGGCGACATCCGCCGTATCGTTGAAGACGAGAAAGCCCACCTCGAAGACGAGCTTGCCCGTGTTTATCAGGAACTCGACAACCGTCTCCAGCGCGAACTTCAGGAACACCAGCACGAGTGGACCGATGCCCAGCGTGAGGAGCGCATCCGCTACTACAACCATCGCAAGGAAATGGAGCTCCGCGAGCACCAGAACTGGCTCAACGATCTCGAGCGCGCCACCAGCCACCTTGCCTCGCTCCAGCAATATCAGTTGCTTGACGAGACCACCTGGAGCGCCATCGAACACCTCCTTATCCATTGCTCCCGCAAACTTGGGCGTGACCTGCGCGGGCTGGTGCGTGCCGGTCAGGGCGCTGAAGCCATCCGCGAGCTTCTGCGCCAGCTCGACCTCGAAGCGCTCACACGCCAGCTGCGCGAAGAGGTTCATCGCACGCAGGGCGCTCGCCGCGCCCGCATTGTCAAGCGGCTCGAGATTGTCGAAGCCTTCCGCCAGAGCCGTGCCCGACCCGAATGGATGATTCTGGACGCCGTGCCGGTGCTGCCACCTGAGCTGCGCCCGATGGTTCAGCTCGATGGAGGGCGCTTTGCCACCAGCGACCTCAACGATCTGTATCGCCGCATCGTCAATCGCAATAACCGTTTGCGCAAGATTATCGAGATTCGCGCACCGAAAACCATTCTTAACTCGGAGAAGCGGCTGCTTCAGGAAGCTGTCGACGCCCTTATCGACAACTCCCGCCGCACCAAACCTGTCGCGGGTTCCAACGGACGACCCCTCAAATCGCTCTCGGATCTGCTGCGCGGCAAGGAGGGGCGATTCCGCAAGAACCTGCTGGGCAAGCGCGTCGATTATTCGGGTCGCTCCGTGATTGTGGTCGGTCCTCACCTGCGCCTGCACCAGTGTGGTCTGCCCAAAGAGATGGCGCTGGAGCTGTTCAAGCCCTTCGTGATGCACCGTCTCATCCTTATGGGGCTGGCAAACAACATCAAAAGCGCCAAGCAAGCCGTCGATCGCCAGACGCCCGAAGTCTGGCAGGCGCTGGAGACGGTGATTCGGGAGCATCCGGTGCTGCTCAATCGCGCCCCGACCCTGCACCGACTGGGCATTCAGGCGTTCGAACCCGTTCTCACCGAAGGGAAGGCAATTCAGCTCCACCCGCTGGTGTGCCATGCCTATAATGCCGACTTCGACGGCGACCAGATGGCGGTGCATGTGCCCCTCTCGTATCCTGCCCAGGCAGAGGCGCGACTGCTGATGCTCGCCATTCATAACCTCTTCAAGCCCGCGGATGGCTCGCCGATTGTCTCGCCTTTGCAGGACATCGTGCTGGGTGCCTACTACCTCACGATGGATGACCCTTACGGTCAGTCGGAGCCGCGCTTCGTCTTTGGCAGTGTGGAGGAGGCGCATCTGGCGTTCGAGGGCGGCGAGATTCGCATGCATGAACCCATTCGCGTGCGCCTCAGCGCGGAGAACCTGATCCCGACTTCACCCAACGGCTCCGACTCGATTCCACCGCGCCTGGTGCTGACCACCTATGGGCGACTGCTGTTCTTTGAGCTGCTGCCCGCCTCGTTCAAACGCCACCTGCTGGAGTCGCCCGATGAGGCGCTGCAAGCCTGTCTGAACCGCGTGTACACCAGGAAGGCGCTCTCGGAGCTGATCCGTGAGGTGTATCGCGTCTGCGGGCACGCCGAAACGGTCACCTTCCTGGATCAGCTCAAGCAGGCGGGCTTCTACTGGGCGACGCGCGCGGGCATCACCTTCGCACTGACCGATATGGCTATCCCTGAAGAGCGCGACGAGATCGTGCGCCGTGCGGAGGAGGAGGCACGTCGCATCGACGAACTGTACGAGATGGGCGAACTCACGCTCGCCGAAAAGCGCCAGCGACTGATCGACCTTTGGCAGCGGGCGTATGAGCAGGTGACTCAGGCGATGCTGCGCTCCATCCCGCGCGATAACCCGCTGTTCATCATCACCGATTCAGGCGCCCGCGGCTCCACCAAGCAGCTGGCGCAGCTGGTTGGCATGCGCGGACTGATGAGCGGACTGCTCGACATTCGCACCGCCTCCGAACGCCTGATTGAGGAGCTGCCCGTGCGCCATAACTTCCGCGAAGGACTCACCACCCTCGAATATTTCGTCTCAGGCTACGGCGCGCGGCGCGGGCTTGCCAGCACGGCGCTGCTGACCGCCAACGCGGGCTATCTCACCCGCCGCATGGTCGATGTCGCCCAGGATGTGATTGTGCGAATCCCCGACTGCCAGACCACCGAAGGCATTGTGGTGGCGCGCATCATTCGGGAGGGCGAGGAGATCGAACCGCTCTACCAGCGCATCCGCGGTCGCACTGCCCGACGCACGCTGCGCAACCCCTACACGGGCGAGACGCTGATCGAGGAGAACCAGATTATCTCGGACGACCTCGCCCACACCATCGACCAGCTCGCGGCTCGGCTGGAGCGCTTCACCCAGACTCTGCGCGACCTCTCCGAAACGGAGCCAGGCGAACTCTTCACGCCCGATGACGCTCAGCCGCTGACCGATCCCCAGACAGGGGAGCCGTTGCTGGAGCCGTTTGAGCCGATTGATGAGTCGCTGCTGACACGGTTGCGCACCCGTCGGGAGGAGCTGCGCCAGCTCTGGCATCGCGCGGGCTTTGAATGGGTCGAACACGACTGGGTGGGCGTACCCATCCGCTCGCCGCTGACCTGCGCGTCCCGACATGGACTCTGCGCTGCCTGCTACGGTCTCGATATGGGAACCCTGCGCCCTGTTGAGCTGGGCACCGCCGTTGGTATCATCGCTGCCCAGTCGATTGGCGAGCCGGGCACCCAGCTCACCATGCGCGTGTTCCATACGGGCGGTGTCGCGGGCGCAGGTGAGCAGATTGCGGGCTTCCGCGTCGGCGGTGCCACCCTGCAGGCGGCTGCTGCCCTCGGCGAACTCGAAGAGCGCGGCGTCACCGAACGCATCAGCGACCTGCGCTCCGACCAGCGCCGCGTGCTGTACCGTGTCGCCCAGCGCCTGCTCGGCAAACCCATCCAGCCCGAATCGGTCGAACCCGCCGAAACCGCCGAAACCGAAACCGAAGAAAAGGTCCAGCGCAAGGTGCGCGAATGGGTGCGCAAGCTCGCCAAACTGATGGAGAGCCAGAACACGGGCATCAACCGCGTGGAAGAACTCTTCGAAGCCCGCAAACCCAAAGGCGAAGCCATCACCGTCGACTACGAAGGTGAAGTGGTCGCCATCGAGCGCAGTGTCGGGCGCTGGGTCGTGCTGCGGGCGAACCTGCCCGTCGGTGAACAGCTCATCGGCAAGGTCAGCCTGCATGCCGTTACCAGCCCCACCACTGGTGAAACCCTCCTGCGCGAGATGGAGGAAATCCGCTCCGCCCACATCAGCCGCCTGATGGAGCATGGCATCGAACAGGTGGAGGTGCTGGACGCCGTGCTGGTGGGCGTCTCGGGCACGCTGGAGGTCAAGGTGGGCGACCGCGTGCTGCCCGGCGACCGCCTGACGCCAGGACCGCTGAACCCGCACGACCTGTTGCGCCTGCGCGGCGTGCGCGGCGTGCAGGAGTACCTCCTGCGCGAGATTCAGGCCGTCTATAAGGCGCAGGGCGTCGATATCGACGACAAACACATCGAGGTCATCCTGCGCCAGATGCTGCGCAAGCGGCGCATCCTGGACCCCGGCGACACCCACTTCCTGCCCGCGCAGATTGTGGACCGCTTCGTTTTCGAGGACGAGAACGCGCGGGTGATGCGTGCGGGCGGTCGCCCCGCCACCGCCGAATGGGTGCTGCTGGGCACTTCGGAGGCGGCGCAGCAGACCGAATCGTTCCTGTCAGCTGCCTCGTTCCAGCGCACCGTGAAGGCGCTCACCGATGCTGCCGTGCGTGGCAAGCTGGACGAGCTGGTCGGGCTGAAAGAGAATGTGATTATCGGGCGGCTCATCCCTGCGGGCACAGGCTACTCCCAGCCTGAGATTCGGGCGGAGTTCACCCGACCCACCCGCGCCGCCGTGATGGAGACGGAGGCACCACCCGCCGCCGAGCCAAAACAGCCCACCCTGCGCGACCTCGAACGGCTGATGGGTGAGCCGTCGGCAACCGAAACTGCCACCCCTGCCCCACCCGACACAGCCAGCCTGGCAGACCTGTCGGAGCTGGCTCCCATGACGGAACAGCCCGATCAGCCAGACCAGGTGGATACCATTCCGTCGCCTGCTGAACCCGAAACGAAGCCGAAGCGCAGTCGCCGTAAGCAGAACGGCACCGAAAGCTGAATCAACTGGGGGCGGGTTCGACGCCCGCCCCCATCACCCTACGGATTCCAGCGACTGAACACCCGATCGCGGTTTTTCACCTGGTTGTGGCAGCCCTGACATTGCCCCACAGGGTCTGTTACGATGGGTTTGCCCGACGCATCCCACGCCTGCCAGCCCCAGCCACCCGACCTCGCATAGCGGCGACTGTCTTTGACCATCAGCGCGGTGACCTTCTTTTTCCCCGCGACATACATGCCGTTCAGATCCTTCGCCTCGTACAGCACGAAGACAATCTGACTACCGTTGGGGAACTGCTTCGCGTTTTTGCGGTAGGCTTCCGCGGCAATCGGGTTCGCGTAGATATGATGCACGCCACCAAACGCGCCAAACAGCGGATGCTTGTCGCTGTAGATGACACCTGTGGTGATGTGCGTCCAGCTGCGCCAGTTCGCTGGCAGGCGTTGAGGGGTTGGCACCCTGCTCTGACCCACTATCGCCACCACGCTCAACAACGCCAGTAAGCCTGCTCCAGGCAGAAAGGCTCGCATGTCGTTCACCTCCATCTGGATGTTTACCATGCGACAGCAACGAATGTCAAGAAGTTTCCAAAAAGTAAGTGGCTTACCTTTCGGTAAGTTTTGGCGGTTCAGAGCCAAAAAGCAGGAATCGGTTTCGCCTGCGGCGAACCATCAATCAGGCAAAGTAAGTGGCTTACCTTTCGGTAAGTTTTGGCGGTTCAGAGCCAAAAAGCAGGAATCGGTTTCGCCTGCGGCGAACCATCAATCAGGCAAGGATCGAACTCGAGAACCTGCCTGATCCAGAAAAACAGGAGGTACAGGTAATGCAGAGGCTAATCGGTAAAGCGATGGGATTAATGGCGTTCTGCTTGCTGTTGGGCGTTCCCTTCGCCCAGCAGCCCGACCTGCCGCTTGAAACCAGCGACCCGATAGCGGCAGAGCAACCCGCTGAGTTCGTGCCTGGCGAGCTGGTTGTCGGGCTGGATCTGGTGAACCCGAAGGCGTTGCCGCTGCAGGCGATGGCGCTCGTCGGCTGGGTGGTGGAGACCATCCCCCAGATTGGCGCCTATCGCGTGGTGCTGACGCCGAACCTCTCTATGGACGACGCGATGGAGTTCCTGCGGGCGATCCCGGGTGTGAAATATGTGGAACCGAACTACATCTACCGTGCCTTCGCCACGCCGAACGACCCCGGTTACAGCCAGCAGTACGGCTTACAGCGCATTCAGGCAAACCTTGCGTGGGACATCTGGCAGCCGCAGGCAACCCGCTATATCGCCATTATCGACACGGGCATCGATTACAACCATTCCGACCTGCGCAACAAGTTCCGCCGACTGGCGAACGGTCAAATCTATGGTTACAACACGCTCAACAACAGCACGAACGCGAACGACGATAACGGGCACGGCACGCACTGTGCAGGGATTGCTGCGGCGGAGATTAATAACGGTATCGGCGTGGCGGGCGTGGCGGCGTGGAACCCTGCCGTGTCGGGCTATAACCAGTATGTGCAGCTGATGCCTGTCAAGGTGCTGGATGCGAACGGTTCTGGCTCGCTGACCAGCGTTGCCAACGGAATCACCTGGGCAGCCGACAACGGCGCGCATGTGCTGAGCATGAGCCTGGGCGGACCGTCAGGTTCCTCGACTTTGTCCAACGCTGTGACCTATGCGTGGAATCGGGGCTGCCTGATTGTGGCGGCGGCGGGCAACGGGGGCAGCTCCTCACCGCAGTACCCTGCCTACTACACCAATGTGATTGCGGTGGCGGCGACCGACCAGAACGATCGGCTGACCTCCTTCTCGCAGTATGGTTCGTGGGTGGACATTGCGGCGCCGGGCGCGTCCATCTACTCCACCTATCGGGGCAACAGTTATGCGACGCTATCGGGCACATCGATGGCGTGTCCGCATGTGTCGGGCGCGGCAGCCCTGGTATGGACTCACGCGCCGAACCTGAGCAATCAGCAGTTGCGCTCTATTCTGGAGCAGAATGTGGACCCGTATCAGCCCTATTATTCGGGTGGCACCATTGCGCCGAACGCGGGTCGGTTGAATGTCTATCGCGCGTTGCAGGCAGCGGGTGGTGGCGGCGGCACGCCATCGCTGAGCAGCCTGACGCTCAATCCCAGCACGGTGGTCGGCGGGCAAAGCAGCACAGGCACGGTCACACTCACGGCGCCTGCCCAATCGGGCGGATTCACCGTGCAGCTGAGCAGCAGCAATCCGTCTGTTGCCAGCGTGCCGTCGTCCGTCACCGTGCCCCAGGGTCAGACCTCGGCGAACTTCACCGTCTCCACCACGCAGGTCAGTTCCCAGACTCAGGTCACTATCACTGCAAGCGCGGGCGGTGTCACGCGCCAGGCGACGCTGACCGTGAACCCACCTTCTGGCTCCGTGACGCTCCAGTCGCTGACGATCAGTCCGACCTCTGTGTGGGGCGGCAGCAGCGCGACCGGCACGGTTACGCTCAGCGGACCGGCGCCGTCGGGCGGTGCGGTCGTGCAGCTGCGCAGCAGCAATAGCAGCGCTGCGATTGTGCCCAGCAGCGTCACGGTACCTGCGGGTCAGACCAGCGCACGCTTCACCATCCGCACCACCAGCTGCTGGTACTGCTTCGTGCGTCAGGCGACCATCACGGCGACCTACAACGGCGTTTCGCGGTCGGCAACGCTGACCATCTGGTTCTGATCTTCCCCTGAACCCCAGCCACCTCTGGAGCGTCTAACGCTCTGGAGGTGGCTTGAATGGTTTCGCTACGCATGCTGCGGTGGGGTTGGGTCTTCTGCCTGATAATGGCTGGCGCGTGGGCGGGTGCGCAGTCGCCTGATCTCGGTCAGGACACGCGCCTGCAGAAGCCCATCACGGTGCAGGAGCCGCTGATCCCGCTCAAGCAGCTATTCCAGCAACTCAGTGCGCAGCTGGGGCTTACGCTCAGCGCCGCGCCCGATATTGCTGAAGACAAGGTGTGCGTGCTGGTGAAGGAGCGCCCTGCGCATGAGGTGTTGCGTCGGCTGGCAGAGACGCTGCGCTACGAGTGGCAACGCTCCGACACGACCGATGGCTACCGTCTCTATCAGCCGAATCAGGAGCGCGTGCGCGAGGCGCTGTTGCGGCAGGCGCTGCTGCTCGCACGGCGCCAGCTGATGGAGCCAGCCCTTCGCGCCCTGATTAACCTCGCCCGCCGCTATAGCCCCGAAGAGTTGCGCCGCATGAACACGGAAGCGGAGCGTTCTGACCCCGATCAGCAGGCGCGGCTCGTGTCGCTGCTTCAGAATGTGAATCTGTACGCGGCGGCGCGGGTGATGGGCGATTTCCGTGCAACCGAATGGAACCGATTCTGGCAGGGCGAAACGCTCATCTTTTCGACCGCGCCGCAAGCGGGCGAGTTGCCGCTGGCGCCCAGCCTCCAGCAGCTGCTGAGCGAATGGTACCCCTTCACAAAAGCACGCTCGCTGACTCATGAAACTGAGGCCGGTGAGGGGGTTATCTCGCTTCGTATGCGGTGGGACGCCTGGCGGGGCACGCTCTTTTTGCATATCGAGTATCGAAGGCGGTCTGCGTCTGATCGCTCTGGTGCTTCCTACGGCGCCACAGCGATCCCGTACAGCCTCTCCGCCGCGGATCTGATAGGCGGGGACAACGCCAGAGAGAAGAGCATGACCGCGCTGGAAACCAACCCGAACAACAGGGTCTGGCGTGAGTGGGCGAATGTCTCGGAGCGCCCCACGCCTTCGCGCCGTGCCACTGCTTCCCCGGAGCCGTTCCCCCTGCCGTCGCCCATCCAGAACAGCCCGCTCGCCCAGCTCATCGAGCTGGCGCGTCGCTATGGTCTCGACCTCTATGCCGATGCCTACCGTATCACTCAGGCAGAGCTATCCCTCATCTCTCGCCTGCGGCTGCGTGACGAAACGCTGGCGCCGCTTCGCTGGCAACTGCCCGAGCTGTTCTGGCTGCATCAGGAGGGGGATGCGCTGATGGCACGCCACAAAGACTACTTCTGGCTGCGCCCCAGCGAGATCCCTGAAGACTGGCTGCGCCCGCTGGAAGCCCGAAAGCAGAAGCAGGAGAGCATCTCGCTGGATGAGTGGGCGCAGTTTGCCAGCGCCCTTAACGAGCTGCAGATTGAGCGCATCGCTGGCTTGCCGCTGACAGCGGGCTGGAGCGTGCGCACTGCCAGCGCCCTGAAGTTGCCGCTGCTGGTGCAGGCGGTGCCCGCGTTGCGCTTCTGGGCGAGCCTCACACCCCAGCAGAAGCAGGCAGCGCTCGCTGGCAAGCAACTCTACCTGAGCCAGCTCACGCCGCCCCAGCGCCAGCGATTCGAGCAGGCGCTCAACGCCCCCGCCCACCACGACTGGAGCCTGCCCCTGGAAGACATGCCAGCCTTCATAACGACCACCACGCTGATGAGCCTGCCTGATCCGACCTCCGCTGGGGAGCCTTATTTTGCGCTCCAGCACTCCCAGATGCAGTTTGCCAGAGCGCTCCCTGTGGAGATCGATAGTAGCGGGGCGCCCCGCGTGCTGCCACCGGCGCCCAATCAGGACATGCAAAAAACGGCGGTTGTGAACCTGCGCTTCTATACGCCCAATCGGAGTCGCGACTTTTCTCTCATGCTCGATATGCTGTGATGCACCTGCATATATTAGGATTCGGATTAGCGCCCACAAGGCAGGCCAAGGCGGGGTTCCGTGCGATGTTGGGAATTGCATCGACACAGGGGCTGGGGTATAATTAATTGCGAGCGGGAGTAGCTCAGGGGCAGAGCACTGGCCTCCCATGCCAGGGGTCGCGGGTTCGAATCCCGTCTCCCGCTCCAGTTTATCTGCGTCTGCGCCCGCAGAGCCACCCGAGGATGCCACCCGCCAGCATGCAGGCGGGCGCCAGCATCAGGTAGGCGTGCAGAAGAGCTGGCGCCATCGCATCCCACGCCCGATACGCCCACACATCGGCATAGAGCAGGAGCAGGCAGTAGGCGAGCGGTGGAACCAGCCCCGCCATAAGCAGCGCGCCCAGCGCCGTGCGCATCCAGCGCGCCAGCGAGGTTCGCGCCTGCAACAGCCACAGCACACCCATCAGCACTGGCGTAGCCATCAGCCACGCCATCATCGGCAGAATATTAAACGCACCCAGTTGATACCAGCGGGCGAGGTCGCCCCCGCTCGCGGGGTAGCCCTGCAAGCCCCAGAACGCCACCAGCCATAGCGGATGCACTGCCCAGAATAGCAGCACCGAGAGCGCGGTGTAGCCCAGCAGCCTCACCAGCACGAGAGATATTTGCTTGAGCGGGACGCGCAAGCCACTGACAAACCCCTTGAGCCGGATGCCCCGCCTGCGAAAGTTCACTCTCATCGGTTGAGCCGCTGGCGGAAGTCGGCGATTGTGCGGCGCAAGCCCTCCTCCAGGGGCACGCGCGGCTCCCAGCCCAGCAGCTCGCGCGCCCGCCGAATGTCGGGGCAGCGCCGATGCGGGTCATCGGGGGTCAGAAACTCGCGGAACTCTATCGGGCTGGTGCTGCCCGTCAGCGCCTTAATCAGCCGGGCAAACTCCAGAATCGTGCGCTCATCGGGGTTGCCCAGATTCACGGGCAGGTGATAGTCGCTCTGTGCCAGTCGCCAGAGACCCTCTATCAGATCCGACACATAGCAGAAGCTGCGCGTCTGGCTGCCGTCGCCGTACACCGTGATGGGTTCACCCAGCAACGCCTGCCGGATGAAGTTGGGCACCACGCGCCCGTCATCCAGCCGCATGCGCTCCCCAAAAGTGTTGAAAATGCGTGCGATGCGCGTGTCTGCGTCCCGGTAGCGATGGTATGCCATCACCAGCGACTCGGCGTACCGCTTCGATTCGTCGTACACGCCCCGAACGCCAATCGGGTTCACATTCCCCCAGTAGTCTTCCGATTGGGGATGCACCAGTGGGTCGCCATACACTTCGGAGGTGGAGGTGAACAGGAACTTCGCGCCTTTTGCCAGCGCGAGCGCAAGTGCATTCTCCGTGCCGTAGGAGCCGACTGTGAGCGTCTCCAGCGGGCGCCGAATGAAATCCACCGGGCTGGCGGTCGCCGCCAGATGGAACACATAGTCCACCGCGCCCGCCACCTCAAACGGCTGGCGCACATCGTGCAGAATGAACTCCAGATTCGGGTTGCCCTCGTGATGGCGCAGGTTCTCCCGGCTGCCCGTGATGAGATTATCGATCACGACCACCTGCCAGCCTTCCGTTAGCAGCCGATCCACCAGATGGGAGCCGATGAAGCCGGCGCCGCCTGTTACAACCGCTCTGGGCATATTCACGATTTTCGGTCGCGCCGACGGCTTTCCTGCAGGCGATAGAGTTCGGCAAGCGCCTGAAACGGGTCCATCGGCTGTCGGGCGCGTTCCTCGTCCCATTCCGCGATACGCTGGTTCAATCGCCGAAGGTTGCGATAGGCGATTGCCACCAGCACGGCGATAATCGCCAGGCAGACCAGCACGAACGGGATGTTCACCGTGCGCCTCCTGTCAGTCGCAACAGCGACTGGTGATGGGCGTGGCAGATGGCGACGGCGAGCGCATCGGCAGCGTCGTCGGGTCTGGGCACTTCTGGCAGAGCCAGCAGGCGTTGCACCATCTGCTGCACCTGCTTTTTGTCCGCGCCACCGTAGCCCGTCACCGCCTGCTTGACCTGCATCGGTGTGTATTCGTACCAGGGCAGCTGGTGCTGGGCGGCGG
Source organism: Armatimonadota bacterium (assembly GCA_037445735.1). Taxonomy (GTDB): domain Bacteria; phylum Armatimonadota; class Fimbriimonadia; order Fimbriimonadales; family GBS-DC; genus HRBIN15. The sequence continues at coordinate 13,853 of JBBIJY010000019.1, read as the reverse complement.
TCAGCAGGGCGACGCCGGCTGCCCGCGCCACCTGAATCGCCGTGCGCCGATTCGTGCTGAAGAGCAGCTGCTCCGTCGCCAGCACATCGGGCTGGAACTGCTCGATGAGCGTGTTCAGCCCTTCATAGAGCAGGCGCAGGCGTTCATGGGCAGGGACTGTTTTGGGGGTCTCCAGCACGCCGAAAACCAGCGCACGGTAGCGGTTGCCCACGCTCTCCAGCACGCCGTAGCCCATCGTCGCCGTGCCCGGATCCACACCCAGAATAATCATACAGGAATTGTACCTGCCTGAACCGTCATAGAGAGCCGCTGGCGTGCCCGGCGCCCGTTCAGCCACCCGCTCAGCGTGGCGACCCCTTAACACCCGCTGCCGAAATGGAACAGCACCTCCAGCAGGTCAGCGTCATCAACCGTGCCATCGCTGTTCAAATCAGCCCAGAGGTTATCTCCCGCCTCTCCAAACGCCGCGAGCACCCTCATCAAATCGGCGTCATCCACACAGCCGTTACCATCCGTATCACCGGGCTGGGCAAACGGGTTCCGCGCCACGACAACCGTTGCATCTTTTCTACTCATCGCAAAAAAGCGTCCATTCGCAGAGAACCTAAGCGATGTTCCGCCAGCACCAGTTTCTTGGTCATAATAGAGAAGCATGGCGCCATCGTCAACTCGCCACCACCGCAGTGTGTAATCACCGCCCGACGAGAGAAGATATTTTCCATCTGGCGAAAAGGCAATAGCAAGCACAGCACCTGTGTGCCCTGTCAGGACGGCTAACAAAGTGCCGTCAGCAACGCTCCAGAGCCGAATGGTTCGATCGGAGCTCGCGGACGCCAGCAGGCGACCATCAGGTGAAAAAGCAACGGCGTTCACATCTCCGGAGTGCCCCGATAGCTCGTGAACGAGGCTTCCATCGGCAACATGCCACACCCGAACGATATCATCGGCACCACCCGATGCAACCAGGCTTCCATTCGGGGAAAAAGCCACTGAAAGGATTCTTCCTGTGGGGTGCTCCCGCGTCCACAACAAGGTTCCATCTTCAACACGCCAGAGATTCACCTGACCTCCATATGCTCCTGAGACAAGCAGACTGCCATCAGGTGAAAAGGCTATCGATTCAACCGCGTCCGTGTTGATTGTACGAATAGCCGAACCATCCGAGGCGTTCCACAATCGGATGGTAGAATCATAACCTCCAGAAGCTATTATCTGCCCATCGGGCGCGAAAGCAACGGCAGTCGCCCAATACCTGTGTCCGATTAAGGTTCGGATACGAAAGCCATCAGAAGAACGCCATAACTTGACGAAATAATCGAGGCTCGCCGAAGCCAGGGTCCGCCCATCAGGGGAGAAAGCGATATCGTCGACCCAGCTATTATGGGCTATTCCCAGCGCAATTGCAGAGCCATCCGATCGCCATAATCGAATATAGCGAGAATCTGCCGATGCCAGCAAGCGCCCGCCAGGCAAGAAAAACAAATGATTAATATATGAAGTCAAAGGATGATACATGACTGCTGCAATAGAACCGTCATTAACATGCCACAGAACAATCTGCACTGCAGCACTTGCCAGCAGGCGACCATCTGGCGAAAAGGAGATAGCATTAAAGGCAGAGATACTACTGTGAGAATAGACGCGCATAAGGCTGCCATCAGATATGCGCCACAGCATCACACGCGACCAGGCTGCAGCAGCCAGCATAAGCCCATCAGGTGAGAAGGTAATCTGGAAGACCCTATCCGGGGTGGTGCGCATAGTTTGGACAAGGTTCCCCTCAGGTATTGTCCACACTCGAATCATGAAATCGTGACCACTTGAAGCGAGCAGGCTTCCATCGACTGAGAAAGCAATCGAGGTGATTGCATCGGTGTGTCCTGAAAGGGACACTACCAGCGAGCCATCGGCTACACGCCATAAATGCACAGCACGGTCGCTCCCAGCCGAAGCAATCAGTTGTCCATCGGGTGAAAAGAGGAGACGCCCCACTAAATTGACCGAACTCGTGATGGTTCGCACCAGGCTCCCATCCGATACCCGCCAGAGCTTTATCTGTTGCCAGGAGCTTACTGCTACCAGGGCACCATCTGGTGAAAGAGCAACAGAGATAGGACTTAAGCCCATTGCTATCGTCTGGAGCAAAGCTCTATCGCGGGTTCACCAAACTCGGACATACCCGTCACTACTCGCAGCAGCCATCGTCTCTCCATCGCGAGAAAGCGCAAAGCCATTGATTGAAAGATTCGAACTCCATTCCCAGACAACCGGGTTGGTTGCCATCCACAGGTGAACATTTCCACTATCAGTGCCTGTGAGCATTTTTGCGCCATCTGGTGAGAAATCGACGCAGTTGATATATCGATCGTTATGGTATAAACTATAAGCCATCGCACCGTCGTTAAGTTGCCGGACCACAACTGAGTTAGAGGATGTTGAAGCTAAGTAGCTCCCGTCGGGAGAAAAGCTGACCGTTCTTCGAAAACCTGATCGCCCGTCGCTCGCATTGAACCTGCGTATCAGGGTGCCATCTGTCACGCGCCATAAGGAAACTGCCCCCGATTCACGCACAGCTATTATGTCGCCACCGGGAGAGAAGGCGACCGATTCGAGATCGCCCGATAGATTGATGACCCTTAGCACGCTTCCATCTTCAACACGCCAGATGTAAACCTGTCCCGAACGGCTGCTGGCGGCAAGCAGGCTTCCATCTGGAGAGAATGCGACCCCACTAACAGGACCCGCGGCAAAAGTCTGGATGGTGGTGCCATCCGATACGCGCCACAGGCGAACCTCGAGATCCCGCGAGCAGGCGGAAGCCAGCAGCCCCCCTTGTGGCGAAAAGGCGACCGAATCCACGCCACCACCAAACCCGCTCAGCGTCGCCACCAATTCCCCGTCGGAGACGCGCCAGAGTCGTACTGCGCGGTCAGCACCAGAAGATGCCAGCAAACTTCCTTCAGGGGAAAACGAAATAGAGAAAACTTCACCTTGATGTGCCTTGATCGTTCTCACAAGCGTGCCATCGGCGGATTGCCACATCTTTATCGTGCCGTCCGAAGCTGCTGTTGCAAAAATCTGACCATCGGGCGCGAACTTCACAGCATAAACGGGACCGTAGTGTCCACCACGCATCCACACGATGTCGGGGCGACCCTGAGCCTGAAGCCTGCAGGGCAGCAGCGCCACAGTGCAGAGCCAGCTGACCATCATCAGCGTATGCTGGCGTACCCCATCGATCGACCTCATCGCTTACCGCCTCCCTGTATACTATTTTACATCATCTCAACCCCTTCCTGCCCCCTCACTCTGCAGCGGTGCGCCAGGCGAAGTAGAGTGCGACGGCGGCGTCGGCACGCGCCAGCGGCGCATCCGGCTGGAAGCGAACGCCGTCAGGCGTGGCAGCACCGACCCCATCCCACAGCAATGCGCTGACTCGATGGCGGTGAAGCGCCGCAATAAACGGCAGGTCAGGGTCGTCCAGCGCCACATCGATATAGGGCGACTGGCTCGGACGCTCCGCCTGCCAGTCGGGTGCAAGCCGCTGCATCGCTTTGACCAGCCAGCGGGACAACTCGCGCCGCGTGAGGGACGGTCAGGTTCAAAACGGCGGCTCCCGGTCAGCTCCAGCACGCCCTGCAGGAACAGATTCTGCACAGGCACTGCGTACGGATGCCCGAACAGCACATCGGTGAACGCCAGACCCTGATAAGGCTCCTCGCGCAGATCGGGCTTGAGCGTGCGCAGGTGATGCCACAGCAGGCGAGCGGCTTCACCGCGCGTGAGCGGCTGAGTCGGCTCGAACCGCTCCGTCGGGAAGTAGCCCCGCGCCGCTAAAAACTGGATCGCCTCAAAATGCTCGGTGGCAGGGTTCACATCGGGGAACCAGTAGATGTACGCACCGAAGCGCAACAGCTGGCGCTGAATCGCGCTGATGGGCAGTCGGCGCGGGGGAATGCCCGTCTGCACGCTGAGCGCCGCCGCGACGCCCGCTGCCTGACCCAGCGCCATGCGCACCGGCTCCATCCGCAGCGTGCCATACGCCACATGCGTTGCCGACACCGCACTGCTCACCAGCAAGCCCTCCACGCCCTTCGGCACGATCACACCGTAAGGCACCTGATACCAGGGTGTGTATTGATAGAGCCAGTACTCGCCCTCGCCCATATGGCGCACCGCTTCAGGGTTGACCCCTTCGGGCACGACCACCCGGCGCACGGCGTGCGAGTCCATCGGATAGTCGCCAATCGCAATTGAATCGGGGCGGATGCGCTCGCGGGCGCGAATGATGTCCATCTCCTTCAGCAGCACCTCACCTTCAATCCGCCGCGCCTCCCGCACATACAGAATCGGCGGCAGGTTCTCATTATCGCGATACTCATCTTCCGCCAGCCACAGCCTGCGCTGACCCTGCACCGTCTGAATGTAGTGCAGGTAGCCCAGCGCATGGTTTTTGTAGATTTCGTAGATGCGCCGCCGCTCCGCCCAGCGGGCGGTCGGATAGCGATAGTTCACCTCCTGCAGGTCGGAGCCGTGCGGATGCTGGTTAATCTCAAATTTGTTGTTCGGGAATCGCCCGTACAGATACGCCCATGACTGCTCCCATGGCGGCGCAAGGATATAGTTGCGCGGGTCGTAGCCGGGTGGGGGCGTGCGCACCTGTTCGGTGGGGTAGTTCTGCACGGCGAGCATGAGCGCGTATGCCTGGATGCGCTTATCGCCCCTGCCCGTGCTATTGGGCAGGATGCGGTCGGTCAGGCGGTCGTAGTAGATGACGCCCGCGTGGGGTTCTTCAGGGGTACGCGGCTCGCGTCCGATGCGCCACTTCGCGCCCGCCCACGCCGCCACATCGGCTTCCACCGTCGCGTCGATGACCATCTCTGCATAGAACCGCCCGCGCGTGCCGTCCAGCACCGACTGCACCTCCACCCCAATCACACGATTGCCGCCCTTCAGCGTTCGCACAGGGCGCACGCCGAAATAGAGATCGATGTTCGGCTCGGCATAGACCATCGATTTGATGAGCATGTTGGCGACCCATGGCTCGTAGTTCAGCCCGTTGCGGTAGATATAGTGGCTGGTGTCGGCGCCCTGCGCTCTGTAGTAGGCTTCCACCTTCTGGCGGAACTCTTCGAACAGCCCGCTGATTCGGCTGGGCACGCGCACATCGGTGATGGCGACGCCGTTGGCGATCATGCCGCCGAGACGGTTGGTCTCCTCTAACAGGGCGACGCGGACGCCCATGCGCGCGGCGGTGATGGCGGCGCCGACGCCCGACGCCGTGCCGCCCACTATCACGATCGGGTAGCGTGCCTCGCGGGGCACCATGCGGTAGGGGCGGTCGACGCGCTCCACCCGCGCCGATTCCTGACCCCCGTCATACAGAGCGGACACGCCCAGCGTATAGGGCTGACCCGCCTCCAGCGGTTCGAAGTCGTATGAGCGAGCGTCGGCGGGCAGGTCGCGCACAGGTGAGCCGTTCCGATAGACGCGATAGCCGATCGGGTTCGCATCACGTGGGGGCAGCCAGAAGAGTGTGATGCGGGTCGGGCTGCGCGGGATCGCCTCCACCGAGCGCGGCACCGCCTGCGACCACGCTAATCCCACCAGCCAGCCACTCATCAGCAACAGCCCTGCTCGCATACAGGTTCCTTTCGCCACCGTCAGGCAGACTCCCGTTGTGTCGGGTATCTTATGGACGGGTGAAAGCGATGCGAGCGATTCTGGGGCTGTGCGCGCTGTTGACGATTCTATCAGGCGGGCGGACGCAGGAGTTAACAATCGCGCCGGGCGACTCACTCAAAATCACGATTCAACCCGACACCTCGCTCTCGCGCGTGTATAAGGTGGACGAGCAGGGCAACCTGCAGATGCCGCTGATTGGCGTCGTCAAGGCGGCGGGGCTGACCCCCACGCAGCTGGCGAACGAGATTACCCGCCGCCTGCGTGAGGGCGAATACCTGCGCAATCCGCAGGTGAAGGTGGAGATTGTGGCGCGTGCCGAGCCGAAGGTGAGCGTTTCTGGCGCCGTGCGCAAAGCGGGCGAGTTCACACTTCAGTCGGGCTGGCGGCTGAGCGATGCCCTGCGCGAAGCCCAGCCCAGCGACGCCGCCGACCTGAGCGCCGTCCGCCTCGAACGGCTCGACGGCACGCGACTCACCATCAACTTCCGGAAGTTCCAGCAGGAAGGCGACCAGCACGAGAACCCCGAACTGCAGGCAGGCGACCGAATCTTTGTGCCGTTGCAGGCGGGCGGACGCAATGTGATTGTGGTGGGCGCGGTGCAGAAGCCGGGCGTCGTGCCCTACGAGCAGGGGCTGACGCTGATTCAGGCGATTGGCAAGGCGGGCGGCACGCTGCCCGAAGCCGACACCACCAAAATCGCGCTCAAACGCGCCCAGAGCGCTCAGCCCGAAACCATCAACCTCAACACCCTGCAGGGCGACATCCCACTGCAGCCTGGCGACCAGATCACCGTGCCCTATCGCGCCACAAAGCAGTTCGTGCTGGTGCGGGGCGGCGTGCGCCGACCAGGGCTGATCAACTATGTGGAGAACATGACGCTCACGCAAGCACTGGAGGCGGCTGGCGGTCCGCTGCCCGAAGCAAAGCTGGAGCGCGTGACCATCGAGCGACCCAGTGGCAAGCGCACGCAGCGGATCGTGGTGAACCTGCTGCAGGTGGCGCAGGGCAGCCGCGCCGATGAGACGCTTCAGCCTGGCGACACCATCGATGTGCCGATGCCCCGCCGACGCAGCGGCTCCATCGAAGAGCCGTTGCGAATCGTGTGGCTGCTGCTGAGCATCTACTTTCTGGTCGCCAACCGCTGAGGCTACCAGCCCTGCTGATAAAACAGCGACAGGCGCAGCCCGCGCGTCTGCAGCAACGGTGAGAGCGCGTAGGTGCTGTTCAGCAGGTTATCCACACGCAGCAGCCACGCGCGTCGCTCCTGAAGCGGATAGCGCAACGCCAGCGCTATCAGGGCGCGCCCGCCCCCTGTGTCATACGGCGGCACAACGCCCTCCAGCAACCACGAGAAGCGCGTGCCCGTCCGACCGTTGAGAGTCACCACCAGCCGCGAGCGCGTGAGGCTGATCTGGCGCACGGTCGGATGCGCTGAATGACTACCCCAGTGCTGCTGAAGCAGATGGTAGCCGCTGACCGTTAGCTCATGTCCCGCGTTCAGGCGCCACACCACCGACGCCGCGACACCCACCACATGATAGTGCATCAGGTTGCGATAGTGTGCATGTGGCCAGGTGATGCCCGTCGGATGCCCGGGATGCAATTCCAGCGAGATGAGATTCTCGTGGTTCTTATCAAAATAGCTGAGATCAAAGTGTGCGGTGGGAGCGAGCTGGTGGCGGATGCCAATCTCCCATGCCGTGATTCGCTCTGGGCGCAATCTGGGATCACCCATCACATAGACGGGTGAAAAGTTCAGCTCAATCGGTGTCCATACCCAGTTGCCACCTGAGTAAAGCTCCGCAAAGTTAGGGGCGCGAAACGCGGTGCCATAGGAGGCGCGCACAGCAAGCTGCTCGTTAACTGAGTAGGTCAATGCGCCACGAACGCTGCGCTGCGCCCCATAGACCGAATGGTTATCGTGGCGCAGCCCGACGGTGAGATAGGCTGCGGGCAGGTGATATTCCAGCTGGGTATAGGCGCTCCAGAGGTTGGCAGTCGGTGAGCGACGGAGCAGGTTGCCCGCTGCGCTCTCCTGGCGCGCTTCCAGCCCGACGGTCCACTGGGTGTGCCCGTGCGACCACTGCCAGAGCGTCTCGACACCCAGCCGTTGATAGTTCGCCTGCCTCCGAACCGAAGCTTGCTGCCGGTTGAATTCGTGGGTGCCCTGCTGACCATACAGGCGCAGCAGGTGATAGCGGCTTCCTGCACCCTTTGCCTCGCGCTCCAGCGCCCACAGGAATGCCTGTGTCTGGTAGGAATCGTTCGGCGTGCCAGCCATCGCCACTGTTCTACCGTTGACACCGCGCTGCATGCCAGACAACAGCGTTCGCAGTGTCCATGTGGTGTGGGGTGTGGGGTTCCAGCGCAGGGCGCTCTGCCACATGTGGGTCCGGGCGGCGTTATGGATGCCGGGCGTTCCGCCGTCCTGCCCTACCCATCCGAAGGTGCTGAAGTGCCAGCGCTGAGCGAGATAGCTGCCCCAGAGCGCGACGCTTTGCCGTTGACCGTTGCCCTCGCCAAACTGCACGCGCACCTGCCGCTCGGTGGCGGATGGCGCCGTTTTGAGCGCCACCACGCCCGCAAACGCATTCGCCCCATAGAGCGCCGAGCCAGGACCGTAGACCACCTCGATGCGTTCCAGCGGCAGCGCGGGGAGCGCCATCAGCGGCACATGACCCAGCACCGGGTCGTTCAGTGGAACGCCATCCAGCAGCACCAGCGTGCGCTCGTTGAACTCGGACGAAGAAAACGAGCCACGCACCGACAGAAAGCGCATCAACGAGCCTTCAAAGGCAATCACATCAGGCAGCCTGCGCTCTAACGCCTCCTGCACCGTGAGCCAATCGGTCAGCGAGTGCCGCGTCAGCACCTGCACCGAGATGGGTGATTCTTCAATCGAACGCTGGCTTCGAGTGGCAGTGGTGACGATTTCCGCTGGATCCGCAAACAACAGCTCCGCCGTCCGGGAGGTGCGCTGCGCCCAGAGGCTGCATGCCATCACCACAACCATGCCAGCCGATAGCCAGACACCTTTCATGATCCGTCATGATTATCGGGAAACCAGGTAAATTTACACAGGGGGATAGCCAATCGTGGCAGGGGGTATCCTTCTAACCGATGCGGCTGGTGGATCGGCTGGTGGTGCGGGAGTTGCTGGCGCCGTTGCTGTTCGGTGTGGGGCTATTCACCACGCTCATCTTCGCTGGCGGCTATGTGTTCATGATCACCGAATATGCGGTCAAGGGTGTGCCGCTGCGCGAGGTGGTGGCGCTGTCCGCGCTCTATCTGCCTCAGATTGCGGTCAAGACGCTGCCGATGGGCATGCTGCTGGCGACCCTGCTGGGCTTCGGGCGGCTGTCGTCCGATTGGGAGATCACCGCGTTGCGGGCGGCGGGCGTCAGCATTCGACGGCTGATGCTGCCAGTGGGCGCGATGGGGCTGCTGGTCAGCCTGCTGGCGATGGGCTTCAACGAGACGGTGGTGCCGTGGGCGACTGCGCACGCCAGCGCCCTCCGCGCCCGCATCCTCGAACGGCTCCAGCTCACCGAGCAACAGGCGTTCGGATTCCCCCAGTGGCGCGACGGACGGCTCGATTCGTATGTGATTGTGGCGGGCGGACGCGACCCGCAAAGCCAGCAGCTGTTTCAGGTCACCATCATCAAGTATCGCGCGGGTCGCGTGCGCGAACCTGAAGCCATCGCCTTCGCGCAACGGGCGAAATGGGACAGCGATGCCGAATGGGTGCTGTACGACGGCTGGTGGCGCACAGCCGATGGGCAATACGGCACCTTCCGCGTGTTCCGCAGTGAGCCAGTTGCGGGCGTGCAGATACGGCGCAGCCCGTTGCAGATCGAAGCGCTGCTGACCGAGGTGGACGCCCGCTCCTTCCGCCAGCTGCGCCAGCAGATCGAATTCTATCGTCAGGAGGGTGTGGAGCCGACGATGGTGCGCCAGCTCACAGTGGAACTCTACAACAAAATTGCGGTGCCGCTGGCAAGCCTGATTTTCGCGCTGGTGGGTGCGCCGCTGAGCATTCGCCCGCAGCGTAGCAGCCCCGCTGTCGGCTTCGCGCTCAGCGTTGCGATTATCTTTTTCTACTGGGTGCTGGCACGCTATCTGGTGATTCTGGGGCGCAGCGCGGTGCCACCACTGCTTGCCAGCTTTCTACCGAACCTGATAGGGCTGGCGCTGGCGATCTGGCTGATTGCTCGCCGCGAGCGCGTCTGACTCACAGACAGCGCAGCAGGTCTTTCAGCACCACCATGCCGATCGGTCGTCCCGCGTCGTCCAGCACGGGCATATCCCCGATTTTGACGGGCAGGCTCTGAAACTTCTCCAGCACCTCAATCGCGAGCGGGTTGCCCCGCAGCACATAGGGCGTTCGGGTCATCGCCTGATTCACAGGTTCGCGCAGGGCATGTTCGTCCTGGAGCAGGCGGCGGCGGATGTCGCCATCGGTGATCAGCCCGACCATCACGCCCTCGTCGTCGACCACACAGGCGGCGCCGGCGCCCGCCTTCGTGATGGCGAACAGCGCGTCGCGCAGAGGGGCGTGCTGATGCACAATCGCGAGCGCGTCGCCCGTGCGCATCACATCGTACGCCCGCAGCAGCAGCCGTCTGCCCAGCGTGCCCGCAGGGTGATTGAGCGCGAAGTCGTCGGGCGTGAAGCCGCGCGCGACCATCACCGACAGCGCGAGCGCGTCGCCAAGCGCCAGCATCGCCGTCGTGCTGGCGGTCGGCGCCAGATTGTGCGGGCACGCCTCCCGCTCAATCGCCACATTCAGCACCAGATCCGCCATGCGACCCAGCGTCGAATCGGGGCGACCCGTCATCACCATCGTGAACACCTGCAGGCGCTTGATGGCGGGGCACAGCGTGATCAGCTCCTCGGTTTCACCGCTGTAGGAGAGCAGCAGGGCGACATCCTGCGGGGTGACGGCGCCCAGGTCGCCATGCGCGGCTTCGGTCGGGTGCAAAAACATGGCGGGCGTGCCTGTGCTGCTGAAAGTGCCCGCCAGCTTGCGGGCAATCGCGCCCGACTTGCCCACACCGCTCAGCACCAGCCGCCCCTCACAGCGCAGTAATGCCTGCACCGCCTGCTCGAACGCAGCGTCCAGCTGCTCTCGCAAGCGCAGGATGGCGGTCGCCTCAATTGCCAGAACCTCGCGGGCGACCGTCAGCACATCCGACTCAGCAACGCGGAGACGGCTCATAGGGCGGTGGTGGTGTCTTCCAGTTCGGGCGCAATTCGCGTGCGCCGCTTGCGACGCGAACTCACCTCCGAAGAATCCCCATAATTATCTTCGTAAACCTGCTTCAGCTTCTTCTTGATGCGCTGTAAAGCGTTATCGATGCACTTCGTGTGGCGATTGAGCCGCTCCGACATCTCCCGATACGACAGACCGTCCAGATAGCAGTCCAGCACCTGCAGTTCGAGCGGGCTAAGCAACTCGCGCACCATGCGCAGCACCGCCTGCGGAATGCGCCGCTCCAGAATCCACTGTTCGGGATTGAGCGCGTTCACATCGGGCAGCACCTCCACCAGGCAGCTGTCCGATTCTTCGCCGTTGTTCTGAAGCGGGCTATACAGCGACACATAGTCGTTGAGAGGTTGATGCTTCTGACGGGTGGCGGTCTTAACGGCGGTGATAATCTGGCGGGTGATGCAGATTTCTGCGAAGGGGCGGAACGAGGGGATTCGGTCAAATCGGAAGTCGCGAATGGCTTTGTAAAGCCCGATCAGCCCCTCCTGCACCACATCCTCATGGTCGGCGCCGATGAGGAAGTAGGCGCGTGCTTTGCTCTCCACAAGGGAACGGTAGCGGCGGATCAGAATCTCGGTGGCGCGTTGACAGCCCTGCTTGGCGTACTGCACAAGTTCCTCGTCCTGCATCTGGTTGAAACACAGCCCGGTCTCGTCGAAGTAGATTAACTCGTCGGATGCCATATTGTATTCCATCACTGGTCCCCTCCATCGCCTGCTCGTTCTACGGACAAGCCCGCGCGAGGTGTGAAGGAGGGATGCACCCCGGCGGCCCACAGCGCTGCGGGGTTCTGTTTCCTGTTAAACCGCCCATGCCACGCCTTCATCCTTCGCTCCCCGTGCGGACGATAGTAGTTTAGACGATTGACGCCAGAAAAGTCAAGGGTTTGGACGCGATTCCGCGCCGATTTTACCCGATTCAGGGCAGGAATCGCGCCCGTAGCAGGGAATTTTCCGATTCTGGGAGAATCATCACGGGTACAATCGACCCCTCACCTGCGCTCTTTCGGGAGCGCGGGCAAGTGGGTTCATTGTGCGACCAGTTAAGGAGGTTCTACGGATGGGAACGAAACGGAGCCGATGGTTTTACAGTGTGCTGGCTTTCGGTAGCGTGTCGCCGCTGGCGCTTGCGGACGCGCAGGGCACGGTGCGACTGGTGCGCGGTGCGCCCGATAGGTTGACGCTGGAGGTGCGGGGCGTCGCGCCCGCCGCGGTGGAGGTGGAGATTGGCGGCGTGGTAGTGGCGCACCGCCAGCTGGCGGGCACAACGCGCGGCACGCTCCAGATTCAGCTGAGCAACGCGGGGCTACCGCCTGGCATCCACGAGGCGACGGTCAAACTCTACGACTCGCGCGGGCGACTGCTGACCACCCTGCGCGGTCCAATCGAACTCACGCCCGACCCCACCGCGCCCATCACCATCTTCATCCCGCGCCACGGCACCCGCGTGTCGGGCACGGTGCCCATCGAGGTGCGCGTGAGCGGTCAATCGCGCCCCTATGTGTCGTTCTTTGTGGACGGACAGGTACGCACCCTGCGCAACTACCCGCCCTATGTGTATCACTGGGACACCACGCGCGAGCGCAACGGCTGGCACACCATCGAGGCGTGGAGCTTCGACGGCACTCAGACCTTCAAGTCGCCGCCCACGCGCGTGCTGGTGAACAACCCTGGCGGTCGCACGGAGCGGCAACTGCCCGCGCAGTCGGATGAGCAGGTCGGATTGAACGAACCGACGCTGGCGCTGCCTGCGCCCGCGCCAGCTTCCAGCACGAGTTCGCTGCGGGCGCCCGAATCCGTTATGGGTCCGGTATCTGTGGAGAGCCGTTTGAGCCGCCCGCCCGCTGCCGCCGATTCGGAGCCGCGCCTGAGCCGACCGCTGGCGCTCCCCCAGGATGCGCCTGCCGTCACCACGCCCCTCCAGCCGCCGCCAGCGTCCTATCGAGTGGCTCGGGCAGAAGCGCAGCCGGGCGACGCCAGTCGGTTGAGTGTTCCGCCTGTCGAGTCGGCGCCGCCAGCCGCTTTCGTGCCCACCGAGCCGATGGCAACGCGGAGCCAGCTGCGCTCTGTGCAGGAGACGCCGCGCATGCGCGGGCAGAAACTCGCCACGCCCCCCATCGCGCTGGCGCCCGCACCGGCAGTGCGAACGCCTGCCCGCACAGGCTGGCTGACACTCACCCCCAGCACGCGCCTGCCCGCCACCGTCGCCCACTGCGAGGTGCTGCTCGACGCGCGCCCTGTTGTGTTCGATTGCCTGCCGCGCGTGCAGAACGGCATCCCACTGATCGCCGTCCGTCAGGTGTTCGAGCAGGCGGGCGGCACACTGAGCTGGGATAACCAGCGCAAAGTCGCCACCATCGAGCTGGCAGGGAGGCAGCTGGTTCTGGATGTGCGCGCCAATCGCGCGGTGCTGAACGGCGAAACGGTGCCGCTGGATGCGTCGTTGCAGATTGTCAACGGTCGCGTGCTGGCGCCTGCATCGCTGCTGGGCAAAGCGCTGAATGCCGACCTCGCGTTCGACATGGAGCGGCAGCAGCTGCACATCAACACGCGCTGACCGTTCCTCACCTTTCGCCGAGTGGGGAGATTCTTCTCACCGTTAGCAGCGTGAGGAGATGCCCCTCACCTTAGCCCCCTCTGGGGGAAAATGATTTGCCCCTCTCCCCCTTCAGGGGGAGAGGGTACGGGTGAGGGGGTACTCTTGAACAATCTGCGGTTAGCCCTCTCCCCTTCAGGGGGAGAGGGTACGGGTGAGGGGGCACTCCCGAACAGTTGTGATGAGGGAGCAAAAATCCTGGAAATCAAGGCTAATCCTGACTGACCCGTCGTTCGACGACACTTCCATCACCATACCACCACCCGCTGTAGACCTCTCACCAATCCAACCACAACACCTCGTA
>JBBIJY010000018.1:0-58887 GCA_037445735.1 Armatimonadota bacterium | reverse complement strand
TGTCGGGATTGGGACGAGCAGTCCTTGATATCGGCTGCATGTGGAAGCGAACACGCATGTCCGAGCCATTTCTGGGTTTCATACCGCCACCAGTGGTCCTGCCATCGGCGTGTGGGGGCAAAGTGCCAGCACTTCTGGCACAGGCGTGTACGGCGAGGCAACCGCCACCAGTGGGTTTACTTACGGCGTGTATGGGTTGAGCCGTAGCCCCCGTGGCATGGGTGTGTTCGGCGAGGCAACCGCCACCAGCGGTCTTACCTTCGGCGTGTTTGGGCAAAGCGCCAGCACTTCTGGCATGGGTGTGGTCGGCTTGGCAACTGCCACCAGTGGCGGCACCCGCGGCGTGTTTGGGCAAAGCACCAGCACCGCTGGCATAGGCGTGCTCGGCAGGGCAATCGCCACCAGCGGCAGCGCCTAGGGCGTGTGGGGTGAAACGAACAGCTCCGATTCCACCGCCTATGGCGTGCGCGGAGAGGAACCCTCTGGTGGAGCAGGACATGCCGTCTTTGCCGCTGGAACCATCGGCTCCACCGGCACCAAGTTGTTCCAGATTGACCACCCGCTCCGCCCCGAAACCCACTACCTGAACCACTTCTGCGCCGAAGGTCCCGAACCCTACAACCTCTATCGGGGCACGGTGATGCTGGACGCGCGCGGCGAAGCGTGGGTACAACTGCCCGATTACTTTGAAGCCATCAACCGTGACCCGACCATCAGCCTCACACCTGTAGGCACGCCGATGCCGAACCTGCATGTCGCTGTGGAAATCCAGAACAATCGCTTCAAGATAGCGGGCGGTGCGCCAGGCAAGAAGGTGTTCTGGCGCGTGGAAGCCATCCGCAATGACCTGTGGGTGCAGCGGTACGGCTACCAGACGGAGCAGGAGAAGGAGGACGCGATCAAGGGCAAGTACCTCCACCCTGAACTCTACGGTCAGCCGAAGGAGCGGGGGATTCATTATCGCCCTGAGCGTGAGCCTGTTCCGAACGAGACGGGTAAGCCGTAAACCCTCCCTGACCCCTTGACTCATCGGCGTGTGATGGGGTATAAATGGGGTATAATATGACCAGATTGAGAGGCGCCGTACCCAAGTGGCCAAGGGGGAGGCCTGCAAAGCCTCTATTCGTGGGTTCGATTCCCACCGGCGCCTCCATTTTTATTGGGTTCTGCAGGCGGCGACGGTGCTTCCACCGTAATCGGCACCTGTAGCCACTGATGGTCGATATAGACGCTGATCGTGCCCTGTCCGGGGCGAAGCGCGGTGAATCGCCCCCACTGGTCGATGAAGCCCAGCCCGCTGTTGCAGCCCCAGAGAGCGTCCCAGGTGGAGACAGGCTCGCGCCCGCGCCAGAGTCGGAAGCGCACCTGCTCGCCCACTTTCAGCGTGGCGGCTGAAGGCTCGATGCGATAGGTCTCACGCGGCAGTGCAGTGCGCAGGCTGTCATCGAACAGCAGCAGCATATTCGCCACAGGGCGCTCGTTGCCGTCCGATGGGCTATTCAGCACCAGATTGTACGCCACCAGCGTGGTGGAACCGCCCCCATCGAGATTGATGGCTTCGATGGCACCGTAGCGCAGCATCAGTTGCGCCAGTTCAGTCAGGCTGGCACCCTGACTGTGCGCCTGGCGTCCGTCCACCACCAGCCAGAGGAGTTCGCCCTTCGCCGTGCGTCCGACCGCCGTGCGCGGATGGCGCCGCTCGATGAACCCGCTGTTGAAGCCCGCGCGCGCTGCTTCTTCGGCGACCACCGGTTTACCGTCACGCACCAGCCACGGTCCGCCCGCGACGGCTTCCGACACCTCGCGCCATTCAGGTGCGCCCTCCCCGCGCAAATCGATGCGAATCTGCACCCTCTGACCCGCCTGCAGCGATTGCAGGAACTGGCTCGCTTCGCCCGTGCCCATCAGCACGCCGCCCGTGAAGGGGATCGGCACGCTGTTCAGATTAGTCAACACAGAGCGCACGACCGCCTGCACCGTGCTGCCCACTCGCAGCGGACGCTGCAGTAAATCCAGCACAACCGCCGTGCCCGCCGCCTCTGACTGAGCATTCGCGCCGAAGAAGCTGGTGAACAGCACCAGATCACCGTTTGCCCTCACAGGGCGGTTGATTCCTGTGAGCGCGAAGCGTTGCCCGTCGGCGCGGGTTACTTCGGCGTCCAGTTCAGGCGCGCCCATCACCACCCTGCCGCGCACGGTCCAGCCGACGGCGGGGCGGTTCGGGAACGGCTCGCTCACGATTTCGCCTCCAATAATGCACAGTCCCAGCGGGTCGCCCGTGAAGGGAAAGAAGTCGGCATTGATGGCGGCGAGCGCACGATGGCGCCACGCCGCGCGACTGACCACCTCCCGCCCACGCGCGGGTTCGTCCTCCAGCACCACATCGTTGCCCAGCGCTGCCACCAGGCGCACCGAGCGTGAGGGTGTGATGCGCAAGCCTGATGCCACCAGCAGCGGCTCCGTGCTGACCTCCTGAAACAGCACCACATGGGGCGCAATGCGCTTCTCTATCTTTTCAGGCGGCTGCGCCAGCACACCCACGATCAGCCACAAGCCAGCCAACCCTGCGAGCCAGTATCGCCCTCTCATCAGAGCGCAAGTATACCCATGCTACGAAGGAGCAGGGGCAGGATGCCCCTGCTACGGCTGCTGAAACGCCCCGCAATCAACAAAAGCCCCTCGCCCGAAGCATCAGGCGAAAGGGCACGGGTGTGAGGGAGCCAAGTGTCTCACGCCTGCGAGAAACCCCTCACCCCCAGCCCCTCTCCCACGCTGTGGGAGAGGGGTCTGCACAATTCCTCTCCCCCTCTGGGGGAGGGGTCTGCACAATTCCTCTCCCCCTCTGGGGGAGGGGTCTGCACAATTCCTCTCCCCCTCTGGGGGAGGGGTCTGCACAATTCCTCTCCCCCTCTGGGGGAGAGGGTACGGGTGAGGGGGGTCATCAGCCTATCGCTCCACTTCCTGAATCTCGTAGCACTCGATGCGGTCGCCCAGCTCGTAGTCGGTGAAGCCCTCGAGGGTGATGCCGCATTCGTAGCCGGCGGCGATTTCGCGCACATCCTCTTTCAGGTGGCGCAGGCTGGCGATTCGGCTCTCATGGATCACCTGATTATTGCGCCAGAGTCGGGCAGGGCGCCCGCGATAGATTTTGCCGTCCAGCACATAGCAGCCTGCGACGGTGATGCCGCGTGAGAGTTTGAACACGGCGCGTACCTCTGCAGTGCCCAGATGCACCTCGCGTCGCTCCGGCTCCAGCAGCCCCTTGAGCGCGCGCTGAACCTCGTCCAGCAGCTCATAGATGATTCGGTAGGTGCGCACATCCACGCGATAGGTTTTGGCACGCTGGGCGGCGTTGCTTTCCACCTTCACATTGAAGCCCAGCACGACGGCTTCGGCGGCGATCGCGAAGTCGATATCGGTTTCGGTGATGTTGCCCACATTCGCGCTGATGATTTTGATTTCCACGCCCTGGGGCTTCTCCAGTTTGAGCAGGGCGTCGCGGATGGCTTCGACGGAGCCGTAGGTGTCGGCTTTGAGGATGATATTGAGCGATTTGATTTCGCCTGCCTGCAGCTGTTTGAACAGTTCCTGCAGGCTGGGTCGCGCGCCGATTTGACCCAGCTGCTGTTCGCGCTCGGCTTCCTGACGTTCGAGGGCGATCTGGCGGGCGCGCGTCTCGCTTTCGACTCGCTCGGCGGGGTCGCCCGCGACGGGCACATCGTCCAGTCCCATCACCTCCACGGGTGTGGCGGGCATGGCGCGCTCGACCGCTTTGCCCGTGTGGTCGAACATCGCCCGCACCTTGCCCCATGTTTTGCCGACCACCAGCACATCGCCGCGGCGCAGCGTGCCCTGCCGTACCAGAATGGTGGCGACGGGTCCGCGCCCCTTATCCAGCCTGGCTTCAATCACCGTGCCCTGAAACGGCGCGCCCGGATCGGCTTTCAGCTCCATCAGATCGGCGGTCAGCAAAATCATCTCCAGCAGCTCGTCGACGCCCTGACCCGTCAGCGCGGACACGGGCACGACCACCGTGTCGCCACCCCACTTTTCGGGAATCAGTCCATGCTCGGTCAGCTGTTGCATCACGCGGTCAGGGTTCGCTTCGGGCTTGTCGATTTTGTTGATGGCGACGATAATGGGCACATTGGCGTTGCGGGCGTGGTGAATGGCTTCAATCGTCTGGGGCATCACGCCGTCATCGGCAGCGACCACCAGCACCACGATGTCGGTCACCTGGGCGCCGCGGGCGCGCATGGCGGTGAACGCTTCGTGACCGGGGGTGTCCAGAAAGGTGATGAGCCGACCGTTATACTCTGCCTGATACGCGCCGATGTGCTGGGTGATACCGCCATATTCGCGCTCGGCGACGCGCGTCTTGCGAATGTAGTCCAGCAGGGAGGTCTTGCCGTGGTCCACATGCCCCATGATGGTCACGACGGGCGGGCGGGGTTGAGGTCCCGTGGTGAGGGCGATTGTCTGCACAACGGCGGGCTGCTGCGGTTCCTCCCAGCGCACTTTCAGACCGAAATCGGCGACCACCTTTTCGATGGTGGCGCGGTCGAGCTTCTGGTGGGGAGCGACCAGGATTTTGTGGTTCATCATCAGGTGCTTCTGGATTTCGGTGGGGCTGCGCTCCATCGCCTGCGCCAGCTCGCGCACGGTCATTTCGGGGGGCAGCAGCAGCGTGCGCAGCTCCTCCATCATCTCCTGCGCCATCTCCTTGATGGTCTGGGCGGTGTCCGGGTCCAGCCCGCGTCGCGCTTCTTCGTCAGAGATGCCCAGCTCCGCCAGAATCTGTTGCAGGCGCGCGGCAGGCACCTCCAGTTCCTTCGCTATGTCCTGTACGCTGATCTTCGTTCTCGCCATCGGCTCTCAACCCCTTCCATGCCAGTATACCCGACGGGGTACAATAGGCGTGAGATGGCGGCACGAGTGGGACTGCTGACCGTCGAACTGTACATCGGCGGCTGCCAATCGCTCAAGGAGAAGCGGCAGGTGTTGCAGAGCCTGATGGTGCGCCTGCGCAACGAGTTCAATCTCGCGATTGCCGAGGTGGATCACCATGACAAGCACCAGCGTGCCTGCCTCGCGATTGCCTGCGTGGGCAACCGCACCGAGCATGTGAATCGGACGCTGGACATCGTGCTGGAACGCCTCGCCGTCGAAAGCCGTATCTCTCTTATAGAGAGCCAGATCGAACTGCTGTGAGAACAGGAGGACGCCGATGGGCGGACGATTGGAACGACTGGAATCGCTGTTGACGGAGGAGATCAGTCAGGTTCTTTTGCGCGACCTGCAGGACGAGCATCGCGGGCTGGCGACCATCACGGGCGTCAAAATCGCGCGGGACCTCTCCCACGCGACGGTGTATGTGAGCATTCTGGGCGATGAGGCGCATCGGCAGAATGTGATTGAGAGCCTGCAGCGTGCCTCTGGCTATATCAAGGGGCTATTAGGCAAGCGGTTGCATCTGAAGCGTATTCCGCGCCTGCAGTTTGTGGATGACCCGTCGCTGCGCCAGGCAGATCGCATCACGCGCCTGCTCAAAGATGGCTAAGCCCCGCATCGCCTGGCTGCCAGTGCGACACATCCACGCAATTGTCGAGGGGCGGCTCGCACTCGCCGACTGGCTGGCGAGCGTGCCTGCTTTCGGCATCGACGCCGTCGAACTCTATCACGGCTTTTTGAGCGAGCAGAACCTGCCCGCCGTTCGCCAGCAGCTCCAGACGCTGGGATTGAAGGTGAGCCAGATCACCTGCGCGCCCGATTTCACCAACCCCGACCCTTCGGTGCGCCGGCGCGAGCTGGAGGCGATGCGCCAGCGAGTGGAGTGGGCTGCCGCGCTTGGCGCGGACGCCGTGCGCGTCACAGCGGGCATGCTGCATGATGACCTCCGCGAGTCGGACGGCATCGCCTATGCGGTGGAGGGCATGGTGCAACTTGCTGCGTACGCCGTGCCGATGGGCGTCTATCCCTGCTATGAGAACCATTACAGAGACCGCCGCTGGACACGCGAGGACTTCTCGTTTCTGCCCGAACGCTTCCTGCGCATTTTTGAGCAGCTTGAGCCGACCCCTGTGCGCATCAACTTCGATTTTGCGAACCCGCTGATGGTGGGTGCGGACCCGGTTGCGCTCCTTCGGCGCGTGGTGCATAAGGTTCACCATGTGCATGCGGGCGATCGCCTGCCTGGCGAGTATCAGCATTGCGTGCTGGGCGAGGGCGGGGTCCCTTTTGAGCCGTTATTGCGCATTTTGCGCGACCATGGCTATGCGGGCTATATCAGCATCGAGGACGGTCAATCGGAGGGTGATGCAGGCTTCCGCCGCTCGCTGGCGTTCCTGCAGGGCGCGATTAATGCGGTGTATGGAGAGCAGTAGCCTCTGGCTCGGCAGTTGCCTCTCCATTAGGGGGCAGGTTCTGGAAGAGGCGGTCGTAGGCGTGCAGCAGCACGCATTCACTGCGCTCCCAGCTCAGGCAGTCCAGAAATCGCTTCCGCCCGAACTCGCTCATCTGGCGGCGCCGATCCTCATCGTTGAGCAGCTCCAGAATCGTGTCGCCGAACGCTTCGGGGCTGTCGTCGGGCGGTTCGATCAGCGCGTCCTGCGCCGACCACTTGTTCTCGATACTGCGCGTCGCTACAATCGGTAGCCCCACCGACATAAATTCGATAATCTTGTTCATCGTGGAGCGAGCGGTGTAGCTGTTATCGGGGTCGCTGGCGACACCCACATCGGCAGTGCTGAGATAACGCACCAGCAGCTCCCGATCGCGAATGAAGCCTGTGAAGGTGATGTGGTCCTGCAGATGGAGTTGCTGGCTGAGCGCTTTGACCTCTTCCAGGCAGTCGCCAGAGCCAATCGCGACGAAATGCACATCGGTGAAGCCGCGCTTATGCACGATATGGTGCGCCGCCTTCACGAAGATGTCGGTGCCGTCCTGCGGTCCCATCACGCCGAGGTAGCACACCAGGTAGCGTTTGCCATGCTTGAGAGCGGGGTCTGGCTCCACGGGGTAGAACTCGGAGGCGCGCGGACCGCTGCGCACAATCACAATCTTGTCGGGGCGCGCCCGCCCACGCTGGAGCGCGTTCTGACGATATGACTCGTTCATCTCGATAATCATATCGGCGAATCGGTAGGAGAGCCGTTCGAACCACACCTGCAGGTGATAGAACAGCCCGCGCTTCTTGAACCGCACCTCGTACAGTTCAGGGCACAGGTCGCGATGCTCGTAAACGAACTTTTTGCCACGCAGCTTGTAATACAGCCCGATCAGCCAGAAGATGTCGAGCGGGTTGCCCGCGTGGAACACATCGAAGCCCTGCTCTTTAAGCACGCGCCGGCTGAGCCGGAAAGTGTGCCAGAGGCAGTAGAGCGCTTCGCGCACGAAGTTGCCCACGCTGTGGGTGGGCGGCAGCATCGGGTAGCGATAGAGGTGAATCCCTTCCAGCTCACAATATTCGGGTTCGTCTGGTGGGCGGGGCGAGATGACCGACACATGGTAGCCCGCGCGGCGCAGCGAGGTGGCGACCTGCCACATGCGCCGATCGTGAGGCACTGGCAGGTTCTCCAGCACCAGCAACACGCGCCGCGTTGCGTTCATCCCTTGCTGACTCGTCTCAGCATAGCTCTGATTGTTCAGCATACTAATTCACTCTTTGATGGTTCCTGGACTTCCGATAAATTGGCTCTGTCGGGTGGCATCACAGGGCTCAGTCCCATGCGGTTGCACACCTGTTGCACATGCGCCTCAATAGAGAACTGTTGAGCGGTGGCTCTGGCTCCCTCACCGAGCCGTTTTCGGTGTTGATAGGCGCGTTCGATGAGCCTCGCCAGTTGCTCAGGGTCGCGCCCGGTCAGCACATAGCCGTTGTGGTCGTCCTTCACCACGCTGGGCAATCCGCCCACCGCTGTGACGACCGCTGGCAGCCCGCACGCCATCGCCTCCAGCAGCGCCATCGGCAACCCTTCCCACAGCGAGGTCAGCACGAACACATCCGCCGATTGATAATACGGTAAAATCGCCTCGCGCGGCAGCAAGCCTGTCATCTCCACCGCCTCCTGAACGCCATGCTGGGCAATCCACGCACGCACCTGCTCCTCCACCGGGTTATAGTCCTGCGAGCCACCCACCAGGATCAGGCGGGCGTTCGGATATACCTTTCGAAACTGTGCGAAGCCGGCGATGAGCAGGTCGAGCCCCTTGGAGGCGTCCAGCCGTCCCACGAACAGAATGCGCGGCGCGTTCTCGTCGCGCTCGCGCTCCGGCGATGGGCAGTAGCGCTCGATCTCCACGCCCAGCGGAATGGAATGGAACTTTTCGCGCAGGGCAGGGAACCGATTCGTGTAGAACTCGTAATCGGCGGGGCTAATCACGATCACGCCCTGTGCTCGCTGAATGACTCGCGCCTCCATCCGATAGAACCATGCGCGGAACCAGCGCCAGCGGAATAACGGATGGCTCGTCCAGCGCTCCACAAACGCCGATTGACCGTGCGTGTTGAAATAGAGGGGCACATCGTCATGCAGGAAGGGCAGCCCATGCTCCGCCCGCTGAATGTAAAGGGGCGCATTCAAAGCCAGAATCTCGCGGCGGAATCGGCGCAGCGCCCGCACGAAGCGAGCATTAAGCGGGATGCGCGAGCGACGCTGACGCGCCTCGTCCACAAACAGAATCGGCAGAAACGGGCGTTCGATAGTGCCCAGCTGAATGCGGCTCCACTCGCCTATCGGCTGGTGGGCGTCAAGGGTCAAGCCGACGATAAGTACCTCAACAGGCGCGTAGCGGGCGAAGTTCTTGGCATACTCCAGCACACCCCCCATCGGATAGCCCTGAAAGTCGCCGCTGTAAATCAGCACCAGCCGGCTCATCGGCTCACCCCCTGATCCGACACGCCTGCGGACACAGGCGCTGCAGATAGCTCATTCTGCAGCAGGTGGTCATAGAACTCTATGAGCTTCTTCTTGCTATGCTCCCAGCTGAGGCATTCCAGAAAGCGTTTGCGCCCGAACTCGCCCATGCGGGCGCGGCGTTCAGGGTCGTTGAGCAGCTCGATAATCGCCTGTGCGAAGGCACGCTCGTCATTATTGGGCACATAGACCGCCGCATCCTGCGCCGAATAGCGCGACTCCTTCAGGTCGAACGATACAATCGGCAGCCCGATTGCCATGTATTCGATCACCTTGTTCATCGTGGAAACATCGTTCAGCGGGTTGAGCGGGTCGGGCGCGAGGGCGACATCGGCGGTGGAGAAGTAGCGCAGCACCTCTTCATCGGGGATGCGCCCTGTGAACTCCACAAACTCGTTCAGGCGCAGGTCGTGGCACATCTGTACTAAGTCAGGAAACATGTCGCCACCGCCAATCAGCGCGAAGTGGGTCTCGGTATGATTGAAAGTGTAGACCACATGGTGGATGGCACGCAGGAGGTAGTCCACGCCGTCCTGTGCGCCCATCACGCCCAGATACACGCCCAGATAGCGTCGCCCGCGTTTGAGACTGGGGTCAGGCTCCACACGCTTGAACTGGCTGGCCATCGGTCCGCTGCGCACGATGGTAATGCGCTCTGGCGGGATACCACCCCGTTCCATCGCCACGCGCCGATACGATTCGTTGGGTGCAATCACGCCGTCTGCTGTGCGATAGGTCTGCTTCTCCAGCCACAGAAGCCCCCTGTAGAGCAGTCCGCGCTTGCCGAATCGTGACTCGTACAGCTCCGGGCAAAGATCGTGCTGATCATACACGAACTTGACGCCCTTGCGCTTGTACCAGCGGGCGATTGTCCAGAAGGTGTCGGGCGGGTTGCAGGTATGGATGACATCGATGCCCTGCTCGCGAGCGACTCGCCGTGTGAGCCGCCATGTGTGCAGCCAGCAGTAGATGAACTCGTAGAAGAAGCTGAAGATGCTGCGCGTAGGGGGCGGCATCGGATAGCGGTAGAGATGCACGCCCTGCAGCTCCATATACTCCGGTTCATCGGGCGGGCGGGGCGAGATCACCGACACTTTGTATCCCGCTTCGGTGAGCGCCAGCGATTCCTGCCACACGCGCCTGTCCATCGGCACAGGCAGGTTCTCCACCAGTATCAGGATGCTCCCTTCGCAGTTACCAGTACAGTCCGACATAATCACCTCGCATTTTAGAGGGATCGAGGGCACGCGCCAGGTCGATCACCACCTGGTCGTCGCGTATCTGCTGTTGAACTGCCTCGCGCAGCGAGCGCTCTAAATGCCCCACGATGACCACCTCCGCATGGGAGAGCAGCTGCCCGACATCCTCGCAAAGAATCTCGCGAATATGCGGAATCTCCCGCTCGATATACGCCTTGTTCGAGCCGTGCAGCGCGGCATACGACACATTCGGATCATAGATAAGCAGATTATACCCTTTGCCGATGAGTCGTTCCGCCAGCTCCACAAGCGGGCTTTCGCGCAGGTCGTCGGTACCGGGCTTGAACGACAGCCCGAACAGCCCGACCTGCCGTCGCCGAAGTTGCTGAACCTGTTTGACCACGCGCTCAATCTGCATGCGATTGCTGGGCAGCACATGTTCGAGCATGGGCAGTTGCAGGTCGTGCAGGCGGGCGCGATAGGTGAGCGCGCGCAAATCTTTGGGCAAACAGGAGCCGCCAAAGGCGAAGCCCGGCGTCAGGTAGCGCGGCGAGATGTTGAGCTTGGTGTCGGCGCAGAAGATGCGCATCACCTCATGGCTATCGATGCCCTCCGCCTTGCAGAGCATGCCCAGCTCGTTCGCAAAGGTGATTTTGACGGCGTGAAAGGCGTTGCAGGCATATTTGATCATCTCGGCAGCGCGAATGGAGGTGATGAACAGCTGGGCTTCAACGCCCGCATAGAGCTGGGCAACCAGTTCGGCATCGTCGCGCTTGAGCGAGCCGATAATCGTGAAGGGCGGGTCATAAAAATCGCGGATGGCAACCCCCTCTCGCAGGAATTCAGGGTTCACACACAGCCCGAAGCCCTCATTCACGCGCTTGCCAGAACGCTGCTCCAGAATGGGCAACACCACCTCTTCAGCGGTGCCGGGCAAAATGGTGCTCCGAATGACCACGATATGATAGCCCTCTTTGGTGCGCAGGGCGTCGCCGATTTCGGTTGCCACCCGTTCCAGAAACTCGGTGCGCAGGTCGCCATTCTCCTTGCTGGGCGTGCCGACGCAAATCAGCGAAAGGTCGGTCTGGTGGGCAGCTTCCTCCGCGCAATCGGTCACGGTCAATCGCCCTGTTCGCACCGCCTCCTGCAGGAGCGGCTCAAGGTTCTCCTCCACGATGGGCGCGCGCCCCTGCCGTATCAGCCCTAACTTGTAGGGGTCCACATCGACGCCGATCACGCTGTGCCCCTCACGGGCGAAGCACGCCGCCGACACCGCTCCCACATAGCCCAGTCCGAAAATACTCACTCTCATCAGCGTCCGTCCCTTTCAAGTATTCCATATCGCGCTGGCAATTTTACCCCCGTTTCCCGACTTATGGAGGCTCTTCCATCCGCTGCTGGAGATTAATCTCGAAGCCGGGCAGGGCAGCGGGGCGGAACACCTCGCCCGCATCGGCAACGGTGCTGATCTGATAGCCATCAGGGGTGAGCTTGAGTTCCTGCGCCACGAGCGTTTCGCTGTCTATCAGCCAGTACCATGGCACGCCAGCAGCCTGATAGGCACGCAGTTTGCGCACGGTATCCCGCGTGCGCGTGCTGGGCGATACGACTTCCACCACCAGATCGGGCACGCCTCTGATTTTGCCGCCGGGCGTGTAGAGTTCGCTTTCGCGCTCGCGCCGAATAAACATCAGGTCAGGAATGAAGCCCACCCCCGTCGGCAAAGCGACATCCAGCTCCATCTCAATCGATCCGCTCCCAGTCTGGTTTGCCCAGCGCTCCATCTGAGTGAACAGCCTGCCCACAATTCGCTGATGCTGGCGTGTCGGCGATGCCATCGGCACAAGCCTCCCCTCTTCGAACTCGAAGCGTGGCTCCAGCTCGGCTTTGAGCCACTCCTCCAGTGTCCAGTCACGCTTCTCAATCGCTTCACTCAGTGCCATCGCTACCCTCCTCCAGCAACGCCTGCAGATTAATCTCCAGTCCAGGCAGGGCGGCGGGGCGGAACACCTCGCCCGCATCCGCCACCGTGCGCAACAGATAGCCCTCGGGCGTCAGCTGGAACTCCTGTACCAGAAGCGTTTCGCTATCGATCAGCCAGTACCACGGCACTCCCACCTGCTGATAGGTGTTCAGTTTGTGCATTGCGTCGCGGGCGAACCCGCCAGGCGAGATCACCTCCACCACCAGGTCAGGCACACCTTTTATCTTGCCCTGCGGGGTTATCACTTCGGCTTCGCGCTCCCGCCGCACAAAGGTCAAATCGGGAATATAGCCCCTGTTGATGGAAGGCAGCGCCACATCCACACCCATCATCACTGTGCCGAGCCGATTTGCCTGGCAGAACTGATACATCGCGTGACCAGCGAGCAACACGATCTTCTGATGTCGGATTGTTGGTGCGGGCATAATGATAATCCTCCCATTTTCGAACTCGAACCGCTCTTCAGTTTCGCAGTTGAGCCATTCGTCCAGTGTCCATTCCCGCTTCTCAATCGCCTCGCTCAGCACCATAAGAGTTCACCCACCTCTATTATAGCCGATGGAGAGGATCGCCTCACTGCACCTGCTGCCCAAGGTTAGCAGGCTCTTCCATCAGCTGCTGGAGATTAATCTCGAAGCCGGGCAGGGCGGCGGGGCGGAACACCTCGCCCGCATCCGCCACCGTGCGCAACAGATAGCCCTCGGGCGTCAGCTGGAACTCCTGTACCAGAAGCGTTTCGCTATCGATCAGCCAGTACCACGGCACTCCCACCTGCTGATAGGTGTTCAGTTTGTGCATTGCGTCGCGGGCGAACCCGCCAGGCGAGATCACCTCCACCACCAGGTCAGGCACACCTTTTATCTTGCCCTGCGGGGTTATCACTTCGGCTTCGCGCTCCCGCCGCACAAAGGTCAAATCGGGAATATAGCCCCTGTTGATGGAAGGCAGCGCCACATCCACACCCATCATCACTGTGCCGAGCCGATTTGCCTGGCAGAACTGATACATCGCGTGACCAGCGAGCAACACGATCTTCTGATGTCGGATTGTTGGTGCGGGCATAATGATAATCCTCCCATTTTCGAACTCGAACCGCTCTTCAGTTTCGCAGTTGAGCCATTCGTCCAGTGTCCATTCCCGCTTCTCAATCGCCTCGCTCAGCGCCATAAGGGTTCACCCACCTCTATTATAGCCGATTTTTGACCTTCGGCGTTCTGGTACAATACGGTGTGCCATGATTGACTATCGTCTGATTCGGAGTGAGCCGGAGCGGGTGCGCGAGGCTCTGCGTCAGCGTGGCTACGAGCCATCGATGGTGGACGAATGGCTTGCCGTCGATACGCGCTGGCGCGAGCTGACCACGCAGGTAGAGACGCTCACCGCTGAGCAGAACCGCGTGTCGCGCGAGATTCCCCAGCTCAAAAAGGCGGGGCAGGATGTGAGCGGGCTGATCGCCCAGATGCGCGAGCTGGGCGAGCAGATCAAACATCTGGAGCAGCAGCGGCGCGAGCTGGAGGAACAGCGCGAGCAGATGCTGCTGATGTTCCCCAATATTCCGCACGAGACCACACCCATCGGCGCGGATGCGAGCCACAATGTGGAGGTGCGACGCGGCGGGGCGCCACACCCGATGGAGTTCGAACCGCGCCCCCACTGGGAAATCGCCGAGCGACTGGGGTTGATCGACTTCGAGCGCGGCACCAGAATCAGCGGCAGCGGCTTTCATGTCTACACGGGGCTGGGCGCCCGCCTCGAACGCGCCCTTATCAACTTCATGCTTGACCTGCACACGCGCGAGCATGGCTACACAGAGGTCTTCCCACCCTTTCTGGTGCGCCCCGAAGTGATGCAGGGCACGGGGCAACTGCCAAAGTTCGCCGAAGAGATGTATCGCTGTGCCGATGACCCGCTCTATCTGATTCCGACCGCCGAAGTGCCCGTGACGAACCTCTATCGCGATGAGATTCTGAGCGCGGAGCAGCTGCCCATCAATCTGGTCGCCTATTCGCCCTGCTTTCGGCGAGAGGCGGGCGCGGCAGGACGCCTCACGCGCGGACTGCTGCGCGTGCATCAGTTCAATAAGGTGGAGCTGGTTAAATTCACCACACCTGAAACCTCTTATGCCGAGCATGAGCGCCTGCTGCGCGATGCCGAGACGGTGCTGCAACGGCTGGAGCTGCCCTATCGCATTATGCTCCTCTGCACGGGCGATCTGGGCTTCGCCGCCGCCAAATGCTACGATTTAGAGGTCTGGTCGCCCGGTGTCCAGCAGTGGCTGGAGGTGTCGTCGTGCAGCAACTTTGAGGATTTTCAGGCGCGGCGGGCAAATATTCGGTTCCGTCGGGAGCCGACCGCGAAGCCCGAATATGTGCACACGCTGAACGCTTCGGGCGTGGCGACCGCCCGCCTGATGGCGGCGCTGTTAGAGAACTACCAGCAGGCAGACGGCAGCGTGCTAATCCCCCATGCTCTCCGCCCCTACATGGACGGGCTGGAGCGAATAACCCCATAATCGCGTGGTTTTTGCCCAAAATCCCGTATTTTTGCGGGGCGCCCCTGTCCGCTTTTGGACGGTTTCCGAGTCAATAAATAGATGGGACGCCCTGCAGGGTGGTTTCCCCACTCTAACAACGAGGAGGTTCGACCGATATGAGGAGATGGCACTGCTTCTGGACAATAGGGCTGATAACGAGCATGATTGTGCCTGCTCTGGCGCAGCATCAGATTGTGCATCTGCGCAGCTACACACTGGCTGACCTGTTCGACGGCACTGCCAACGGCATCGGCAGCAATATTGGCGATGTCGCTTTTGACGGCACCAATCTCTATGTCGCCGGTTATCATACAAGCAGTGGTCTGCAAACCGTTGGCATGGCGCGAATCAGCAACTTTTTCGATGGCACAAGCTTTGTTGCCAGCAATACTACGCTGACACCCGCATGGAAGGTGCAGCTGTCACAGGATGGTGGTTCGCGCGATACCCGGCTGGTTTACCACAATGGCTCCCTTTATCTCGGCACGGGATTGGGTAGCGGTACTGCGGCGAACACTGGTATTCGCAAGTACGACACGAACGGCAGCCTGGTCACCAGCTGGGCAGGCGATGGGCTGCTGTCCCTGAGTGAGGCAGGTGTCAGTCGGTATGATACACTGGAGATCGATCCGGGCTATAGCGGCTCAGGGCCCAGTCTGGCTGTGGGGGTGTTCGGTAGCACCATCATCCGCCGCTTTGACCTGGGTACTGGCACAAATGCGGGCAATACCAGCGCGGTTTCAGGAGCGCCCACCGCCATACGGGACATCACCTTCGCCCCGAACGGCAATATGTATTACAAATGGAACGGTGGTACAGGTAACGCCGCAGGCGTGCGCCTGTTTACCCGCACTGGCGTCACCACTTTTAGCGACGCAGGCAACTTTGTCGCTTTGACGGAGGGCGCGCAACAGCAATCCACAGTTACCTATGTCCCTGTATCTCAGGCTTATGGGCATCTGACGGATTTGATCCTGTACAACAACCGTGTCTCTGGAACCAACCAGCTGTTTGTGGTGGATGTGAACGGGGTTCCCATCGCCACCCTGACGGGTGTCGGACCGACAGCGGACGGCTTCACCCCACCCAGTGGATACGCGAACACGCTGCTGAATAGCAGCTACTTTATCACCTCTAACGGGCGCCTGTTCATCTTTGTTGTTCAGGGTGGTGGCGGTACCGGTACCTATATTGACCGTCTGGACATCTACGAGGTGGTGCCGGAGCCGGCGAGCCTGCTGGCGCTGGGTGTTGGGCTGGTCGGGCTGATACGCCTGCGTCGTCGCGCGTAACCCTCAGTGCGTTTACCTCCGCTGCGGAGCATGGGCAAAGAGTACAGAACCCCCTCACCCGTACCCTCTCCCCCTTCAGGGGGAGAGGGGCTTAGTTTCTCCCTGCTAAGGAGAGGGTCGGGGTGAGGGGGCATCCTCGCCTCAGTGGGAGAGGGTTCAGGAAGCGGGGATCAGCCTCCCAAATCGGATTTTTCGAACACCCTCAGTCCCTCTTGACAAACTGCCCCTCGATGGGATATAATAGGGTTATGGAAGCGCTTTCACGGGCTGGCTGGTACGGAGCAAGATGTAAAAAGGCGCATATTGTGGAAGCGTTTCCATACAGGGGATAGCGATGAAGCGACGCGTGACGCTGCGGGAGGTGGCGCAACGGGCGGGATGTTCACTGACCACCGCTTCGAACATTCTGCAGGGGCGCTATCACCTCTATCAGGCACAGACCGTCGAGCGGGTGTTGACCGCCGCGCGGGAGCTGGGCTATCGCGCGAACCATCTGGCACGCAGTCTCGCCCGCCAGCGTACCTGTACGATTGGCTTCATTTTAGACCCGACGCACGCGCGCATCACCCGCAGCGATTACGCCCAGCATGTGCTGGATGGTGTGCTGGCATACCTGGAGCCGCTGGAGTACGATGTCAAAATTATCTCTCCACGCGTGACCGACCCCGACTCGTTCTGGCGGCGCATCGATAATGGCACCATCGACGGCGCCATATTGCTGGCGCCCACGATTGGCTCCCCTCTGCTGGAGTGGTGTCAGCATTCGGCTCTGCCCGCCGTTGCCGCTGGCAGCACGCTGCCCGCAAACTACTCGCTCAGCGCCGTCGATATCGACAACGAGGGCGCGATGCGCCTGCTTGTGGAGTGGATTCTGCAGCAGGGACATCGGGAGATTGGCTTCGTGAAGGGGCATCCGCTCCACTGGAGCGCGCATCAGCGTGAGCGCGCTTTCCGTGCCGTGATGGGTGAATGGGGCTATCCCGTGCGTGAAGAGTGGGTCCTGCAGGGCGACTACTCGATGGAATCGGGTCAGCGGGCTGCCGAGCAGTTGCTCCGATGCGCCGCGCTGCCGTCGGTCGTCCTCTGCGCCAACGACGGCATGGCAGCGGGCTTCATTCAGGCGTGCGAGCGACGCGGAATCCGAATCCCCGAAGACCTCTCAGTGGCAGGCTTCGACGACGAGCCGCTCATCCAGCCCGTTATTCCGCATCTGACCACCATCCGTCACGATAAGTATCAGGTCGGCTATCTGGCGGCGCAGATTCTCCTGCAACAGCTGGAGCAGGGTCAGAGCACACCGCAGCCGATCCTGCTGCCAGGCACGCTAATTGTGCGCCATACCGTGATTGCCCCTCGCGCCGTTGTGCGGGCAGGTATTGGCTCCCCTCAATCCAGTGAAGGAGGTTCCAAACGATGAGAGTGCGAACAGTGATGATGGCGTTGAGCTGTGCGATGATGCTGGGCACAGCGTATGTGCAGACCCGCGATGACTTCGACGGCGGGTTCAGTTCCTCCCTGCGATGGTCGTGGCGCGTCCCCGTGAACAACCCCGAATGTACCCTGGACCCAACTGCCGTGAGCTTCACCAGCGAGGCGCTGGTCATCCAGATGCGTGACGGTGGCATGTTCTCCTTCTACAATGCGCATCGGGATGTGCCCAACCTGCGCGTGGTGGGCCCTCTACCCGATGGCTTCGGCTGGTACATCGAGACCGCCTTCCGCACCGACTGGAGCGTGTTCGCCGACTACAACTATGTGCAGGCGGGACTGGTCGTCTTCACCGACGCGGCGAACTACTTCCAGCTGCTGGTGACCCGCGACGCGAACAGCCCTGGCAGCGGCAATCAGAATGTGTACGGCTCGACCAATATTGAAACCAACGACAACTTCGCCTGGGGCGAGCGCGTCAGCAACGCCTGGATACCCGACACCAACTGGATCGGGGTGAAGGTCGAATACGACCCTGCAACCGACCGCATCAATCTCTACTATCGGCGCTCGACCGACCCCGACTGGGTGCTGTTCGATGGCTTCAACGGCGGTGTCTACGACTCGTCGAGCTGGCAGTATCAGGCTATTTTCAACCTGTTGAATAACCCGGGTGTGCGCGTCGGTGTTTACACCGATAACGCGGGCGGGGGCTACCGGGACGCCTTCGAGTTCGACTACATCGCGACCAATCTGCCCGTCGCGCCCGCTGGCGACATCAACGCCAATGGCTGTGTGGACGATAGCGACCTGTTAGCCGTGCTGTTCGCCTTCGGCAGCACAGGCGACTGCATGGATGAAGACACCAACCTGGACGGCACCGTTGACGATAGCGACCTGCTGACCGTGCTGTTCAACTTCGGCACAGGTTGCTAAATTGGCATCACCTGTATGGCTGGTGGGGAGCGCGAGTCTCCCTGCCAGCTGAAACCCGATGGAGGTGGAACCGAATGCTTCGAAGAGGCTTTACGCTGATTGAGCTGCTGGTGGTGATTGCAATTATCGCGATTCTGGCGGCGATATTGTTCCCTGTGTTTGCGCAGGCGCGGGAGAGCGCGCGCAAGACGCAGTGCAGCTCCAACGCGCGTCAGGTCGGCATGGGCACGCAGATGTACCTGCAGGACTACGCGGAGACCTTCCCGATTGGCTATCTGGATGCCCGCCCGGTGATTGGGCGTGAGATTATCTGGCACTTCCTCATCTCGCCGTACATGGGCGAGGGTCGCTTCGAGAGTTATGCCGATGGCGCCAATCAGCAGCGCCCGGCGCCTGCTGTGCGCAGCTGTCCCTCCGCCACCTATCGGAACGCGCTGGCTTTTTCGATGAGCGAGCGGATCGGTGGCAATGGGCGCATGCAGGGCGCGCAGGCGGTCTGGCGATGCTCCAACAATCTGGAGCCGTGCCTGCCAGTGGCGCTGGCGACACTGACCCATCCTGCCGAGACCATCACCTATGGCGACGGCACTCAGAACCAGGAGTGGGCAGGCAATTGCGGCGCCCTCTACTGGTGGACGCCCGGACTGCTCAACGGCTGGAGTGGCAACCCTGCCCGAACCGACGCCGAGTGGGATTTGATCGATCGCGACTTCAACGGGCTGGCAGCCAACCTGCGCGCCGCCTTCCAGGTGCGCTACCGACACGGCGGTAAAACCGCTGTGCTGGTGTGGGCGGACGGGCATGTGAAGGTGATGCGACGCGGGCAGGTGCAGGTGCCCTGGCACTGGCAACTCGGCGGCGACCAGCCCGACTGGAACACGCGCTAAAACCCATGCAATACAGCCGAACCATCACTTTTTCAG
Source organism: Armatimonadota bacterium (assembly GCA_037445735.1). Lineage (GTDB taxonomy): Bacteria > Armatimonadota > Fimbriimonadia > Fimbriimonadales > GBS-DC > HRBIN15. The sequence goes on along the minus strand of JBBIJY010000018.1, from coordinate 39,677 downwards.
GAGCGCAGTGGCGGGTCAAGCGCCATAACACGCCCGTCGGACCCGGACCGAACTACTTCTCCGACTCGGAGTGCAATGTGTGGGTGGACGCGCAGGGGCGACTGCATCTCAAAATCACGCGCGAGGGCAGTCGCTGGCTCTGCGCCGAGGTGATCCACACCCAGTCGCTCGGCTACGGCACCTATCGCTTCTATTTAGAGAGCGAGGTGCACGCGCTCGACCCGCGCGTGGTGCTGGGGCTGTTCACATGGAGCAACAACGCCCAGTATGGCTATCGCGAGATCGATATCGAGTTCGCCCGCTTTCAGGGCGCTTCGGGGCCCAACGGCTACTACACGATTCGCCCACACGATTCGGGTAATCCGCAGCGCGCATTCTGGTGGCTGGCGAACACGCCTCGCTCGCTCCACTGGTTCCGCTGGGAGCCAGGTCGCATCACCTTCCAGAGCCTGCGTGGGCATCGGGTTGACACCCCGCGCACGGGCGATCTTGTTGCCGAGTGGGTCTACACGGGCAGCTTCGTGCCGCCACCCGGCGATGAAACGCCGCGCATCAATCTGTGGCTGCTGAACGGTCAGCCGCCCACCGATGGGCGTGAGGTGGAGGTGATTATCAGCCGATTCGAGTTCATCCCGTTGAGGTGATGGCGATGCGATTTGCGAGCCTGCTGGGACTGATGGGGATACTGTGCGGACTGACACCCGCCCAGACATGGCTGGACGAGTTCCGCGATGGCTTCGAGCTGATAGACCGATGGAGCTGGCAGGTGGCGGGCAACAACCCGTTCGATACGCTGGATGGCAGCCGTGTTGCGTTCGACGGCGATAGCCTGCAAATCACCGCCCAGCCCGGCACGCTCTATCAGGGCTACAACAGCATCCGCAATTTGCCCAGCATTTCCGTGCCCCCGCTGCGTGGCGAATGGCGAATCGAAACGCGCCTGCAGCTTGAAAGAGGCGGGGTCAGCGGCACCTATGTGCAGGCGGGCGTTGTTGTCTTCACCGATGCGGACAACTATTTCAATCTTCACCTGGTTTACGACCCGACCCAGAGCCATCGGCTGCGGGTGAGTGGCGGGCATGAGGCGCTCGGCGTCTATCAGTGGGCGGGGCTGGACAGCCCCCTCTGGGAGCCAGCTGAAGGCAATACCGTTCGCCTGCTGATTCGCTACGACCCTGCAACGGATCAGGTTCACTTCTTCTATGACCGTGAGGACGGTCTCTACTGGCGCCCGTTGCAGGGTTCGCCTCGCCCGCTGAGCGCGTTTGCCAGCCTGCAGGCGGTGGCGCAGCAGGGTGGTTGGGTCGGACTGTATGTGGATACAGCGGGCGGTAGTGGCGCGCCTGCGCCCGTCGCCCGATTCGACTACCTTGAGGTCAGCATCGCCCACCTGCCCGCCGATGTGAACATGGACGGCATCGTGGACGACGCCGATCTGCTCGCCGTGCTGTTCGACTTCGGCAGGGTGGTGGGTTGCAACCACCCCACCGACATCGATCGGAACGGTGTGGTGGACGATGCCGACCTGCTACTGGTGCTGTTCAGTTTCGGAGCGCGTTGAGCCGAGCGCGTAGGTGGGAGCTGGCTCGGCGGTGGGCGTCTCGGCTTCTTCGGTCAGGCGCAGGAACACCTCTTCCAGCGTGCTGCCCGCCATCTGCGCTCGCGCCTGAAGCTCGCTCAGCGTGCCCTCCGCCAGAATCTGACCTCTGTGCATAATGATGACGCGGTCGCACAGGCGCTCGGCGGTGTCGAGCTGGTGCGTGCTGACGAAGATGGCACAGCCCTCGTCGCGCAGGCGTTGCAGTTCCGCCTTGAGCGTGTATTGCCCGCGTGGGTCGATGCCCATCAGCGGCTCGTCGCACAGGAACACCTTCGCGTCGTGAATCAGCGCGCACACCGCTGCCAGCTTCTGCTTCATGCCCTTTGAGAGCGTGCCCGCCAGCGCGTCCGCCTTGTCCAGCAGTTCGAAGCGGGCGAGCAATTCATCCGCACGCTGATGATAGAGGTGCATGGTGTCGTAGCACATCGCTATCAGCTTCAGATGCTCGCGCACGGTGAGCAGTTCGTAGGGGTTCGGCGTTTCGGGGATGAAGGCGAGCAGGCGCTTGGCTTCGCGCTCCTGCTGGGCGAGATCGTAGCCGCCGATGATGATGCGCCCCGCGTCGGGTTTCAGAATCCCGCAGATACAGCGCAATGTGGTCGTCTTGCCCGCCCCGTTGGGACCCAGCAGCCCCACAATCTCGCCCGCCTCCACACGAAAGCTGATGCCATCCACCGCGCGGAAACCCTTGAACGACTTGACCAGCCCCTCAACCTCTAACATAATGACTGTCCACCTCTACTCTTTCGGCATCGCAAATATCGAATCGGGCAGCGACACATTGTGGCGGACCTGCTGAAACTGCATAATCATCTCCAGTCCTGCCATCTGCTGCCGCGTGCGGAAGGGATAATGGATGCCGTCCACCCTGCGATAGTCTTCAAAAAAGAGGCTCACGGGCACTTTGCCGCCCTGCATCGCGACTTCGGTATCGACACGGCGGGTGAGGAACTGCTTCGTGTCGATGTAGAAGGTGATGCTGGCGCCGTAGGTGGTGGTCGCCTGCACCACATAGGTTTGAGTGTTGCCCACCTGCTGCGTGCCTTTGAGTTTTGGCGAGCGCACGAACTGGCGCCAGCGCACGGCGGCGCTATTGTCCGAGGTGTATTTGAACTGCTCCAGCTCGGCACCCTGCAGGCGGCGCAGTCCAGTAAGCGGACTTTTCTCCCAGCCGACCTTGCCATCAAAACCCTGACGGATTTCGCCCACCCCGGACAGGTTCTGCACCACCAGCAGCTTGTTGGGCGATTTCCAGTAGATTTCGACGCTACCGTTCATATTCTGCGCCGGAACGGATACCTGTCCTTTGATACGCAGGCTTTTGATGCGGGCGCGGGCGCTGGGCGGCGCTTCTGATTGCGCCGCTCGATCCAGAATCTGCGCGGCGGTCAGACGCCCACGCTGTGCCGTCAGCCCAACGGGAACCATCAATAACAGTATCAGCCATGCCATCAACAGCGTGCCTGTCCTCATCGGTCTGAACCTCCATAACGCTCTATGCATGCGTAAGATTGTACCCGCTGGTTGCGGAGGCAGGAAAGTGGTGGCGATGGGGCGAACGGTTTAAGGCGTGATGAAGGCAGTGGTGATGGCAGGGGGCGAAGGCTCGCGCCTGCGCCCCATCACGGCGAACCGTCCCAAGCCGCTGGTGCCCGTGTGCAACCGCCCGATTATGGAGCATATTCTGCTGCTGTTGCGGGCGCAGGGCATCACCTTTGTGGTGGCGACGCTCCACTATCTGGCGGACGCCATCCAGGGCTACTTCGGCGACGGCAGCGACTGGGATATGAGCCTGTTCTACTCCATCGAGGACACACCGCTGGGCACAGCAGGCAGCGTCAAGCAGGCGGAACATCTGCTGCAGGACGGCACTTTTTTGATTATCAGCGGCGACGCGCTGACCGATGTGAATTTGCAACCCGCGCTGGAGTTCCATCGCGAGCGCGGCGCACTCGCAACGCTGATTCTGACCCGCGTGCCCAACCCGCTGGAGTTCGGCGTGGTCATCACCGACGAAACGGGACGCATCACGCGATTCTTAGAGAAGCCCTCCTGGGGCGAGGTGTTCTCCGATACCGTTAACACAGGCATCTATATTCTGGAGCCGGAGATTTTTGATTACATGGAGGCGGGCAAGCCGTACGATTTCAGCCAGGACCTGTTCCCGTTGCTGTTGCGCGAGGGCAAGCCGCTGTACGGCTATGTGATGAGCGAATACTGGAGCGACATCGGCTCGCTCCAGCAGTATCGCGATGCGCACCACGATTTGCTCACAGGCAGGGCGAAACTGACGCTGCCGGGCACCGAGACGATGCCGGGCGTGCGAGTCGGCGCGAACACAACGATTGAGACCGATGTGCAGATTGTGCCGCCTGTGTGCATCGGCAGCAACTGCCATATTCGCGGCGGCGCCACGCTGGGACCCTTCAGCGTGCTGGGCGACAACTGCATCGTGGAGCGCGACGCGATTATCACGCACAGCGTGGTATGGGATCGCACCTACATCGGGGCGGGCAGCCATCTGCAGGGCGCGATTGTGGGCACAGGCGTCATCATCAAAGAGAATGTGCAGCTGCAGGAAGAGACGGTGGTCGCCGACCGCTGCCATATCGAGCGCGATAGCACTTTGCGCCCGCGCGTGAAGCTCTGGCCAGATAAATACATCGAGAGCGGTTCGACGGTGACGATGAGCCTGGTGTGGGGCGCGCGCTGGCGGGGTGCGCTGTTTCATGAGCTGGGTGTGTCGGGGCTGTCGAATATTGAGATCACGCCGGAGCTGGCGACGAAGCTGGGCGCGGCGTACGGCTCCTCGCTCGCGCGCGGTTCGACGGTGGTGGTCGCCCGCGACACCTTTCGCGCGTCGCGGATGCTCAAGCGGGCATTTATCGCGGGCGTGCTGTCGACAGGCGTCGATGTGCTGGATTTGCGGGCGATGCCGCTGCCGATCACCCGCTTCACGATTCGCACATCGGGCGCGGCGGGCGGGGTGAACATCCGCGTCGCACCGAACAACAGCCGCATGACGCTGGTGGAGTTTTTCGACAGGCGCGGAAGCTATCTGCCCCGACGCAACGAGCGCAAAATCGAGCATCTCTTCTTTCGGGAGGACTTCGCCCGCAGCGACCCGGAAGCGGTCGGCACAATCCATTTCGCCTCACGCGCGATCGAGCAGTATCAGGATCAGTTCTTCCAGTTGCTGAAGTTGCCGCTGGGCGGGCGGCGGCTTCGAATCGTGGCAGATTTCGCTTTCAGCCGTGTGGCGAATATCTACCCGGCGATTCTGGGTCAGCTGGGCTATGAGGTGATTGCGCTGAACGCCTATCCCGACCCTGTGCGCACGCCGCGCACGCCGTCGGAGCATGAAGCGTTCACGGGCACCCTGCGCCAGATTGTGCAGGCACTGAACGCGGACTGCGGGATGCTGATGGAGAATGAGGGCGAGCGGTTGACCGTGATCGACGAGCGCGGGCGCCCGATTGAGGGCGCCATGCTGCTGATGGTGTTCGCTGTGCTGATGGCGCGGGTGCAGGGTGGCGGCGCGATTGCCGTGCCCGTGCATGCGCCCGCCGCGCTGGAGCCGCTGGTGGAGCCGTTCGGGGTAGAGGTCGTGCGCACGCGCGCCGATGTGCGCTCGCTGACCGCGACGGCGGTGGAGCAGGCGGAACGGTTGCTGCTCGCCGGCGATTTGAACGGCGGGTTCATCTTCCCTGATTTCCATCCGGGGTTTGACGCGATGTTCGCCTATGTGCGCCTGCTGGAAGCCGCCCAGCAGTCCAACTGCAGCCTCGCCGAGATCCGCGACCAGATACCGCCCTTTGTGCAACTGCACCAGAGCCTCCCGTGCGCGTGGGAGCAGAAGGGGCGCGTGATGCGCGCGATTGCCCAGCGCGTGCAGGGGCGTGTGGAGACCATCGACGGCTTGAAAATTTATGCCCGCCCCGACGCATGGGTGCTCCTGCTACCCGATTCCGCCGAGCCGCTGATCCACCTCTACGCTGAGGCGCCCGATGAAACCGATGCTCGCCACCTGATGGAGCAGTATGCTCATCTCGTCGCTGAATGTTTGCGTTAGATGCATGCACACCCTGAGGCGGGTATCATGCGGGTGGAGTGGTCTGTTATGTTCAACCTGCCTCATCAGACGGCGGCGGGCAGCGACGGCACGCCCTGGTACGAGCAGGAGGGGTGGCTGCGTGAACCCGTTTTTGAGGATGTGCCGTATGAGCAGAGCGGCTGGAAACCGCTGATTGAACAGATCAAGCAGGTCAATCTGGCGAAGGCGAACCTGCTCATCTCCCTCTATGAGGAGATTCGTGTCGCCTATCAGCGTTATCGGCAGATACGCGAGCAGGAGGAGGCACGCTTTGTGCAGGAGCGGGCGGAATCGGAGGGGCGCAACGACATCCTCCGCGAGCAGATTCGCGCCATCGAGCAGCAGATGGAACCCATCCGCCAGCGATGGCAACCCGAACTCGACGCCCTGCGGGAGGAGCTGTACAGGGCGTGGCGCGAGGCTTACGAGCAGGCGGCGCAGGCGGGCATCAACCTGCGCGGCGACCCGCTGAGCGAGGAGGCGTTCACCGCGAATAGCCCCACTCAATCGCCCATGAGCAGCGCCAGCCCTGCCGGGGCGGGTGCGACACTGCCGCCCGCGCCCCGAACCGAGCCGAACCTGCCCGCACTGTCCATCGTGCAACCGCCTGAACCGCCCCCGCTGACCCCCTCGGAAGTGATTCATGAGCAGAACCTGCCGCACTATCAGGGACGGCTGGTTCCCCCAGCCCTGTGGTGGGCGCTAATCGTGGTCGCGGGCGCGGGGCTGGGGCTGATGCTCGCGCTGATTGTGGGGCTGGTTGTGCCCGGTCAACCCATCCGTGAGCCGATCCTGACGGCGCTGGCATCGCTGACAGGCATCGCGCTGGCATATCTGTGGACGCGCGTGTTATGGGGCGCGATGGCGGTTGTCGCCGAACTCTATCACCTGTTCGGCTGGAGTGCCAGCAAGTCGCGCCTTGCAGCGTGGGGCGTCGGCATCGGGCTGCTGCTGACCTTGCTCGCGCTGGCGCCCGGGTGGCTGCTGCTGGTCAATCTGGCGCGTTCAGCGAGCGCATCCAGTGGCTGGGTCTCGCTAGTGATGCTGGCGACGATGCTGCTGATGCTGCCGTTGCTGGCTTGCGCGATGCTGGAGGGCTTTCTGGAGGGGCGAGCCAAACCGATGGGGCACTGGGTGGCGGCTCGCCTCACGCAGGATGAGCGTGAACGCGCCCAGCGAGCGCGGGCAGCGCCGGGCGAGCCGGCGCATGAACCGCGCGAGCGCGAGACCCCAGCGACGGCTATCCTGCAGGAGGGTTCCGAGAGCAAGCCCGCTTCGCCCACCCCGCCCGCTGACCAGCAGGCATGGGTCGCCATTCGCCGCTATCAGGCGCTTTATCGGCAGTATCATCATCTCCGGGGCGAGATGGAGCAGGCACTGGCGCCCTATCGCGAGCAGATTGAACTGCTCAAGGCGGAGTTGCGCCCCGTCTATCCCGCGCTGCCACCCCACAGCCGCAACCGAATCGCGCTTGCCTACCGCCAGTGGCACGAGCGGTATCACGCCTTTATGCAGACGCTTGCCGACGCCGTGCGCGAATGCCACAACGGGCAGGAACTCGCTGCGATTGTGCAGGCGATGATGCCCGACCGAACCCCCTAAAGATGCGGGGCCCCTCTGCCGATAATCGCCATCAGCAAAATTGCGGGGCTGCCCGCAATGCAAGGGGGTCTAACCGATGAGCCTGAGGATCAATACCAATATTCAGGCGATGAATGCGTTGAGGAATCTGACCCAGACTTCCGATTTGCTGGGGCGCACGATTGAGCGGCTGGCATCGGGGCTGCGGGTCAATCGCGGGGCGGATGACCCGGCAGGACTGATTATTTCGGAGAACCTGCGGGCGCAAATCGCCAGCCTGCAGCAAGCCATCAACAATGCGCAGGACGCCACCAACATGCTCAAAACGGCGGAAGCCGCCCTGGATGAGGTGCATAACGCGCTGCGCACCATGCGCCAGCTCGTGCTGCACGCCGCCAACACGGGCGTCAACGACTACAACGCGCTGCTGGCTGACCAGACCCAGATCCGCGCCCTGATCGACAGCATCAATCGCATCGCCGATCAGACCGCTTTCGGCACCAAGAAGCTGCTGGACGGCACCTCAGGCATCTCCGCGCAGATCACCAACGCGAACTTGCTGGCAGGTGTGTTTATTGGCGGTACCTTTGCAGGGCTGCCGACCACCACCGGCTATATTGAAATCAGCGTTGTTACGCAGGCGACTCGTGCCATCTATGCAGGAGGCGTCACCTATGCCTTCCTCACCTCGCAAATGGGGCGCACGGGCAATATCGTTATTAACGGGAATACCATCACTGCTGAGAGCAGCGACACCCTGGAGACCTTCCTCAACAAGGTGAACGCGGTTTCCAACCTCACGGGCGTGGTGGCGGAGGCGTCCTTCGCAAACGGCAGTTATGTGATTCGGCTACGCCAGCGCGACTATGGCTCGCAGTACCGTATCATCATGCACGACACGGCAGGTTTCGTCGCCACAGCGGGCACCAGTGCGCAGGTGGCGGGAACCGACGCGGTGGTCAATGTGCAGGCGAGCACCAGTGCCGGCTTGACCGCAGTGCTGTTCACGGGCGGGCGTGGCGTGGGCGATTCGGGGCTGCGCGTTTCCGACGCCTACGGCAATGTGCTGCTGCTCACCGAGCAGGGCAACATCGCCACAGGCACCAACAGCGTCGCCTATGTGAGCGCAGGGCAGCTCCAGTTCCAGGTCGGCGCCAACAGCGGGCAGTTCGTGCGATTCTCCCTCATCGATATTCACGCCAACAAGCTCGGCACCAGCGTGGTGGCGGGCAAAAGCCTCGCCGATATCGATGTAACGCAACAGGATCAGACCGACACCGCGCTGCGCATCATCGACGCTGCCATCCAGCAGGTGTCCCGCATTCGGGGCGACATCGGCTCCTTCCAGCGCTATGTGCTGGAGAGCAACATTCGCTCGCTGAATGTCGCACGCGAAAATGTCAGCGCCAGCGAATCGACCATTCGCGATGCCGACTTCGCCACCGAGATCACTGCCCTCACACGCCAGCAGATCCTGATGCAATCGGGCATGGCGGTGCTGGCACAGGCGAACAACATCCCGCAATCGGTGCTGTCGCTCCTGCGATAGTGCGTTTCCGCGCCCGTACGAGTTGTCTGATAAGGCGAGGGGGGCGCGGAGACCGCGCCCGTACGAGTTCGCCTATAGTGTGGAGCGGAAACGCTTCTATCGCTGATTTTTGATAGCATCCATCAGCAGTTCGACCGCTTTTTCTAATTGGGGGTCGCGTTCGTTGAGCCAGTCTTCCGGCGACATCCACACCGCGACATCGGGCTTCTCACCGTTGTTCTCCATATTGGAGCCATCTTTACGGAACGCGCCCTGCTGGGGCATACGGGCGTCCGTGCCGTCCACCAGTTGCAGTCCCCATGTCCAGATGACATAGCCGGGCGTCTCCCAGCCGACGAGTTTCGCCAGCCCGCGCGCCCGCATCGCGTAGGGGAACATCTCAGCGTTGGAGAAGCTGCGCTCGTTCATCATTACCACCATCGGGATGTTGAGCGAGCCGTAGGGCGCGGTCTCCGCATAGCCATCGCGCGGCACATAGAACGCATACGGCTTGCGCTCCAGCCAGTCGACGAGCGTGTCGGCGATATTGCCGCCACCGTTGAAGCGCACATCGATAATCATTGCCTTTTTGTCGACGGCGTATTCATAGAACTCGCGTTCGAATCGAGCCTGATTGCCGCCGCCCATGCCAGCGATATGCACATAGCCGATGGCGCCGCTGCTGCGCTCTTCCACGAGGCGTCGTGCCCGCTCGATGCGGTTGCGATAGTGGAGACTGCTCCACTCGCCGCCGCTGAGTGGCTTGTATTTGACGACGCGCGCGCCTTCCTCGATCGGCTTGCTGTTGACCAGGAACTCGAAGGTGCGGTCGCCCTTGTCGTTAATCAGTTGCCACAGTCGCTGGTCGGGGCGTACGGGTTCGCCGTTGATTTTCAGCACATATTCGCCGGGGCGGATGCGCGTTTCGGGGTAGGAGCCGGGCGCGCCCTGTGGCACTTCGCCCACTTTCAGCCCGGGTCCTGCATGGCTGTAGTCGATGGTGAAGCCGAGGTGGGGCGTGCTGGGGCTGCGGACACCGCCGGGCGCGGGTCCGACCTCACTGTGCGAGGCTTCCAGCTCGCCGACCATCATCTGTAGCACAAGGGCGAACTCCTCGCGCGTCTCCACACCGTTCAGAAGCGGCTCGTACCGCTGGCGGATGGCGACCCAGTCGCGCCCGTGAAACGACGGGTCATAGAAACCGCGCTCGTACGCCCGCCAGAACTGCACGAACGCCGCCTGACGCTCCGCGCGGGTGTCCACCTCCATATCCGCCTTGAAATCGACCTTCTCCACCTTATTGTTCGCGGCGAGATTCAGCGTGTACAGCTCGCCGTTGCGCATATAGTACAGCATTTTGCCGTCGGCGGACACCCGCAGTGCGGCACACCCTCCGCCCGTGGTCAGCCGCTTGCTCTCTTTGCCGTCGTAGGAGAGTTGCCAGAGGTCACCCTCCGAGATGAAATAGATTTTGCCATCGCTGCTGACCGCGAGATCGGCATCGGAGTTCTGCGTGTGATGCCGACGGATACGCTGATCGATGCGCTCGAAGTCGATTTTGACCTGCACTGGCTCTTTGAGCTTCTCGAACTGGATGTCCATATCGTCGGTGCGGGCGACCTCTTCGGTCAGCGGCAGGATGTAGAGACCGTTCCCATCGCGATTGCTCTGGAAGAAGAGATACCTGCCATCGGGCGACCATGCGGGCTGGCTGTGATAGGCGTTCAGGCGGGTAATGTTGATGGGTTCACCGCCCTCGGCGGGGATAATCCAGAGGTTCCACGCGCGGTTCTTGCCCCGCCGCTGGACGCAGAGCCACTTCATATCGGGCGACCAGGCAAAGTCGCCACCACCCAGCCCGTACCAGTGCGTGCCGGGCTCCTTCAGCACACGCTTCGCTTCGCCCGTTTCGAGGTTCATCACATAGAGACCGCCTTCGGAACCCGACACCCAGAAGCCGAGTTGCTTGCCGTCGGGCGAGAGCTTCAGGCGTGTTATATCCGACGGCTGCTTCCAGAGCGGGCGCACCTGCAGGCTCTCGATATCCAGCGCGTAGAGCTGCTGATAGTAATTGCGGTCGGAGGTGAAGTAGAGCGTTTTGCCGTCTTTAGACCACACGAAGTCGGAGTCGTTGCCCACCCAGTCGGTGAGTTGGCGGGCGAACTCGGCGTTGCGTTTGGCGGGCGTCTCCTTCGGCTTTTCGATTTGAATGGTCCAGATGTCGCCGCGCAGTCCGAAGGCGAACAGTTTGCCGTCGGGCGACGGCTCGGCTTCCGAAACGCCAGCGGTGAGCAGTTCGCGGCGGCGCGGGTTCTGCGTTTCGTCCTGCGTGGCATAAAGGGTGAGTTTTTGCGGCTCGCGCTGACCCGCCCGCAGAATATAGAGGTCGCCCTCATACTCGAAGGCGATATCGCCCGTACGATAGGCGACGGAGGGGAAGCGCACGCTGCCCCCTGTGAACTGGGTGAGTTGCCGTTCGCGCCCGCGCAGGTCGATCAGCCACAGGTTGGGCGTGCGACGCGGGTTGTCTTTGAACACGGGCAGGCGTTCGCCCAGTCGGGGCGAAGCGGGCGTCTCCTCGCCAATCGTCACGGTCAGCAGCGCGTTGCCGTCGGGCATCCACTGTGTCCATAGATGCTGGCGGCGGTCGTTCGTGAGCGCGCGCCGCTCGCCTGTGTTCAGGTTATAGAGCCAAACTTGCATCGCTGCAGAGCCGACATAGCGCGGACGCCACCACGGGAAGCCGTGCCGACCGAAGGCGATCCAGTTGCCGTCGGGCGAAATCTGCGGGCTGTTGATAGCGTTGTAGTCGTCCAGCACACGCCTGAACTGACCCGTGCGCACATCCAGCTGGATGACGGCGGGGTTGTTCGAATCGTAGGGCGCGCTGTAATAGAGGTAGCGTCCGTCGCGGCTCCAGCTGCTGGGGATTTCCGACTGGCTGTGGAAGGTGATCTGGCGCGGGGCGCCGCCTGTCGCAGACATCACGAAAATATCCCAGTTGCCGTTGCGCAAGCTGGCGAACGCTATCCAGTTGCCATCGGGCGACCAGAGCGGGTAGGAGTCGTATTCCACATGGCGGGTGAGCGGGGTGGCGCGCCCGCCCTCGGAGGATGCCAGCCAGATGTCGCCCCGATACACGAACGCCAGCTGGCGACCATCGGGGCTGAGCGCGGGTAGCCTGGCACCGCGAATCGGCTCCGGTTGAGCCGCGGGCAACTGTGCAAACGCCAGCGCCGATAGCAGACATCCGAACGCCGTTAGCCATAATCTGCGAATCATAGCCCCCTTTTTGGCTAACGACAACGGTTTCCCTGCCTATGCCGCGCTCAACTGTACCGATGGGATCATCAGTTCACTGAGAGCTACCTGACTTATCACCTGAATGGGTGTGCGCGGCGCGATTTCGTGATAGGCGATCACATGCATGGCGGGCAGGTCGGCGCCGAGCAGTTTGCGGATGGGCAATCGCAACTGGGCGGGCACTGCTATCACAGGTAGATAGCCCTTCGCGCTCATCTGCTGAGCATGCTGACCGATTGCCTGCAGGAGGCTTCGGGCTGTCGCTGGCTCCAGCGTCAGCACCACGCCCTGCGGCGTCTGCTCCACCTGCTCGCGCAGAGAGGCTTCCAGAGCAGGCTCCAGCACCATCACATGCAGGCGTCCCTGTGGATCGACCAGCCGATGGGTGATGGTGCGCGCCAGCGCGGCGCGGGCATACTCGCCCAGCGCCTCCACATCGCGCGTGCGCGGCGCGTAGTCCGCCAGCGCCTCCAGAATCGTTACCAGATCGCGAATGGGCACGCCTTCACGCAACAGATGCTGAAGCACCTTCTGCACCTCGCCCAGTGTGAGCAGGTCGGGCACCAGCTCCTGCACCACGACTGGATTCTGCTCCTTGAGGTTATCTAATAGCTGTTGCACTTCGGCGCGTCCCAGCAGGTCGGCTGCATGCTGGCGCACGACTTCGGTCAGGTGGGTGGCAATCACGGCTGATGGCTCCACGACGGTGTAGCCCCAGCGTTCTGCTTGCTCGCGCTGGGCAGGCTCGATCCAGTAAGCGCGCATGCCGAACACTGGCTCGGTGGTCAGCATGCCCTCCACCGGGGGAGCGTCGGTCGCGGGCGGCATCGCCAGCAGCAGGCGTGGCATCACCTCCGCCAGCGCCACCACCTCGCCCCGAATCTTGATCTGATATTGATAGGACTTGAGGCGCACATTGTCGCGCACGCGCACGGACGGCATCACGAAGCCCAGCTCCAGCGCGAGCTGCCGCCGAATCGCCGCGATACGCTCCAGCAGATCGCCACGCTGGTTCGTGTCCACCAGCGGCAGCAGTCCGTAGCCGATTTCGAGTTCGATCGCATCCACTTTCAGCAGGGGCAGCACCGCTTCGGGTCCGGTGGGCGTTGCAGGCGCTGGCTCGGCGGCTGTGCCAGCGGGCGTGCCGCCTGCTGGCTGAAGCGCGGACGGCTGGGCGGCAGGTAGGAGAACCGTGCGGCTCGCCAGATAGCCCAGCCCTGCAATCGCCAGCCCAATCATCAGAAACTGGAGTTTGGGGAAGCCCGGCACCAGCGCAAGCAGCCCGATCGCGACGCCTGCGCCCATCAGCACGCGCGGGTACTGCAGCACCTGCCCCACCACATCCTGTCCCATCGCCTGCTCGGTGGAGGCGCGCGTCACCATTAAGCCTGTGGCGGTCGAAATCAGCAGGGCAGGGATTTGCGCCACCAGACCTTCGCCCACTGTGAGCAGCGTGTAGGTCTGCAGCACGGTCATCGGGTCGCCTTGACCGCGCAGGTAGCCAACGGCGAACCCGCCGATGATGTTGATGAGAATAATCAGCACGGCAGCGATGGCATCGCCCTTGACAAACTTGCTCGCGCCGTCCATCGCGCCGTAGAAATCGGCTTCCAGCTCCACCAGTCGGCGGCGACGGCGTGCCTCATCCTGATCGATCAGCCCGGCGTTCAGGTCGGCGTCGATTGCCATCTGCTTGCCGGGCATCGCGTCCAGCGTGAATCGGGCGGCGACCTCCGCCACACGCCCCGCGCCGTTCGTAATCACCACAAACTGCACAATCACCAGAATCAGGAAGGCGACCACGCCCACCACAAAGTCGCCTCCCACCACGAAGCTGCCGAAGGTTTCTATCACATGCCCCGCACTGCCCGTGCCCAGTATGAGCTTCGTCGCTGCGATGCTCAGCGCCAGCCGAAAGAGCGTGGTCACCAGCAGCAGGGCAGGGAACACCGAGAACTGGAGCGGGTCAGTGATGTTGACCGCCATCAGCGCGATGATGATTGCCGCGGCGAAGTTAATCACCAGGCAGGTGTCCAGCAACCATTCGGGCAGTGGCAGAATGAGAATCGTCACCACCACCAGAATGGCGAGTGCGATTATCAGATCGGAGTGGCGCAAGGCGCGCGTCAGCCAGCCTGTGAGTCCCATGCCTGCAAAGATTATCGGTACTCACTGGCAGGCTCTGCATTCTCTGGGGTTTCGTCTGGTATCTGGCGAAGGGCGATAAAGCCGGCTGATAGCTCGCTACCAATCTTCCATTCGACCTGTTCCTGCTGGGCGGTGGTTCGGGCGTCGGGCGTTGCCCACTCCTCGCCGATGACGACAGGCACGGCGTTGACGCCCACCTGCCGCAGGGTATCGGCACGCCGACGCGCCCGCCGAACATCCTGACCGTTCACCTTCAGCGAGACCTCCACCACCATCACCGTGTCGCCCTTCCACCAGATGAGGTCTGCCTCAGCTGGATCAGCCGGAGAATCGGGCAGGTTGTCGGACTGGTAGAGCGGGCGCAGCCACCGCGCGATGCGACGGCGCACATGGGTTTCGCCCGTTGCTCCGCCATCTCCCCCGTAGAACAGGTTAACCGCCCGCTTCAGGATGCGTTGCTCGTACTGCTCGCCCTCGCGTCGTCCTGCCTCACCGCGTTGCCATTCTAACAAGCCTCTTACATCTTCCGATAACTCAGCAACCGTTCTTTGCAGGTGACGCAACTCCGCAGTCTGTTGCTCCTGAATCGCGCTAAGCCTGTTAATAGCCTCCGTGTTCCGCTGGGTAGCCTCCCGCAGCTCGCGAATCGCTTCAGTGTTTTGCTGGGCAATCGCGCGCAGCTCGCGAATCTCCTGGGAGTGCTGTTGCACCGTTGCCTGCAGCTCGCGAATCGCCTCCGTGTTCTGGCGGGAAACCTCCCGCAGCTCGCGAATGGCTTCGGTGTTCTGCTGGGCAATCTCCCGCAGCTCGCGAATCTCCTGCGAATGCTGTTTTTGCGTTTCTACCAGCATCTGCTGCGTCGCGACCAGCTCCGCGATTTGCGCTTCGATGCGCTGCTGGGCTTCAATCAGCTGGCGCACCAGCTCTGGCAGCTCCAGCAGCTCATCTGTCAGCACCAGACGGCGCAGTTCTGCCCGCCACTCTGGATGTTGCTCCAGCAGGCGTATCAGGTCATGCAAATCCTGCACATTCATCGGCTTTTTCCACCCAAGATTATACCACCTGCAGGGCGCTTGGCAGGAGATGTTCCAGCTCAGGCGAACGAGTCGAATATGCAGCGGTGGGAGATAGTGCCGTTTGGCTACAGGGAGCAGCCTGATGGTACGATAGAGGCGCGCGGGCTTGGATCGCCGCTGCTCTGGCGTGATTCCTTCTCCAAAGCGGGCGCGTTCTCCGCCCTGTTCACGCTTCATCGCGCCACCACCAGCCAGTGGAAGACGGCAGGGCTGACCCTCTGGCGGGATGAGCGCAACCACTGGCGACTGAACCTTGTGGAAGCTCCCGACGAGACCGACCGACGCCATTTTGTCGAGCTGCAGCAGATGTATGGGGGTCAGTGGCTCTCGCGGGAGGGCGTCGCACCCGACGAAAGCTTCGCTTACACGCGCGAGGGCTGGCAGTGGGCATATGGCACACCCTATCGCCTGCGAATGGAGTGGGACGAGCAAAAGATTACAGGCGAAGTGTGGGAGGGCGACACGCTCTGCTGGCGGGCAGGCTGGCGATTCGAGCAGGGCTTCTACTTCGGCAGGCTCGGTATTATCGTGAACGGCTTTCAGGCGGCCATTCGCGACGCGCGAATCGAGCGCAGAGAGCCGTACGCGCCCTCCGTAGCGATTCTCAAGCCGCCTCCCGTGAGGGCGCGCGTGAAACCAGCCCGACAACGCGCCACCGGCTTCTTCCGTGTGGAGCAGGTCGATGGCGTCTGGTGGTTGATCGACCCCAGCGGCAACCTGTTTCTGGCACTGGGCACCGATCACGCCAGCTACTTCGTTCACTGGTGCGAGCAGCTCGGCTACGCGCCCTATCATCGCAACATGGAGCGTCGGCACGGCTCGGAAGAGCGCTGGGCGCAGGAGACCCTGCAACGGCTGAAAGCGTGGGGCTTCACCGCGCTGGGGGTCAACCATTCCGTCCACCTGCGCCATAAGGGGCTGCCGCATCCCGAACAGATACTGGGCATGGGGCAGGGATTCGCCTATCACGATGATCTGGTGAAACCGATTCACTGGACGGGCTTCCCGAATGTGTTCTCGCCTGAATGGGAGCAGTGGTGCGAGTGGGTTGCCTACGAGCGCTGCCGTCCCAACCGCGATGACCCGTGGCTGCTTGGCTATATGCTGGATAACGAGCTGGAGTGGTTCGGCAAGGATTATTTGCAATGGGGACTGGCAGTGGAGGCGTTGCGTCGTCCGCCAGGGCACACCGCGCGGGTCGCGCTCGCCGAGCTGCTGCGCCAGCGCTATCGGAACGATGTTTCCGCCTTCAATCGCGCATGGGAGGCGAACCTGCGCGATTTTCAGGAGATTGCCGAAAGCGATTCACCGCCTGCTATTCGCACGCCGCGCGCCCAGCAGGATGGCATCGCCTTCGTGCGACTGGCTGCCCGCCGCTACTTCGAAGTCGCGACGCGCGCCATTCGCACATATGACCCCAATCATTTGATTCTGGGCTGTCGGTTCGCTGGCGATGCGCCCCCTGTCTGGGACATCGCAGGCAAATATTGCGATGTGATCAGCGTCAATACCTATCCGCGAATTGATTTGCGTCGGCGGCGCGTGCTGGACTGGGAGGAGCATCTGCGCCGATGGCACAAGCAGAGCGGTCGCCCCCTGATGATTACCGAGTGGAGTTTCCCTGCCCTGGATAGCGGGCTGCCCTGCAAGCACGGCGCAGGCATGCGCGTGGACACGCAGGCGCAGCGGGCGCTCTGCTTCCGAATCTTTCAGGAGACCGCGCTTGCCTTGCCCTTTGTTGTCGGTTCCAACTTCTTTATGTGGGTGGATGAGCCTGCGCTGGGCATCAGCCGCACCTTCTCCGAAGACAGCAACTACGGGCTGGTCAACGAGCAGGGCGTGCCCTATGAGGAGCTGGTACGCACCGCGACCATGGTTCACCGTCGCGCCTACACGATTCATGCGGCTTCAAAACGCTTCTGGGAGCGCAGCCCCCAGCCGACGGAAGCGATACCCGCTCCATCGGTTAAGGCACGAACGGGCAGAGACTCGATGCACCTGCCAGTTGCTGTCATCAATCAGGGTGAGCGGGCGTTCACGGGCTGGGTGTGTGTGGATTTACCGCCGAATAATCTCGCCTCTCGCTGGAAAGGGACTTTTAGCTGCCGCACGCGCGAAGGCAAGCCTGTGCGCTTCACTGTGGAGCCATTGTATTGCGAACGCGCATGGATTTACCTGCAGAATCTGAAGTCGGGCGAACGACGCGAATATGTGCTGCGCTTTGTGGCAGCGCGTCCGCGCGCCGCGCGTCCCCAATCGCGCAATCTGCTCGCGCCGGATGCGTTGATCAGCTTCAGCCGTTCACCGCTCCAGTTGCGTTTCACCACCGAGCGGGCACCGATTGGCGAACTGCGCTGGCAGGGCGAGCGGTATGGGCGCTACACGGTGCTGCTGTGGCAGGTGCGCCGTGAGAACCGCTGGCTCGCACCCAACCAGCACGAGGTGGCTCTTGCCACGATGGACGGCATTGACTACGGACGCGGCTGGCTCATCCATCAGCCAGCACCCGACTCCGCCGACATCCCCTTCGCCATCGAGTGGGAGTTTATGTGGGTGAACAATCTGCTGCTCGTGCGCTGGCTGAAGGTGCAGAATCGGGGCAAAGAGCCGATGGAAATGAAGGGCGTCTACCACTATCCGCTGAGTCTGCTGGGCGGCAACGGTGCGGACGATGAGCCAGGCGGCGTGCCGAACTACTACCTGAGCGCGGGCGTCTGGCAAGACCGCGCGGCCAACCGTTTCTACGGCGCGATGCCGCTCGACCCGCTCGGATGGCGGTGCTACTTCTTCAAAGATGAAGGGGGCAATCAGCATCCTGACCTGTGGGTTCCCCTATCGATAACGGTTCCTGCAGGCGCGTCGCGCCCCCTGTCAGGTGGCTGGGTCGCCCTCGGCTGGGGCAAAGGTCGCTTTGGCAGTGAAGAGTGGCTCAACCTCACCCAACAGGTGCAGAGGTATGCGGGCTTGCAGGTAGCAACTGCGTCCCCTTAGAGGCGGTATACTCTGTTTGTATGGCGCCGAGTGTGCTGGTGGGGATGAGCACGGCGGAGTTGCGGGCGTGGGTGGAGCAGGCGTTCGATGAACCGCCCTATCGGGGCAACCAGATCGCTCACTGGGTCTATCGCAAGGCTGCCGATTCGTTTGAGGTGATGAGCGACCTGCCCACCCGCCTGCGCGCACGGCTGAACGAGTGCGCCGTCATCACGCCGAACCGAATCGCACAGACGCAGCAGTCGTGCGACGGCACGCTCAAGTGCCTGCTGGAGCTGTCGGACGGGAATGCCGTCGAATGCGTGTTGTTGCCCTACGAGCATCGGGTGTCGGTGTGTCTGTCCACGCAGGTCGGCTGTGCGCTGGGCTGTCGGTTCTGCGCCACCGCGCAGGGCGGCTACACGCGCAATCTGAGCGCGGGCGAGATTGTTGATCAGCTCCTGCACCTGCAACGGCTCAGCGAGCGCCGCATCAGCCATGTGGTGCTGATGGGCATGGGCGAACCGTTGCTGAACCTGTCAGCGGTTGTGCGCGCGCTGCATCTTATTCACGATGAGGTGGGCATCAGCATGCGACACATCACCCTCTCCACAGTTGGCATCGTGCCCAAAATTTACGAGCTGGCGGAACACCAGCTGCCGATTACGCTGGCGATTTCGCTGCACGCGCCCGACGATGAGACCCGTGCCCGCATTATGCCCGTGAATCGCAAGTGGGGCGTGGACGCGCTGTTGCAGGCGGCGCGAGACTATTTCGAACGCACGCGGCGGCGCGTTACCTTCGAATATCTGCTCCTGCGCGAGGTGAACGACACGCCTGCGCACGCGAAGCTGCTGGCGCAGAAGCTGCGTGGCGTGCCCTGTCTGGTGAACCTCATCCCGTTCAACGAGGTTCCGACGCCAGAGAACTTTCAGCGTCCAGAACCAGAGCGCGTGCGCCGCTTTCGGGCGATTCTGGAACAGGCGGGGATAGCGGTGAGCCAGCGGATGGAGCGCGGACGCGATATCGACGCCGCCTGCGGGCAACTGCGCGGACGCCACCTGGGCAAACCTATCCCGCTACGCATCGCTCATGAAAGCAAAATTGAGATATAATATTCTGATCAGCACCCTCTGCCGAAGTTGAACAGCACGATCAGCAGGTCGGCGTCGTCCACTGTGCCATCGCCGTTCACATCTTCGGGCAGCTCGCTGCCCGTTTGCCCAAAGGCGAACAGCACCGCCAGCAGGTCGGCATCGTCCACGCAGCCATCGCCATTCACATCGCCCTGCCGAATGAGTTCCGCCCACTGCGAGCGGGTGAACTGATAGAGCCGGCGCGGGTCGGGCGGTTCATAGTCGATGCCGCTGGTCGCCCGATAATCGATGGAGCGCACCTGCGCGTTGATGCGCGTGAAGCTGGTCTCCTGGCAGAGCGCGTAGAACTCGCCGTTGAGCCAGCTGCCGCTGTCGCCTCCGAACGGGGTCGCCACCAGATTGAAGGTTCGCCCGCAGAGCGGCTCGATGAAATAGGGCTGGCGCGTCAGCTGCGCCGTTAGCTTGCCCCAGATGCGCTTGATCTTCACCTGCACACCCTCCACCGTGATGCACAGGTCCGGGTAGATATCGACCGACCACTCCACTTTGTCGGCATCGATGGCGCGTCCCGCGAGCGTGATGCTGATGTTGTAAGGCAAGCCGAAGTCCTGAAGGTTGAGCGTGATGTCGAGCGTGCCGGGCTGTTTGGGTATGCATACGGGTGGCGCGTCCTCATCGGAGACGGAACCTCCACCGCTGATGGCGCCCGAATAGCTGTAGGTCAGCCCGCGCAGGTCGAAATAGAGGCGATCTGCCAGTCGCAGGTCGTCCACAGGCGGGCGCGGCGCAGGCGCGATCGGCTGGTTGTTCTGGTCAAACGGCAGATGGCGCAGCGTCGCGTTCAGGTCGAAGCTGATAATGGAGCCGAGCGGCAAACCTGTGAGCGGGATCGTCCAGTCGCCACCATACACTGGCACGCCCCTGTCGACCGTGCTGTCCAGCGGCGCCCACTCCAGCAGGTGGGAGGCGTCGCCGTTGTAGGAGGTGGGATTGCCATTAATGCGCGTATTGAACGACGCCGTGAACTGCACCTGATCGCGGAACGGCGACGGTCGGCTCTCCGTTTCGTATTGATCCAGTCGCACCACGCGCTTCAGTCCCTGCACCCACGCGCGGCGCACCTGATAGCTGCCGAAACGCACCTGCATAAAGAGCGCGGGCGTCTGGTCGGGGTCAATCTGGATGCCGGGTCGGTTCGGTAGCAGATCCAGCCCGCTCAGGTCGGTCCAGGTGGGCGCGTCGGCAGTGAGCAAGACGGGCGTGGGCGCGTTTGCGGCGTAGACGCTCACCACCACGCTGCGCGGCTGCCAGCTGAAATACTGCTCGTTCCACATACGGATGCGGAACAGATAGTCGCCGCTCCAGGTTTGCCCGACGCGCGCGGCTTCGTAGCGGGGTGGGGCTTTGTAGCCGTCGCGAATCCAGTATTCGGTGCGGTCGGTGCCGTTGCCTTCCCAGCCGCTCCAGAGGATGGCGACTCGCCCGAATGGGTCGCCGCCGTCGATCACGCGGATATTGCGGATATAGGCGTGGCGGGCGGTGCGGGGCGGCACATCCTGCTGACCGCGCAGCTGACCCCACTGGAAGGAGTTCAGCCCCGCGCCTATCAGCGCATCAAAGCGGGTGCCGCTGTCGGTGCGCACATCCCAGCCCTCCAGCCGCTGCCCGAAGGCAACGCTCAGGAGCATCGCTGCCAGCCATACACTGCCCACTCTCATCTGCCATCGCACAAGAGCCACCTCCATATGGATTATAACCCATCTGTGAACATGTCGGGCGTGAACTGCTTTCTGGTGCCGGTGGCGATGGCTTCTTCGGCGATCAGCACGGTCGCGAGCGCGGGAATGGCTTCTCTGGGCGTGCAGCGGGGAGTCTCGCCCGTGCGCACGCACTGGCAGAAATGTTCCAGTTCCAGGTAGTAGGCGTTGCGGTTGGCGCCGTAGTTGAGTTGCTCGCTGGCGGTTTGGGCGCGGCGGGTCGGACGCGCCTGCAAAGTGATGGCGGTGCGACCGCCCACCTGCTGCGTGCTGGCGTCCTGCTCCCACTCCAGCTTGCCCGCGCGCGGCTCCCGAAAGAGCAACCCTTTGTTCTCCTCCGTCAGCACAATCGTGCCCTGATCGCCCATGAACCACTCGCCGTAGCCGTCGTAGGCGTTCGCCGTGATGCTGCTGTAGACCACCTTAACCCCATTCGGGTATTCGTACAGCAGTTCCACATTGTCGTACACTTCGCGCCCATCTTTCCAGTAATCGATGCCGCCTGTACCGACCACCGCTATCGGATAGCTGCCCAGAAACCAGTTGATCACATCCAGCTGGTGGCTGGCGAGTTCGGTCAGCAGCCCGTGCGAATATTCTTTATACAGTCGCCAGTTGAGCAGGTGTTCGAATTTGGGGTTGGGCACGGCGCGGCGCCAGCTGCCGTTGCGGTGCCACAGCGCCCGCACATGGGTGATACGCCCGATTGCGCCCTCCTGAATGAGCCGATATGCCTGCTCGTAGATGGGATTGTAGTGGCGCTGATGCCCGATTTGCAGGATTCGGCGCGTTTCGCGGGCGGTGCGCGCCATCACCTTCGCCGCCTCCAGCGAGTAGGCAATCGCCTTCTCGCAGAACACATGTTTGCCCGCGCGCATCGCGTCGATGCTGATGGGCGCGTGCAGGTGCAGCGGCGTGGCGACCACCACCGCCTCGATGTCCTTGCGTTCCAGCAGGGCGCGATAGTCGGTGTAAGATTGGGCTTTCCCACCTGTGATTTCGAGGGCGCTGATTCGGTGAGGGGCATAGATGTCGCAGAGGGCGACCACTTCGGCAGTAGGGATTGCCATCAGCTGGCGCAGCAGGTTCTGCCCCTGTGCGCCCGTGCCGATGACACCGATGCGCACCTTCTCCTGCTGGTTGGCGCGGGCGGTCAGGATGCCGAAGCTGAACACGGCGGCGCCCAGCGCGGCTTGCCGGAGGAACTCGCGCCGCGTGAGTTCCGTCTGCCCACTTCGAGCATCGCTTCTCATGGCAACCACTGTCGGATGTAATCGGCGTAGCGGTAGAGCGCGCTGCGCGTGCGCTCGATGCGCCCGATTAAGTCGCCCTCGTCCGCCTGAATCAGCGCCTCCAGCGTTTCGAAGCAGAAGAGCGCCTCAAAAGCGTCGGTCGGCTGACCCCGCGCTTTGAGTCCGACGGCTTCGTCGCTGGGGTCATAGTTCAGGTGGGCGCAGAGGTAGGGGCGGAGATGGGGATAGGCGCGTTGCAGCCAGGAGCGCAGCGCCGCATACGGCTGCTGGAACGGTTCACCTGTGCCGCAGAAGGCGGCGTCGCAGATGAGTTCAGTCAGTTGCTCGTAACGCTCATAGAACTCGGCGAGCAGCGCGCGCTGCTCCTCCAGCGGCAAAGTCAGTGTCTGTCCCCGCCAGTGTCGAATCTGCTCGCGGATGGTGGCGGGCAGCGTGCGCGCAGTCGCCAGCGCGTCGCGCGTCCACAACTGCGCCCGCACAGGCAGCGATGCCAGCGTCATTAAGATGCGTCGATTCAGACCCTGCGCAAGGGTGCGTGCCCATGTCCCGATGTCCATCTTACGCCTCCGTGCCTGGCGTATCGGAGCCGCCGGCTGCCCCGACACGCGCCACATAGTTCACTTTCAAATCGCGAATCTGTCGCTGATACTCCCGCATCGTCGATTCTTCGACGAACGGTCGCAGGTGTCCTGCCAGAAAGTCGGCGCAATCGATGGCGATTTTCGCCTGTTGCAGGTCGGTGCGAATCTGGTGCGTGATGGGATCGGGCACCAGCCCCATCAT
This sequence comes from Armatimonadota bacterium, assembly GCA_037445735.1. Classification (GTDB taxonomy): domain Bacteria; phylum Armatimonadota; class Fimbriimonadia; order Fimbriimonadales; family GBS-DC; genus HRBIN15. The sequence goes on along the minus strand of JBBIJY010000018.1, from coordinate 16,488 downwards.
CTGCCAGGCAGCGGCAATATAGAGATGGAGCGTGTATTGCAGCAGGGTGGGCACATCGGTGCCCTGCATCGCCTGTTCCCTATCGCCTGGCTGCGCCTGTGTCGCCTGCTCGTCAGGTCGTTCCACCATCGTCCGACCCTCCTTTGAGCGGATTATACCCCACCCATGAGGAGCCGCTCGTTACGAAGCCGCTGCTCCACTCGCTGGCTGGCTTCATGCTCTGCTGATGCGTAGAGGGCAAACAGATAGATCAGCACCAGAATTATCAGGCTCAGCACCCATGGTAGCGCCTTCAGAAACCGCTCATAACCCAGCAGCGGTTTGCGGCTTCGAGCGCGGGCATATGTGATGCCCAGCATCAGCAGCAACAGCCCCAAGCCCGACCAGAAGCCGATGCTGGCGATATCGGTTCGCGCCCTGAGCAGCGCGCTCTGAAACCGCTCCTGTTCAGCCTGCCCTGCGGTAATATAAGGGTCGCCAAAGAAGCCAGTTCGGATTTCCGCGAGGGAAGCGGTGCCGATGGCTGACAGGCTGGTGAAACTGAACAGAAACGCTGCCAGCCATCCTGTTAGCAGTGCGGCTCCAAAGAGCCAGAATCCGTCGGGGCGCACGCGACGCGCTATCATCAGGGCAAGCCCCATCGCCAGCAGGGTCCACAGGATACAGAACCCTATCGCGATTGCCGCGCGCAGCCGATAGAGCGGCGCGAAGGTGCGCTTAAGGAACTGTTCCGATAAGGCGCCCATCCGGGCAGGATCGGGAAATACCGCGCGGGCGTGCGCCTCGTAAGCACGAAACGCCTGCGCCTCTCGCCGAATGCGCAATAGATCGTTTGTCAATCGCGTTTCAATCCCTCAGAGGTAGGCTACAAACGCCGTTCACGCGGGGAGTTGAGCTGCAGTTTGCGGAAGGGCGCCATCAGCAGCCAGCGCACCGAAGGCAACCCTTGCGGCAGCAGCCCAAACAGCCCAGCGGCTAACAGAGCCAACAGTAGCCATCCGAGTTGTGCCCATCGCGCCCGCATGCAGGTTCCACAGGTTCCACCAGTGAAAAGTACGCTCCATTTATACCCGTTGATACCCGCTATTGGCAGGAACCAGAAACGGCTAACCTGCCCAACGACTAACGCGGCGCCATCTTGATCTCCACATAGCGCGGATGAAACTCCATCCAGTACACATTACCATGCTTGTCCACATCCCAGAGGTTGGTGGTTGATCCGACAAGGTTCGACTGGTGTCCGTAGCTGCCAATCAAGCGGAGGTTGGAGGCGCGCGAGCGAATGTATCGCCCATCAGAAGTGAATTCAATAATCCAGAAACCTTCCTGTAAAGCCATGCCACGATTAGGATCGTCGGGGTCATCTAACCTCACCCAGCGGCGCCGCGCCGCCGTATATACCCGATAAAGGCGTCCCGCCTCGTCAGTGGCAATCGCCATCTGATTTGCAAGGTTCTCAGTACCGACGAAACCATCCCACACATTCGGCACCTGATCAGAAATGTCCAGCTGCCAGTCAAACTTCTGCACCACCTCGCCGTTCGGACGAACACGCTTGTAGGGCTCAACCTTAAACAGAGTTATGGTTTTTCGCCTCTCACGATTCCCCTCGCCGAAGGGTGAGATTACAAACTCAATCTCCATCTGACCTTCAGCGGGTTCGTCATAGTTGCCCATAATAACGTCACCGCGATAGCGATCAATCCCACACTGATTGTAGTCACTGTAATCAAGGAGATTGTAACCACCGTCAGGGTGAACGATCAGCAAACGCAACTGGAGATACTTGGTTCACCTTCTTCTGAGACGATTTGATTAGCCAGAAAGTAGACCCTGCCCTGACGGTCAACCTCGAAAAACTCGGGTTTAAGCTCTGGGTCTAAGCGATGCTCCGTTTCTGCTCGTCGGATTTCTGCCGCAATCGCCTCCGTTCGCTGCTGGTCATAAGCGCCGTCAGGACGGTAGACTGCCACACCACGCCCAGCGTCATCCACATAGAGCCAGCCTCGCTCGTCCACGCGTATCCGGGATGGGAAACCGTACTTGATTTTAATCGTGCGTACCCACTGCCCCTGACGATTGTAAACCTGCACCCAGGGGACTAGCTCCTCATTCCTCTCTTCCTCTACTTCATCATCAGACGGCTGCGGTGGTTTCAGGTCTTTGCCATAGACGCGCAGGGGATCGGCGATATAAAACAGCTGCCCATCCCAGCTGACACAAAAGGTGGTTGGTCCACCGCCGAACAATGGCTCCTCCTCTTCCTCGCCGAGCCGCAGGGAGCCGGGGAAACGCAGGCGAAGTTTCGTTGGCTCTTCGCCATAAGTGATCTTGAACAGGGAAACGGGCTGGGAATCCGTTTGGACAGTGGCTTTTCGTCCGAAGCTGGCGGCAGCAATTGCCAGCATGCCGATCAATATCAACAGCATCACCGGGACGGTTTGTCCGAATGTTTCTCGTGTGTGCTGTGTCCATCGCATTGCTCTCACCTCACTTAGTTTTGAATCTGCCGTAGCTGACGCAGAGTGTAAGTTTTTCCCCTATCATCTAAATGTTCCATCAGAATTCCTACAGTATCAGAACGCCTCTCATTACCTCTGGAAATCCGTGTATGGGAGCGAGTAAGATGGGAACCAGTGTTGATGGTCACCCCGTTATAGCTACCAGAAGAGTCAATAATTGTCGCCCAGATGTATCGGTCCGTGACTTGACCCGTTCTCAGATTGATCTTATTCCTAACTTGTGCAAACTGTGCGATGATGGCGACATGGGCACCATACTTGACCAAGATATCGCCGGGCTCTGCGTTCAGGCGCGCCTCCTCGTTGCTGTTCCAGCCCGATGTATAAGGATACCTATCTTAAGAGTGGGAACAGAAAGCCCACGCGCGAGCAACGTTCCAGCCCGATGTATAAGGATACCTATCAGCAAAGTGAACACCGCCGATATCCCACCAGCGAATATTATTCCGCCGATCCCAGCGTAGACCCGCCATCATCGCTGCTGCGCTGACCAGTTTGGAGCAGTCGATGCCAAAGCCTTCATAGCCGGCAAAGCCACCACTATCGCGCTGGCTGGGGTGGGCACGCCCACCAAACCAGCAACCACCCCACTCATAGCGTACATTTACAAAGGTGCTTGCCCATTCAATCACCCTCCGCTTGTATTCCTGCGTTGCCACATCGGCATACGAACGCTTGCTGGATATCCGTAGCGGAGCGGTAAAACCATCCGAAGCGTACCGACTTATCAGTTGACCACTGCGAAGCAGCCGTTCAAACCGTTGCTTGGAGATGATTCGATTCTGGTTGCGCTCAACATATGGCCCCGAAACAACATAGTGATCCAGTGACGGTGAAGTTACAGCAACTGCAAAGTAGTGAGTTCCCACTCTGGAACGCCATACATAACTTGGGCTGAGGCATGAAGTGTCCTGATATTTCCAGTAATATAGCCGCCTCTCTTCATTACTGGCGACATGTGAAAGCTTGAGCCATCGGAATTCCAGTTTCGGCCCCGGCCATAAACGCCAGTCAGTACCCAGTGCTTCTGCTTGGCGATTATTGGTGAAGAAGGGTATTCTGCCCCGGTATCGTAATGCACCAAAGAATTCATCGATGTGGCTATTCGAAGGTGGATTGGGACGCCGCGCACCTCCATTATCCCGCCAGTAGTCTTCCCCCACAAACAATGCGCCGTTGAGCTCCTGGGGTATAGGCTCATAGAGATAGCGAGACATTGCTGCAATAAGGAAACATGTTTCGCCTTCGGTGGGGAAACTTTGACGGGCTAAATTATTTCTTAAATCATTTGAAATATTATATATTGTGTAATAAGGGTGCAGACGACGAAGGTAATCCGAGCCGAATATATCATATGGACTGTTAGGCGTATCAAAATGCAGTGTGCCGCTTACGCGTGCCAACTTCGGTTGCCGATTGCGGTAGTAATCTGCCAAATCATCTATAAAGTGCGGCACAAAAACATATCGCCCAAAACGAAGCATCTGATCCTCTGGAATCTTGACCACCACCGTATGCGAACCTAATGTAAGCTTTTGAGGTGGTACCGTGTAGCGGTATATCACCTCGTTGGCGGGATCACGCACAATAACTACACCCGATGATGCTCCCCGCGAAGTGGATAGCTGGCGCGATAGACTTAAGGTGTAAGTAATCTCAAAATCAAAAGTGCGGGTAACGGAATCTCTACCCAGAGCATAGATTCTGTCCACTCTCAAATTCAAATAACCATGTGTTCCATCAACTTCGATTTGGTTATTTAACGAAATATTTCTAAACAATTTTATCTCTATTGGATTAACCGTACCAGAAGAGATAGAAGGTATCACTACTTCTATAGGCTGTGTTGTGGGGACAGTAACAGGAATAATTTCTGGCTGATTTCGTACCATGACTTGCAAATAGAATGCGGAATTATACCACCACCATCCTCTTTCTGCCCTGACAAGAGGCGATTCAATCGAGATGTATATCCTTGCGGGTTGACGAAAATCAGATTCATAAGGATGATCGAAAAGATAAAGCTCTTCTAGATCTTCTATAATTAATATTGGATTACGAACTGTGTAGGTAAACTCTTGCGAACAAACAGTGCCCCCTCCAGGCGAATATACCAGATACTCCACTTCGGCAACAACATCATCATTTGGAAGCAAGTACGATGAGAGTAGATTACTGCTTGCAGGATAACCGTGTATACCATCGTCGCAATAACACACCGATCTTCTGCATTGCCCAGGAGGAGAGCAGCAAGAAGCATTATACAGCGAGAAACTAACTTCACTGAAAGCCTCAGTAGGACGATTGGTGGCGCGAAAAGTTGCTTCAAAATCAAAGGCAGGCACATAGGGCGATGAATCCACTTCCATACCAAACATATCGGCGAACTGAGATGGAAAACATACTTCGAGTTGCCCTTCAGAAATCACAGGTCTATAGAAAACCGATGCGCTTTGTATACCATCGCACCCATCAGCAGGCGCAAAGTAATCTGTGTAAAAGAGCAGGTCTATTTGACCACCTGCTTGCAGTCGTGGAAAGTAAAATCGTACCGTTGCCGATACAGTACGCCCCTCAACTGCCTGAACAGCAAAGACAAGATTGCCTGCAGGATCCGTTAGCGGATTTCTACCAATGATATGCAATCTGCCTTCACTGACCGATGTTTCGACCACTTCATCGGAAATGGGCTGTCCCTGTTTATCAGTGAGTCGAATTACGCCCCAGGCTAAACTGCGCCCATCAGCAGGCACAACCACCCTGTTAACGCCCGCAATACCCTGCACACTATCGTTCTCAAATTTTACAAGGGAGCCATTTTGAGCCGCAGCCGATAGGATCTCCGGCACAATTCGAGCGAATCTTTCGTCAGGCACCTGAGCAACTACCCTCATCAATAGAAGCAACGCAGCCACCGGGTAGATCACCAACTTAGCTCGAGATCGACCTTGGCGCAGCATCCACCCCCCCCCCCCGCTGGATTGAAGCGGGTTGTGAGGATTCTTACAAAGCCACTGTGACCATCCATCGTCAGCCGTCGCATGGTCTGCCTCCCACTTCTTTGTATTCTGCTACGCTGGTCTATAGTATAGCACATCGGATGCGCGTTTTTCAAGGGGCTGGTCTAAATGCGCCAGCACATCGTCACCCACCTCTGCCTCCGCCATCGCGCGGCGCATGGCGGGCGTCGGCTGAGTCACCGTGTCGGAACGCAGATCGATTACCCCGTCCGCTTCGCGCACCACAGCACCCCATTATAGATGATGCGGCGCACTATCGGGTGATGGTAGGTGGGCACCGATTCGTGTCCGGGTCGGAAGTAGAACACGCGCCCGATGCCGTAGCCCTGATGCACGCCGCCGCCCGGACCAGAGGTGAAGTCCGGATCGATGCCGTCGCCCACCGTCCAGCATAGCCCGCTGGGGAAGCTCTCGCCCCCTTCAGGGAAGTAGGACTGGAACACAACCACCAGCGGCGGCGGCACATCGAAAGGCGCGCCGTACATCTCCTCATGCTCGATCACGAAGTCCTCGATGCCCTGTGCAATCGGGTGCCACGGCGCGCACACGCGAATCTGTTCGGGTTCGGGTGGGTGCTTCTCGCGCCAGCCGCCTTTGAGATGACCTGTACAGCCCAGCACGCGCTGGAACGGCTTGGAATAGTGTCCCGAATGCAGCACCACAAGCCCCATGCCCTCGTGATGCACGCGCTGGCGGATGCGCTCGACGGTCTCGTCCGACACCTGCGCGTGCCGCACATGTCCCCACCAGATCAGCACATCGGTCTGGCGCAGGCGCTCCATCGAGCAGCCCTGTTCGGGTTCATCGAGGTGCGCGGTCTGCACCTGCAGGCTGTCGCCGCCCAGCTCGCGCAAGCCGTCCGCGATTGTGCCCCGAATGCTTTCAGGGTAGATCGCCTTCGCCACATGGGGCGGGTTCTCGTCCCACACCAGCACACGAATCACTGCCATGTCAGCCTCCTTCGGTTGAGGTTTCGTCCCACCACCCGCTCAGCTCGCCCTTGAACACTGCATCGGCGGGTCCGGTCATCAATAGCAGGTTGTCGTCGCGCCATTCGATGAGCAGTTCGCCGCCGGGCATGCGGATGGTGGCGCAGCGGTTCAGTTTCTGGAGCAGGTGTCCCACGACCACGACGGCGCATGCGCCGGTGCCGCAGGCGAGCGTGGCGCCCGCGCTCCGCTCCCATGTGCGCACGAGGGCATAATCGGGTCGCACGATTTGAGCCACCTGCACATTCACGCGCTGGGGGAAGAGCGGATGATTTTCGATAGCGGCGCCGACCGATTCCAGCGGGAACGCCTGCACATCCTCGGTGAACAGCACGGCGTGGGGCGTGCCCGTGTTGACCGCGCTCACCCGCAGGGTTTGCCCGCCGATCTCCAGTGGCTGCTGGAGCATCGGCTGGTCAGGCGGCTCGCCGAGCGCGGGCACCTCGCGGCGGGCGAGGCGCGGAACGCCCATCTCGACGGTCAGCTGCCGCCCTTCGGCGTCGGCACGGTGCACGAATCGCACTCCGGCGCCCGTCTCAATCGCAACGGTTGGTGCGCCTGGCTCCCAGCGCATCAGCAGGTAGCGGGCGAAGCAGCGGATGCCGTTGCCGCACATCTCCGCCTCGCTGCCGTCGGGGTTGAAAATGCGCATCCGATAGGGCGCCTGCTCGCCCCGTTCGACGACCAGCAAGCCGTCCGCGCCGACGCCGAACCGCCGATCGCACAGCCGAACCGCCCAGCGGCTCCAGTCGGGAGCCGTCCCCGACTCCCCCTGCCAGCCACAGGCGGGATCGAGCGCGTCGACCAGCACGAAGTCGTTGCCGTTGCCCTGCAGCTTAACGAACGCTCGCCGACTCACTCTTCGTACTCGCTGGTTTCCTGCTGGGGGCGACCGGGACCGTAGCCCGTTACGGGTCGCGACGGCACAATCGTCGTGATGGCGTGTTTATACACCAGTTGCACGGGCTTGCCCGGGCTTTCCAGCAGGATGGTGAATGCGTCGAAGCCGCGCACAACCCCCCGCAGCTGGATGCCTCCGCTCAGGTAGACAGTGACGCCGATTCCTTCCTTGCGCACCTGATTCAAAAACATATCCTGCAAGTTAATCGCTTTTGCCATAATCTTGCCCTCCCTGTTGCGCAATCATCTGCACAATTTGTTGCGCGGTCGCTTCCACGCCCGCGCTGGCATCGAGCCAGCGGATGACTGGCTCCCGACGGAACCAGGTCATCTGACGCTTTGCGAAGCGTCGCGTGTCGCGTTTCCAGCGTGCGACCGCTTCGTCCAGCGTGCATTCGCCCATCAGATGGGCGATCAGATGCCGGTAGCCCAACCCTTTGAGGGCGGGCAGGTCTTTATTGTACCCTTTCGAGAGCAGATTCTGCACCTCGTTGAGAAATCCCTGCGCCATCATCTGGTCGACGCGCGCGTCGATGCGCTGGTAGAGCAGGTTTCGGGGCATGGTCAGTCCGAACTTGAGCGCGGGCAGCTCCGATTCGGCGCGCCGTTGCCACTGGCTGATGGGCTTGCCTGTGGTCGCGTACACCTCCAGCGCGCGCACGATGCGCACGGCGTCGTTAGGATGGATTCGAGCGGCGGCTTCGGGGTCGATCTGTTGCAATCGTGCATAGAGGGCGGGCAAGCCGTGCTGTCGCGCTTCCTGCTGGAGCCTCTGGCGCACGGCGGGGTCGCCGGGCGGCGGCGCGAGGCTGAAGCCGTGCAGCAGCACGCGCAAATAGAGTCCCGTGCCCCCTACAATCAGCACGCGCCTGCCTCGCGCCTGAATCTCGCGAATGGCGTCGAGCGCCCGCTCGCGGAACTTCGCGGCGGTGAACGGCTCGCTCGGGTCTGCCACATCGATCAGGTGGAATCGCACGCGGGCGCGCTCTTCGGGCGTGGGCTTCGCTGTGCCGATGTCCATCCCGCGATAGACGGCTGCTGAATCGGCGGAGATAATCTCGGCTCCTATCTGCTCCGCCACTCGCAGTCCCACTGCTGTCTTCCCCACCGCCGTCGGACCCAGAATCACAATCAGGCGGTCCATCCATGCGCAGTGTACCCCGCTACAAAAAGAAGAAGACTCAGGCTGGGTGGTGGAGGATCAGGATCGTCTCATAGTAGGCATCCAGCGAGCGCGGGCGTGCGACCGCGTTCTGCTTGTTCAGTTCCACATGAAGGGCGGTCTCGACCTGCAAGCCGTTCGCGGCTGCCAGCTCCGCGACCACCTCCGCGTTATCAATCACCCGCACAATCTCGCGCGAGCGGTAGCGATAGAAGGTGTGCTGGCGAGCAACGACGATGGCACAGCGCCCCCCGGACGCAACACGCGCCGAATCTCACGCAACGATTGGGCAAGGTCGGCAAAATATCCAGCCGTTGCAGCAGCCTTGACCCGGCGCACCTCGTCCGACTCCATCCACTGCACGACCTCCCGCGCCCTTGGCGGTAGCTCCTCCAGTGTGCCCGCGCGATGCACGGAACCGACCTGCCGAGCCTCCTGTTCCTCTATCTGCTCGGAGCGGAGCAGCCCGAGAACCGTCATCGCCAGCGCTTTGCTTTTGAGATAGTTCTCCCGTCCCGATGAGGCGGGCATGTAGGGCGGGCTTGTAATCACCAGATCAAAAGTGTTATTCTCAAAGGGCAGAGCGCGAGCATCGCCCAGCAGCGCCTCTGAAGGTGGTAGTGGTATCCGCGCTACCTCTCGCAACCAGCACCAGACCGCTATCGATTTTGCCAGGTACTCCAGATTGCTGCGAAACATCTCCGCGATACGCCACGGCGCAATGGTAAGCGAGAAGCGCCCGTAGCCTAACCCCAGAAACCGAAATCTGAGTTTGCGTGAAATGGCGTCGCTTAATGCCACGCGCAAAGGGATAATTGCTTCATCCAGCCCGGTAATCGCCGACAAAGATAGAGCGATGTCCCCAGCGATTTCCTCCTGTATTGGGGCAGGAATCCGTCTCAGGAGGAATGGCGGAATGACTCCGTAAGCGGCGCGCTTATCATGTATCTGGAACAGCGATGGTTGCCCCGACTTTAAGCTCTCCAATCGCTCTATTGCCGTCAATGCTTGCTCCCGAATGGTTCCCTCTGCCGCATGAAGCAGGTTGACTTTTGCTTGAGCGATTAACACCGACAGCGGATCGATATCCACGCCTGCCGACGGCATTCCCATGACGGTTGCCTCGGTGAGAGCCGTGCCACTGCCAACATAGGGGTCAAGCACAACAGCGTTCGTGCATGGTGCCCAGATATTGAGGATGGCGCGCGCCATACGAGGGAAGAACTTCGCTTTGTAAATGTGCAACCCGTGAAAGAGATGTCCCGTGGTCAATCGGGCAGATATAGCCTGTTCTGGCAGGCTCTCTCTTCGATGGGTACAGTCGCCCTCAAGTGCCAGTTTAAGTGTCCGCTCCAGCGCTTTAATAGCCTCCTCTGGGCTGGTGGCACGCTTAGCGACCACATCCGACCATTCCGCGGCGGTATTAAACGGTATCAAACGGAATCGAAGTGTGCGGTAGCACGATTCGAGCCGAATAAAAGGTGCTGGCACGCGCTCAAGAGCCTGCAGAGCCTTATCCGAGTATCCTTCTGAAATATTTGCTTCCCCGACCACCAATTCAACAAACGAGAGCCGCTGAAACAGCTTGAAAGGTTCGAATTCATTCGTGCTGGCGCGATAGGCAACTATGCCGTTCTTGCGGCAGTGGCGTGCATCGTGAGATAGCAGAACCCCTTCGGATACCAGCGAGTCAAGTTCACTTCTATCCAGTGGCTCAGGCAGGCAGTCCAGCAGGCGGCTGATTTCCATCTCCGCCAGCTGCAAATCGCCTTCCAGTTCGATATTACTGCGGAGCTTGAGAATCAGTGTCCAGCGCTTATGGTTCGCCATGGGTTGCACCTCGCAGCTTGGTGAACAGCGATTCTAATCCGAACCCCTCGGCAAGCCGTGGGTCCCGAAAGTGCGGCCTGGTGAAGGTGATGGCAGCATCATAAAGCCGAATCAGGTCATTCACGCGCACCTTGCGCCAGTTAGGATCGCCTGTCTCTATCTGTTTCCATACGGTCAGGTGCTACTTCAGGGTGGTATTCAGGAATCGCAGGGTGAGGCGCCAGGCCTGGGCGGCAGCCTGGGGGTTATAGCCGCGGCGGTTGTTGGGGTTCGCGAAGGCGTGCCCTGCACCCTGAAAGATATGCACCTCCACGCGCTTGCCCAGCCGTTTGAGTGTCGTTTCGAACTGGCGCACCGATTCGATGGGGATGCCCCGATCCTGGTCGCCGAAGATGCCCAGCACGGGGCAGCGCAGGTGGCGCAGGGTCGCCTCGTCGGTCAGCAGGCGCCCGTAGTAGATGATGCAGGCGGACAGGCGCGGCTCCTGCAACGCGAGGCTCAGCGCCAGCCCGCCCCCCATGCACCAGCCGATGACGCCCACCTTCTTGCCGCGCAGCTCGGAACGGCGCAGCAGCCAGTCGATGCCCGCCTTGAGGTCACGCATGGCGCGGTCTTCGGGCAGGGCGCGCGACAGCTCGTGCGCCGTTTCGGGATCGGTCGCCACCTTGCCCCGATAGAGGTCGACCGCCAGCGCGAGGTAGCCGTTCTGCGCCAGACGGTTCGCCTGCTCTTTAATCCAGTCGTTCAGCCCCCACCATTCGTGCACGAGCAGCATTCCGCCGCGCGGTTGGGCAGGGATGGCGGCATAGGCGCGCACCCGCTCGCCGCCCACCAGAAGCGCTACTTCCTGCTGTTTGATTGTCTGCATTGCGCTCACTCCTCCGAAGGATGGATTTGCAGGATATGCACGCGCACGCGCCGTCGCCCGAACTGGAGGGCAGCCCGCCGCGAATGGAAATAGAGGTCGATGCGGCGTCCTTTGATGGCGCGTCCGCGATCGGCGGCAATCGCCATGCCGTAGCCTTCAATATACAGCACTGTGCCGAACGGGATCACACGCGGATCGACGGCGACCAGTCCGTAGCCAGCGGGCAGACCAGAGGCGGTACGCCCCGTGCCCGTGCCGCCGCCGCTCCGATGCGCGGTGTAGGCGGTCGCCTCCATCTCCAGCACGCGCGTCGTGCGGAAGCTATTGCCGCGCGCCACCTGCCCGCGCGAGGCGATATGCCGATAGACGCCCACATGGTAGAGATTCGGCTGCGGGGGTTTCAACAGCTCCGATTCGAGCAGCTGGCGCTCCAGAATGCGTCCGTTGCGTTGCACCACGCGCCAGCGCACGCGCTGCAGCCCCGGCTCGCCTTTCTGCACCAGCACGCGCTGGCGCGGTTGTAAGCGATGATTCACCTCGAAAATGGTGGGTGGCTCAATGCGCTCCAGTCGCTCCACGCAGTAGGACACCGCTAATGTTGACGGCGGGCGCGATTGCGCCGCGCCGCTGACAACAAGCACCAGTCCTGCCACCCAGCCGTACCGTCGCCACCCGTCTCCCCGAAGGGTGCCGCTTCCACGGCTCATTCGTCACCTCCCTTTGCGAAACCGTGAACGGTCTCGCCGATTGACCAGCCCAGTTTACCTGATACCCGTGCGGTAAGTCAACCCTGCAGCGGAACAACCGCCTGCAGCTGTTCGAAGCCCTGCATGCGCTCTTCGGGGGTGTCGTGTCGCAGGGTGATGTGTCCCAACTTTCTGCCTGCGTGCGGTTGCTTGCCGTAAAGATGCAGATGCGCGTTCGGGATGGTCAATACCGATTGGGGGTCGGGCAGCTCACCAATGAGGTTTGCCATCAGGCAGTAGCCGCGCGGGGTGGTGCTGCCCAGCGGCCAGCCCAGAATCGCCCGCAGGTGATTCTCAAACTGGCTCGTTTCCGCGCCCTCAATTGTCCAGTGCCCGCTGTTATGCACGCGCGGCGCGACCTCGTTCACCAGCAGGCGTCCTCCCACCAGAAACAGCTCGATGGTCAGCACGCCCACATAGTCCAGCACATCGAACAGGGTCGCGATGAACCGCTCCGCCACAGGCTGCAAGCGGCTTGTGTCCACGCGGGCGGGCGCGAACGAATAGCGCAAAATGCCGCCTCCGTGAATGTTCTCAATCAGCGGATAGCATGCCACTTCGCCCTGCAGCGAACGCACGCCGATGATCGACAGCTCGGTCTCAAAAGCGACGAACGCCTCCATCAGCAGCGGTTGAGACTGCTGACGCACGATGCGCAGGTACTGCTCTTCGGTGTCGATGCGCCATTGACCTTTGCCGTCGTAGCCGAATCGGCGCGTTTTGATGATGGCAGGCAGCCCCACCTGCTGAAGCGCACGCTCTGGCTCACTCGGCTCAATCGGGGCGAAGGCGGGCACGGGAATGCCCAGCGAACGCAGGAACTCCCTCTCGGTCAGCCGATCCTGAAAAATCGCCAGTGCGCGCGGGGTCGGTCGCACAGGCAGGCGCATCGCCAGCCACTCAGCGGCTTGGGGAGGCACATTCTCGAACTCATAGGTGATGCACCGCTTGCCGTCGGCGAACGCCGCCAGCGCATGCAGGTCATCAAAGGGTGCGCAGCGATGGGGTGCGACCTGACCTGCGCATGCGTCGGGTGCAGGATCCAACACCTCACAGGTGATGCCCAGCGGATAGCCCGCCAGCGCCAGCATGCGTCCCAGCTGTCCACCGCCCAGAATGCCCACTCTCATCCCTGCTGCGACTCCGTTCGCGGATCGGGGTTCTCCAGCACCGCCAGGGTCTGCCGCTGGCGATAGGTGCGGAGCGCCTCGCGGAAATGGGGATACTTGTTCGCCAGGATTGCCGTTGCCAGCAGCGCGGCGTTGACAGCGCCCGCTCTGCCAATCGCAAGCGTGCCCACGGGCACGCCCGCCGGCATCTGCACAATCGACAGCAGCGAATCCAGCCCGTTCAGCGCCCGCGATTCGATGGGCACGCCCAGCACGGGCAGGGTGGTTTTAGATGCCGTCATACCAGGTAGGTGTGCCGCGCCGCCCGCGCCTGCAATAATCACCTCCAGCCCGCGCGACTCCGCCGTGCTGGCATACTCGAACAGTAAGTCCGGCGTGCGATGCGCCGACACGATGCGCACCTCATACGGCACGCCCAGCGATTCGAGCGTCTCCACCGCATGGCGCATCGTCTCCCAGTCCGATTGCGACCCCATAATCACGCCCACCAGCGGCTGCATCAAGAGCGATTTTACCTGAGGCAGTTGACCCAGAGAAGGTACCCATGCGGATGACGCAGCCAACCGGAATCGCGTGGTGGATTATCGGATGGCGCTGCTGAAGTAGCTTCCTGTGTATTCTGAACAGCACCTGCTAAGGAGCACGCCTGAGGGGTTCACCTATGGCTGTGAATCCACCACCTTCTGCAGAATCGCCTCAATCTCGGCAACCTTTTGCGGGGCAGTGAAGCTGGTGGCGATGCGCTGGTGGGCGTTGTGGGCGCGGCGGGCACGCTCATCGGGCTGACGGATTGCCGTCAGCAGCGCGTCAGCCAGTGCAGCGGGATCGCGCGGCGGCACGAGCCAGCCGTCGATCCCGTCACGCACCGCCTCCGGAATACCGCCCACGCGCGTTGCCAGCACGGGTAATCCCATCCACATCGCCTCCAGCAACGCCATCGGTAGCATATCGTTCAGCGTCGGCAGCGCGTAGAGATCAAACGCCTGCAGCAGGCGCGGCACATCCGAGCGCACGCCCAGCCAGTGCACATACGGCTCCAGCTGGAGCCGCTCGATTGCACGCCGAATCTGCTCGCCATAGCGGGGCGGATGCACGGCACCCACCAGCAGCACGCGCACCTGCGGCGCCTCGCGCACAACCGAGGGCAACGCACGAACGAGATAAATCTGACCCTTGCGCGGAAGGATATTGCCCACCACGCCCACCCCAAACGCGCCCGGCTCCAGCCCCAGCTCCGCCCGCATCTGCGCCCGAACCGCCTTATCGGTCAGCGGCAACCGCTCCGGCTCAATAAAACCGTGCACCACACTGATGCGATGCGGCAGCACGCGATTGTAGCGCATATGATAGCGGCGCGTCTGCTCCGAGACAGCAATAATATGGTCTGCCATGCGCCAGTGGAAGTGCAGCGTGTGCGCATGCGCGCGCAACACAGCGGGAATACCTGTCAGGCGGCGCAACCACACCGCAAAGTTGTTCGCCCGCGACATGTGTGCCAGAATCACCTCTATCTGTTGCTCGCGGCAGAAGCGGGCAACGGCTCGCAAATCGTGCAGGGGCAGTCGTCGCAACTCCGATTCCAGCGTGGGAACGCCTGCCACCCGCGCTTGCTGCAAGACCCACGCGCCCGGTCGTCCCAGCAGATAGACCGTGTTGCCGCGCCGATGCAGCTCCTTCGCGATTTGAAGGGTATGCACCGTCGCCCCGCACGCATCCCTGCCCGACACAATCTCCAGAATCCGCATCGCCATTCACCAATATATCGGTGCAAGCGTGAAAGTCCATCGGTACAGGCTATCAGGGGTACAGTATCAGGATCCATTTTGTAAGAGCACCCACACCATCTCTCCCCAACACACAGATACTCCACCCGCCACGAATTTCCTGTTCTATTCCTCAATCGATTGTACTTCTTCTAGGTCCTCGTACGAACCAGCAAATGCCCAGCGCCACAATTCACCACGAATCAATCGCTTTAGCAGCACCTCTGTCCCAAACACCTCACGAAGCCACTTTACGCAGACACGATTCTCAAAAGTCTCTCCAACATACAACCCCAACATAGTGTTCTCTTCTCCAAAGAAAGTGATTTCCACGGAATAAAGCGAAGGTGATGGACCATTCGGTAAAAAAGGTGAAAAATCGGGGGAGGGCCACCTCTGCCATCGCTCCAAGATCACGTCTATTATGTCACTATCCTTCTCAGGGAACCAGCCTAGATAGAAATGATCTATAGGGGTGTCTCCTGGAGGAAAACCTTGTAACAGAGGAAATTCTTCTGCGCACGAAGCCGCAAAGGTCACGGCATAGATTGGATCACGACAAGCCTTGAACGTAGGAGTGATTACAAGAGGCTCAGCCGAACTATATTCAGTCGTGCTACCACTATAAACCAAAAAACCTTTACGATTTCCAACAATTTTTTTAATTACCTCCACAAGAAAATTAAAACTAAAATGATTCCCAATATTAATAAGACACTCTCGTTTCGCGGCTTCCCAATCAGTTATTGGCTTTCTCTGACCGCTCGCGTCATACTGATAGACGTTTGTAAAACACGCGGTGAGTTTGCGCTCTGCCTTAAGGTCGGATCGCATATGAGTCCAATCCGCCCTTACCCAAGTTGCTTCTGACAAGATACAGAGGATAGGAAGTTGCTCACTCATCGGAGAATACCCTGCAGAAATCCTTCAGCGAATAGATCGAGACGAATAGGACCAGGCAACCCTATCATAAAGTTCTTTTTGATATAATGCGCAAATTCGCCAGTAAAGTCAATGTGAGGACGCCCATGATGACCAGTGAAATCCAGACCTATATAGCCTTTGACATTCCTAAAAGTTAGCTTAACATATCCTTTTTGAAAATCAACACCAAATGGTAGCTCGACCTCCATTTGAAAGATCTCTCCAAAGATTCTACCTGACCAATAGGAGCATGCATCTATAATCTTTTGTTTACCCCATTGTTGGGCTGCTTGTGCAGCAAGAGAGTCACCACGCTCCAATAGTCCTTCAAATAGGCTGGCAAGTCCTAAGTCAATCATCGTGAATAGACCGTGGACATCTACTAGCCCTACAGGATTCCCATCGGCATAGAGATACCAGTTCACACCATCCCGCGCAGGGTCTTCCGAGATGAACCGACCTGTCAAAGGCTCATAATACCGCGCTCGCATATAGACCAAGCCCGTCTCATCCTCCAAATGACCCAGATTGGCGCAATAACCCCTGCCAGCACCGAGCGAACTCTGAACCTCACCCCACACCCCACGCCACTGGAACCCAGACAGCGTGTAATCTGACGCCATCGTGCGCACCA
>JBBIJY010000017.1:0-60621 GCA_037445735.1 Armatimonadota bacterium | reverse complement strand
TTCGGGCAGGTCGCGCAGGAGGTCGTGGAAGGGCTGGGTCTGGCAGCTCATGGCGTCCCCCCGCGCAGGCGTGGATGCCGGACGAGAGCGCCATCGCGTGAACGCCCTAACTGCTCGTCAACGACTCCATACACAAAGCGCGCGGGCATCACCGCCCTCCGTTCAGAAGATTCGTTTCCAGGCGATCTGACTCCTGCTTCTAATGAATCGATCTTGGCTTGAACTCACCGACAGATCTCGGGTGAGTGCAGTTCGACGAGGGGGCAGAGGGGGTCGGCGCCGGTGCCGCAGTGCAGGCATACCTCGTCCACCTTCAGCGTGCCCGATGCCAGCCCCGCGCGGATGAACGCCGATAGCCCGTTGATGAACGCATGGCGGTCGCGTTCGTCCATCTGTGCCAGCACGCGGGCGAACCGCTGCCGCCGCTCCTGGTCGATCTGTTCTATCAGCTGGCGTCCCTCGTCGGTGAGCAGCAGCCCCACCTGTCGGCGGTCGCGCGGGTTCGCGATGCGCCGAATCAGCCCCTTCTTCTCCAGCCGATGCACCATGTTGGTCGCCGACGGATAGGAGATGTTCAGCCCCTCCGCAAGGTCGCCCACCGTCACGCGCCGATGCGTGCGCAAGTAGCGCAATGCCTGCATCTGCGAGTAGGTGACTTCCGACTCCGCCAGCTCCTCCAGCATCCGCTCGCCGATGGAGGTGTACATCGCTTGCAGGAACACCTGCGCCACCAGCTCCGCATGCGCCAGCAACTCGTCCGTCAGCGCGATTCGCAGATTCATCCCATCACACCCATCATAATTATACCCCTTTACTCCGCGTCGCCCCTCTCGATGAGTCTGCCCTGTTTATAAAGCTCCCACACGTGAAAGACCGAATTGCGGTGCGGGCGAATCTTGCAGTGTTCGTCCTCGTTGCGTTTCTCATCGCAGTAGCCTAACGGCACGCACTTGGGCACCAGCAGCCTGCCAAAGTAGGGGTCAGCAGCCATCAGCTCCTTGCGAATGAGCTTAAAGAGCTGCCGAATCTCCCACTGGGCGAGCGTGCAGAGGCGCAGACCCGCCATGTGCATCAGCTGGCGCAGGTTCACCGTCATAATCAGATTGGTGGTGACAGCGTTCGGGAACACGAATCGGGCATCTTCGGCGGGAATGCCCATCTGCAGGAAGCGGTGATAGACCTCCTCACTCGTGTCGCGCAGGCGTTCGAACTCCTGCAGCGCTTCAGGCAGTGCCTCGATGGAGGGTGGGGTCACATAGAGGGGTTCTTTATATTTCACATAGCGCTGGCTCTGCTGGTCGAACGCGACGCCGATTCGGTGGCGTACCAGCTGATGCGAGAGCGCGCGGCTCACCCCCGAAATCGCGAAGGTGAAGCTGATATGCTCGATTGTGCTGTGGTGTCCCGATTCGATCACATGCGTGAGCAGGCTATGCACCCGTTCGGGTGGCACTTTATCGGACAGGAACTCGTCCCAGATTTGCTGGGGTGTCTTCTCGCTGTAGCAGGTGCGCGCCGCCAGATAGATCAGCCCCTTATAGTACCGCTGGATGATCTCGGCGGGCGGGAAGATGAGCGACACCTCCATCACGCCACGCTTCGCCATTAGCTCGCCTCCCTGCAGAAGAAGGATACCCGATGGGGTATGCTCTGGGTGGATGGGAACCACAGGTCGGCTGGTGATGGGCATCACGGGCGCGAGTGGTGCGCTCTATGCCCTGCGCTTTTTGCAGGCGGCGCGTCAACAGTTCCGCGAGATTTACCTCATCTGCTCCGATCAGGGCATTCAGGTGCTGCAGACGGAGCTGGAGCTGCCCGTCACGCGCGAGACGCTCGGCGCGGAAACGCTGTTAGGCGAGGCGTGGGACGGGCTGAAGGTGCTTCAGCCGCGCGACTACTTCGCGCCGCCCGCCAGTGGCAGCTTCCGCCACGACGGCATGGTGATTATCCCCTGCTCGATGGGCACGCTGGGACGCATCGCGAACGGCGCGTCGGACGATTTGATGACCCGCGCGGCGGATGTGTGCCTCAAGGAGCGTCGCCCGCTGATTCTGGTGGTGCGCGAGGCGCCGTTCAATCGCGTGCATCTGCGCAATATGTTGCTGGCGGCGGAGGCGGGCGCGACGATTCTGCCCGCCTGCCCCGCCTTCTATAACCGCCCGCGCACGCTGGAAGAAGCCGTCGATACCATCGTCGCCCGCGCCCTGCAACTGCTGAAGGTGGAGCAGCCGCTCGTGCCCGAATGGGGCATAGAGTGATTAGCTGGTTTCCCCTGCTCGCCTCCAGGAAAAGGCTCAGGGTGAGGAAGGCTAACGATTGAAGGGTCAGGCGTCGGGGTCGGTGAGGGCGAGGTCAGACAGTGGGTCGGCGGTGCGGGTCAGGATGGTGCTGGCGCGCGTGCGCTCGTCGCGCACCACATAGAGCGTGCGATCCGCCGCCTCGTTGATCTCCTCGATATGCGAAATGATGAGAATCTGTTCGAACCAGTCGCGCAGGTTGTTGAGCAGCATCAGCACATTCTGGCGGCGGTCGGTGTCCAGCGAGCCGAACACCTCGTCCAGTATCAGCAGGGAGAGGGGCTGACCCGCGCGCTCGGTGATGAGCCGTGCGAGCGCGAGGCGCATGCAGAGGTTCACGATGTCCTGCTCGCCCCCGGAGATGACCGCCTTGCGCATGCCATCGTCCATCAGGTGGAAGCGGTACTCCTCGTCCAGCTCCAGCTGGGTGTAGCGCCCGCCCGTGAGGTGAGTGAGGAACTCGGTGGCGTAGCTGGCGAGCATCGGGCGCAGGCGCTGGTTCAGCTCGGTGCGGAACGCCTGCATCGCCTTGCGCAAAGTTTCATAAAGCAGCTGCTCCCGGCGACGGTGTTTCAATAGCTCCTCGCGTTCCTGAATCTGCTGGAGTTGCTGTTCGAGCATCTGCAGGTGCTGTTGATGGCTCTGTCGGGTCGCCTGCAGGGAGGCGAGCTGGTTCTCCAGCTCGCGCAGTTGCGCTTCGGCATCGGCACACCGTTGCAGGGCTTGCGCGTACGCTTCGGGTGAGAAGGCGAGCGCCTGCAGCGCCTGCAGGGTCTGTTCCAGCTGAGCCTGCAGCTCCCCTTTCTCGCGCTGGGCTTGCTCGATCTGTTCGCGCGTGGGCGCTTCCTCTTTGAGAATGGTGTTGAGCTGGATGGCTTCTTCATAGAGGGGCTGGAGCTGTTCGGCTTCGGTGCGCAGGGTTGCGTGTTCGGTGGGGTCGTAGCCTTCGGGCAGGCTGGCAAGCTGCTGCTGAAGCGTGCGGAGTTCGCCCTGACACCCTTTCAGCTCGTTCTGGAGACGGGATCGCTCCTTGAGCTGGATGTTCAGCTCGTTCGCCAGTTCCAGCTGGGGCTGAAGCTGGTGCAGGTGCTCGATGAGAGCCTGCTCGCGCTGGGGGTCATAGGGCGGGATGGCTTCGATCCGGCGCTGCAGCTCGCGGCACTGTTGCTGGAGGGCGGGCTGTTCAGCGAGTTCGGCTTGAATCTGGTCGTGGCGGGTGCACTGTTCGGCAAGCTGCTGCTGGAGCGAATCGCGCTGTGCCATCAGCTGCTGGAGCTGTGCCCGATACGCCTGGAGCGGCTCTGGCTCCCGCTCCAGCGACTGGCAGTGGGCGAGCTGACGCTGATAGGCGTCCTGTTCGCTCCGCAGCTGTTGCTCCAGCTCGTGGCAGATTCGCTGGTAGGCGTCGCCGAGCGGTTGACCGCAGGTGGGGCACTCGCCCGCCGCACCCAGCGCGTGCAGCTCGTCCAGCCGTTGCTGGAGTTCCTGCAGGCGGGATTGCAGGAGTTTCAGCTGGGCTTCGGCGTCGGTGCGCTGCTGATGCCACTGCCGGGTGAGCTGATCGATGCACTGTTGCAGTTCGGCGCGTTGTGCCTCACCCTCGTTCAGCTGTGATTCGAGCTGGGCGATTTGCGCCTGCAGGCTTTCGGCTTCCTGCTGGCGTTGCTGGAGGGCGTTGAGGCGGGACTGGAGGGTGGTCAGCTCATTTTCGAGGCGGGCGCGTTCGGCGGCGCGGGCGGCTTGCTGGCGCAACGCGCTCAGCTCCGCCTGAATCTGGTTCGCCTGCTGGATGACAGGCTCCAGTTGCTGCAGCTGGTGCGCTTTTTGCTCCAGTTGCTGCAGCTGGCTCTGGAGCCGCTCGATATGCGGCTGGAGCTGTTCGATAGCGGCGGTCAGCGCGGCGCGCTGCTGTTCCGCCTGAGCCAGTTCGTTCAGTTCCTTCAGGCGCTGCTGCACCTCGCGATAGCGTTTGAGGTCGGATTGAAGCTCGCGCAGGCGTCTTCTGGCTTGCTGGATCTGGTTCCAGCGCGTGCGCAGTTGCTCCAGCAGTTTGTCGATGCTGGTCTGCTGGTTCTGGAGCAGGCGGAGCTGGTTCTGGAGAGTGTCGTGGGTCTGCTTTTTGAGTTCGGCTTCGCGTCGTTGCTGGGCGAGTTGCTCGTATTCGGCGCGGGCGGTGGCAAGCTGTGCTTCGATGCGGGCGATGTCGCGCTCGCAGGACGCAAGCGTCTGGCGCGTCTGCTCGATCTGTTGCTGCACGAGTTCGCGGTCGCCCAGCCCCTGCTGAAGCCCTTCGATTTCGGCGCCGAGCTGTTTGGCGTGCTGGGCGATTTCGTCGATGGCTTTCGTGATGCGCTCATAGCCCAGCATGCGGCTGATTTCCTCGCGGCGGCGTTCGGGCGCGTAGCTCATGAACTCCAGCTCCTTCTGGCGGGCGCAGAAGCTGGTCTGGAACTGGTTGAGGGTCATGCCGAGCAGGTTCAGGATGGCTTCGGTGGTGGGGCGTGTGCCCCGCGCGAGCGTCTGGTGGACGCCGTTCTGAATCTGGGTCAGCGCGGCGTCTTTGTCGGTGCGCACCACCTGATAGAGTCGGGCGCCGAGCTGGAAGTCGAGTCGCACCTGCACGCGCGTGCCGCCCTGCGACCACATGAAGCGCAGGGTGTCGGCGGTGCCGCGGGCGGCGTTCGCGCCGTACAGCGCCCACAGGATGGCTTCCACGAGGGTGGTCTTACCTGCGCCGTTGGCGCCCACAATCGCCGTGATGCCCGTTTCGAACGCCACCGCCGCGCGGGCGTACTGCCGAAAGTTCTCCAGCTCCAGTTCCAGCAGTCGCATGGCGGGCTATTTGCGGGTTGCGGGCGGGTTTGCCGGTGGGGTCCGCCCCTTCAGCATCGCCCCAGGAGCTGGTTGCACGGGTGGTGGCTGGGCTTGCCACGCCGGTTCGGGCACGATGATGGGAGTGGCAGCCGAAGGATAGATGACAAGCTCTTTGCCGTTGCGGATACCCTTGCCGACGCCCATCATCTCGAAGCTGCCTGCGCCCCGAAAGCTGATCTCCGCTTCAGTGAGCGAGGCTTTCAGCGAGTCGTATTTGCCCTGGATGGTGAGCGTGCCCCTGCCATGAAAGACCCGGAACCGCTGGTTGATGGGCGGGTTCAGGCTGACGCCGCGCGGCAGCTGTTTGAGTTCACGGAAGCCCTGTGCGCGGATTTCGCCCTTCAGGTCGCCGACAATCACGAAGCCGTGCCCCTTGATGGTGAGCGTGCCGTCCGCCCGTGAGAAGAACTTGATGCCCGTGCCCTTGAGGGTGAAGGAACCCGTTTTAGGCGCCGGGTTGCCAGGCGCAGTCTGCCTGGGAGCGGATTGGGCGGGTTTGTTGTTCCGGGCAGGTTGTGCCGATTTGGGACGCGCCGACGGTTGCTGCGCCCCACTCAGTGCCAGCGCCAGAATCAGACCGCTTATCAGTGCCGCTGTTCGCATAATGATCCCTCCTGTTCATTCCTCGCCGTGCTGTGCCAGCCAGCGTTCGGCATCCAGCGCCGCCATACAGCCGGTGCCCGCAGCGGTCACCGCCTGACGATAGACCCGATCCATCACATCGCCGCAGGCGAACACGCCCTCGACGCTGGTGTGCGTGCCGTTGCGTACCCGGATATACCCCAGTTCATCCATCTCCAGAATGCCCTGCAGAAAATCGGTGTTGGGCTTGTGTCCAATCGCGATGAACACGCCGTCGATGGGGAAGTCGTACTCTTCGTCCGTTTTGAGGTTATGCAGGCGCACGCCGACCACTTTACCCAGATTGGGGTCGTAGATATCGCGCACGATGGTACTCCAGATGAACTCGATTTTGGGGTTGCGGAAGGCGCGCTCCTGCATGATTTTGGAGGCGCGCAGTTCGTCGCGCCGATGCACCACATAGACGCGCTCGCAGTGATGGGTGAGGTAGAGCGCCTCTTCCATCGCTGTGTCGCCCCCGCCGACCACAATCACGCGCTTGCCGCGAAAGAAGAAGCCGTCGCAGGTGGCGCATGCGGAGACGCCATGCCCCTTGAGCTTCCCTTCCGATTCGAGACCAAGCCATTTGGCGGAGGCGCCCGTGGCGATAATCACCGCGCGAGCGCGATACTCATTCCCCGAATCGCTCCAGAGTCGGAACGGTCGCTGGCTGAAATCGACGCGGGTGATGGTCTCATACAGCACACGGGTGCCGAACCGTTCCGCCTGCCGACGAAACAGCTCCATCAGTTCGGGTCCCTGAACCCCGTCGGGGAAGCCCGGATAGTTCTCAACATCGGTGGTAATCATCAGCTGTCCGCCGGGCTGGATGCCCGCGAACAGCAGGGGCGATAAGTTTGCCCGCGCCGCATAGAGCGCAGCCGTGTAGCCCGCCGGTCCGGAACCGACAATAATCAGCTTCTCAACGCCTGTGGTTTCCATTACGATGGATTTTACCTGATGGTGCGAGGGTGTCCGAAAAGCCCCAAAACCCGTAAATCTACTGGCTCGATTCGGCGGCGTTCTGGTTTATAATGGAGCGGAACGGGCTTTCCTGACCCATCCGTCAAAAAGCCTGTCCGCTTTTGGGCATCTGCCGAGTCATTAAAAAGCGGGTGAGGGAGAGTGGCACTCTCCCTGCGGGCAGGGTTGCAGCTGAATGGGCAGGGTTGTCCCGCCCAAAAACGCTCATTGAGGAGGTCTATGAGACTATGAAAGGCTTGAAACGGCTTGCTACAGGCGCAATCCTTGCGCTGATGATGGCGGGCGTATACGCGCAACCACCCGGCGCTGCCGGGCTGGTCTGGCTCGATAACGCGCTCGAGTTCGACCTGAACGCGGGCAACATTGTCACTTCAGGCGCATTTTCAACAACTATCACTATTAGCAACCAGAATCCCGTCTGCCTGACGAAGAGCTCCAACACTCTGGACATCAATCTGAATCTGGCGGCACTGGTGGGAATCCCGGGCTTGCCCACCATCACGCTCACGGGAACAGCGCTGGCAGGCGGAAGCCAGATCAACTGGGTCGTACCTGCGACCGATATTAACCTCTGTTTGCCTGCCTCGCAGACGGGGCTGCCCGCCGATATCCTGGTCAAACGCATCACGGGTGGCAATCTGCGCGTGGATGCGACCATCATTCCCGCTTACTTCTCAAATGCGTGCAATCGCAACTTCTTTGTGCGGATGGACGACACCGGGGGCAATCAGTTCAACTATCTGAACCTTGAGCTGTATGCTTTCTGTGTTGAATCTCCATTGACCCGCATCACTGCCACCGTTCGGGATCTGGATTATGTAGCCTACAGTGGTCCCATTCCAGAGCCGGCGAGCCTGCTGGCGCTCGGTGCCGGGCTGACCGGGCTGCTGGGTCTGCGTCGTCGAAAGCGCTGATGCCTCCTCTGTCTTTGGAGCAGGAAGCCCTCGCCTCAACAGGCGAGGGCTTCCTGTTTCGCGTGCAAATCCCTCTCACCCGGATGCTTTTCCGCTGAAGGGGAGAGGGTTGAAGCAGTTCCCGCTCTTTGGAGAGGGAGCGGGCTTTTTCGTTAAGCCCCTGTGCGTTTTGCCTGCATCGGGGTTCCTGCGCTATGGAACGACTCGCTCCAGGAGGGAGCGACCAGAATGAGACGCTTTTGGGGAGTTGTATTGGGCTGGGTGGTTTTGGCGACGCTTTGTGCGGATGAAACCACCGTTCCGCGCACACTGCACGGCATGCTCTGGGCAGGCACAACCTTTACTCTGCAGGCGGTGGCGACCTGCAGCAACATGGCAACGAACTCCGGCGCCGCTCAGGTGTGTGTCGGGCAGGTGTACAACTGGCAGATGCAGATTCCCTCGCCGCGTGGTGCGAGCGTGCCCGCAGGGGATGCCCTCTTTCAGTTCCAGCTGACCAATCTGGGCAACGGCTATGATAGCCCCAAGTTCGAGGGCTGGCAGTGGGAACTCACCGAGACCCCGGTGTGGCAGGTAAGCCTGTTTGAGGATCGGAACGCGAACGGCATGATTGACGGCGGTGAGCAGATTAGCAACCTGGGCAGCCTGATCGAACCCGCGCGCACGATGGGCTATCTTCTGCGCATGCGCCCGCCTTCTTCCTCAACTCCCACCGATGGCGCGTGGGCAGGTGTGGCGGCTCGCACCGCCTCCGCCCCGAGCAGCGCCCTGATTGCTGAATATGTGGCAGGTGTTATCCGCACCCTCTCCTATCAAAGCCGTGGGGGTTGTAATCCCGGGCAATGGCTGTATGCAGCGCCCATCTATTATCAGGGGCGTGTCTTCTGGATGGGCACCGACAACAACAACATCACCCGACTGTTCTACACGCCGAACCGCATGGATCAGGCAGGTGCCACTTTCAACGGCAATCGTGCCGCTTATGGACGCGCCCTGAACTTCGTTCCTGACGGCTGGAGCGTGGCGGTGGACAACGGCTGGTTCGTGGGCACGAGCGATGGACGGCTGTTGCGGATTGACCTGACACGCATTCTGAACAACGACACCAGCAGCGACCCGTATCAGCAGGTAAACCTGCCCAACGGGGTTCAGGTGCGTCGCGATTTACAGCCGATCGTGTACCGCTCGCGCCTGTATCTGGTCGGCAGCGATAACCGCTTGCATGTTATCTCTTCGGCGGGCACATGGGTTTCGCAAAGTGCACGACCGAGCAGCGCGGTTGGCAACATCTCCTGCCCGCCGCTGCTGACCAGCCGCACGATTGTGGTGGGCACCGCGCAGGGCTATGTGGTGGCGTTTGATCTGGTTACAGGCGGGGTTCGGCTGGCGCGTCAGGTGGCGACGGAGCCGATTAAAAGCCTCGCGATAACCGCCGATGAACGGCTGTTGCTGGCGCAGATTGGCTCCGCGCGCATCGTGGCACTCACCGCGCTGCAGGGCACAACTTACTGGACGGTCAGCCTGCCCGACGGGGTGGTCTCGCCGCTGGCGTATGAGCCGGACACCGATTCGGTGCTGGTGCTGACCCGTTCAGGCTGGCTCTATGCGTTCAGCGGTTCAACGGGCACGCCAGCGCCCTATTATCCGCAGCAGGTTTTCAGCGGTCAGCCGCTGGAGCGAGCCACGATAGCTGTGCTGCGTCGCGCCGAGCGCAAATCGCCCTACGCCTATGTGCTGGCACAGCAGCAGATCAGCGGCAGCAGCGCCACGCAACCCCGCATGGCGATGGTCACGGTGATGAACCCTTACAATCGCTATGAGGTGCCGGAATCGGCGCTGGGTTCACAGGCGGACTATCTGCCCGCTATCCGCTTCACGGGGGACACGCTCGGGAGCTTCTGCCTGGTGTTCCAGAAGCAGGCGTACACGGGCACAGCGACTCAGGGGCTTATCGTTGCCTTCCCCGTGCTATAGGTATGGTCAGCGGAGGTCGGGCATGTCGGGTGGGTTCGACATGTCCGACCTTATCGTCGCCAGGTGAAGCTGGTGCTGTTGCGTGGCTGGGCGGTGGCGACGGGCGCGCTCTGCGCCAGCTTCGTCAGATAGTCTTTCAGATCCTCCAGGCGGCGCACCTCGACAATCGCGAGGTATTGCACGCCCTGATTGAAGCGCACGCCGCTGACCCGATTGCGCCGACACAGTTTGGAGAGCTTGCCCGCGATAATCCAGTCGGCGGAGTCGTTGGTCAGCTCATCGGTGAGCATCGGTCCAATCCGCCGAATCCAGGTGTCGACGGGCTGCAGGTAGTGGTAGTCGGCGGGATCGACACGCGTCTCCAGCTCGTAGAGCGCGACCATATCGCGCAGCAGCAGCGAGCCGACCTTGGGTCCAATCCCGCGAATATCGGTAATCTTCTGGTAGATGGGTTCGACGCGCCCGCTGCGCACAATCGCCTGATGGATATGCGTCCAGATGTTGCCGATCTCGTCCTCCTGATAGATCTGGGTGGCGAACTCTGCCAGCCCTTCAATCAGCCCGCGATTGAGCTGCTCGTTGATTTTGCGCTGGTTCTCCTGGCAGATTTGCACGAACGCTTCCCACAGTTGCTGGGGCGCGGTGCCCGATGCGAGCAGCGTGCTGAAGTTCTCTTTCTTGCCCTTCAGGGCGCGCTCTAAAGCGGCGAGGGCGAACGCGGAGTATTCGGCGCGGTCGTTGCCCCGCTTCGCGAAGGCGTAATAGCCCAGCATCGCGCGGAAGGCGTAGTACGGGTCTGCCAGCGCCTCACGCACCTCCTGCGGACCGCTGCCCTGGATGCGCATCGTGCGCGCCAGCTGCGGATACAGCACCTCCTTCTGGAAGCGATCCGCCTTCTCGCCTGCCAGCCGATTCAGAATCGCATTCACCTCATACGGTGTGAAAGTCGCCATCGTTTAAAACCTCCTCGTAAGGTCGTGCCCGCCTCAGGGAGCATCGAAACGGCGCTTCGCTGCCTGTTTAGACGGCATCAGGCTCTATGAAGTTGCTTTCGAAGTCCCTCGCGCGGGCTTCCACACTTTATTATACGGAATCGCGCTCGAAAAATTCACCCGTTGCGTTGAGGAACAGGCGGGGTGGGCGGTCGCCTAATCGGGCGACGATTTCGTGGGGGGTGGTCGGCACGAGCTGTGCCAGCTCTTCCACGCGGATGCGCGCGTTGCCGTCGGCGCCTATCAGGGTTGCCACCTCGCCCGGTTGCACGGCCGGTAGCTCCGAGACATCGATCATCATCATATCCATGCAGATGCGACCGATCTGGGGCACGCGCTGCCCGTGCAGGATGACCTCGCTCCGTCCGCTGAGCGCAAGGGGGTAGCCGCCGGCATAGCCGACGCCGAGCGTGGCGACGCGCGTGGGGCGCGGGGCACGGAACCGCCAGCCGTAGCTCACGCCCTGCCCCGCGGGTATCGTGCGCACCGACAGCACGCGCGCCCGCCAGCTCAGCACCGGCTCCAGCCCCAGCTCGGGCGGCGAGCTGATGAGCGGCATAATGCCGTACAGCAGCAGCCCGCATCGCACCGCATGCAGGCTACTTTCGGGCAGAGTTAATAATCCCGCGCTGGCAGCCGCATGCAGGGGCACATCGGGAAAGCCCGCCTGCCGCAGACCCTCCACTGCCGTTAGAAACTGCTTCAGCTGCTCGCGTGTGGCGTCCTCGTCCCGATCGGCGCAGGCGAAGTGGGTGAAGACGCTCCGCCAGCGGATGGGATGCTCCACCTGCCAGCGTTGCAGCAGCGCGGGCAGTTCCCCTGGTTGCCAGCCCAGTCGGCTCAATCCCGTGTCGATCTCCAGATGGGCGTCGATGGGCACGCCAGTGCGCTCCGCCTGCATCAGCGCCTGCTGATAGCCCCATTCGCCCTCCACCACCACCTCCAGCCGATAATGCTGGGCGGCTGACCACTCCTCGCTGCTGATGGGCGGGCAGAGCGCCATAATCGGTGTGGTGATGCCCGCCTCTCTCAGCTCGACGCCTTCAGCGATGGTGGCAACAATCATGCGCGCGATGCCCGCCTGCTGAAGGGCACGGGCTATCGGCACGGCGCCGTGCCCGTAGGCGCTGGTTTTCACCACCGCCCACAGCGCACACCGCTCGCCTATCAACTTTTGAACGCGCCGCGCGTTCCGCCGCAGGGCGTTCAGATCGATCTCGAACCAGTTCGTTACGTTTGTCATGTTTCTCTCATCACCCGCCGAGCCG
The DNA here is from genome assembly GCA_037445735.1 of Armatimonadota bacterium. Lineage (GTDB taxonomy): Bacteria > Armatimonadota > Fimbriimonadia > Fimbriimonadales > GBS-DC > HRBIN15. The sequence continues at coordinate 48,697 of JBBIJY010000017.1, read as the reverse complement.
CCAGCGACCAAGCTGCTCCCACACATTGAGGACGCGCCGATCCTGATCGGGTGTTCCACCCAGCCTGCTAAGGGTTGCAACGCGGCTTCGGGGCAGGGCAGCGAGCGTCGCCAGCCCGACCAGCACCGCGTCGGGCAGATCGGCAGGCGGGTTCAGCAGTTCGGCGTGCTGGCGCAAAAAGCCCGTGTGCAGTTCGCCCGCCTGAAACGCGGGATGGCGTAAGATATCGATAAGCAGTTCCAGGTTCGTGCGCACGCCCAGCACGAGAGCCTGCTGGAGCGCGTTCAGCAGTCGTTGCCGCGCCTGCTCCCGATCGGCGCCCCACGCGATAATCTTCGCCAGCATCGGGTCATAGTGGTGCGTGATGACGCTGCCGCGCTCCACGCCCGAATCGATGCGCACGCCGGGCAGGTTCGGCATCTGCCACACGCTCAGCGTGCCCAGCGAGGGCGCAAACTCGTTCATGGGGTCTTCCGCATAGAGGCGCGCCTCCATCGCGTGCCCGCGCCCCTCGATATCGCCCTGATTAAACGGCAGCCGCTCGCCCATCGCTATCCGCAACTGCCAGTGAACCAGGTCCAGTCCTGTGACCATTTCCGTGACGGGATGCTCCACCTGCAGGCGCGTGTTGACCTCCAGAAAGTAGAATCGGGCGCCGTCGGGCGTCTCTTCAAAGAGAAACTCGACCGTGCCCGCGTTCACATAACCTGCTGCCTGCGCGAGTCGCACAGCGGCGTCGGTGATGGCGGCGCGAGTGGCAGAATCGAGGGCGGGCGATGGGCTTTCCTCGATAATTTTTTGATAGCGGCGCTGGATGGAGCATTCGCGTTCGAACAGGTGCAGCACCCTGCCATGCTGGTCTGCCAGAATCTGCACTTCGATGTGGCGCGGGCGCGGGAGGTAGCGTTCGAGCATCAGGCGCGGGTCGCCGAAGGCGCCCTGTGCCTCGCGTGCCGCGCTTTCCGCCGCGAGCAAAAACTCCGATTCGTCCTTCACGACGCGCATGCCTTTGCCGCCACCGCCCGCAACCGCTTTCAGCAGCAGGGGGAAGCCGACCGCGCGTGCATGGGTCAGCAGCGCCTCTGGTGGGAGTGGCTCCTGCGGGGTGAAGCCTGACACCAGTGGCACGCCCACGCGCTCCGCCAGCCGCTTCGCCTCGCCCTTGTCGCCCAGCAGGCGAATGACTGACGCGGGCGGTCCAATAAAGGTAATCCCTGCCTGCTCACACGCCTGCGCAAAATCGGGGTTCTCCGACAGGAAGCCGTAGCCGGGATGAATGGCGTCCGCACCCGCCTGCTGCGCAATCGCCAGAATCTTATCGATGGCGAGGTAGCTTTCGCTAACAGGCGCGTCGCCCAGCAGATAGGCTTCATCTGCCTCCTGCACGAACGGCGCGAACCGGTCCGCTTCTGAATAGACGGCGACGGTGCGCAGTCCCAGCTCACGGCAGGCGGTGATCACCCGTCGGGCAATCTCGCCCCGATTGGCAATCAGCACCTTGCGGAAGGCTTTTTTAGCGGAACGGGTCATCTTCGTCCAGTTCGTCGGACCAGTCGGCGCCGTCGGAGAGGTCGGCAAGCAGGTCGCCTGTGGCGGGCGGCGGCGGCAGGTCATCGGGAATGGTGCGCACGGTCGGGCGCTGCGGGATCAGCCGTTCGAATCGGCTCAACACCTCGCCCACAGGTGGTCGCTCCACCCGCACCCGATTGAGCGCGTCCACCACCGCCTGATGGTTCGGCTTGCCATCAATATCGCATGTGCGGGCGATGATGTCGGCGACGGCGTTGCGCGCGATAGAGGGGTCCAGCTCCTGCAGGCTACGCCAGACCGCCTCCTCCAGCGGTAAATCGGGTTCGGGCTGATAGAGTTGCAGTCCGTCCTGACCGCGCATCAGTGCGGGGCGCGGGAACCGCACAAAGATGGGCTGGGTGAAGTAGGGATGGCGTACCAGCACCTCGCCGGGCGAGAGCGCGCCCATCTTCTCCTTCACCGCAGGGCTGAAAATCTGATAGCCGGGCTGCGCCATCTCCTCCATCTCGATGCGCCCGTAGAGCGAGGTGGAGGCGTTGCCGATAATCTGCTTGTCCACCTGCGAGCGGAACTGCTGCGCCCCGAACAGCACCAGCCCCAGATAGCGCCCCCGCGCACAGATGTCGCGTAGCGTGCGCATCACATAGGTCTCCCGCGCGTTCACTGGCGCGTAATGGTTCAGCTCGTCCACGATCACAATCACCGTCTCCACGCCGAGCTGCCGCTTCTCCATGCGCTCACGCAGCTCGGCAATCACGCGCGTGAAGATTAAATCCTGCGCCTCCGCCGACAGGTTCGCCACATCGATCACATAGAGCGTGCGATCCTGAAACTGACCCCAGGGCAGGTCGTACACCACATCGCTTTCGGCGACCAGCCCCGCGAAGCGCGTGGTCAGATTCGCGAGGCGGTTCTGAATCTTGCGGATGGTCTCCAGCGCGAAGCTGCGCCAGGTGCGTTTATTGGTGCGTTCCATGTAGCACAGCACCTGGTCGAACCAGCGCACCAGCTCGGTGAAGTTTGTCACGCGCAGTTCGATGGGCAGCTCCATCTCGCGCATAAAGGCGGCTTCCTCTTCATCGAATCGGAATCGTCCCGTTTCGATGACGCGCTGGCGCAGAAACTGCAGGAAGGCGTCGGCTTTCACATCCACATCGTCGCGATTGAGCAGCACCTCCACATAGCGCATGACCTCCTGCAAGCCCCAGCAGAGCGGCTTGACCGTGTGGCGCAATCGGGCATGCGTGCGCAAGGTGGCGAGATTCACGCGGTCGGGCTTGAACGGCGCGTAGTACTCCACGCGCGGGAACGGCTTCGGCTCGACCCCCAGCAGCCGATAAATCTCAAGGTCTTCCTCGCTCAGTTGATGGGCGGGCGACTGATCCACAAAGAGCAGGTCGCCGCCTTTGACATTGAAGCAGACCGCCGCGACGGAGCGCTGCACCTTCTGGAAAATCGCCGACACCAGGAACTGGATGGCGCTCGTTTTGGCAGCCAGCCCGCTCGTGCCCGTTACATTCAGGTGTCCGGCTTCAGGACCCAGCAGGAAGTCGGCGTCCAGATAGACGGGCGCCTTGAGATTGCCGCTCTGATAGATGCCGATGGGGATTCGTCGCTCTTCGGGGATGGCGTCGATACGCAGGGCAATCAGCACATCCTGCTCGGTTGCCAGATAGACGGGTCCGATGGGCACGGGCTGGATGGGCTGTTCGGGTTCGTGGCGCAGCACGGCGGCGGTGTAGACGCGGATTTCGGGGCGCATGGTGGGCGCGATTGCCTGCGGGTCGCCGTCCGCACCTAAATAGTCGAACATCGGGCTGGCGACATCGTTATAGCCCAGCCCCTCCACCACCACACCCCACACGGTGCGCTGGGGCGTATGCACCACCACCAGCGTGCCGATGCCGACAGGGCTATCGGGTGTCGCCCAGAAATGGAACTGGAACGCCGTGTTCGGCTGACGCTCCGTCGCCACCACGCGCCCGATCAGCTGGCGCTCCTGCCGATAGTGCCCATTACCCACCTGCTGCCACTCTCCATAGAGGTCAGTCATCAACTTACCCCCTGTATGTGCTACCTATTATACCCGATGGATGCGCCCTGAATCGCAAAGGAAGGAGGTATACTTCGACCAGTGCAGGACATAGAGGAGGTCAACGATGGAAAAGCACTATTTCACGGTTATCCTTGAGCGTGAAGATGAGGGCGGCTACCACGCCTTCTGTCCAGCGCTGAAGGGGTGTCATTCGCAGGGCGACACCCTCGAGGAAGCGCTGGCAAACATTCGCGAAGCGATAGAGGTCTACTTGGAAAGCCTTGCCCAGCACGGCGAGGTTTTACCAGCGGAGGATATACTCATTAAACCTATCGAGGTCACTCTATGAGTGCAAAATTGCCCCGAGTCACAGCTAAGGAGGTTGTCAAGGTGGCTCATAAGCTTGGCTTCGTACTGGACCGACAAAAGAACAGTCATGTGGTTTACTATCGGGAAGGTGACGGAGCAAGGGTTGTTATACCCATGCATGCAAAATTATTAAGCCCAAGACCCTATCAGCGATAATACAGGATATGAGTATAACAGTAGAAGAATTTCGCAATCTACTATAGCCATTTAAGGTGCCTGTAAGCCACCGAGTCGGGTATAATTGCTGTATGCAGGGCACGCTACCGATTGACGAACCGCTGTCCGCAGGTGAGAAGCCGTCTGCAGAGCCGCTGGCTGCTGCCGAAGTGGAGCCGGTTGGCGCGCTCATCTTCGGCAGCGATCCCACGCCCTGCATCGTTGCCGTCGAAGCCGTCGATAGCACCATCTGGCTCTACATTCGCGAGGGCGAGCAGTTGCGCGTTGTGAAGGAGCCGTTCCAGCCCTGGCTGTTGAGCGATCAGCCTCTCACGATGCGCGGCGTTGAGTGGGAGGAGCTACGCGGCGATTTCGGGGAGCGCCCCTCCCTGCGCTATCTCGCCCGCTGTGTCGACCGCGACGCCTTCGAACGCCTGCGCGACGCCCTGCGCGAGGAGCATCGCGCCACGCTGATCTACGGCTCCTTCGCCCGCCAGTACCTGATGATCACGGGCAAAACGCTTTTCAAGGGGATGGCGTTTGAAGACCTGCACCGCGTTCAGCTCGATATCGAGACCAGCACGCTCACGCCCGACCAGCCGGGCGCCCGCATCCTGATGATCGCGCTCAGCGACAATCGCGGCTATGAGGAGCTGCTGGAAGGCGACGAGGCACTCATGCTGGAGCAACTGGTGGAGCGCATCCGGTCGCTGGACCCCGATGTGATTGAGGGGCACAATCTGTTCGGCTTCGACATCCCGTTTCTGGTGGCTCGCGCGGAGCATCATGGCATCCCGCTGGCGCTGGGTCGGGATGGCTCCGTATTGCGGGTGGGGGCACCGCGCAGCTGCATCATTGGCGCCAACAGCCGCACCTTCAAGCCCGCGTTCGTGCATGGACGCCACCTGCTGGATACCTATCTGGCGGTTCAGCGGTTCGACATCGGGCGCGGCGAGCTGGAAAGCTACGGTCTCAAAGAGTCGGCACAGAGCCTGGGGCTTGCCCTCGAGGAGCGCATCTATCTGGAGCGCGAGCAGATTCCGCACCTGTGGCAGACCGACCCCGACACGGTGCGCCAGTATTGCCTGCAGGATGTGCATGAGACGCGCCGCCTGGCGGAGCTGACCCTGCCCACCGAGTTCTATCAGTGCCAGATGGTGCCCGACACCCTGCAAAATCTGGCGACCATCGGCACAGGCGAGAAGGCGAACCTGATCTTTGTGCGCGCCTACCTGCAGGCACGGCATGCCATCCCCCTGCCGCAACCCCCGCGCGAGTATCCGGGCGGCTACACCGAAGTGCGGATGGTCGGGCTGGTTAACCGCGTGGTGAAAGCCGATGTGGAAAGCCTCTACCCCAGCGTGATGCTCCAGTTCGGCATCAAGCCCAGCGCAGACACGCTGAATGTGTTCCTGCCCACGCTGGCGAAGCTGCGCGAGCTGCGACTGGACGCCAAAGCGCGCGCCAAAGCCGCCGCCGGACTCGAATCTGCCTACTGGGACGGATTGCAGGGTTCGTTTAAAATATTGATCAACTGCTTTGATGGCGACACAGAGGTTCTAACAACAAGTGGAATAAAAAACATTCGTGAGATTCGAGTTGGTGACACTGTCTACAGCCTCAATCCCCGGACAGGGCAGGTGGAAATTAAGCGAGTTATCGCAACCTATTCCCAATTCTATCGTGGTAAGATGGTTCATCTGAAGAGTCTCTCCGTTGATTTTCTCATTACGCCGAATCACCGCTGTCTGGTTCGGATGCACAAATCGGGCGAATTACGCTGGCAATACGCGCTCAATCTGGTAGGCAAAACAACGCTGTTACCCTCGCTCAATCCGCTACCCGAACAAACCGCGAAGGTTCCAGAATATTTCGACCTGGCTCGCTGGTGTGATGACAACGGTATCCCTTACGAGCAGGTTGTACAAGATGGTCGTCTCATGCTGAGATCACCCAGAAGCAAAAGGGTAGGTCGGCATCACCAGTTGCAACCCCGGTATTATCCAATGGCAGATTTTATGGATTTGATAGGCTGGTACCTTGCGGAGGGATCACTCTTTCGCAGCACGCCTAAAACCTATGCAAATGGGCATCGGCGTGGCATCAGCTATATCATCTCACTGTATCAGAAAAATCCTGAAGGTCGTGTGCAGATTGCCCACCTTCTTCAGCGATTAGGCATCCACTATCGGGAAGATAGCAACGGTTTTCAGATTAGCTCACGCCTGCTCTATGAGTTCTTTGAGCGTGAATGCGGTAAGGGGGCATATGAGAAGCGCATCCCTCAATGGTTGTTCAAACTGCCTCCGCACTTGCTGGCTCACCTGTTCCGAAGCCTTGTGGCAGGTGATGGCGATAAGCGAACGACGGGCAAGCGGTTTACGACCGCCTCTACAACGCTCCGCGACGATGTTATCCGGCTGTGCTATCACCTCGGCATTCGCCCTACGATCCGATACTATGATGGCTGGCACAGGATTGGACTCGCTTTTAAGAGGATTGCTCCACGCCTGCATCCCCGTCATTCAAAGATGGTAGATTATGAGGGATTTATTTACTGCTTGACAGTTGAGGATAACCATACATTGCTCGCAGGGCGCAACAAGAAGCTGAACTGGATTGGTCAGAGCTACTATGGATACCTGGGAGCGCCTTTCAACTTCAACGACTACGATGCTGCTGAAGCCGTGACGCTCAAGGGGCAGGAGATTGTGAAGCAGATCGCGGCGGAGATTGAAGCGCGCGGCGGCAAAGTGATTGAAATCGACACCGATGGCGTCTACTTCCAGCCGCCTGAAGGCATCGAAACTGAAGAGCAGGAGCAGGCGTTTATCGCCGAAGTCGCCCAGACGCTGCCCGAGGGCATCCGTCTTGTGCACGACGGACGCTATCAGGCGATGCTGTCGGTCAAGACCAAGAACTATGTGCTGTTAGGCTACGACGGCAAGCTCATCTACAAAGGCGCGTCCCTGCGCTCGCGTGCCGATGAACGGTTCGGGCGCGAGTTTATCAGCCAGGCGATTCAGTGGCTGCTACAGGGTCAGCCGGAGCGCGTGGCAGAAGAGTATAAACGGCTCGCGAACGCGATTCTGAACGGTGAGCTGCCCATCGAGCACCTGTGCCGCCGCGAGCGCATCACCGAAAAGAGCCGCCAGAGCCATCACCCCCTCTATGAGCTGGCAAAACGCTTTCAGGTGGGCGATTATATCAATGTCTATCGGCGCAGGGACGGCTCGCTGGGACTGCTGGAAGAGTATGCGGGCGACGAGGACCGTGAACACTATGTGGAGAAGCTCTATAAGTTCGCCTGCCGACTGGAGGAGCTATTCCCCGATTTTGACCAGCTGTTCCCCAGGCCGCAGACTCTGATCAACACGCGCCATCAGGCAAGCCTTTTTGATTGAGCGCGCATTGAATGACCAGCAACCTTACCCCCTTGATAAAGGGATGCGCGACGGGTATAATCGGATGCGGAAGCGACCGCTCTGTTTGACCAGCGCGCTTCCCGCAATCTAACGCTGCGAAAGGAGCGTGATCGATGATGCTAAACTATCGGAAGTGCTGGATCGTTGCAGTGAGCGTCGCGCTGATATCGAGCGCGCTGGCGTCGGGCTGGAATGTGAATGTCACGATCAGCCTCGGCTCGGTCAACAACCCGATCACTTTCCTCGTGCCGTTCAACATCAATGGTGTAACCTATGCAGCGCCGCCTGCTAATGTGACCGTTGGCACACCGCCAAGCATCACCTTCCTGACCCAGGCCAGCAACCCACCCGTCACCATCGGCGACGGAACACCCTACACCACCGGCACCTTCGACGCCGCCTACTCCCTCGCCGGCAAAGGACTGAACCGCTTCACCTTCATCGTCAGCGGCTTCGTCTGGGGGCGAGGACAGGTCAACTGGCAGAAAACAGTAACCGATGCGACGGGCAATGTCGTCTACAGCGCCAGTGGCAGCTTTGCAGGTTCAGGTGCTGGGGGCACCGATGGTGCTTTTCTGCTGAATCTGGTTGTGACCCTGCCAGCGACCTACACGGTGCTGAATGTGAGCGAGAGTTTTCAGCTCACTTTGAATGGGGCGCCTGCGCCGGGCACGGACACGGCGTCGTTGTTGCTGGTGGAGCAGGACTGGGTGCCGGAGCCGGCGAGCTGGCTGGTGCTGGGCGCGGGTTTGGGCAGTCTGTTGGTGCGTCGTCGGCGTCAGCGATAGCGCATCTTTCTGGAACCCCCTGCCCATCCAGCAGGGGGTTCTTTTTTTATTCTTCTATGTGCTTGCGCCAGCGGACGGTCTGCAGCAGGTCAGCGTTTTCTGCGGGTTCGGGTCGGGTTCGTTTGCTGTTTCGGGCGCGGCGGCGTTTGCGCGACGGCTGGCGCCGTTGCTCGATGGGTTGCTCCACCTCTTCTGGTACGGCAGGTTCGAGCAGTGGTTGTACCAGTGCAATGGCTACCGGCTGGGAGTCGGGAACTTCGGGCGGGAGCGCTTCTTCAGGGGCGGGCTGCTCCCACCAGCGCAGCTCGCTGGCGTTGCCCTCACCCGATAGCAGACGCTCCATCGCCTCGCGGGGCGCAATCAGCCACAATCGGCTCTCACCCTCGCTCATGCCCGGTCGGTACTCCTGCACCTCGTCCGCCACAAGCGCGCCCTCGGTGAGGTCGTACACGCACAGGGGCATCGGCAATTGCAACGATTTCTCGCCGCCGTGACGGGCGTGCAGATGCACAAACGGCAGGCGTACCTGCACCAGATCGTCGGTGGCGCACCACACATGCACGCCTGCCCAGTCGGCGATGCCGCGCAGCAGGTCAGGCGTGAGTGCCCGCTCGCCGATGAAGACCGCTTTCCAGTTCCCATATTCGGCGACGGCGAGCGAGGGCAGCCCCGTTTCGATGTACTCGCCAATCACATGGCATTCGTCGGGCAGAGCGTAGAACGACGGCTCCCAGCGCTGTTGCGTGCCCAGTTTGTCGCTTTTGAGTCGGCGGGCAATCGGGTGCAGGGGATCGACGATCTGGGTGCCCTGCGTGCTTGCCCACGGCTGGAGTGCCAGCGCCAGCCCTGTGACCTCGCGGGCGGTCTCCAGCGCGTGGCGGTGGTTCTCGAACAGCGAGGCAGCATAGAGCCACACCAGCACGCGCCCATCCCGATGCAGCCGCCGCCGGATCGCCTCGCGCACCGATGGCTTGAGGTTCCACGCATTCAGGAACAGCACGATTCGGGAGCGAGGGAAGTCGCGCCGCGCCACATCGTCCAGCAGGTAGAAGCCGCACGAGATGCCCGAGCGCAGCACCGCCTCGCGAGCGACCCCGATGACCTGCTGGATGAGGGGTGAGCCGGTACGCACATAGCTCAGGCTCAGTGGGTCGATCACGACGGCGAGGTCGGGTTCCGCCTGACCGACGCGCTCGCGCAGTTCCCACAGCGACTGACCCGCCGCGACGCGCTCCCAGATGGCGGGGTGCATCAGCCAGCCGTCGCCCCACAAATCCATCCACGATTCGCCAAAGCCGTGCACGACCGCCTGCATCAGCGAGCGGGTCTGCACCTGCGCGACCGCCTCTGCCGAACGCAACGGCGGGTTATAGTCTTCCTCGCTGCCCGCACCAGGCGTCAGCGCGTGTTCCGTCGCCAGCTGATCCAGCCGCATCAGCTTACCGAACGGCGTGCGATAGTCCTCTTCCGACAGGAACAGCTTCTGGTGCAGGTGCAGCGAATCGACGGGTACGGGGAACGCGCCTGTGCCACCAGGCAATCGGTCAGCGTAGGTGATGGGCGCCGAGATGAAATCGATATCATCGCTTTGAAGCAGGCTGGCGAGCGCGAGATGCCCCGAATAGGGATGGCGCCACTCCAGCACATAGCCGTACGAGACCCCCACAAGGCAGCGGCGATGGCACGCCTGCTTGATAGCGCCTGCCAGGCTCAGTATGCGGCGGGCAGTCGCCTCGGAAATGAACTGGTGATAATCAATCCAGCGTCCTTCGCGACGTGGGTCATACAGCTGGCGCTTGGTGAGCGGCGCGTTCGGAATGAAGGGCGGGATGGCAGCCGTGCTGAAGCTGACCTCGCCGCTGAACCAGCCTGCTCGCAGGCTCACGGTATCGTTGCGGAAATGGCGGCGTAGCCAGTCGCGGAACGCCTGCAACGCGGCTTCGCTGGTGTCGTAGCCGCCCGATTCGGGCTGGAACCATTCGCCCCAGTCCAGATGATAACCCAGCGTGCAGGCGCCCTCATCCTCGCGTTCAACCAGTTGCACCAGCTCGGTGAGCAGCGTTTGAACCTTTTCCCACCAGCGGTCGGCGCAGATGGATGGACCGCCCACGGTGCCGTCGGCATAGCGCACCACCGCTTCGGGAAACTCCTGCTGCCAGTTGCCCACGGGCGCAGGCACAATCCGCCACAGCATCAGCGCATCGGGGTTGATCTCGCGCGCGAGTGTGGACCAGTAGCGGATGGCATCGAAAGCTTCGATGGCGCCGGTGGAGCGCACGGGCAGCACAATCAGCAGGGCGAAGAGGGCGATGCCTGACTCGCTGGCGAGTTGCATTTGCTGATACACGCGCGTAGCCGCTTCGGGCGTGTGCGGGTTGCCGAAGAAGAGGCACGGCTTCAGCGCGCGCTCGCCAAAGCGCAGGCACGGCACGCCCCGCTGGAACTGCACCTGCGCGATGGGATGGTGGATGACAACTTCGGGCGGGGTTTCCAGCGCGAGGGCGCCGTCGGGTGAGGCGACCGCTGGCTCTGGCGGATGCTCGTCAGCAGATTTCTTGCGGCGGGTGCGCCGCCTGCGGGCAGGCGGTGTGGCCACCGCTGTCGGTTCGGCTTCTGCACCCGTTTCTGGCGTCGATTCAGCGGGTTCATCTGCGGAGGGTGGCTCGCTGGCAGTGGTTCTGGCGCGACGGCGCGTGCGCCGCGGTTTCGGCGGCTCGGCTGCCGTTTCGGGCGCGGTTGTTTCTACGGGCGACTCCGTCGACCCCGATTCGGGCACAGCCGCCTCTGCGGGCGATTCCACCGTCGCCTGCTCGATCCCAGCCTGTTCGGTAGAGGGCGCTGCTGAAGCAGCGCCTGCTGACCTGCGTCGTCGACGCTTCGGCTTTTCAGTCGCTTCTGGCTCGATAGGCTGTGTGATCGCGGGTGAACTCTCGGAAATCGGTTGCTTTTTGCGCCTTGCCATCGTCGGTTCGTTCAGGTAGCTGTTCGATCCAGTTCAGGAGTTCGCTGGGCGCCTCAAAAAAGTAGTCGGGCTGTGCCGCTTTAAGGTCTTCCGGCAGGTGGGCGCCCCAGCCGACGGCGCCGACCTGCACGCCCGCCGCGCGCCCGCAGGCGATGTCGAACACCGTGTCGCCGATAAAAATCGCCGCGTCAGGGCGCACCTGCAGCCGATTCAGCGCGACCAGCACGGGGTCAGGCGACGGCTTGGGACGCGGTGAATCGTCGGCGGAAATGATGGTGTCCACCACCGAATCGATGTTCAGGCGTGGCAGCACGCCCCTCAGCTCCGCCCGATTTTTGGAGGTGACCAGCGCGGTTCGATAGCCACGCGCATGGGCTATGCGCACCGCCTGCACCACCTCTGGCAGCACCCGCTCCAGATGGCGGTGCTGTTCGTAATATGCCATCTCGTCTCGTTCCATCGCCTCGTGGTCAACTGGCTGTGCCACGCGCTCGTCCAGATAGTGCATCTGCGTCTTCAGCGGCAGCCCGATCAGTCGCCGCAGCTCCTCTCTGGGCAGCTCGATGCCCAGATGTTTCCGATAAGTGTAGTTCAACGCCTGCGTAATCAGCTCCACCGTGTCAATCAGCGTGCCGTCGATATCGAACAGAATGGCTCGCAATACCGTCGCTGTTTCCATCGCTCTTCACGACAGCTCGACAGGGATTGCCTGCGCCTGAAAAGGCAGGTGCTGGACAATCTGGTTCTTCTCGTTGACCAGCACCATTTTGGGTTCAATCCATTCGTCGGTCCAGCAGGTGGCGGCGATGATGAGTCGGTGCCCTTTCTGGGCGCGGTGGGCGGCGGCGCCGTAGATGGCGACCTCGCCCGAGCCAGGCGGTGCGGGCACCACATAGGTCTGAAATCGCTCCCCGTTATCCATCACCCACACATGCACCATCTCGCCTGGCTCCAGCCCCACGGCGTCCATCAGCTCCTCATCGATGGCGATGCTGCCGATATAGTCCAGCCGCGATTCGGTTACCCGCGCCAGATGGATTTTGCTTTTCAGACGCTCGATCAGTCGCATACGATGAACCTCCGCTCTCGATTATACCTCAGAGTTGTCCGCCAGCGACGCGGATGGCTTCGCCGGTGATGTAGGCGGCGTCCTCGGAGGCGAGGAACACCAGCAGGTTGCACACATCGTCATAGGTGCAGGCGCGTCCGAGCGGCACCTGCGCCTCGTAGTAGCGCCGGATCGCCTCTTCGGGCAGACCCCACTTACGGGCGTACTGCTCGAAAAGCGTCTCCTGCCACATCGGAGAATCGAGCAGGTTGCCAGGGCAGATGGCGTTCACGCGGATGCCGCAGGGCGCCAGCTCCAGCGCGAGGCTCTGGGTCAGCCCGATGCCACCGAACTTGCTGGCGGCGTAGGCGCTGTTTTTATAGCTCCCCTTCAGCCCCGACTTGGAGTTAATCTGGATAATCACTCCTCTGCCCTGCTCTTTCATCACCCGCGCGGCTTCGCGGGCGCACAGAAAGTAGCCGGTGAGGTTCACTTCGATCTGCCAGCGCCACTGGGCGAGCGTCATCTCGGTGATTTCCGCGGAGTGGATGACGCCCGCGTTGGCAACTAAAATATCGAGCCTGCCGAACGCCTGCACCGTCTGGCGCACAGCGTCGGCGACATGGGCTTCGTCTGTTACATCGCCGTAGAGCGCCAGCACGCGGCAGGCGGGCGATTCGCGCTCAATTGCCTGGGCGACCGCCTGCAGTTTGTCGGATTGCAGGTCTGTAAGCGTCAATCCGCGACAGCCTTCGCGGGCGAGGCGGTGCGCAATCGCCTCGCCCAGCCCCTGCGCCGCGCCCGTGACCCACGCGATGCGCCCTGCAAGCCTCATGGTGTCGCCGACTCGATCTGCACGGCTGTGCCGTACACCAGAATCTCGGCGGAGTTCTGCGTTACATGCCCGGTCGCGTAGCGCACATTCACAATCGCGTTCGCGCCCAACCGCGCTGCCTCTTCAATCATGCGCCGTTCGGCTTCCGCCCGCGCGTTGGTGAGCATCTCGGTGTACTCCTTAAGTTCGCCACCCACAATCTGTCGCAAGCCTGCCAGAATATCTTTGCCCAGGTGCGTGGCACGCACCGTGTTGCCCTTCACGATGCCCAGCACCCGCACGATGCGGTAGCCTGGCACCTCTGGCACCGTTGTGATGACCATAGCCACCTCCTGTGAAAGAGGGAGATTCGCGCTGGCTGCCCGTTCTCCTGCCAGGCGGATGGGGTCTAAAAAGACCCCCCGTGCTGACCGATAATCCTCTACTGGAGGCACGCATGTCGTTCCTGCAACGCTTTCTGGGTGTCGGACGCCATCAGGCGTACGATGAGGGCATCCGCTGTTATGATGAGGGGCGATTTGAGGAGGCGCTCCGCCTGTTCGAGCGCGCCCTCACCGAGACGCGCGACCTGATGATTCAGAAGCTCGCCCGATTTTATGTGGCTGAGTCGCATGCGCAGCTGGGTCAGGCGGCGTTGCGGCGCGGGCAGTATGCGGTCGCAGCGGCTCACTTCGCCAAAGCGCTCGAAATCCACCCCCATTATGCTGACCTCCATTTTCAGCGCGCGTTCGCCCTGCGCAAGCTCAAAGATTATGAGGGCGCAGGATTCCACCTTCAGGAGGCGTTGCGCATCAATCCCCGCTTCGCGAAGGCGAAGCTCCACTACGGCATTCTGCTTTACGAGACAGGTCGGCGCGAAGAGGCATTGCAGTGGATTCAGGAGGCGGTGCAGTTAGATGCGGGCTTCCGCTCCGAGCGGTATGAGCAGGCGTTGCAGCATGATAGGGACGGTCGGTTCGATCAGGCGCTCGCGCTTTTTGAGACGCTCGGCTCCACCACCACCGACGACGCGCTCTATCATGCGCAGCTGGGCGACGACCTCTATCGGCGGGGCGATTTTGAGGCAGCGGTCGCCGAATATCAGCGTGCGCTCGCCATCCAGCCGAACTTTGCCGACATCCACAACCATCTGGGCATGGCGCTCGCCGCACTGGGGCGTGATGAGGAGGCGGTTCAGGCGTTCCGCCGCGCACTGGAGATTAACCCGCGCTATGTGGAAGCCCGGCTGAATCTCGCCATCACGCTGCGCGACGCTGGACGCCACGCCGAAGCCCGCGCCGAGTACCTCCAGGTGCTGGAGATCGACCCCGAAAACATGATTGCCCGCAACGCGCTGGCAAACCTTGCCGCATAGATTCGCCACCTGCCAGACAATTCACCCCAACCCTCTCCCCAGAGGGGAGAGGGAGAAGTTTAGCCCCTCTCCCCCGCAGGTGGGGAAAGAGGATACGGGTGAGGGGGGCTTTCTCTCTTTGCACAGGGCGGTCGGGTAATATTTCTGGCGCAGGGAGCGAGAGGCGCGCATCTCTGGGATGTGCGTTCGGCTATCGCCCCTTGAGTGGGGAGGCAGAGAGAGCGTGCGCGCAGGTCGCTGGACGCCGATGGAGATAGCGCTGGTGCTGGCTATCGTCGCAGCGCTGGCTGCCATGATGTACGCCTTCCGCACGGTCGCCAGAGCGCGTATTGCGCAGGAGCAGTCCAATCAACGCACCTGCATGGCGAACCTGCACCAGATTGGCATCGCGCTCAAACTCTATATCGAAGACCACAAAATCGCCGACTGGCAGGCGGAGATCGATTCCTATCCGGGCATCAGCGACATGCCACGACGGGAGATGCTGGTTGCCCGATGGGGGTTCCCACTGCCCGATGGGCTGTTCACGATGTGGCGCGGTGGCTATGTTGCACGGGATCGGCTCAACTGCGCTCACGGTACGCGCACCTTCACGGACTATGTTTACCATGATTTGCGCTCCATCTACTATCAGCTCCCACCTGGTGTAGCTGTTTCCCGCTCGATGTCTGCCATGGTTTCGGTCCACACCTGGGAGGACCCGCTGTGGGTGTTGAAGCAGCGCAGGGGCGACTATCCCATCGTGCGGGATAACCTTCATCGCAGGGGCAGGGATAAGGGTGTGCTGCTGATTTTGCGGCTGGATGGTCGGGTGGAGCGCAAGGCGCCGCGCCCGCAACCGCGCCCTGCACCTGGGCAGCCGCTCCTCTCCTACGAGCTGGCAGATTGAGCTGAGTCAGCAGGAGCAGCGACCCGGTGGGCGAATCGAGCAGAGGGGTGTGAATCGGGATGGCGGGTGCAACCGTTGTTCGGCGGTCGTGGTGGCGCGACTGGTGGCGCTACGGGACGGGCATCGTCACGCAGGTGCTGGGCAATCCGGTGGTGGCGCGGGAGCTGCGCGTGCGCGTGCGGCTGGCGCGCGCCTACTGGCTGCAGGCGCTGTATCTGCTCTTTCTGCTGCTGATTGTGGGCATCGCCTACATGGGCACGCTCGGCAGCCAGATTTCGATGGATCCCTACCGCGCCCAGACCTATCTGCAACAATTCTACTGGGTGATTTTTGGCACGCTGACCGCGCTGATCGTGCTGATTGCGCCGGGGCTGACGGCGGGCGCCGTCACGCAGGAGCGGGAGCGACGCACGCTCGATCTGCTGCTCACGACCCCGCTCAGCGCGCGCGAGCTGCTCACGGGCAAGCTGGTCGGCTCGTTCGCCTTTCTGGTGCTGTTGCTGGCGCTCACTTTGCCCGCCAGCGCGGTGTGCGTGCTGTTGGGCGGCACGACCTTCGGCGAGGTGCTGGAGAGCTACTTTATGCTGGCGTTAAGCGGACTGTGCCTGAGCGCGGTCGCGCTGTTCACCTCGGCATACTCGCGCAGCTCGATGTGGGCGGTGTTCGGCGGCTACCTGCTCTGCTTCTTCTATCTGGGCGCAACACTCCCCTTCACGCTGCTCAGCCTGGCGATGACCTCCCCTGGTGGTTCAGGTGGTGCGGGTTTAACGGGTCAGGAGCTGCTGGCACCGCTGGGCTTGCTGAACCCGTTCAGTGCGCCGCTGGTGGCAGGCTTTTACCTCAAGCTGGGCACGATGCAGATCCCCGCGTGGGTGGTCAGCCTCGTGGTGTGCCTGCTGTTTGTGCGACTGGTGATGACGGGTGCAGCGCGACGGGTGGGACTCTACGACAAAGATGTGCTGCCCTCCTTCCGTCGCCAGCTGCTCGTGGTTGCAGGGCTTTATGTGTACCTGATGGCAGCCGGGTTTTCAACCGCAATCCGAACCGGTGGCGGTGGGCTTGAGTTCGTGGTTCTGCTGATCCTGCTGATTGCGGGCACGATGGGTCTCATTGTGCTGCTGGTATCCCCGATTGGCAGGCGGGACGAGCAGCCGATGGTGGACGATGGCGTTTTCAATCTGTGGCGGATGTTTCGGGCATCGGCGGCGGGCGCGCTGCCCTATATTACGCTCCTGTGGCTCGTTGTGTCGGGCGCCGTGGTGCTGGGCAGCATCAGTATCTGGAAAGCGCTCACGCTGGCTCAGCAGATGGCGGCGTTCACGATGATGTTCTATCTGTACGGGGTCTGGGTTCTGCTGTGGGGCGTGGCACGACTGGCATCCGCGCTGGTGGGGCATCACGGGCTGGGCGTCGCCCGCTGGTTCGCCATCACGCTCACCGTTGCGCTCATACTTGTGCCCCTTCTGCTGCAGGCGCTGCTGATTGGCGAGTTCCCCGACCGTTTCGAGGATGCAGGTCCCATCCTGTGGTGCTGGTTCCCGATGGCACTGCTGGACTTTATTGGTGAAATGTATCGCACATCGGGATTTCTCCGCGTCACCTCCGCCGATTCGTTTCAGGTGATGGTGGGAGCCGGGATGGGCTGGCTGGCGGTCGGACTGCTGCTGGGGCTGCTAACGCATCTGCGCATGGCACGGCGCGCCCATGTGCCATAATATTGGGTGCATCGGCAAACGCGGGAGAGAACCATCCGAGAGTGAATCGAGGGATAACGACGATGATAGAGACGCTGGTACAGGATCCGAAAGACCGTCTGGCGCTGGACTATTTGCTGGGCGAGATTTTGCAGGCGTTTATGGTGGATTCGCTGGTTCCGTTGCGCACGAACGAGCTGGCAGCGCGCCTGCAGCATCTGTCGTTGAACACGGCGGTGCTGCGCGCGGTGCTGCTGAACGAGCCGTCGCGCTTCCTGCAGGAGGAGCGGCGCTGGCTCCCGCTCTATCGCAAGGTATCGCCGCGCCTGCCGCTGGTCGCCTTCGTGGAGCGCGTGGTGCGCATGGTGGGCACGCCGATCCCGGTGGAGAAGATTGCGCGCGAGTGTGGGGCGCACTATCGACGGAGCTTCGAATATTACGAGACCATTCTGCCGCGCGTGTGTCAGAACTCAGAGACGCTCTTTTGTACCCCAGGCGGGCTGATCGGGCTGCGCGAGTGGCTGTTTGTGCCCGACTGGATCGAGCCGATCCCGTATGAGTGGGAGCGAGCGGAGGAGCGCGAGCGCGCGGCGCAGGACGCCCTCTTCTACAACGACCTCACCTGGCAGGAGGTGGAACCGTACCTCAAAAAAGCCCGCACGCTCGACTGGCAGCAGCCCGACACACCGCTCCAGTTCCTGCAGCGCGTCAGGGAGCCGCTGCCGAACCGCATTCTGGGCTTTCTCGGATGGTACCTCACGCTCTCGCCCGACCCGCGCTGGGTCTACCCGTATGATCCAGTGGCAATTTTCGAGCAGATTTACCAGTCGGGCGCCTATGTGTGGGGCAGTGATGGGCGATGGTATCCCGAATCGGTGCGTGCCGAATGGCTTCAGCGCGCCCTGCAGTTAGCGGAAGAACTGCACCGCCAGCTGCCCGAAGAGGAGATGCAGCCTCTGGAACTGCGCCCCGACGAAGTGGAGCAGATTGTCACGCATATCCTCAATCAGCCCGGGATCGTGCATGCGGCAAGCATTCTGGAGGAGATGTTCGAAGTCTCGCCTGCCAGTCGCACCTTCCGTGAAGACCTGGACACGCTGATTTCCGCGCTGATTGCCGACATGCGCATCGCATGGTTTGGCTATGATCGGTTCGGGCGTCACAGTGATGTGCCACCCTATGTGCTGGAGGTGCCCGCCGCCTTCGCGTTCCCGCCGCTGCCCGATGTGCGCAACGAGCAGGGCGAGCGGTACGACATTCTGGTGCATGAATCGGCGTATCCACGCCCGCTGCGTCAGGAGATCCACGACCTGCGCGTGCAGGATGTGAACGACGAGGACTCGCCCGTTCGACCCGAAGAGATTCCGAGCGTGGTGCGAGTGGTGCTGCGTCTGCCTCACACCGATCTGGGCACGCTGCCGCTGTGCCAGATCCCGGCAGGCTTCTTTGAGGACACGCCCGATATCCAGCAGCTGACCTTCATCGACGAGCAGGGGCGCAAATACGAAGTATGGCTCAACTACAACAACCACCTGCTGTTCGGGCTGTTTGACCGATTCGCCGAGCTGGAGGTGCGCTCCGGCGCTATCTTCGAACTGCATCGCACCGACCGACCCGATACCTATCGGTTCATCTACACAGGCGAGGTGGATCCCCTGCTCGCCATTCCGCCCGCACGCTTCCAGAAGCTGCTGGATCTGCAGAGCAAAGCCGACACGATGTCCACCTACCATCTGCTGATTGAGGTGCTGCGCCAGCATCCGACCGGCGCCGACTTCATCACCCTGCATAACGAGCTGAATGTGGTGCGACGCACCCGACGCGATCTGACCGCCTCCCTGCTGAGCGCCTATCCCTGCTTCGAGCTGCATAAAGGCTCCACCGTGTGGCATCTGGAGGAGAAGGAGATCAACAAGCCCATTCGCAATCGCGTGCGCCGCTATGTGATTTCATAGGAGGACGCCATGCATCCAGCGATGCCACTGCTATACGAACTGCAACAGCTCGACCTGTATATTGCCGAGCTGCGCCGCCACCTGGCGCAGCTCGACCCTGGCGAGCAGCTGCAGGTCGAGATTCAACAGCAGCGGCAGGTGCTGGAGCAGATCAAGCGCGAATACGAGCGCATCCACGCCGACGCCGTCGATCAGGAACTCCAGCTGCGCATGCTCGATGAGAAGCTGCGCGAGGCGGAGCAGGATCTCTATTCAGGGCGCGTGCGCAACCCCAAAGAACTCGCCGCCCTGCAAAAAGATATCGATTACCTCAAGCAGCGCCGCGCCGAGCTGGACATCCGCCTGCTGGAGATGTGGGAACGGATGGAGAACCTGCGCGCCCGCATCGACTACTCGCAGCAGCAGATGGAGACGATTGAGCAGCGGTACGAAGCCTACCTGCAGGAATACTACCAGCGCAAAGCAGCGCTGGAGAGCGAGATTCGCTTCCACGAGCAGCAGCGGGCGGAACTGGCGCAGCAGATCGACCCGGAAGCGCTGGAACGGTACGAACTCATTCGTCAGCGGCTGGGCGAGATTGCCATCGCCCTTGTGGTGAAGAATGCCTGCGACTTCTGCCACACCGTGCTGACGCCCTACCTGCTCAAACGGATGGAACACGAAGCCGAACTCATCACCTGCGAAAACTGCGCCCGCCTGCTCTACTGCCCTGAACTGGATCCCTCCCGCGCCTCCACGGGGCAGCCATAGCCTTTAGATTCAACTCCCCTGCTTCCCGTCCGAATCGTCCCTTGCCAAAGGAATTCGCTTCGTGGTGGGGTAAACTTCAGGGTGAGGTGAACCGAATGCAAGAGGCATATATTGTGGCTGCTGTTCGAACCGCGATAGGCAAGGCGCCGCGCGGCTCGCTGCGCAACACGCGCCCCGACGATCTGGCAGCGACCGCCATCCGCGCCGTGCTGGAGCGCGTGCCCGCGCTGAACCCCAGCCTGATCGAAGATGTGGTGCTGGGCTGTGCCGTGCCCGAAGCCGAGCAGGGCATGAATGTCGCCCGAATCGCCGTGCTGCGCGCAGGTCTGCCCGTCGATGTGCCCGCCGCCACCGTGAACCGCATGTGCGCCTCGGGACTGGAAGCCATCGCCATTATTGCCCAGCGCATCCAGACAGGGCAGATCGATGTGGGCATCGCAGGCGGCACCGAAAGCATGTCGATGGTGCCGATGGAGGGACATGTGTTCCGCCCGAACCCCGTGCTGGCGCGTCAGTACCCCGACGCCTATCTGGGCATGGGGCTGACCACCGAGAATCTGGTTCAGCAGTTCGGCATCACACGCGAGGAAGCGGACGCCTTCGCCCTGCAGAGCCACCAGAAAGCGCTGCGGGCACAGGCAGAAGGCGCGTTTGAAGGCGAAATCGTGCCCGTCGAAGTGGTCGAGAAGGTGGTCAAAAACGGCACGATTCACGAGAACCGCTTCCGCTTTGACCGCGACGAGGGTCCCCGCGCCGACACGAGCATGGAGGCGCTGGCGAAGCTGAAGCCCGTGTTCAAAACGGACGGCACCGTTACGGCGGGCAACAGCTCCCAGCGTAGCGATGGCGCCGCCGCCGTTCTGCTGATGAGCGAGCGCACGGTGAAGGAGCTGGGGCTTCAGCCGATAGCGCGCTTCGCCGGCTACGCGCTGGCAGGCGTGCCGCCCGAAACGATGGGTATCGGACCCGCCTATGCCATCCCCAAACTGCTCCAGAAGACGGGCAAACGCCTGACGGATATCGACCTGTTCGAAATCAACGAGGCGTTCGCCGCGCAGGTGCTGGCAGTACTGCGCCAGCTGCCGGACCTGCCCACCGACCGCCTGAATGTGAACGGTGGCGCGGTCGCGCTCGGACACCCGCTGGGGGCGACCGGCGCGCGCATGACCGCCACCCTGCTGAACGCCCTGCGCCGGCGCGGCGGCAAGTGGGGCATCGTGAGCATGTGTGTCGGGGGCGGCATGGGCGCCGCAGGGCTGTTCGAAATGGTCTGAGGCGATGGCGCTGCATGTGGTCGATCACCCGCTGGTGAAGCATATTCTGACGCGCCTGCGCGATGTGGACACCGAGCCGGCGCGCTTCCGTGCGCTGGCTCGGCAACTCACCTTCCTGCTGGCAATCGAAGCCACACGCGACCTACCCCTGCGCATCCATCCCGTGCGCACGCCGCTGGAGACCACCGAAGGCTACTCGCTGAACAAAACGATTGTGGCGGTGCCGATTTTGCGGGCGGGATTAGGCATGATGGAAGCCATCACGGAGCTGTTCCCCGATGTGCGTGTGGGCTATATCGGACTGGAGCGCGACGAGCAGACCGCCATCGCCCGCGCCTACTATTGCAAACTGCCGCCGCTGACCAGCAGTCGCGTGCTGCTGCTGGACCCGATGCTGGCGACGGGCGGCTCCGCCGAGCAGGCGCTGCAGGTGCTGTTCGAGGCGGGCGCGGACGATGTGGTGCATATCTGCGTGGTGGCGGCGCCCGAAGGCGTGGAGCGGTTGACTCGTCGCTTCCCGCAGGTGCCCATCTATGCCGCCGCGCTCGATCGGGAGCTGAACGCCCAGAAGTTCATCCTGCCCGGCCTGGGCGACTTCGGCGACCGCCTGTACGGAACCGTCGCCCGATAAGTTTCGTTTTATCCGCTCACGGATAAACTGTTAAGATGGGAATGTAGCGCGTTTTGTTGCCTAACCGAAGCTCCAGCGAGCAGCGCTGAACCTTATATGCCCGCTCCACGAGGTAGGTTTGCAGGCGCTCATGATCCTGTCGCGCGGCCCATTCCCAAAGCTTTTGAAGAGTGTCTATTGAGTTGAGCAGAGCAGGCGGATAGCGGTAGCCTGGCTCCCATCGGGTCTCTGTAATCAGGCGTATTGAGCCCGTAGCGGCTTCGGTTTGCTGCCGAGCGGGCGACAGCCAGAAAAACGGGAGTTCCGCAGGGCTGTAAAGGGATAACAGCTCCAGGAAAGCATTTTGTGCGGCAGGCGACAGTGTATCGAAGTGCACCGTATTGCCGCTGACCAGTGCCTGCCGCTGGGCAGGGGTCAGCCGGGCAATCAGCATCGCACCATTTTTGACACTCAGTGGTTGATACAGGCTGGCACAGGCAAGCAGTAAACCCCGATGCGCACGCTCAAACGGCAGGTATGCTCTGATGGGTTTATAGCCCTCCCGTTCCACATCGACAACCAGATCGTACTTTTCACCAAGAATACTCAAAGAGCTATAGAGCAGCGAGGGCAGCGATTCGTGCATCGCGACCATCTCCATCCAGTCTTGCAGCGTAATGCGACCGCGACGATTCGGTTTGTAGAACCAGCGGCGTATCCTATCAGGGGGAACATCGCGCTGCCGCCACTCCATACGCCTCCCAGCACCAATAACAATCCATCCCTCTGATGAGACCTTCACGCTGATCTGGCTATAGGCTAAAACCTGTGCCAGATCTGCCCATCGTTTAATGGCGTGATCCGTTTCACCTTTATGTTTGATAGGTAGCAATATTTCCATTTCCAGCGGGTACAGCTCGGCAGCCAGCGGCACCTGGCTGACACGCGCGGCGTGCAGAAGCGCCTTACCTGCAACGCTGAACCAGTCCTGATCGAGGGAAGGGAGTTCGAAAGGGGGTAGCGCTTTATCCATTAGCGATTGAGGCAGTGGAGGAACTGACGGCTCTGGTTCGGGTTCGCTGGTTTCGACTTCGGTCTCTTCCCAGAACATCTTCCAGTCGGAGAGTTCACTGGCATAAATAAGTTGCCCCTGCACAAAACAGCCAATATAGATTTTGAGCCTGCTTTCTTCTTCGTCATCCTCAGCGGGGCGCCAGCATAGGGCAACACGCACCTCGTCGATCTGGGTAGCGCGTTCGGAGAACGCGAAGAGGTACTCCTTGCGTTCATCAGTGTACGGGGCGCCCATCTGAGGTGGAACGGAGAGAAACTCCAGCTCGCTGTGCGCTGCCTCTTTTTCAAACTGCAGCCATTCCTGAAAGAGATTCCAGTTCAGGCACGGTTCATCGCGACTGCTAAAAAAGAGCGTTTCACCGGCGGCTAATCGCTGCCATTCCGAATCGCGGAGCTGGGACAGCAGCCCAATCCAGAACCGATTTTGCTGGCGAACGGTCTGGATGTACCATCGGGGCACGCCCCCTGTGTCATCATCGTCATTATCATCGTAGGAGACGGGCTGGTTCATCTCGGTTTGCACGCGGTGAAGAGCCTTGCGTAGCCGTTGAAGTTGCCGAAGTGAGTGCTCCTGCCGCCGTTTCGCCTGCTGACGCAGCCAGTCTGCCCGCTTCTGATTCGGCACTAACCGATAGGTAGATGCCTGCTCTTTGGAGGCGATTGCCTGCCAGCGCGCGTCAAACGCCTGCGCCAGATGAACCATCACCTCTTGCAACGGGCGATTAAGCGCGTACAGGCAGGCACGATGGGATGCCAGTTCGGCATCCACTTCGAGGCTGACCCTCGCCTGCTGGCTGAGTTGCCGTACGACGATGCTCAGTGGCTCGCTCGCTAGCTCTATCGATACTGGCTGGCTTAGCCTTGTGTCGGTCAAGAGCGCATTGTTGCTGGAACGCGATTGAGAACTGGTGTTCGCTGATTGCTCTGCCCCTCTGCTGGGCGCAAGCACGGCGAGAAGAGCCGACACCAGAATCGGCAACATCCGCGCCAGTCTCATCTGCCCCACGACACCATTATACTCATCCAGCCCCGTTGTAAAACCACGCAGTTAGCTCCTGCAGCCAGGATGGTTCACCCGCTTCCATGCCATCATACCAGGGGCTTTTATTGAGATGGCACCATCCAGATTTCCACACCATCGCTGGTAAACTCCAAATAATAGAGATTACCCTGCTCATCAATATCCCATAACTGCCAGGGACGGCAGTGGTAGGTTGGTATCTTTAGCTGAGCCACTATCCGATCAAACTGTCCCTCAGCAGTGAAACGAGCAACGACATACCCATCAAGCATTCCTAAGCGGGGCTGGATCATTTGCCCTTCAACCTCAATCTCTGACTGTCCTGCTATTGAGACACTGCTCAAACGCCGCTCAACCTTCGCACCTGGCAAATATAGCCTTCCGCGTGCATCCAGGCGGGCACCTGGCTCCGACAGCAGAACACCCGCTGCTTCTAATCGCAGAGTGAACTCGTCCGTTGCACTGCCGCCTGCCTGAATCAGGCGCACCTTAAGCTCCGCTGGATGGGCAGGAGCCTTGTCGCGCTTGTATTCCTCGCCGTTTGCTTCGATGATGCGGTAGTCCACATATTCTTGCGGGTCAAATGCGCGGCGAACCCACTGCTGCTGCGCCTCCAATCCGCGCAGGTGGATATCTTCCAGAAACGCGCCGCGCTTCGAAGCAGCAACGCACGGATAAAGCCCTTGCCAGCTGCCATCCTGATTCAGAATCAGCAAACCTGTCTCTCGCTGCAGGGATGCTTCACCACTTTCCGAGAGCGACACAGGTGCCATAACCACCAGACCCAAACGACTGCCCGTAAAGAAGGCGATCTCGCGAAAACAGTCGCCTTCATCACGATTTTGCTCGGTCATGAACCGCTCCAGCGCACGGTTGAAACCATCAGTGCGCTCACGATCAATCGAACCGTCAGGCTTCATCACCCAGATGCGCCGAGATGGATTATCGTCAACAACTACGGCATCAGGGGCAGATTTTTCAGTAGTCTGGCTGTTGGATGGCTCAGACTCCATGCGGCGCAATTCAATTGATTGACAGACGCCCACAGAGACAATAGAGCCATCAGCACCAACAGCCGTGCAGTCCAGCGGTATTGGCACATCCAGTCGTGCTACATGCTGTCCCGAGCGGTTGACAACATGTACCACACCCATGCCATCCCTCAGATAGAAGCGGGAACCGTCGGGTGCAACCGCAAACAGACCGATTCCTGCACCCTCCTGAATAATCAGCTGGATGCAGTTTTCACAGTCACCATAGGGCAGTCGCATCAATCGAACAGGCTGATCAGATTGTGACCAGCTGCCAGCAAGTGTGATCAGCAGAACGAATTCAAGGGTCAGCTTGTTCATCATCTTCACCTCCTATATATCGCCCGAACCGCACACCGCACCGCAAACCCCTCCAGCGACACACCCCGATCAGGCTGATAGCCTGAATATGCCCGCCACACCGCAAGGTTGGCGATGGCGATGCGTTCCTCGCGCCAGTAGGATGGGTCATAGCCGGGCGGTGGGGCGAGGCGGTGGGTGAGGGCGAGCGCCCGATGCACGGCTTTCTGGAGTTCGGGTGGGAGCTGGTCGGGCGGGTCGTCGTGGAGGGTCATGGCGCCCCCTCCCCCCCCCCCGCGCGAGCGTGCGCACGAGCCTGGAACGAGGCGATAGTGCCTCCTTCTGCCGTCGCGATCAATGTGTCAGCCGATACCCTGTAAAAAATCGGCAGCGACACCGCCACCCTCCTGCTGATGAAAAGATTCGCCAGCAGGGGCAGCGATTCCTGCTTTTGAAGGGGGTTCAGATCAGTATCTCATCCTCGCCGCCGCGGGACAGCACAATCTCGCCCGCCTCCTCCAGACGGCGCACGATACTCACGATTCGCTGTTGCGCCTCCTCCACATTCCGCACGCGCACGGGTCCCATAAACTCGATCTCCTCTTTGAGCATGTTGACGGCGCGTTCCGACATGTTGCGGAAGATTTTCTCCTTGAGCGCGTCGCTGGCGCCCTTGAGCGCGAGCGCCAGCTCCTTCATGTCCACCTCTTTCAGAATCTGCTGGATGGAGCGGTCGTCCAGCTGGAGCAGGTCTTCGAAGGTGAACATCAGTTTGCGCACCTCTTCTGCCAGTTCGGGGTTCGATTCGTTGAGCGCGTCGAAGATGGTGCGCTCGGTGTTGCGGTCGACCCACTGCAGAATATCCACGAGTGATTTGACGCCGCCGGCGGCGGTCAGTTCCTGGCTGGCGAGGCTGGAGAGTTTGCGTTGCAGCACGGTCTCCACGCGGCGGATGACTTCGGGCGGGGTGCTGCCCATCGTGGCGAGCCGTTCGGCGACTTCGGGGCGCAGTTCGGGTGGCAGGCTGCTCAACACCGCTGCCGCTGCCTGCGGCTCCAGATACGCCAGCACTAATGCAATCGTCTGCGGGTGTTCGTCCTGCAGGAAGGTGCTGAGCTGGGCGGGATGCACGCGCTTGATGGAATCGAACGGCAGCATCTGCAGGGCGCGGGTGAGGCGGCTCACAATCTCGTTCGCGCGTTCGGGTCCGAACGCCTGCTCCAGCAAGGCGCGAGCGTGATCGATGCCGCCCTCCAGCGCGAGGTTCTGCGCCAGACACACCTCATAGAACTCGCGAATGACCTGCTGGCGCACATCGGCGGGAATACTGCCCAGTCGGGCAATTTCCAGCCCCAGCTCTTCAACTTCCGTTTCGCTCAGATGCGGCAGGATCTGAGCGGCGATCTCTGTGCCGAGCGCAACCAGCACAATCGCCGCTTTCTGCTTGCCCGTGAGTTTCTTGTCCGCTGGCTTCAGCATTGGCGTTCACCCTGCAGCGACCTCAGTCTTTGATCCAGCTCTTGAGCATGGCTGCCACATGCTCAGGTTTATGCTGGGCGAATCGCTGGATTTCGACCAGCTCGGGCTGCCTCCGCTCCTGGATGGGTGAGGCGAGCGGTTCATCAAGCGGCATCACATCCTGCTGGGGCGTGCGTCGGGCAGGGAGGTTGCCTTCGCTGTCCGTGGTTTCGTCCGCCTGCATCGCCATCCAGCCCTCGTCGCCGATGGCAACATCGATGCCGCTGGCGGCGCCCGGCAGGGCGGCAATCGCTCGTGGTCTGGAGGCGACAGGACGCTTAATCTGCTTGCCAATCACCCGCGCCAGGAAGAAGAAGACCATCAGCAGCAGGATGAAGGGCATCAGCTGCCACAGCAGGGCAAGTCGGCGGGCGTTCTCGCGCTCTTTGCGCTGGCGCTCGGCTGCCTGCGCCTGCTGGGTGTCGAACTTGACCGCCTGCACCGTGACGATGCGCGTGGGGTTGTTCGGCGTCGCGCCGACAGTTGCCTCCAGCCACTGGCGAATGGCGTTCTGGGTCGCCTGTGGGACGCCCTCGTCGATCAGCACGGCGACGCTCAGTCGCTCGATGCGTCCGGGCGCCCGCACGATATGCTCCACCTGCTTGTTCACCTCGTAGTTGCGCACGCGGTCTTCGCGATTGTAGCTGCCGCCGGGCGTGGCGGGCGGTGTGGTGGGGTACATCGGTGTGTCGGCGCGATTGGAGGCAATCCCGGCGGGTCCGCCCGCTGCGGGCACATTGCCATTCAGTCGCTCGACGGAGGAGGTCTCGCTGGTGACGGCGGCGCGGTTCGGGTCAAAAGGCTCCACGCGCTGTGCCTGCACCTCTTCGCGATCGAGGTCGAGTTCCGCCTGCACCACCACACTCGATTTGCCTGTGCCCAGCACGCGGTCTAACTGCTGTTGCAGCTGGCGGCGCAGTTCGTCGGCGTAGGCGCGTTCCGCCTCGCGACGGGCGCGCACCAGCTCGCTATCGGCAACATCCGAATCGCCGCCGTTCCAGAGCGGTTGCGCCTCGCCGTCCACCACCGTCACGCGCTCTGGCTTCAGCCCCTCCACGCTGTGGCACATTAGATGCACGATGCCCCGAATCTGCTCGCGGGTGAGCGTCGCGTCCGGCTTGAGATGAACCACCACGCTGGCGGACGGCTCCGCGCGCGAATCGGCGAAGGGCGAATCGTTGCCAGGGGTGATATGAACCCGTGCGCTCTCGACGGGTTCCAGGTGCTGGATGGTGTTCTGCAGTTCCTCTTCGAGCGCGATGCGCAGGGTGGTCTGCTCCATCGCCTGCGTGAGACCGAAGGGCGTTTTTTCGAGGCGGGCGTAGCCGGGCGCGCCCGTGCGGGGCAGCCCTTTCGCCGCCAGTTCGAGGCGTGCCTCTTCTGCGCGGCGGCTCTCCACCTCCACGACGCTACCGCCCCCGCTCGTGCGCACGGCGATGCCCTTCTCCTTGAGCGTCTGCACGACAGCGGCGGAATCGGCGGGGCTAAGCCCCGTGTAGAGCGTGGTGTAGGTGGGCGTGGCTGCCCAGAAACCGAGCGCCAGAAATAGCACAAGCAGCCCCACCACGCCCCCAGCGACGCCCATGCGCGTCGGGCGCGGCGCGTTCGTCCACCAGTCCCGCAGCTGATTCAGCGCGTTCTGCATCGTTGATTACACCTGCAAGCGCATGATTTCCTGATAGGCTTCCAGCACCTTGTTGCGCACATGCAGGGTGAGCTGGAAGGCGAGGTTGGCTCGCTCCATCGCCAGGATCAGCGTGTGTTCGTCAACGGGTTCGCCAGTGGCGAACCGCTGTGCCAGTTCGCCCGCCCGATTCTGCGCGTCGGACACCTGCTGGATAATCTCTTTGACCATCTGCCCGAAATCGGCTTCTGGCGTGGGGTTCAGCTCTACCGCCTCTGGCTCCAGCAGCTGCGGCGGCTCGACCTCGCGCATCTCCGGGCGCGGTAAGGGCTTGAACAGGCTGGGACTCTCAATTCGCATAGTGGTTCACCTCGTTTCAGACGCGCCCGATGTCCAGCGTGCGCAGGAACATGCTCTTGGCAGCGTTGTAGGCGGTCAGGTTCGCCTCGTAGGCGCGACTGGCAGTGATCAGGTCGACCATCTCGTGGACGATATCGACATTCGGGTAGGTCACATAGCCATTGGCATCGGCGTCGGGGTGTCCGGGCTGATAGACCATGCGGGGCGGGGTGATGTCGGTGGCGATGCCGACCACGCGCACGCCGCCGGGCATTGCGGGCGAGGGTGGGATCGGCTCCAGAATCGCCACCTTGCGGCGGTAGACCTCGCCCGTCGCTGAGCGCGTGCTGTTCGCGTTCGCCAGATTGTCCGCGATAATATCCATCCGCAGTCGCTCGGCGGAGAGACCGCTCGCGCTAACCTTCATCGTGCTGATGAGTCCCATCGGGTTTCACCTCCAGATTCCCCTCACCCGTACCCTCTCCCCAGAGGGGAGAGGGGTTCGGATTGTCTGTCGTACCCTCTCCCCAGAGGGGGTTCGGATGGTCTGCTATGGTGTTCGCCCGCCGGTGATGGCGTCCAGCAAGCCCCGAATCTGCCCGCTAACGATGCGCACCAGCAGCGAGTAGCGCAGTTCGTTCTCGGCGAGCGCGACGAGTTCATATTCGGGGTCAACCGTATTGCCGTCGGTGCGCATGGTGGTGGGGCTGGCGATGGGCATCGCGTTCACGCGGCTATCGGGCTGAAGCGGGTTGATGGGTGCTGGCGGCACAGGGATGCCGTGCTGGAGCGCCAGCTCCACCGCGCGATTGCGGGTGCGAGCCAGCACCCCTGCAAAGGGCAGGTCCAGCCGCTGATAGCCCGGCGTGTTCACATTCGCCAGATTACTGGCAAGCAGCTGCTGGCGGGCGGCGGCGTGATCCATCGCCCGCTCCGCCGCCTGTAGCACGGGCGTGTCCCAGAATATGCGTTGAACGGTCGGAACCGATGCAGGCATTCCATCTTCCTCCTCTCGCGTCCATGCATCCCGATGGCGTTCCCTGCCTCACGCCCCTATTATCGGCGTGGGAGTTGGGTTTATTCAGGGTATAATCGCGTTGAAGCCATGCACACGAACGAGTCGGCACGGATGTGGGGCGGGCGGTTCGAAAAGTCGCCCGCGCCCGAAGCGGAAGCCTTCTCGCGCTCGCTCCCCGTCGATATCCGCCTGTGGCGTCAGGACATTCAGGTGAGCCTCGCGCACGCGCGGATGCTGGGCATTCGCGGCATCATCAGCACGCAGGAGGCGAACCGACTGGTGGACGCTCTGCTGGAGATTGCGCACGAACTCGAAAGCGGTCAGTGGCAGCCTGACCCGACCTGCGAAGATATTCACACCGCCATCGAGAACCGCCTCTATGAGAAGGTCGGCGCGCTCGCGGGCAAGTTGCACACCGCACGCAGCCGCAACGATCAGGTCGCGACCGATACCCGCCTCTATCTGAAGCAGCATCTCGGCACGCTGGCAGGCAATCTGATTGGACTCATCAACACGCTGATAGAGACCGCCCGCCAGCACACGGAGACGGTGATGCCCGGCTTGACCCATCAGCAGCATGCGCAGCCGGTGTCGCTGGCGCACCATCTGATGGCGCACGCTTGGGCGCTGATGCGCGACCTCGATCGGCTGAGCGATTACACCCTGCGCCTGAAGGTGTGCCCGCTGGGGGCAGGCGCGCTGGCAGGCACCTCGTTCCCCATCGATCGCGAACTCGTCGCCAGCGAGCTGGAGCTGGATGAACCCGCGCCCAACAGCATGGACGCCGTGTCGGACCGCGATTTCGTCGCCGAGTACCTGTTCATCGCGGCGCTTTTGATGGTTCACCTGTCGCGCCTGGCGCAGGAGCTGATCCTGTGGAGCACGCCCGAATATGGCTTCGTTGAGCTGGACGACTCCTACACCACGGGCAGCAGCCTGATGCCGCAGAAGAAGAACCCCGATATTGCCGAGTTGATTCGCGGGCGTAGTGCACTCGCTATCGGCAACCTCACGGCGATGCTCGCCCTACTCAAAGCCCTGCCGCTCACCTATAATCGCGACCTTCAGGATGACAAAACGCTGCTGTTCGCCACCGTCGATATTCTGGTGCCCTCCATCCGCCTGATGCGCCAGATGATTGAGACCGCCCGCTGGAACACGGAGCGGATGCGTCAGGCGGTTCAGGGCGATTTCTCCACCGCGACGGAGTTAGCCGATTATCTGGTGCGCAGGGGCGTGCCGTTCCGCGAGGCGCACCATCTGGTGGGTCAGATTGTGCGCGATTGCATCCAGCGCGGCGCAACGCTGGAACGGCTCACGCTGGACGATTTGAAGCGGTACTCACCGCTGTTTGAGGCAGACGCATTGCAGGCGGTTCAGCCTGAGTTCGCGCTGCGGGCGCGCACCTCCTGTGGCGGTACTGCGCCTGAAGCCGTGCAGGAGCAGATCGAACATGCCGCCGATTATCTGGACTATCTGCACGCGGTGCTGAGCGAGCGCCTGCATTAGGGCTTCGCACTCACTTTTTGGGCTTCCTTGCCCCGCCCGATGAGCGGGTGATGCCCGACGCGCGGCTCAACCGCTGCCACTGCTTCTCGTCCACCTGTTTCACGCTGCCATCCAGAAAAAGGACCCACCGCTTCTTCGTGGCGGGATCGGGAAACGGCTGGTAGAACACCACCATCGTGGCGGGATTGCGAATCTGGTCGCGCTTCTTATACGAGAGGCTCTTGTTGAACTGGAACTGGCTGCTGGTGGTGGGGTCATACCAGGTGAGATTCGTCTTGAGATAGGGCAGCAGCGCTCCCTGGAGCCGGGTTGCGCTGGTCATCGGTGGGAGCGTGTCATCGTAATCAGCGCAATACATCTGGATAGCGAAGGAGAGCTGGCGCAGGCGCCCGTCGGTGGTGCCGGATACGGTGACGATGGCAGGGGGTCTGACAGGCGGCGTAACGAACCCGCTGGGAACCGACGCGCGCGATTTCGCGATGAAATGCGCGGCTTTCGTGAGCCAGCTGGTCAGAATCACCACCGCGATTACGACGCCGATAATCAACGGCAGCAGCTCCTTCAACCCTCGCATGGTTGCACCTCCAGCGTTATTGAGATACGACGCCCACTCTGCAACTCCTACAGCTCGATGCCCTTCTCGCGCAGCAGCTGCTTGAGCCGTTGCAGTTCGGCTTCTGCCTGCTCGGCGCGCTGGCGCTCCTGTTCCGCCCGCTGGCGTTCCTGCTCCGCCTCCTCACCCAGAGTGGGCACGAGGCTACCGTCAGTGCGGAAGATTCGCAGCCAGCGCCCGTGGCGCTTATTGTAGAAGCCGTCCCACACCCCGATATAGGCTTGCAGGACATGGCTCCAGAGCCAGCCCCGCTCGTTCGGCTCGATCGGCTCGTAGCGCGTGCCCTCCAGCCGAAAACCGCGCAGCTCATCCTTATCCGGGTCATACCAGAAGTATTCGGGCACGCGCATTACCTCCGCATAAAAACGCAGGTTCTCCTCTTTGTCCTGTTTGACGCTTTTGGGCGAGACCAGCTCCACCACCAGGTCGGGATAGCGCCCGCCTTCATCCCAGAGCGACCAGTAGCGGCGCATACAGGTGCCGTCCACCCCGCGTATCACGAAGAAGTCGGGACCCTTGTAGCCTGGATAGTTGGGCGGGTCGGCTGCCACGCCCCGCGCCTGCTCGACGCTGTAGTAGACGAACATGTTGCCGTTGCAGTAGTAGTGGTTGGGATCGCCCAGATGCTGGCGCACAATCTCGTCCAGCAGATGAATCTGCACCAGATGCCATTCGCTCTCCAACGGGACATCATCCTCCTCGACCAGGGTGAGGCTCTGGAGCTGCTGGATAATCTGTTCGGCGTCGCGGACGACCTCGGGGGTGATGGGCGGTCCGTCGTCCAGATCGAACTGTTGCCGCTTGCGCGATTTGGTGCCCGATTGCGCCCTCGTGCGTGGCATGGCGTTGTGATGATACCTCCTCTTTTAGCGGCGTCTGGCGGGGCGTGAAGGTTTGGGCTTTGTGGGGGGTGGGGCGGGTGGGCGGGTGATGGTCTGGAGCCAGTCGCCGATGATTTTGAGCGCGGCGGGGTTGAAGGTCTCCTCGATCTGCGCATATTCGGTGGGCAGCCCGCTGCTGCTTTTCTGGAACAGGTGATTGAGATCGGGCAGTTTGCGGACGGTGAAGCGTTTGTTGCCACCCGCTTTGAGCGCATTTTGAACGGCGGGCAGGTTCAGGTCGGGGTCGACCTGAAGGTCGTTCGCGCCCCAGAGCGCCAGCACAGGGCATTTCACCTTGCGCAGGTAGTCGGCAGGGTTCAGGGTGATAAAGGTTCGGAACCAGGGTCGGGTGTAGGTGCGCGCCTGCGTCTCAAACGCCTGGCGCTGGGCATCGGAGAGGGTGCCGCGCGTCAGGTTCTGTGCGAGCGCATCGGCGATTTGCGGGACGGCTTTCTCGTTGTCTAGCTCCCTGCGCAGGATTTCGAACACGCGCTCCTGCAGCTGGCGATTGCGCTGGATAGCCGCTTCGGGTACGCCCGATTTGCGGGCAATCACCTCTGCCTGGCGATAGAGAATCTGCTCGCCGGGCACGCCTGTGCCTGCCAGCAGCACGATAAACGCGACATCGGGCGATTGCGCGGCGGCGACGGTGGCGATAATCGCGCCCTCGCTGTGACCCAGCAGCCCGATGCGCTTCGGGTCGATCTCACGGCGCGACTTGAGGAAGGCGACGGCGGCAAGCGCGTCCTGCGCGAAGTCAAGTGTGGTGGACTGGTCCATATCGCCTGTTGAGCCGCCGATGCCCCGATCGTCCATGCGGAGCGTGGCGAACCCGCGGCGGGTGAGATAGTCGGCTAACACCAGGAAGGGCTTGTGCCCGAAAATCTCTTCATCACGGTTCTGGGCGCCCGATCCAGTGAGAAAGACAACGGCGGGGAACGGCGGCTTGCCCTGCGGCAGGGTGAGTGTGCCTGCCAGCCGCACATTCGCCTTCGCGTTGATGACAATCACCTCTTCGGTGCGGTAGGGGAAGGGCGGTTTCGGCTCCTGCGGGCGTTTGGGGGCGGGCGGCTCCACGCCCTGCCGCAGCTCCAGCGGCAGGCTCATGCCCGACTGCTTCCATTCGCCTTTGAGCGTCTTGCCATCTTCCGAGAGGGCGCCGACGAACTCGCCCTGCACAGCTGCCACCTGCAGGGTGATCTGTCGCCCCTCCACGCGAATCGCGGAGATGGGGATGCCGCGCACGCCCTGATTGGGGCTGTCCACGGTGCCCTCGTAGCTGCCGTCCGCTTTCTGCTTCAGGTGGAACACGATGGGTAGTTCCAGCGCACCCGTCTTGAGTGTGCCGTACCAGTCGCCTGCAAACGAGATCTGTTTCATTCTTCGCCTCCTGTCCAGTAGTTGGGCGGCTCGCGCGTGATGGAGACGCTGTGCGGGTGGCTTTCGCGCAAGCCCGAGTTGGTGATTCGGATGAATCGCGCTTTTTCGCGCAGTTCCTGCAGGTTGCGTGCGCCCACATAGCCCATGCCGGAGCGCAGTCCGCCCACCAGCTGGTGGATGGTCTCGGAGAGCGGTCCGCGATAGGGCACGCGCCCCTCCACCCCTTCGGGCACAATCTTGCGCGGGTCGGTCTGCGCGTAGCGGTCGCTGGAGCCTTCGCGCATAGCCGCGAGCGACCCCATGCCACGATACACTTTATAGGCGCGATTGCGGTAAATTTCGATTTCGCCGGGCGATTCCTCGCATCCTGCGAGCAAGTTGCCCAGCATCACCGCGCTGGCGCCCGCCGCGAGCGCCTTGACGATATCGCCCGAATAGCGGATTCCGCCATCGGCGATAATGGGCACGCCCAGTCTGGCAGCTTCTTCGGCGCACTCTAAAATAGCGGTGAGCTGGGGCACGCCGACGCCCGCCACCACGCGCGTGGTGCAGATGGAGCCGGCGCCCAGCCCCACACGGATACACTCCGCGCCCGCTTCGACCAGCGCGCGCACGCCCTCGCGCGTGGCGACATTGCCCGCCACCACCGGCACATCGGGCAGGACACGCCGAATTGCCCGCACCGCCTGCAACACGCCCTCCGAATGCCCGTGCGCCGAATCGATCACGATAAAATCGACGCCTGCCTCGTACAGTGCCCGCGCCCGCTCCACCGGATCGCGCAACGGACCCACTGCCGCGCCCACCACCAGCCGACCCTTCTCATCTTTGGTCGCGTTCGGATGCTGGCGTATCTTCAGCAAATCCTTGATGGTGATCAGCCCGCGCAGCCGCCCCTGCTCGTCCACAATCGGCAGCTTCTCAATCTTGTGCTTTTGCAGGATGCGCTCCGCTTCGTCTAAAGTGGTGCCCACGGGCGCCGTGATGAGATTCTCGGCGGTCATCACCTCGCGGATCGGGCGGTCATAGCTGGTCTCGAAGCGAATGTCGCGGTTGGTCAGGATGCCCACCAGATAGCCCTGCTCATCGGTGATGGGCACACCGGAGATGTGGTAGCGCTCCATCAGTTGCAGGGCGTCGCGCACGGTGTGGTCGGGCGAAAGCGAGATGGGGTCCCAGATGATGCCATGTTCGCTGCGCTTGACCCGATCCACTTCCGATGCCTGCCGCTCGATGGGCATATTGCGATGGATCACCCCCACACCGCCCTCACGCGCCAGCGCGATTGCCATGCGCGATTCGGTAACGGTGTCCATCGGCGAGCTGACGATGGGGATTTTCAGGCGGATGGAGCGCACCAGCACTGTGCTGGTGTCCACCTCGTCAGGCAGCACGCTGGTGTAGTTCGGCACCAGCAGCACATCATCAAAGCTCAGCGCTTCTTCAAACGGATTCACGCCACGCCTCCTGTGGCAACAGATTGTACCCTATGCGAATGCCATCGGAGGCGACCTGTGAGATGCTACTTCCAGTAAAGAGGAACCCCCTGCCCATCCAGCAGGGGGTTCCAGAAAGATGCGCTATCGCTGACGCCGACGACGCACCAACAGACTGCCCAAACCCGCGCCCAGCACCAGCCAGCTCGCCGGCTCCGGCACCCAGTCCTGCTCCACCAGCAACAACGACGCCGTGTCCGTGCCCGGCGCAGGCGCCCCATTCAAAGTGAGCTGAAAACTCTCGCTCACATTCAGCACCGTGTAGGTCGCTGGCAGGGTCACAACCAGATTCAGCAGAAAAGCACCATCGGTGCCCCCAGCACCTGAACCTGCAAAGCTGCCACTGGCGCTGTAGACGACATTGCCCGTCGCATCGGTTACTGTTTTCTGCCAGTTGACCTGTCCTCGCCCCCAGACGAAGCCGCTGACGATGAAGGTGAAGCGGTTCAGTCCTTTGCCGGCGAGGGAGTAGGCGGCGTCGAAGGTGCCGGTGGTGTAGGGTGTTCCGTCGCCGATGGTGACGGGTGGGTTGCTGGCCTGGGTCAGGAAGGTGATGCTTGGCGGTGTGCCAACGGTCACATTAGCAGGCGGCGCTGCATAGGTTACACCATTGATGTTGAACGGCACGAGGAAAGTGATCGGGTTGTTGACCGAGCCGAGGCTGATCGTGACATTCACATTCCAGCCCGACGCCAGCGCGCTCGATATCAGCGCGACGCTCACTGCAACGATCCAGCACTTCCGATAGTTTAGCATCATCGATCACGCTCCTTTCGCAGCGTTAGATTGCGGGAAGCGCGTCGGTCAAACAGAGCGGTCGCTTCCACTCCTTAATTATAACCCATCGAACCCCCTTTTGTCAAGAGTGCAAGAGGGTGTTCGAAAAATCCAACCAGAGGAGAGGATGCCCCTCACCCCGACCCTCTCCCCAGAGGGGAGAGGAAGCAGCTAAACCCCTCTCCCCCGCCGGCGGGGGAGAGGGTACGGGTGAGGGGGCTTCACTCAGGTGATATTATGCCCTGAATTTGCGAACATCCTCGGAGTGCAACCCCTTGACAAGCGGTCGCGCAATCAGGTAGAATGTTTAGCCAGTCTAAATATTGGAGGTGGAACGATGGCTGAAGAGCGGCGTGCGGAGGTTCTCGTTTCGACGGAGTGGGTTCAGCAGCATCTGAATGACCCGACAATTCGCCTCGTGGAGGTGGATGTGGACACGACTGCCTACGAGCAGGGGCACATCCCCGGTGCGCTCGCGTTCAACTGGCAGACTCAGCTTCAGGATCCCATTCGGCGCGACATCATCTCGAAAGCGGACCTGGAGCGGCTGTTGAGCGAGCTGGGCATCGCGAATGACCATCTGATTGTGCTGTACGGCGACAACAACAACTGGTTTGCTGCCTATGCCTTCTGGCTGTTGCGCCTGTATGGGCATGAGGGGCTGGCGTTGATGGACGGCGGTCGCAAGAAGTGGCTGGCGGAGGGTCGCCCGCTGACGACGGAGGTACCCCACTATCCCCGCACGGAGTATCGCGCGAAGGAGCCTGACCTGTCGCTGCGGGCGTTCTATCCGCAGGTGCGCGAGAGCCTGGGTCGCGCGGATGTCGCGCTGGTCGATGTGCGTTCTCCGCAGGAATACACGGGCGAGATTCTCGCGCCGCCCGGCTTGCTGGAGACCGCTCAGCGGGGTGGGCACATCCCTGGCGCCCGCAACATTCCCTGGTCGCAGGCGGTGCGCGAAGATGGCACTTTCAAGTCGCCTGAAGAGCTGCGCCAGCTCTATGCGTCGCAGGGTATCACGCCGGACAAGGAGGTTATCGCCTACTGCCGCATCGGGGAGCGATCGTCGCATACATGGTTCGTGCTGAAGTACCTGCTGGGCTACCCGCAGGTGCGCAACTATGACGGCAGCTGGACGGAGTGGGGCAATATCGTGGGCGCACCCATCGAGCGGGAGGCGCCGACCACCGTGCATGGCGGCACCAGCACCGCCCCCTGCCCCCAGAGCGGTTGAATCTTCTTATCAATAAGGGCGGGGATACTTCCCCGCCCTTCTATTTTTAGCCCACCGAGCCTTCCATTTCCAGCTCGATCAGGCGGTTCAGCTCGACGGCATACTCCATCGGCAACTGTTTCGCCAGCGGCTCGATGAAGCCCGACACAATCAGCGTGAGCGCCTCGTCCTTCTTCAGCCCGCGGCTTTGCAGGTAGAAGAGCTGATCCTCGCTCACCTTGCTCACGCGCGCCTCGTGCCCGATCGTTACCTGCTGTTCGTTCACCTCGATGTAGGGGTAGGTGTCGGTGCGGGCGTTCTCGTCCAGCAGCAGTGCGTCGCACTCCACATTGCACTTACTGTGGTGCGCGCCTTCCAGCACCTGCACCAGCCCGCGATAGGAGGCGCGACCTGTGCCTTTGGAGATGGACTTGGAGGTGATTCGGCTGCTGGTGTAGGGCGCGGCGTGGATGGCTTTGCCGCCCGTGTCCTGATGTTGCCCGTCGCCCGC
The DNA here is from genome assembly GCA_037445735.1 of Armatimonadota bacterium. Taxonomy (GTDB): domain Bacteria; phylum Armatimonadota; class Fimbriimonadia; order Fimbriimonadales; family GBS-DC; genus HRBIN15. Next base: position 10,718 of record JBBIJY010000017.1, on the reverse strand, counting down.
GAAGGCGACCGACAGCACCTCGCCCCGCGCCCCCGGCTCCAGCAAATAGACCGAGGGATACTTCATCGTGACGCGGCTATTATGCACCAGCACGCCGTTCACCACGAACGAATGCGCCTCCGTCACCTCAAGGTCGTAGGTTGGCGCGACGATGGAGGGGGTGATCGCCTCGACTCGTGCGACGCCCATTTCGGGAGTCAGCAGGTTCGCCGCACGGAAGCCACGCAGATGCCGATAGCGATGCGCCTTCTTCGGCATGTTCAGTCGATCACGCAGGGCAGGAGTCAGGTGCGGCAGTAAGGGCGTGATGTTCGATAGGTCTACTCGATACGCGGTGTAGCGCTTGGCACGCCCCACACGGTTGATGTCCACCTCAATCATATCCGTGTAGATGGCGCTCGCGTGGAGACCACACTGCAGGGCGAGTTGCTGCACATCCTGCAGCAGGGCGCGGTTCGCCGACTTGAGGGCAAGCTGGTTGCCTCGGGCGCAGCCGTCGCCGTCGATGTAGCCTGCAAGGAACGCTGCCTGCATGCGGGTTGGGAGCGTGAACACCCATGCAGGTGTGCGCTTTTTCTTCGCGCCCGACACAAAGCCGTTCGCCTTCAGCCACAGCGCGAACTCCAGCGAGTTGACGCGCAGGTAACGCTCGTCCTTGCGCAGATCGATGGCGTGGTTGCCGAAGTAGCGGGTCAGCAACGAAATCAGGCGCGGGCAGGCACGGTCGGTTATCGGCACGCTGAACCCCACGCGCCCGTACCGATAGCCGTTGCGTCCCGATTGGATGGCGTAGTCGCCTTCCGCTATCCACAGCCCCAGCAGCCAGCAAATGTCTTCGTCAGCGTATTCGGGGAGCTGAACAGCCTGACGCGAGTGAGAGGCGATTGGATACTCCGCGCCGTACTGATTGCGCCCGGTGAACTGGTCGGGCAACTCAGGGCGTACGAAGCGGTAGGGTTGCCCCTCGTCTATTAGCGCAGTTGGGAAGATGATCAGGTCGCCCGTTGTTAGCGACTCGACGGGCTTCCAGTGCAGGCTGTAGCGTCCCAGTTTCTTCGGGCGCGTCGGGTCGTACTGCACGGTCAGCAGCGGATGGTTTGCCGTCAGGCGCAGCGTGCGCCCGTTGGAGAGAGCAATCTCGTACACCTGCTGCATGCCACTCGCCTTGCGCGCCACCACGGGGCGTAGCACCCAGCGCCGACGCACCTCATCGAAGCTCCACACGCGCGTGCCCGGCTCCACCTGCTCAATCGGCACAGGACCGCGCTCTGTGTAGACCAGCTCCCCAGCACACACGCAGCCCAGATTGCCGTCCACCCATTCCATCACGGCGTCGCCGTACACGACAGAGCGCTTGGTCACGAGGTTATACACATCTTTGGACCAGTTCTGGATGGTGGTGTAGCGCACGCGCGCGCCGCGCTTCACGATAATCTCCACCACCGCGCTGTGCAGGGCTTCTTCAGCATAAACCGGAGCTGTGCAACCTTCGACGTAATGCACAAACGAGCCTTCCTCGGCGATAATCAGCGTGCGCTCGAACTGACCCGCGTTGCGGGCGTTGATGCGGAAGTAAGCCTGCAGGGGGATTTCGACCTTCACGCCCGCGGGCACATACACGAACGAGCCGCCCGACCAGACCGCTGAGTTGAGCGCGGCGAACTTGTTATCGTGCGGCGGGATCACCGTGCCAAAATATTCCTGAACCAGCTCTGGATACTCCTGCACGGCGGTGTCGGTATCGACAAAGATAACGCCCTGCTTTTCGAGGTCTTCGCGCAGGCGATGGTAGACGGTGAAACTGTCGTACTGCGCGCCGACACCCGCGAGGAACTTGCGCTCCCATTCGGGGATGCCGAGCCTGTCGAAGGTGCGCTTGATGTCTTCGGGCACTTCATCCCAGCTGCGCGCCTTGCGGTCGGTCGGCTTGATGTAGTAGACGATTTCGTCGAAGTTGAGCGCGGACAGGTCGGGCCCCCAGCTGGGCATCGGCTTGCTGATGAAAATCTCGTAGGCGCGCAGGCGGAAGTCGCGCATCCACTTCGGCTCGTTCTTCTCGTAGGAGATTGCCTCCACCACGCGACGGTTCAGCCCGCGCCCTGTCTGGAAAACGGGCTTGATGTCATCGTAAAAGCCATACTTGTGAAGATAGTCTTCACCAATCCGCAATACTTCTGGCTGTGCCATGATTTAACCCTCCTGTACAGCGGCGACGCTGGTCAACTCACCGCGCACCCAGTCGTAGCCGCGCTCTTCCAGCTGGAGCGCCAGCTCCGCGCCGCCCGACCGCACGATGCGCCCGTCGACCATCACATGCACATAGTCGGGCGTGATGTAGTTCAGGATGCGCTGATAGTGCGTGATGACAAGGAACGCGCGTTCGGGCGAGCGCATGCTATTGACGCCGTTCGCCACGACCTTGAGCGCGTCGATGTCCAGCCCCGAATCGGTCTCATCTAAGATTGCCAGCACGGGTTCCAGCAGGGACATCTGCACGATTTCGAATCGCTTCTTTTCGCCACCCGAAAAGCCCTCGTTCACCGCGCGGCTGGCGAAAGAGGCGTCCATCTCCAGCTTTTTGAGATGCTGAAGCAGCAGCCGATAGAACTCAGCGTATCGCACCTCGCAGTTGAAGCGTCGCTGGTACGCCAGTCGCAGGAAGTTCGCGATGGTCACGCCGGGCACCTCCATCGGGTACTGGAAGGCGAGGAACAGCCCCACGCGCGCCCGCTCGTCGGGTTCCATCTCCAGCAGGTTCTCGCCGCGGAAGAGAACCTCGCCGCGAATAATCTCATAGCCCTCATAGCCCGCGAGAACCTTCGCCAGAGTGGACTTGCCCGACCCGTTCGGGCCCATCAGCGCGTGAACCTCGCCCGCGTAAAGGGTCAGGCTCACCCCGCGCAGAATCGGTTCCTCCTCGTCAGGCAGTTTGACCCACAAATCCCGAATCTCCAGAAGTGGTATTCTCTCGCTCACTGCCAACCTCCTGTTGTTTAGCCTGACTAAATATTACCCAACGGCGGACGCCATTGTCAAGGGGGTGCGCAGCGGTGTTCGAAAATTCGGTCGGGGTGAGGGGGGCGGAATTTTCGAACCCTCCCCTGAAGCTGTTCGAAAAATCCAACCAGAGGAAAGCCTACCCCTCACCCCGACCCCCTCCCCAGCGGGGAGAGGGAGAAACCAAGCCCCTCTCCCCCGCGTGCGGGGGAGAGGGTACGGGTGAGGGGGCTTCACACAGGCGGATAGGATGCCCACGAATTTTCGAACACCCTCACCCCCCCTTGACAAACGCGCATCCGATGTGCTATAATAGAGGGCAGCCACAACATCTTGGGGATAACGAGCAATAACCCCGCATATGTGGCTATTGAGGCGAGGTGAACGATGCGGTGCCCGTACTGCGGCAGTGAGGAGGACCATGTGGTGGACTCGCGCCCCACACAGGAGGGCAAAGCCATCCGTCGACGGCGCGAATGCCTCCAGTGTGGACGGCGGTTCACCACCTTCGAACGCTATGAGGAACGCCCGCTGATGGTTATCAAAAAGGACGGGCGACGCGAACCGTTCGACCGCAACAAGGTTCTGCAGGGCATGGTCATCGCCTGCCGCAAACGCCCCATCAGCATGGAGGTGCTGGAAAAAGCCGTTGACGAAATCGAGCAGGAGATTCATAACCGCGCCGAGACCGAGATCAGCTCGGTGGAGATTGGGCGCATGGTCATGCAAAAACTGCTGGAGATCGATTCCGTCGCCTATGTGCGCTTCGCCTCCGTCTATGAGGAGTTTCAGGACCCGCAGCAGTTCAATCGGGTCGTGCAGATGCTGATGCGCATGCAAAAAGCGCGTCAGTCCCGAAGTCGTTGAACCCCTTTGTGTCAGGAGGTTGGCTATGTTGGAACCGAATGAGGGCTTGCTGGAACTATCGGAGACGAATGGCGCGGTAGAGACCCCCGCCGCCCCGGCGGCTGCTGTTCGCACCGATGGCGTGCGCGTGGAACGGCGCTACGGCTTCATCCCGCGCGAGAAGTTCGATAACATCAACACGGGCAAAGGGCTGCGCATCGAACGCTACTTCACGCAGCCGGGCGTCGACCCCTTCGATACGGTTGAGTGGGAGCGGCGCACCGCCGTCATCACAGGCGAGCGCGGCGAGGTCGTGTTCGAGCAAAAAGATGTGGAAGTACCCACCTTCTGGTCGCAACTGGCGACGAATGTGGTGGCGTCCAAATATTTCCGCGGGCAGGTCGGCACACCTGAGCGCGAGCAGAGCGTTCGGCAGGTGATTGGGCGCGTGGTGGAGACCCTCACGCGCTGGGGACGCGAAATGGGCTACTTCGCTTCCAATGCCGATGCCGACGCCTTCCGCGATGAACTGAAATATCTCCTCCTGCACCAGTACGCCGCCTTCAACAGCCCCGTCTGGTTCAATGTCGGGATCGAGCCGCGCCCGCAATCCTCGGCGTGTTTTATCGTCTCCGTCGAGGATACGATGGAATCGATTCTCGATCTGGCGAAAACGGAGGGCATGATTTTCAAGTTCGGTTCGGGCTCGGGTTCGAACCTGTCGCGCATTCGTGGCTCCAGGGAGTATCTGTCGGGGGGCGGGCGCGCGTCGGGTCCTGTTTCCTTCATGCGCGGATTCGACGCCTTCGCCGGCGTCATCAAATCGGGTGGCAAAACCCGCCGCGCCGCCAAAATGGTGGTGCTGAACATCGACCACCCCGACATCGTGGACTTCATCGAGTGCAAAGCCAACGAGGAAAAGAAGGCATGGGCGCTCATCGAGCAGGGCTACGATCCGGGCTTCGATACGCCAGGCGGCGCGTACGATTCGGTCTTCTTCCAGAACGCCAATCACAGCGTGCGCGTGACGGACGAGTTCATGCGAGCGGTGGAGGAGGATCGTGAATGGTGCACCTACGCGCGCACGACCGGCGCGGTGATGGGGCGCTACAAAGCGCGCGAACTGTTCCGCAAAATCGCCGAAGCCGCATGGGTGTGCGGCGACCCCGGTCTGCAGTTCCACGACACCACCAACCGCTGGCACACCGTCAAAAACAGCGGTCCCATCGAAGCCAGCAACCCCTGCTTCACAGGCGATAGCCTCGTCTACACCAGCAAGGGTCTCATCCGTTTCCGCGAGCTGATTCAGCGCGTGAACGCAGGCGAATCGTTCCTCATCTACACGCACAATCGCACCGCCGGCGAGCCGCAAGAGGGCGTGCGCCTGAGCGAGCCAGTGCAGTGGATGGTCACCGGCGTGAACGAGGTGTGGCGCCTGCGATTCTCGAACGGCATCGAGGTGCGCTGCACGCCGAATCATCGCTTCTTCACGCTCAATCGCGGGATGGTACGCGCCGACGAGCTAACACCGGACGATGTGGTGCTGGTTACGGACGCTCCCTGCTTGCCTGTGGACGCCTCCTGGAGCCTGCCCGTGCCCGCCGACTGGAAACAGCTGCGTGCCAAAGGTGAGCGGCACGCCCGCCTTAACCTGCCCTCTGAATGGTCGGTTCCTTTCGCAGAGATGCTGGGGCATCTCACTGGCGATGGCTGCTTTGTGCGCTCCAGCCCGATGGTTGTCTGGACATACGGAAGTGCCGAGGAACAGGAACAACTGCTGCCTCGCCACCGCACCGTGCTGGAGTCGCTGGGGTTGCGTCCGCACATCAGCCGGCAGACCAACGGCACGGTCCAACTGCGTGTCGTGCGAGCCGCTTTCGGTCGCTTCCTGCAAGCGCTGGGCGTGCCGAAAGCCCGAGCCGCTGAGAAGCGCGTGCCCGACTCGATCTTCCAGGCGCCGCCCGAAATCGTGGCGGCTTACCTGCGCGGACTGTTCACCGCCGATGGCTGCGCCCACGACGATCAGAAAAAAGGCACCCGCTACATCGGGCTGGGTAGCAAATCGCTGACCCTCCTGCAACAGGTGCAACAACTGCTGCTGATGTTCGGAATCCAGAGCCGCATCTACACGCAACCGCCCAGGCAATCAGGGTTCCGCTACACGCGCAAGCGCGACGGTCAGCAGGTGAGCTACTCATCACTAGGCAACAGCTACGACCTGCGAATCACCGGACCCTCTATTCGGCGATTCTACGACTACATCGGTTTTGCGACCACCAGCAAACAGCAAACCCTGGAGCGCTGGATTCGTGAGCATGAGTTTTACGCGGTGCGGGTCGACGCTCACCTTGTGGAGCGCGAGTTCGACGGCTATGAGCTGACCTACAACCTGACCGAGCCGCTGCACCATACCTACATCGTGAACGGTCTTGTTGTAGCCAATTGCTCAGAATTTGTCTTTCTTAACGACACATCCTGCAATCTGGCAAGTTTGAATTTGATGAAGTTCCGTCTGCCAGATGGCAGCTTTGATGTGGAGGCGTTCCGCGCAGCGGTGCGGATTATGATCACCGCGCAGGAGATTATTGTGGACAACTCGGCGTATCCGACCGAGCGCATCGCCGACAACAGCCACAACTTCCGCCCGCTGGGGCTGGGCTATGCGAATCTGGGTGCGCTGCTGATGTCGCTCGGCTTGCCCTACGACAGCGATGCGGGACGCGCCTACGCAGCCATTATCACCGCCCTCATGCACGGCGAGGCGTACCGTCAGTCAGCAATCATCGCGCGCGACTGCGGTGCGCCGTTCCCTGGCTTCGCGCTCAATCGCGAGCCGATGCTGGAAGTGATGCGCATGCACGCCGACGCGCTCAACCAGATTCAAGCCCAGTATGTGCCCGACTATCTCATGAAGGCGGCGCGCGCCATCTACGACGAAATGCTGCAACTGGGCGAGCAGTACGGCTATCGGAATGCACAGGTGACAGTATTAGCTCCTACCGGGACTATTTCCTTTATGATGGACTGCGACACGACGGGTATTGAACCCGATATTGCGCTGGTGAAATACAAGACGCTGGTCGGTGGCGGGCTGCTGAAGATAGTGAACACGACGGTGCCGCTTGCGCTTCAGCAGCTGGGCTATTCGCCCGAGCAGATCGAAGCCATCACGCGCTACATCGATGAGCACGACACCATCGAGGGCGCACCCTACCTGAAAGAGGAGCATCTGCCCGTGTTCGACTGCGCCTTCCGCCCCGCCAGGGGCACGCGCAGTCTCGCCCCGATGGCGCATGTGAAGATGATGGCGGCAGTGCAACCCTTCTTAAGTGGGGCTATCAGCAAGACGGTGAACCTGCCCAGCGACGCCACGCCCGAAGACATCGAGCACATCTACATGCAGGCGTGGAAGCTCGGCTTGAAGGCAATCGCCATCTATCGGGATGGCAGCAAACGCACTCAGCCGCTCTCCACGAAGAAGCCGACCGACGAGGAGGCGTCACTTCCCGCCACCACCGGGCGTCCCATCCGACGCCACCTGCCCGACGAGCGCAAGAGCATCACTCACAAGTTCAGCATCGCGGGGCACGAAGGCTACATCACCGTCGGCATGTACGAAGACGGCACGCCCGGCGAAATCTTCATCACGATGGCGAAGGAAGGCTCGGTCATTTCAGGGCTGATGGACGCCTTCGCGACCGCCATCTCGCTCGCGCTGCAGTACGGCGTGCCGCTGGAGAAGCTGGTGGAGAAGTTCTCCTACACGCGCTTCCAGCCCAGCGGCTTCACGAACAACCCGCAGATACCTGTCGCCACCTCTATCGTGGACTACATCTTCCGCTGGCTAGCGCTGAAGTTTCTGAACCAGCAGCCGCAGCAGAAGCAGTCGCTCGAATCCTCGCTGGAGGAGCAGCCTGTCGCGCAGGCGAGCGAGCCGCCAGAGGCGGTCGGCGTGGCAGGCGCGAAGGAGACGGTTCCTGCACCCGCAGGGCAGGGTGAGACCACGGACTGGTCGCAACTGGTGAAACTGCAGCAGGATGCGCCACCCTGCCCTGTTTGCGGCATGATTATGGTGCGTGCGGGCGCGTGCCACCAGTGCCTGAACTGCGGCACCGCCTATGGCTGTGGGTAAGGGCTTTGCTCCCCCTCTCCAGACCCTCACTCATCGGGAGCCAGTTCCCCGCTGGCTCCCCCTTTTTTCACAGGGGGTATGCTTTCTGATATGTTGCGGCTCTACCTGGTGCGGCATGGGCAGACGGCATGGAACCATATCGGGCGCATTCAGGGTCATTCCGATGTGCCGCTGGATGAGGTCGGCTCTCAGCAGGCGGAGCGCGTGGCGCACTGGCTGGCACAGCGGCTTGCCAGTCGCCAGTCGCTGCACGCCGTCTACAGCAGCGACCTGCAACGCGCTGCCCGGACCGCGCAGGTGATTGCCGAACGGTTGAACGCGCCGCTCCTTCTCACGCCCGCCCTGCGCGAGCGCGACTGGGGCGCGTGGGAAGGACTCACCCGCGACGAGGTGATCGAACGCTACCCCGAACACCATTTCACCTATCTGTATGACCCGCTGGGCGGCACGCCGCCCGCAGCGGAGCCGATGACCGCCTTCTGGGAGCGCGTGCAGCAGTTCGCCCGGATGCTTTATGAGCGCTACACAGAAGGCGAGCTGATTGTGGTGGGGCACGGGGGCAGCCTCCGCATCCTGCTCTGCGACGCGCTCGCGGGCGACATCCAGACCTACCGGCGCATCCGACTGGATAACGCTGCCCTCTCCATCATCGAGCGCGTGGACGGACGCATCTGGGTCGCCCTGCTTAACTACACAGGTTTTCTGGAGTGAAGTGAAATCCCCTCTGAATGAACCCGTCAGTCCCCGACCTTCAGCACGCTCAAGAAGGCTTCTTGAGGCACTTCGACGGTGCCCACCTGCTTCATGCGCTTCTTGCCCTCTTTCTGGCGCTCCAGCAGTTTGCGCTTGCGCGTGATGTCGCCGCCGTAGCACTTGGCAATCACATTCTTGCGGAACGGCTTGATGACCTCCGAGGCGATGATGCGGGAGCCGATTGCCGCCTGAATGCGCACTTCGAACTGCTGGCGGGGCACAACCTCCTTGAGCTTCTCCACGAGGGCGCGCGCCCGCTGATACGCCCGCTCGCGCGGCGCGATGAAGCTCAGGGCATCCACAGGATCGCCATTCAGCAGGATGTCCAGCTTGACCATATCCGCCTCGCGATAGCCAGCTGGCTCGTAATCGAAGGAGGCGTAGCCGCGCGTGCGGGTCTTGAGCTGGTCATAGAAATCGAGCAGAATCTCGCTGAGCGGCAGGCGGTAATAGAGGATCACGCGCTGGGGTGTGGGGTACTCCATGCGCACGAACTCGCCGCGCCGACCCATGCACAGCTCCATCACCGCGCCCACATACTCGGCAGGCACCATCACCGTCGCATAGACGATCGGCTCCTCCACCCGCGCGATTTTGCCCGCGTCGGGCCAGCGCGTCGGGTTGTCGATCTCCAGCACCGCGCCGTCGTTCAGCACCACGCGATAGACCACGCTGGGCGCGGTCGCAATCAGCTCCAGTCCGAACTCGCGCTCCAGCCGCTCCTGCACAATCTCCATATGCAACAGCCCCAGAAAGCCGCAGCGGAAACCGAAGCCGAGCGCGGCGCTGGTCTCTGGCTCAAAGGTGATGGCGGCGTCGTTCAGGCTGAGCTTCTCTAAAGCGTCGCGCAGGTCGGGATAGCGGTCGCCCTCCACCGGGTACAGCCCGCAGAACACCATCGGCTTCACCTTGCGGAAGCCTGGCAGCGGCTCGCGCGCGGGGCGATCCGCCGAAGTAATCGTGTCGCCCACCTGCGCATCCTTGACCGATTTGATGCCCGCCGTGATATAGCCGACCTCACCCGTGTGCAGGCGCTCAGCGGGGCGTAGCTGCGGCGTGAAGTAGCCCACCTGCGCCACTTCGAACACCCTGCCCGTGGACATAAACTGAATACGGTCGCCCGGCTGCACACTGCCGTCCACCACGCGCACATACGCCACCACGCCCACATAGGGGTCATAGTGCGAGTCGTACACCAGTGCGCGCAGGGGGGCATCGGGCTTGCCTGACGGCGGCGGAATGCGCTGCACTACTGCCTCCAGAATCTCCTCGATGCCGATGCCCTCCTTCGCGCTGGCAAGGATCACATCGGCGGGGTCGATCAGCAGCGCGTGTTCCATCTCCTCTTTCACGCGCTCTGGCTCGGCAGCGGGCAGGTCGATCTTGCTGATGACGGGCACAATCATCAGCCCCTGATTGTAGGCGAGGTTCGTGTTGGCGATGGTTTGCGCCTCCACGCCCTGCACGGCGTCCACCACCAGGATCGCGCCCTCGCAGGCGGCGAGACTGCGCGACACCTCATAGGTGAAGTCCACATGCCCGGGCGTATCGATGAGGTTCAGCTGATAGGTGTGTCCGTCGCGGGCGTGGTAGGTCAGGCGCACGGCGGTCATCTTGATGGTGATGCCTCGCTCGCGCTCCAGCTCCATCGTGTCCAGCACCTGCTCCACCGTGGTGCCGGGCGGGATCGCGCCCGTGAACTCCATCAGCCGATCCGCCAGCGTCGACTTGCCGTGATCGATGTGAGCAATGATGCAGAAGTTCCGAATGTACCGCTGCCGATCGCCCATACAAATCAATTGTACCTGCCCTGCCCGCTCCCAAAAAGCAGGAATCCCTGTCCATACTGCGAATGTATAATATGGAGGAGCAGTGATGTCAGCGCTGTTGCTGATCAGGAGGATAGCGCCAGAATCGACCGCCCCTGCTGAAAGGGAGCTGCCGGCTCCCCATCGGCAGGCGCGCTTGCGCGGGGGGGGGGGGGGGGGCC
>JBBIJY010000016.1:54401-66696 GCA_037445735.1 Armatimonadota bacterium | reverse complement strand
TCAACTTCGGTAGTGGTTGTTAATCGGGAGTGCGGAAGCGCGGCTTCCGCACTCCGAAACATCCCGGAGGTGATTGACGATGCGCAGAGGCTTCACACTGATTGAGCTGCTGGTCGTGATTGCGATCATCGCCATTCTGGCGGCGATATTGTTCCCTGTGTTTGCGCAGGCGCGTGAGAAGGCGCGCCAGACGCACTGCCTGAACAATACCAAGCAGGTGGGGCTGGCGTTCCAGATGTACGCGCAGGACTTTACCGAGCGCACGCCCCCGAACCGCGTGCCCATCGCCAGTCGCCAGATCGAGGGCGCGCGCTGGGCATGCTTTAACAACACCTGGGGACAGCCTGCGAACGCCCCCGCCTTCTTCCACTGGTACGACCTGTTCAAGCCCTATATGCGCAATACCACTGTGCTGATATGCCCCTCCAACCCGAATCGTTCGTACGGCGACCCGTATGCCCTGCGCAACGAGTATTACCCCAGTGGCGACCCGCGCGGCGCAGCGGGCTACGCCGTGAACTACGCGCTGACGCTCAGTCCCGACGGCTGGTGGAACGGGCGCGACCTGGCGCAAATCCCGCGCCCCGCGCAGACCGTAGGCTACTTCGAGACATGGTGGACCTGCCCTGATCTGGGCTGGTGGTCGCTCTACGGCGCAGATATGTGGCGGCACAACAAGGGCATGAACATCATCTACGCCGACCACCACGCGCGGTGGACCAAAATCTGGCAGACGCTGCGCACGCGCATCACGGGGCAGGTGGAGGATAACTACTGGTGGTCGTTGCTGGTGGAAGCCTCGCCCACCATCGGCGATGTGAACTGGCTGCGCCAGGTGGAGACAGAGGCGGTGAACCTGATTCATCGCTACAACCCCGAACGGTGAGGTGTTGCGGGAGCGCCCACGGGACGCCCCGCGCGGGGGAACCCATTCCCGACCTGCTAATATGGCGTGCGGAAGCGGGCTTCCGCACGCCAGAGGTGTTGCATTTTTCCGCAAATTTCGTGCATACGCGCCAGCATGGTGTATAGTGCAGGCATGGAGGCAACCATCATGCAACGGACAGTGCAATGGCACAGTTCAGCGCGCCGCCTCGCGAGCGCGCTCGTATGGACGCTTATCGGCTCTTCAACCCTCTCCGCCCAGCTGAACCTGCCCTACACAGGGTCCGGCAACAACAGCACCTATCTCTTCCAGCTCACCCAGAACGGCACCGGCGCTGCCATCAAGCTCTTCCTTGCCAATGGCAGCGCCACCCAGCCTGCGCTCTTCGTGCAAACGGTCGCCCCCGGACCCGCCATCTTCGGCAGGTCGCTGGCGACCAGTGGCTTCACCTATGGGGCGCGGTTTGAGGCGCAGGGTCCGCAGGCGCGCGGGGTGCTGGGCTATGCGCTCTCCACGACAGGCGCCTCGTTTGGCGTGTACGGGTTGAGCGACAGTGTGGCGGGCACGGGTGTATTCGGCTGGGCGCGCGCGACCAGTGGCACGACCTACGGGGTGTACGGGCAGGTTTCGAGTCCGAATGGTTATGCGGGCTACTTTGTGGGTCGTGGCTACTTCTCCGGGAATGTGGGGATAGGCACGAGCAGTCCCAGCGCGAAGCTGCATGTGCAGGGAACCGCCTACTTCAACGGCAATGTCGGGATAGGCACGGGCAGTCCGTCGGTGCGCCTGTCGCTGGGGGGCGATAACGCCAACACCAAGCTTGCGATCTGGGATGGGGGCACATCGGGCGTGATGGGCTTTGGCGTGGGACCCGCGCAGTTTCGCATTCACCTGCCCAGCCCAAGCAACCGCTTCTCGTTTCTGGACGCGCCGAACGGCAATGAGATCGTAACTTTTCAGGGCAACGGGAATGTAGGGATCGGCACAAGCAGCCCACAGGCGCGCCTGCATGTAAGCGGCGACGCCTTTTTCACGAACAACAACACCACGTTCCAGGTGCTGCCAGGCAGCCTGCTGGGGCAGGGGCAGGCGAACGCCGCCACGCTGGAGATTCCGGGCGATGGCACGATTGGTGTGTGGGACAACATGACCATTTCGGGCACGCTCCGTACATACGGCAACCTGCATGTCGGGGGCAACACCTTTACGCTCGGAGGCAGCACAGACCCGAACTGGAGTCGCGTGCTGGCCCGGGTTGAGGGTGCGGGCAGCGGGTCGTATGTCGGGGTCGTCGAGACTTTAGGAGCAAACGGCAGTCTTAATGCACGCATGACTTGGACGAGTGGCTACCCGAACCACGGCGCTGTAGGTGTGTATGACAGTAGCGGTACTGCGAAGGCTGGAATCTATGTCAACAGCAACGGCGACGGGGTTCTCTTCACAACTCAGAAAAGCTTCCGCGAGCCAGACCCTGACGACCCCACGCGCGACATCTGGTACGGCTGTATCGAAGGTCCCGAACTCGCGATGTATGTGCGCGGCACGGCGCGACTGGTCAACGGGCGCGCCCGCATCGAACTGCCCGACCACTTCCGCAAACTCGCCGACGAACAGGGCATGACCGTGCAGCTGACCCCACGCTCCGCCGAATCGCGCGGGTTAGCCGCTGTGCGTGTGAGCTTAGATGGGATTGAGGTTGTAGAACTGCTGAACGGGCGCGGCAACTACGAGTTTGACTGGCGCGTGGAAGCCGTGCGCAAAGACCATCGCGACTTTCGGGTGTACCGCCCGTGGGATGAAGTCCTGACCGCAGGCGAAGACCCTGCGCAGGCGTGGCAAGCGCGGCTGAAGTCCATCGAGGAGCGTAAAGCTCGACAGAAGGAGGCAAATCCATGAGAACACTGATGACAAGCGTGCTACTCACAACGCTGATCGGCGTCGCCTGCGCCCAGTCGGGCGGCGGCTACGACCTCAGCTGGTGGACAATAGACGGCGGCGGCATCACCTTCGCCACCGGCGGCAACTTCAACCTGGGCGGCACCGTCGGTCAACCCGACGCGAGCAACACCCTCACAGGCGGCACTTACAGCCTCACGGGCGGCTTCTGGTTTGCGGTGGGCTGTGTGCCGACGAATGGGGATGTGGATGGCAACGGCTGCGTGGATGATGCGGACCTGTTGCAGGTGTTGTTTGCGTTTGGGGCGACGGGTTCCAATCCAGCCGATGTGAACTGTGATGCGGTGGTGGACGATGCCGACCTGCTGGTGGTGTTGTTCAACTTTGGTGCAGGGTGTTAGCCCTCGCCTCTGTGCCCCCTTTCCCACGCTGTGGGCGAGGGGGTTTCTACCTCCCTCTCCCCCAGCGGGGGAGAGGGTACGGGTGAGGGGGCTATGCACTGCACGCCCGTGAGAAACCCCTCACCCCAACCCTCTCCCCGGAGGGGAGAGCTGGCAAGGGTACAGTCATTGGGTTCAAAATCCAAACACACCAGCCAACCGTTGTGGCTGGATGCCTCCATCCTCAGGTTCCCCCCACTGCGTGAGGGGAACCGCATCGGTTAGCGCGAAACCCCAACCCGGTTCCCTCTGCAGGCATGGGGAACCTGAAGGAGGGGTAGAGGCTTAACAGCCCTGTCCGAAGTTGAACAACACAATCAGCAGGTCCGCGTCGTCCACCACCCGATCGTAGTTCACATCTTCAGGTCGGGCGCCCGTCGCGCCAAAGTTGAACAGCACGCTCAACAGGTCGGCATCATCGACGCAACCGCTGAAATCGACATCGCCCTGCCGCCGCACCCGTATCACGCCCGTCATCCCGATGAACTCATGTAGAATGCAGTAATACTCATACACGCCGGGCTGATTGAAAGTGTAGGTGAAGGTGCGCTGAACCGAGCTGATCTCCGCGTCCCAGAGGTTATCGTAGGAGGTGGTGGTGTGATAGCCACTGCGCCAGACCCAGCGCACGCTGTCGCCCACATCGATAATGGTGTCTCTGGTGCCCGTATAGGTGTCGCGGAAACTGTTCTGGAAGTTCGGTCCGACCTCCACCTCGCGCGTGCTTGCCAGCACGGCGACCGCGATTGCCATGCACAGTATCAGAGTCGCCCCGTATCGCATAGTCATCGACCTCCTTTGCTGCAGCCGTTTCGGGTGGCTGCGCGTTTAATGGAGAACGAACAACTCTCGCAACGGTTCCCACGCTCCAGAAATCGGGCGCAACTGCCGATATTTATACGGGGATTGTTGATGATGCAGGTCAGGACTTATCTGGCACCGACGAAGCTGGAAGCGCTGCTGAAGATGCGCCAGGAGCTGGGACCGAACGCGGTTATTTTGAGCGAGCGGGTGGTTCATCGGGGCGGGCTGTTCCGCCGCAAGCCGATGGTGGAGATTGTTGCGGGTGTGGAGGAGTCGGAGCCGACCGTTGAAACGGGTGCGGCGCCCCGGTCGGGCAGGGGTCGCTCGCGCGGCGCTCGCGCCGAATCGAGCAGTGAGCCGCCGCCGCGCGCAGGCGGTGTGGAGCCGAAGGGCATGGAGCAGTATGACCCGTTGCAGGGGCGGGTGCGCCAGCTGGAGCGTGAAGTGCAGGAGATCCGCTCGCTGGTACAGGCGATGTACGCGCACATGATGGGCGAGGAGCCGCCACCCACACTCGCCACTGCAGTGGCGAACATCGGCGACGAGCATCCGCTGTGGCGTCCGCTGCTCAAAGCGGGCGTGGAACCGGAGATCGCCCGCGAGCTGCTGCGTCGCGTGCCGCGCTTGCCCCAGAACGCCGCCGTCGACGCGCTCCAGCGCACGCTGATTGCCCGAATCCCCATCGGCGGTGCGATCGCCCGCGACAGCCACGCCCGCCAGATTATCGCGCTCGTCGGTCCCACCGGCGTCGGCAAGACCACCACCATTGCCAAGCTGGCAGCCATCCACGCGCTCGATCACAACCGCGCGGTGGCGCTGCTCTCGCTGGACACCTACCGAATCGGCGCAATTGAACAGTTGCGCACCTACGCGGGCATCATGAACCTGCCGCTGCATGTGGCGACCACCGCTGACGAAGCGCGGGAGGGACTGGAGCTGTTTCGGAACGCCGAGCTGGTGCTGATCGACACGGTGGGGCGCAGCCAGCGCGACGAGGCACACCTGAACGCCCTGCACGCCGCGCTCGCGCCGCTGAACGCGCAGGTCTATCTGGTGCTGAGCGCCACCGCCGATACCGCCGTGCTGGAAGAGTCGTTCATGCGCTTCCGAATCTTTGACCCCGAAGCGCTGATATGGACCAAAGTGGACGAGGCGGTGCGATTCGGCAACTGTGTCAATCTCTGCATGCGCCATCCGCTGCCGATTGCTTACTTCACCACGGGTCAGCGCGTGCCCGAGGATATTCGCGTGGCGGACGCCCGCTGGCTGGCAGGCAAGCTGTTAGAGGGCGTGCCGCTGAACGCCGCCGAGTCCGCCACTCTGTAGCGGGCTGCCGTCGGGTAAGATTGGACCTTGTGGAGTGGGACGCGCACAGCCTGCAGGTACTGGAGCTGGAGTTTGTGCGGGGTGAGTGGGCGCGGCGGGCAGAGACCCCGCTGGGCAGCGAGCGTGCCCGCGAGCGACCGCTGAGCGACGATGCCGATCAGGTGGCGCAGCGGCTCAAAGAGACGGACGACGCCGTGCGCCTGCTGCAGCGCGAGCCGCCGCCCCCGATAGCAATGCGCGAGGTGCGACCCGCTATCCACAAAGCCGCGCGTGGCGGACTGCTCGCGCCTGACGAACTGCTTGCACTGCTCACGCTGATGCAGACCGCCCGTCAATCCAGAGCGCATCTGCTGCCCCGCGCCGAACGCTACCCCGCACTGGCGGCTTACGCGCACCGTCTGCACACCTTCAGCGCATTAGAGCGCGCTATCAGCGACTGCATCGCGCCATCGGGCGAGATACTGGACACCGCCAGCGAACGCCTCGCCCAGCTACGACGCGACCAGCAACGCCTGCAAAAACGCATCACCGAACAGCTGCAGGAGCTGATCCACAAATGGCGCGACTGGCTGCAGGAGCCGCTCTACACCCTGCGGGCGGGACGCTACTGCCTGCCCGTGCGCAGCGAGTTTCGCGGGCGCGTGCGCGGGCTGGTGCATGACACCAGCATGAGCGGCGCGACGCTCTTCGTGGAGCCAGAGCCAATCGTGGAGCTGGGCAACCGCCTGCGCGAACTGCAATCGCTGGAGCAGGAAGAGATCGAAGCCATTCTGAACGGGCTCTCGCGCGCGGTGGAGGCGCACGCGGATGCCCTGCTGCAGACCGCTGAAACGCTGGGCGAGCTGGATGCGATTCTGGCGGCGGGGCGACTCGCGCTCGACTGGGACTGCACCGCCCCGATCATCAACACCAGCGGCTACTGGCGACTGCGCGGCGCACGCCACCCGATGATCCCGCGCGAGCGTGTCGTGCCCATCGATCTCGAACTGGGCGGCGCGTTCAACGGTCTGCTCATCACTGGACCCAACACGGGCGGTAAGACCGTGACGCTCAAAACGGTGGGGCTGCTGACGCTGATGGCACTGCTGGGCTTGCACCTGCCTGCCCGCGACGGCACGCACATCGCCATCCCGCGCGGCATCTACGCCGATATTGGCGACGAACAGAGCCTGCAACAGTCGCTGTCCACCTTTTCAGGGCATATGCGCCATATCGTGCGATTCTTAAAGGAATCGCAGGCGAACAGTCTGGTGCTGCTGGACGAGATTGGCGCGGGCACCGATCCGACGGAGGGCGCCGCGCTCGCCCGCGCGATCCTTGTTAGCCTGCTGGAGCGTGGCGCGCGCGTGCTGGCAACCACGCATTATGGCGAACTCAAAGCCTTCGCTTACGAACATCCCCAGCTGCAGAACGCCTCGATGGAGTTCGATCTGGAGACGCTGCAACCCACCTATCGGCTGCGCATGGGCGTGCCAGGCGCGAGCCACGCGATCGAAATCGCGCGACGGCTCGGCTTGCCAGAACCCGTGGTGCAGCTTGCCATGCAGTCGCTGGGCGCCCAGCAGATCGATATCATGCAGATGTTGCACAAGATGGAGGCGGCGCAGCGCGCCGCCGAGCAAGCTGAAGCCGAATGGCACGCCCGCAACGAGCAGCTGAAACAGCTGGAGGAGCGACTCCAGCAGGAGCTGCGCGCCGCCGAGCAGGCGCGACGCACCGCTCGCGAACGCGCCCAGCAGGAGCTGGAAGCCCTGCTCAAACAGATTCGGGACGAAGCGGAACGGCTCTTCCAGCAACTGCGCCAGGCAAGCCGCGAAAGCAGGCAGACCGTCGCGATCCATGAGCAACTGCAATCGCTCCAGCAACGCGCCCGCGAGCAGCTGCGGCTTGAACCCACTGAATCGCCCCCCGCGCCAGCCGAGCTGACGCCGGGCATGCAGGTGCGCGTGCGCTCGCTGGGGCAGGTCGGCACGCTGGTCGAACTGCACCCTGAGGGCAAAGCGACGGTGTTCATCGGCAAGCTGCGCCTCCCGGTGGAGCGCGACGAACTGGAGCCGGTCGCTCCGCCACCCGCACGCCCGCGCACTCTGCCCAGGCGCCCGCGCCCGCCGCAACCTGTACCGCAGGAGCTGGTCATCCGCCAGATGCGCGTCGACGAAGCGCTGCCCCTGCTGGAAAAGTATCTGGACGACGCCCTGCTCACCGGCTACGACACCGTGCGCATTCTGCACGGCAAGGGCACAGGCGCCCTGCGCAAAGCGGTGCATGACTATCTGAGCCAGCACCCGCAGGTCGCCTCCTTCCAGTTAGCCCCGCGCGAGCAGGGCGGTGAGGGCGTCACCATCGTGCGACTGCGATAAAAGTGCCATTTGCGAGACTCAAAAAGCCAGCAACCGTCTTAAAAAGCAGGAAATCCGGGGCAGCCCGCGAAACGGTTTGGGGTACAATCCTGACCTATCGGCAAAGTGGCAGGAATGCCAGTGCTTTTGCCGAAACAGGGCGCAGCAGGAGAGCAGAGGCTCCTGCCGAACAGTGAGGAGAGAGCGAATGGCGAAGCAACCGAGCGTAGCTGTGGGAATCGATATCGGCACGCGCTTTATCAAGGTGGCGGAGGTGCGCGTGGGCAAACCGCCTGTGCTGCTGAATGTGGGACTGGCGCCCACGCCCGAAGGCGCGGTGGATGCGAGCGGCGTCATCGATAAAAACGCCGTCGCTGCCACCCTCAAACGCCTGCTGACCGATGTGGGCATCAGCACCAGACAGGCGGTGTTCTCCCTGGCGGGGCAGAACGCCGTCGTGGTGCGTATTCTCGAAGTGCCCCGCATGAACCCTGTCGAGCTGCGCAGCCATATGGACTGGGAGATCCAGCGCAACATCCCGTTTGCCGACACGCGCGTGCAGTCCGCCTATGAGATTATCCATCGCCCCGACGAAGACCCGCAGGACCCGAACATGGAGGTGGTGCTGGCGGTCGCCCAGCAGGATGCCGTCGATGGGCTGGTCGATATCGCCGATAAGGTGGGGCTGGAGCCGTACGCCATCGATGTGGAGCCGCTGGCGCTGGGGCGCAGCCTCGTGTTGAGCCAGCCCGACATGCAACAGGGCGCGGTGGTGGTGATTAACCTGGGCGCAAGCGCGACCTCCATCGATATCTATGATCGGGGTCTATTGAGCTTTCCGCGCGTGCTGCCCACAGGCGGCGATATGTTGAGCCGCTCGATTGCCGAGCGATTAATTGTGCCCGAAGCGGAGGCGGAGCAGCTGAAGGTGCAATTTGCAGAGGTGCTGATGGATCAGGTGCCGATAGGCAGCCTGTTCGGGACGCCAGGCGGCTTCTATACGCCGACGCTGGGCAGCGCACCGACCATCCCACCTGCCACGGGCGGGATGCCGTTCGCTGGCAGCGAATCGGCGCCGATGCCAGGACTGGATAACCCGCCACAACCCGAACCTGAGAGCGACATGGGCACGGCGCCCGATGTGCCGCCGTCGCCGTTCGAAACACCTGCCGCCCCTGCACCCGAAGAAGGCGCGCTCCCCACACCCCAACCGGCAACCGACGCGCGCAAAGTGCAGGTCTTTCAGGCGATCTATCCCCTGCTGGAGGAGCTGGTCAGCGAGATTCGGCGCTCGGTCGAATATTTCCGCAGCCGCCACGCCCAGATCGAAATTCAGCACATCTTGCTCTGTGGTGGGGGCGCGGTCATTCCGAACCTCGACCAGTTCATCGCCACCTCCATCGGTATCCCGACCAGCGTCGCGAACCCGATTCGGGGCGTGCAGCTCAATGTGCGACGGCATGGACCCGAATATGTCGCCGCCCATGCCCATCAGCTTGCCGTCGCGATTGGCATGGCGTTGCACCCGTGCTTTTGAGGAGGTTCGTTCAGCATGAAACTGAACCTTGTTCCCGATTATGTTCGGCAGCGGAAGCTGAATAGACAGGTTGTGGTGCTGCTGGTGCTGCTGTTCGTGGTGGTGAACGCGCTGATGGTGTTCTGGATGATCAGCACGCAGAGCCGCCTCGCCCAGCTGCAGGAGGAGAAACAGCAGCTGGAGGCGCAGGCAGCACAGGTCGATAGTCTGGTTCAGCAGGCGCAGCAGTTGATCCAGAATGCCCAGATCACGCTGGCGAAATCAGAATGGGTCAAGATGGTGCAGCGACACAACCTGCGTTACCCTGAACTTTACAGCGAGGTGGCTCGCTACACCTCACCGCGCGTGCGCTACTATCAACTGCAGGTGGCTCAGGGGAACCAGCTGCAGATCACCGCCTTCACGAAAGGACCGAAGGAGATCGGACTTTATTTGCAAACCATGTACCGTTGCCCGCTCTTTACGGCAGTGAGCCTGACCACGCAGACACCTGGCTATGCGACAGGGGGCGCAGGTCAGGCAGGTGCGTTGCCGGGTATCGGCATTGGTGGCGCGGCGCCTGCTGGACCAACGATAGGCGGTCTGGCAGGCGGTGGCGGCGCGCCGCCGCCTCCACCTGGCTTTGGAGCGCCAATGTCAGGTGGAGGTGCGGCAACGGGTCAGGGTGGTTCGCCCGCCGGGCTGATGCAGTTTCAGGTGGTCGCCATGCTTAAAGAGCCGATTACGCCGTTGCAGCCGCCCGCCCAGTTAGGCGCGGGCGCCACTGGTGCGCCCGGAATGCCCGCGCCAATGGGCGGTCCAATGGGCGCGCCACCAGCGCCTGCAGGAGGTGGCTTGCGTGGACGCGGCGGGGTCGGTATCTGAAGGAGCCCAGCTATGAAAGGCTTAACACTTTTCGCACGGATATCGATTGGGCTGGTCGCCACGATAGTGGTCGCCGCGGCTATCTATCTGCTGGGCATTCGCCCCACGGCGCAGAACATTGCCTATCACGAAACTTATAACGAGAGCCTGCAGCAGAAGGTCGCGATGATCCCGGAGGCACGACGGCTGGTGGAACAAGCCCAGCGCAAGGTCAAAGAGTCGGAGGCGGCGCTGCAGGTGATCTACCAGCGGCGCATGCCCAAAAGCACGATCAGCCTCGCCGATCGCCTGCAGGCGTGGGTGCAATACCACCAGATGGTGCGTGAGATCGGCAAGAAGCTGGAGGCGTGGCCCGAAAAGACAGGCGTGCAACGCCTCTACGCTGTGCAGCTGCCTGGCCCGCCCACGGACCCGAACCAGATTCCGGAGCTGGTGCTGGTGTTTCCGCTGGGCACGGTGCAGGTGCGTGCATCGTCGTTCGAAGGGCTACTGCGCCATGTGCGCCAGTGGAACAATGTGCCGAACCTGCTGGTGCTGGTGGACGGGCTGGCAATTCAGGGCACCAGCCCGAACCTGATCGGGAGCTACACACTGACCGTGTTCGTCTACCCGAAAGGTCCGGCGGGACCGCCCGTGCCATCGGGCGGCGGTGGTGCGGGGGGTGGCATGCCAGGCGGATTTGGCGCTCCACCAGCGCCAGGCGGATTGGGCGGGTTTGGTCCGTCGGCGGGTGGCGGTCCCCCATCCGGACCGGGCATCTGAGCGGGCAACCTGGCATGGTACAATAGCACTATCGGGAGTGAGACGGGATGAAGAAAGAAACGCAGATAGCATTAGCGGTGGCGGTGATATTGCTGGTGGTGATTGCGATTGTCGCCATCTTCCTGTTGACAGGTGGTGGTGGGGAGTCGACACCGCCGCCACCTGCGACGGCGGCACCGCCTGTGGCTCCGCCGCCCGATATGGCGCCGCCTTCGTTCCAGCCGCCAGCGACTGCGATGGCGCCTCCGGCGCAGCCGGCAGCGCCGCAGCCACCTTTCCGCCCGCGCAAAGACCCCTTCGCACTGCTGCCCGAAGAGGTTGAGGCGCAGCAGGCGGATGCCTTCACACGAGCACCGTTCGTGGTGGTTGCCAGTCCCCCCAAGCCACCCAGGATAGACCTGCCTGAACCTTACGAACCTCAACCCAAGCGGCGGGTGGCAGGACTCATCTTTGGGCAGACCGTTTCGGCGATCCTCGAACAGGAGGGTGAGTTGCCCCAGATTGTTTACCCCGGCGATCGGGTCGGCGAATTTCAGGTGGCTGCCATCACACGGGAAGGAGTTATCCTGCGGCGGTCGAAAGGGAATCCGCGTGAGGTGCGAGTACCTTACGAACCGCCCAGCGGAACCACCACCACGGGGGGCACGGGCGGCGCTCAAAGTGGTGGCGGTCTGGGTGCGCCTGGAGTGCCCGGCGCTCCACCCGGCATTGGCACACCGTCTGGCGGACGCGGACCGCGCGGTGGCGGTGCGCCCGGCATCTGAGAAACCGATACGCGACTGGCGCGTATAACTTAACGGAGGTCGATGAAAAATGGCACGCAAACTGATAGGGCTGATTGTCGCAGGGCTGCTGTTGAGCACAGCCACTACGCTGGCGCAGGAGGGCGGTGGACAGCCCGACCTGTCGCAGAAGCGCGTCACGGTCAAATATGACCAGGCGGATATTCGCTATGTGCTGAAGCAGCTGTTCGAGAGTGTCGGCGCCAACTACTCGATTGATCCGCAGGTGCAGGGCACGGTGACCGTCTCGCTGACCGATGTGCCGTTCGAAGTGGCGCTGAACACCATTTTGCGCCAGCTCGATCTCACCTATCGCATCGAGAGCGGCGTCTACTATGTCACCGTGCGTAAGCCCGAAGAAGCCCCGACAACCACCACACCTGCGCCCACAGAAGAGACCGCGCCTCAAATGAACCTGCCCGAAAAGATTCAGCTGATGACCGCCAACCCTGTGATGATTGCCACCCTGCTGGGCGGGAATGTGATCTCCTATGCCCAGTATGAATGGATGTCTTCTGGTGGCTTCGGTGCCGGCTTTGGTGGCTTTGGTGGCTTCGGTGGCGGTTTTGGCGGCCTGGGTGGCTTCGGCGGTCTGGGCGGTTTCGGTGGCATGGGCGGCTTCGGCGGTTATGGTGGTTTCGGTGGCTTTGGTGGTTTCG
>JBBIJY010000016.1:20124-54375 GCA_037445735.1 Armatimonadota bacterium | reverse complement strand
CGGCTTTGGTGGTTTCGGTGGCTTCGGTGGCGGCGGCTTTGGTGGCGGCGGCTTCCGAGGCGGTGGCGGCTTCGGCGGCGGCTTTGGACGCTGATCGAAACCGTACCTGACCACCTGTTTCACAGGGGCTGAGCTGTTCCCCTCAGCCCCTTGGTGTATCACACGGAGGAGGAGACGCACCATGAAAATGGAGATGAAACGGATGGCACTGGCAGCTGCGGCTGCCACGCTGGTCAACCTGTGTGCCTGGAGCATGGAGGATCGGGTCACCGTGAACCTGATGGATGCGGACCTGATCACTGCCGTGCGCGCGATTGCCCAGCAGGCGAATGTGGAAGTGGTGTTCGAACCCACGGATCAGCCCTACAAGAAAATCAGTTTCCTGAAGCTGGATCAGAAGCCGTTCGAACAGGCGCTGGGTTATATCTGTCAGGCGGCAGGGGCGACCTACCGCAAGGAGGCTAATGGGGTCTATGTGATTGGTCCGGTGCGCCCCAAACCGGAAAGCACTCCGCCTGCGGCAACAGCGTTGCCCGAAGCGGCTCCCAAGCCGCAAATTATCACGGAGCATATCCCGTTGCGCTATAGTCGCGCCTCGGACATCGTGCGCATCATCAAAACCGAGATGATGACCGATGATCCGTTTGCCGAGTTGCGCGAGTTTGTCAATCGGACACTGGGCGGCACGGCACCGCGCGCTGTGGTGCCGCCCGCCGTGCCTCTGAAAATCGACGGCACGCCCGCTGTGCCCTCCAGTGCCAGCCCGCCCGTTCTTAATCCAACGGCGCCGAACCCGCAACCTGCGGAGGGGGGCGAAGGGCAGTATGTGGGTGGTCGTGGCGGTCGCGGCTTCGGTCAGCCGGGAGGCTTCGGTCAGCCGGGCGCTCCGGGCGCCCCCGGCGGTGGATTCGGTCAGCCGGGCGGTCCGGGTGCGCCCGGTGGATTCGGTCAGCCAGGTGGCGCGATTAGCATCTTCCAGCCCGAGGGTCTGGAAGGCATCGTCGCCAACGATATGGATAACTCGTTGATTGTGCGCGGCACGCCCGACGCCATCGAATATATCCGCCGAATCCTGCGATTCCTCGATGTCGCGCCCAAACAGGTGCTGATTCGGGCGGAGTTCGTTACGGTGTCCCGTAACGACGCCGAAAAGTTCGGCATCGACTGGAACTTGGCACGGGTTAATCTCACCGCAGGCGCCAGCGGGCTTGCTGACCGCACCGCACCCGTGTTCGTCAATTACGCCACAGGCAATCTGGCAGCCAATCTCCGTGCGCTGCTCAGTCAGGGACGCGGGCGCGTGGTGAATGCCCCCATCGTCACCACGATGAACAACAGCCCCGCGATTGTGTCCTTCGTCACCAGCGACTATATCGAGCAGCAGTTCATCATTTTTGACCAGAACGGACGCCCAACCACCTTCACGCAGCCCACCCTGATTCAGGTACCTACCTTCCTGGTGGTGACGCCCCGTGTGAACGCGGACGGAACCATCACGCTGGCACTCAGTCCCCAGATCGCGACCATCAGCGGGCGTGTTCAGGTGGGAGCTAACCTGTTACCACGCATCGATACGCAATCCGTGTTCACGGTGCGTCGGATCAAAAACGGCGAAACGATGGTCATCGGCGGGCTGGTGACCCGCTCGGACAATAGCAGCACGCTCAAAATCCCCATTTTAGGGGACCTGCCCCTGATCGGTCAATTCTTCCGCAGCAAAGACCGCGCCATTGTGGAGAGCGAGCTGCTCATCTTCATTACGGCGACCGTGATCGAGGAAGGCTCATCATCGGGCGGGCTGACACCCTGAAATCCGGGTCAAACGACTCCTTCATCGGTTCAGCAGGGGTTGACCGACCCCTGCTGAACTTTTACAGGGATGCGGTTTGTCTTTCTCACGGGCAACATGGGCGCGGGCAAAAGCGTGGTGGGGCGCAGGCTTGCCCAGCAATTGCGTTGTCCCTTTTACGACCTGGATACACTGATTGAAACGGCGGCAGGCGCGAGCATCGCCCGCATCTTTGCTGAACGGGGCGAGGCAGGCTTCCGCCAGCTGGAGCGCGAGCAGCTGCAGCGGGTCGTGCAACAGCCACCTGGCGTCGTGGCGACAGGGGGCGGTACCGTACTGGATGCAGGCAACCGTGCACTGATGCGCCAGCACGGCTGGATTTTCTACCTGCAGGCTCGCCCCGAAACGCTCATCCAGCGCATTCGTGACACCCGCACGCGCCCTCTGCTGCAAAGTGCACCCACACCCCTGCAGGCGCTTCAGCACATCGCCCGGCAACGCGAGCCGCTCTACCAGGAAGCGGACTGGGTTGTGCCGACCGATGACCATACGCCCGATGGGGTAGCGGAACAGCTCCACCGGCTGGTCGCACCCACACCCGAATCGCCTTTATCCATTTCCATCACCCCCGAATCGGGTCAGCCGAGCGAGATTCGGCTGGCGCCCGGCATCCGCCATCAGCTGGCGACGCACCTGCTGGAACGCTGTTCACCGAGTCGGGTCGCCGTGCTGACCCATCGCGTGCTGCAAGTGGAAGGGGAGGGACTGGTGCGTGCGCTTCAGGCACAGGGCATTCCAGCGCAGCTCCTTCTGGTGCCGGCGGGCGAACGGTTCAAGACCCTGCACACTGCCGCTCGCCTCTATCGGGCATTGCTGACGGCGCAGCTGGATCGACGCAGTGTGCTGATTGTGCTGGGCGGTGGCATGCTGGGTGATCTGGGTGGCTTCGTCGCGGCAACCTACATGCGCGGTATCCCGCTCGTACAGGTTCCAACGACACTGCTGGCACAGGTGGATGCCAGCATCGGTGGCAAGGTGGCTGTCGATCTGCCAGAGGGCAAGAATCTGGTGGGCGCGTTCCACCAGCCGCTGCTGGTGCTGATTGATCCCGAACTGCTGCGGGGGCTGCCCGCCCGCCACTGGCGCAACGGGCTGGCAGAGATGCTCAAGTACGGGGCTGCGCTGGAGCGTGCGCTCTGGCTGCGCCTGCAGACGCTTCTGACCCACCCGTCACGCCGACGCCTGAGTCGGGCGCCAGGCGACTGGCTGCTGCCGATTGCTCGATGCGCGGCGATCAAAGCGCGTATTGTGGCGCAGGACGAACGCGATGAGCGCGGGCTGCGTGCCCTGCTCAACTTCGGGCACACCGTCGGGCACGCGATAGAAGCTCGGCTGAACTACCGACAATGGTTGCATGGCGAGGCGGTAGCGGCAGGAATGCGTGCGGAAGCCGAGCTGGGCGCCCTGCTGGGCATTACGCCTGACGAAGCGGTGAAGGAGCTGGATGCAATGCTGAAAGCCGTGGGACTGCCCACCCGGTTGCCCTCCCTGTCAACCGAGCAACTGCTCGCAGCGATGCAACATGATAAGAAGCGTATCGGCAATCGGCTCTCGTGCGTGCTGCTGACGACAATCGGACAGGCACAACTGGTGAATGAGGTGCCCATCGAAGCGATGCGGGAGGCACTTCGACGATGCGGAGCGCTATAGCATTCGGCTGGCTGCTAATAGCCCTGCTGGGCTTTGTGAGCGGCAATCTGCTTAATCTTGGCGTCGATGACCCGCTGGCACGGGTTGGCGCAGCGCTTTATGCCGTGCTATTGACCATCAGTATTGTCTGGCTCGTCCTGAACGCGCTGGCTCGCCAGGAGGTGCGGTCATGAACCTTCGCAGGTTCGCCCTCATCAGCCTGCTGGGACTGAGCGTTGCCCACCCCCAAACACTTGAAGACCCGATTGACCCTGTGTTCCCCTCCCGATTCACCGCCGTTGTGCAGCGGGATGGCTATCGGGAGTATCGGGTGGAGTTTCCCAGCGCCTTTAACAGCCCATATCCCGCCAATAACACGGTGTATGGCTGGTGGCTTGTGCCTGAATCGGCAGGTCAGGAGCGGTTGCCTGCCGCTCTCTTACTGCACAGTCTGGGCATTCGAGAACCCGATCTGGAGCTATCGCTGGCACGCGAGCTGGTTCGGCACCAGATTGCTGTGCTGGTGCTCACTCTGCCATACCACATGCAGCGCACGCCACCGGGCTCCGAGAGTGGCGATCTGATTCTAAAAGGCGATGTGGCGTTGCTGCGTCAGTCGCTGATTCAGGCGGTGTGGGATGCGCGCCGTGCCATCGACTGGCTCTCACGCCAGCCTGAAGTGGACGCCACGCGCATCGGGCTGGTGGGCATCAGTTTGGGCGCGATTATGGGTGCAACCGTGCTGAGCGTGGAGCCGCGCCTGCACAGCGCGGTGCTGATTCTGGGCGGCGTTGACCTGGCGCACATTCTGTGGCACTCGGTGCTGACGGTGCGCACGCGCGCGCAGCTGCGCGCGCAGGGCTATACACTGCAACGACTGCGCGAGGCGCTGGCGGATGTGGAGCCGCTTTATCGGTTGAACCCAGCGCATGGCGAGAAGAGCTTCGTGATCGGGGCACGGTTCGATATCGTGGTGCCGACGGAAGACACCGAGAAGCTGGTGCGTGCGCTGGGCAACCCGCGCGTGTTCTGGTTGAACACGGGGCACTTTGGGGGTGCGCTGGTGCAGCGCCCGCTGTTTCGGATGGTGCGCCGCTATCTGGCGGCACGCTTCGCTGGCAAAGTGCCGCCTGCCGAATCCAGCCCGCTGGTGCCAACGGTGCGAATCGGTGCGCTCTACAGTCCCGACCGCGACTTTCGGCTCGCGCTGGGGCTTGATCTCTGGCGCTCGGACAAGCGTGGCACGCTATTTGTTACGGGCGTGCTGACGCCGCGGGGCAGTTCGCTCTTTGCGGGCGTGCGTCTGCGGCTGGGCTTCTCGGCAGGCGCCGAGATCACCGCTCGCCGTATCACGGGTGCGGTCTTCTGGCATTTCGTGCTGTGAGAGCGCCTGCCGCCATTTCTGACACAGCTCCAGCGCCGCCCGCGCCGACTGCCACAGCGCCTGTTCATACCGCAACCGCTCGGCAAACGACATGCCCGATTCCGCCTCGCTTATCCCTGGTGCAGGCGACTCCAGATAGGCACGCACTCTGTTTAAGAAATCGTCATAAAGCTGTACTAAAGACGGATCCACGGCGTCGGGTCCCTGCTCCAGCCCAATGAGGTGTGCCAGCGTTTGCAGGCAGAACTGGCAGGCTTCCTCGCGCACCGCCAGCCAGAGAGAAGGCGGCAGTTGCCGCGCCCGTCTCGGAGACCCCTGCTGATGGCGTGCCAGCTGCAGGAAAGTGTTCGTCGCCATCTGCACGGGCACACTCAAAAGCGGAAGTTGAAAGGCGTTTGCAATCTCCTGCGCCACCCACTGGTGTGAAAAGCGTGCCCGCTGCCGTTGCCGAATCGTTTTCATGCCGTTAGAAAGGGACAGAAGTCGCTATCGGTGGACACCTCATGGTCGGGTGCAGACGCAAAAACCCGCACTCTTAACAGGTGAATCGGGGCAGGGGGCTATGGAATAAAGCCAGCAGTGGGGGAGAGACCGTAGCCACCGCCGCCCGAACCATCAGGGTTTTCTCCCCTGCCAGCCGAGAATAAGGAGGATGGAGGGAGATACGATGATGCGCAAGCTGATGAACCGACGCCGCGAGCGAGGCTTCACGCTCGTCGAGATTATGATCGTGGTGCTGATTATCGGCATCCTGCTGGCGATTGCCGTGCCGAACTTTATGAGCGCCCGTGAGCGTTCACGCGCCAACGCCTGCCGCTCGAACCTGCGCCAGATTCAGGCTGCCAAAGAGCAGTGGGCTATGGCGAACAACCAGGGTCCGACAGCTACACCGTCTCAGGCTGACCTGTCGCCCACCTTTATCCAGACCTGGCCGAGTTGTCCATCGGGTGGAACCTACACGATTGGCAACATGAGTACGAACCCGACCTGCAGCATTGGCGGCGATCACAGCCTGTAATCGCCTGAAACGCCTTCACACCCTTAATGCCCCATTCATGATGGATGGGGCTTTCGTTTTTTTACTCCTTCAGCAGCCGCTCAATATCGGCAATCAGTTGCTGGACGGAGGTTCTGTCGGTGCCCGTGTAGTAACCGCGGATGCGCCCCTGGCGGTCAACCAGCACGAACTTTTCGCTGTGGATGAAGTCGCGAGTGCTGCCCGGTTGCACGCCCTTAGCGGGTTCAGCAGCCAGTTTGAAGCTCTGGCGGGCGACGCGATAGATAATCTTCTTATCGCCCGTAAGATAGTACCATTTACCCTTCTGCACACCGAAGTTCTCGCCATAGCGACGCAACACGGCAGGCTTATCGGTGTCGGGGTCAACGGTGAAGCCCACAATCAGGGTGTCTGGCTGATCCCGAATGGCTGCCTGCACAGCGGTCAT
Organism: Armatimonadota bacterium; assembly: GCA_037445735.1. GTDB lineage: Bacteria > Armatimonadota > Fimbriimonadia > Fimbriimonadales > GBS-DC > HRBIN15. Next base: position 48,068 of record JBBIJY010000016.1, on the reverse strand, counting down.
GTTGCGGTTCATGACGGGGCAGATGCTGGGGCAGCTGCTGAAGAAGAAGTAGGCGACCCACACCTTGCCTTTGAGATCGCTCAGCGAGAGCGGATCGCCCCACTGGGTGGTGAGCGTGAAGTTGGTGTTGACCACGCCCAGTATGGGCAGCGGCTCGTTGTGGGCGACCAGCGCGCCGTGCCGTCGCCAGAGCGCGAGCAGCAACATTAGCAGTGCGAGCGCGAGCAACGCCCACGCCAGGTTCATCAGCCAGCGCATGCGCATAACGGCTCACCTCACATGCATCAGCGCGAATAGCGCGACCCAGAGCGCGTCCAGAAAGTGCCAGTAGAGCGCGCCCATCTCGATGGGCAACAGGTCGACGGGCGGGGCAGGGGAGCGCATCGCCCGATAGAGCAACCAGGCAAGGAACACCAGCCCGCCCAGCAGGTGCAGCCCGTGCAGACCCGTGAACAGATAGAACAGCCCGCTGTAAAGGTTCACCCGCGCACCCTGATGCAGGCTCAACCAGCCCGCGAGCTGGAGCATCAGAAAGAGCCAGCCGAGCGCGAAGGTGAGCGCGAGCCACCGACGCAGAGCCATCAGCTGCTGACGCTGTGCCGCCTTCAGAGCCGCCTGCATGCTCAAGCTGCTGATGAGAAGCACCCCTGTGCTGAACCAGCACACGCGCGGCAGCTCGAACGGAAAATCGGCACGCACGGGCAGCCGCACCAGATAGATAGCCGCCAGCGCAGCGAACATCATCGTGATGGCGACCAGAAACATCTTCATGCCCAGCCGCACCATGCTCTGCGGGTCGCCGCCCGATTCGCTGCCTTCGCCCCCATCGAATCGATAAGGCGGTCGCACATCGCCGACGCCCCGATCGCGCAGCGACGATCGATTGCGCACTCTGGTCTTCGCCATAGCGATCAACCTCTCCACGAATGGGTCAACAGCAGCCCAACCAGCAACAGCGGCAGATACAGCACGGAGGCAAACAGCACACCTCGTGCCGTCTGCCGATTCGGATTACGATAAAAGTTCATCGAGAATCGCAGGTGTGCCGCGCCCAGCAGCAACGCGGTGAACAGATAGGGTAGAGGATTGCGCAGATAGGGCAGCATCAGCAGGCTGACAGCGACCATCGCCAGCGTCGCGAGCAGGGTGAGCAACGCGACGCGCTTCGGCGAGCGTGCTGGCAACAGCCGAATGCCCACACGCTGGTAGTCCTCGTGATTGAACCACGCGATTGCCCACAGGTGAGGGAACTGCCAGACGAACTGCAGGGCGAACAGGAGCAGGGCAGGGGGCGTGATTTGACCGGTGGCAGCGAGCCAGCCCGCTAAAGGCGGCACCGCGCCCGGTATCGCGCCCACCACCGTGCAGAGCGGCGTGCGTCGCTTCAGCGGTGTATAGCCGAAGGCGTAGAGTGCGATCGACAGCGCGCCCAGCAGCGCCACCCAGGGATTCGTAAAAAGCATCAGCACCAGCACGCCCACCACGCCCCACACAATCGCAATCAGCCAGCCCTCCCACACCGCCACTCTGCCTGTGGGGATGGGGCGCGACGCCGTGCGCTCCATCTGCGCGTCCGTTGCCCACTCAAGGGTCTGATTGAAGGCGTTGGCGGAGGCGACCACCAGCCATGAACCGAGCAGGGTAGCTGTGATCAGTCCTGCGCCGACGGGATGTCCCGCCGCGCCCAGCATCAGCCCTGCCGCCGTGCTGAGCCACACCAGCAGCGTCACGCGCGGTTTGCTGAGCAGCCAGTACGCGCCGAGCTTCTCGAAGGCGGGCGCCCAGAGCGCGGGCAGGGCAACTGTTTTCAAAGCCGTCTTCATCGTCAGCCCGATTGTACCCGCAAAAGACCCCCTCCTGTCAAGGGGTTGTGAAAAAGTTCACAATCTTAGCCCCCTTCACCCAGAATGCTTTCTAATCGAGCTATCAGAGGAGGCAGATCTATCTGCACAGTATCCCAGAGGATGTCGAGGTTAACCGCGTCATAGCCGTGAATCAGGCGATGGCGCATTCCCACTATTTCAGCCCAAGGAATTTCTGGGTACTTGCGACGGGTTTGATCCGATACGCGCGATGCGGCTTCACCAATAATTTCTATCAGACGAGTCAACGCCAGCTCCAGCATACGATCGGTGTCGAGGTCGCCACGCTGTCTGCCTTCTACCATAGCCAAAGCCTCACGAGCGTGGTACAGCATATGTTTCATACTGAGAGCATCATCCTGCTTGCTCATAGATCACCTCAATCTCTTTAAGAACCTCTTCCCGAAAAAGGGGGCTAAGGTCCTGCGGCGTGCGAAGATCGACCTTTCTGCCGACAATCCGGCTTAGCTCATTCTCCAGCCGGATTAACCCTATCAGTCCGATGCGGACGCCTGATTCGAACTCGATCAGCATATCCACATCGCTTGCTGGGGTGAAGTCGTCGCGCAGAACAGAGCCGAACAGAGCCAGCCGCCGAACGCGGTTTCGGCGACAAAACTCTCTAATCGCTGCACGCGGCATGCTTATCCTGACGCTCATCTTGCCACCTGTGAACTCGGAAGTCCACTGATTATAGGATACCATGCCCCATGGGGTATATTTCAGGTTGCATGAAGCGGGTGGCGATACTGGGTTCCACAGGCTCCATCGGTCGGCAGACGCTGGATGTGATGCGTCGCCTTCCTGATCGACTGCAGGTCGTGGCGCTGGCAGCGAACAGCAACTGGCAATTGCTGATGGAGCAGGCGTCCGAGTTCGGCGTGGAGCAACTGGGATTGCTCGGTTTGCCAGAGAATGCAGAGCGCGAGATTGCCGAATCGCTCAACAGGGCAGGAAAGCGGCTCTACATGGGGGTGGAAGGGTTATGCGAGCTGGTGCGTCAGCCGAATATCGATCTGGTGGTGGTTGCGCTTGCGGGCATGATTGCGCTCAAGCCGACGCTCGCTGCGATCGGGGCAGGGAAGACCCTCGCGCTCTCCACCAAAGAGGTGCTGGTGGGGGCAGGGGAGTGCGTGATGAACGCTGCCCGCGCTTGCAATGTGCCCATTCTGCCCATCGACAGCGAGCATTCAGGCGCGTTCCAGATTCTGCAGCATCAGCGTCCAGAGGCGGTGGCGCGACTGGTGCTGACCGCATCGGGCGGACCGTTCCGCCAGCGACCGCTGGACACCTTTGAGCGCATCACCGTGCAGGAAGCGCTTCAGCACCCCAACTGGCGCATGGGACCCAAAATCACCGTCGATTCTGCCACCATGATGAACAAGGGTCTGGAGGTGATTGAGGCGCACTGGCTGTTCGGCTTGCCCATCGAACGCATCGAGGTGCTGGTGCATCCGCAGAGCATCGTGCATGCGCTGGTGGAGCTGAAAGATGGCTCGGTGCTGGCGCAGATGAGCTTGCCCGACATGCGCCTGCCCATCCAGTACGCCCTGCTGTACCCGGAGCGGGTGGACACCGATTTGCCGCGCCTGCGACTGGAGCAGGTGAGAACGCTGGAGTTCGAACCGCCGGATGCGGCGCGCTATCCCTGTTTACGACTGGCGTACGAGGCGGCACGGATAGGGGGCACGATGCCCGCCGTGCTGAACGCCGCAAACGAGGTCGCCGTGCAACTCTTCCTGCAGGAGCGGATACCCTTCACGGCGATTGCGCATCTGGTGGAGCGGGCGATGTCGGCTCATCACCCCGAAGCCGCATGCCTGGAAGCAGTGCTGCACGCCGACCAGTGGGCACGCGACTATGTGCAACATCAGGCGAAACTGACGGAGGTCAACAACTGAGATGATACTGACGGCAATCTATTTGATCGCGATATTCACGCTGCTGGTGGCAGCGCACGAGTTCGGGCATATGTGGATGGCGAAACGCTTCCGCATGATGGTGGAGGAGTTCGCGATAGGCATCGGTCCGATTCTGGTGCGCCTGGGTCGGGATCGGGATGGAACCCTGTACACGATTCGCTGGCTGCCGTTAGGCGGGTTCGTACGGATTGCGGGCATGCTGCCCGAGGAGACGCAGCATCCGAACAGCTTTGCGGCGCGACCACTCTATATGCGGTTCCTCACGGTGCTGGCGGGACCCGTGGCGAGCATCCTGCTGGGGTTCATTCTGTTTGTGATGGTGGGGCTGATCGCAGGGCTACCGTCAGATAAAAGTACACCTCGCATCCACTTCGTTCAGCCCGATTCGCCCGCGCAAAAGGCGGGTCTGCGAATCGGCGATGTGCTGATCGCGGTGGATAATCACCCTGTAACAACCACTGAGCAGGTATCCAAAATCATTCGTGCGAGCGCGAACAAACCCCTGCGCCTGACCATCCGCCGCGATGGACAGATTTTGAACCTGACCGTGACGCCACGCCTCGAAGCGGTGGAGACGGGGAAGGGGAAGAAGGAGAAGATTGGGCGCATCGGCGTGGTCTGGAAATCGGAGCGCAGACGCGAACCAGTGGGCACGGTGCTGAAACGCGGGGCGCTGCTGACCGTAACGATAACAGTGGGCATCGTGGACAGCCTGCGACGACTGATTTTCGGACAGGGCAATATCCACGAGGTGGGGAGCATCATCTCCATCGCCAGCGCGACCAGCGCGACAGCCAGACTGGGCTTCGCAGAGGTGGTTGACTTCGCCGCCGCGCTCAGCACCATGCTGGGCGTGATTAACCTGCTGCCCATCCCGATACTGGACGGGGGCTATCTGCTCATCTTTCTGGTGGAGGCAATTCGGCGACGGCAGCTGAGCGCGGAGGCGATGGCGCGCGTGCAGGCGATCGGGCTGATAATCGTGCTGGCTATCTTCCTGACCGTGTTCTCGCTGGATATTTATAAGTTAGTTACTGGAAAGCTGATCCGTTAATGGATTGGCTAAAGTTGTTCCCACTCTTCGATGGAGACGCCTGCCTCCCTGACAATGGCGCGAAGCGTGCCAACAGGCAAATCGCGGCCTGAGTGGATCGGGATAGAGATTTTCACACCCGTTTCGGGGTGACGCATGACCGCATGCTTTCCACCACCGAAAGGACCTTCGAAACCCAGCTGGCGAAGCCTGCGTATAGCTTCTCGTGCCGGAATAGGGGTTAGCTTGGGCATTCGGTTGGCGCGGTATAGGCAAGACCTATTTCGTCTAGGTCGGGGACAGGATCGCCGAAGCGGATGGCAGTCAGCACCCACGCCTCTATGGCGTCGCGTAGATTGTTCAGGGCTTCCTCCGGGGTGTCGCCACAGCTGATACATCCTGGCAAAGAGGGCACAACTGCCGTGCAGCCGTCCTCTTCACAGGTTACCACCGCTCGGCGCGCGGCTTCTTCGATATATTCCGACAACGACACCGTTCGCCTGAATTGTGTACCAGCAGCCATCGTATCGATTATACCATACAAGCGCGTGCTGGCGTTTTCAAATCCGCCGTGTCCATTGCCCCTGGGCGACGGCGGGGATAAAGGTTTCCAGGTCGGGGCAGGGGAGGTCGACGGCGCGGCGCTCCTCCGCGCTCCGATAGGCTGCCATCAGCAGTTCGGTGATGCGGGCGCCGTCGTGCAGGGTGCAGCGCGGTTGCTCGCCCTTCAGGAAGCAGCGCACAAAATGCGCATCTTCCGCGATATAGCCGTAAGTGTGCGCTTCATCAGCGAGATAGGGCATCAGACCCTGCTCGGCGTTCTGCTTCTCCACCAGGTCTTCGCCCGCCGTGCCCTGAACCTGGCGGCTGAAGAAGATAGTGCCTTCGCCCGCGAGCGTGTTGATAGCCAGCATATATTCGGGTCCCAGCACCTCAAAGGTGAGGCGCAAGCCGGGTCCCACGAAGCACCACGAGGTGGTCGCTTCCACCAGCGCGAGGTTGCCTAAGGGTGTTTCGAAGGCGATTCGGGCGGCGGCGTAGTCTTCGGCGGGATGGCGCGTGTAGTCCACCTCCATCTCGTGGGCATAGGTTTCGCGCAGGCGGCGGGCATATTCGGGGCGCGTCCATTTGAGCGTGGCAATCTGGGCGGTGACGGAGAGGGGCTTGAGTGCGCTCAGCGGCTGGTCAGGCGGTGTGAGCAGGAACCAGCCCGCGGCGGCACTGTGGCAGAGCATATCGTTCAGCACGCCGCCACCCTGCAAATCGCCCCGCCAGAACCATGCACGGTGCGGACCGCTATGCTCTTCAGCGCAGCGAGCCAGATACGGCTCGCCCGCAATCGCTGCCCCGCGCTGCCAGAGCAACTCCCTGCCGCGCACGACCGCAGGCGCAAACAGCTGGTTCTCCAGATAGCCATGCGGGATGCCTGCCGATTCGACCGCCTGCACGATCTGGCGGGCTTCCGCAAGGTTGCGTGCCAGCGGCTTCTCGACGGCAAGCCCTTTGAGCTGGGCGCGTCCGCCACGCACCTCATCGGCAATCGCTTCGATCTGTTCCACGCGCAGGTAGTTGGGCGCCAGCAGCCAGACGGCATCCACATTCGGATCGCGCACCATTTCGCGCACATCGGTGTAGAGCTGAGGGTCACCGACGCCCAGCTCACGGCAGAATGCTGCCAGCTCGCCCGCGCTCTGCATGTTGCGGCTCGCTATCGCCACAATCTCGGCGTCGCGCACCTGCGCAAACGCCTGCGCGTGGAACCGCGCCACAAACCCGCTGCCCACAAAGCCGATTCTCAACCGCTCGCTCATCGCCAAAAGGGGATTCGCGACAGGACAAAGCGTTCCTGCCACGATATCGATCCATCGGGCAGCGAAACCTGAATCGGGCTTTACCTGTCTAATATACGGGTATAATCGAAATCGCTCGCAGCTAAGCAGGAATCGCGAGCATATTCCCGAATCGGGAAGAAGGAGGTTTTGAGATGAGACGAGCCATAGGGATAGCGATAGCAGCAAGCGCGGCGCTGATGTTGCCCGTGATTGCCCAGATTGGCGGGCGCCCGATGGTGCTTATGGGCGCGCGAGTGTTCGGACCTGTCAGTGATCCAGAGTTCCCTGGCGGACCGCCTCCCTTTATGATAGATGGTGCCCGTCTGGCAGCGAATCCAGGTGGGCCCGTTAACGCGGAGATGGCATTACGAGCAATGCAAATGTTTGAGGTATCACGGTTCACTCATAACGCCATCTATTTCCGTTTTCGTGTAGTACCTCCTCCTCCAGCCTCACCTAACGCAATGATCCAGATCGCGGCGGATGGTTCGGACGCAAACATTCAGAATCAGGAGTTCATGAATGTTGGCTATCTGCAAGGCGGTGGGAAGGGGGCTGTGCTCATGTTCCGTGCGCGTGCCCTGCGATACGACAACAACAATCCGCCGAACCAGGTAGAACAGCAGGGCACTGTATTCCTGTTAATTGAGGATCATCAACCGAGTGCCAGCCAGCGCCCCAATCCGGGTGCACCCCCTGATCAAGTAGGGACCCTTCTATATCTCGAGGGCAACTACTCCTACTCTTACACAGGTGTAGTTGTGCAGGGTGATATCTATACTCATGCGCGCGCCATTCCGCCACTGTGAAGGAGGTCATACCATGCGAGTGATTAAAGTTATGCTTATCAGTCTGGTCATCGTGGGGCAGGGTATTGCACAGGCTCAGTTTGATGCGACCTTTGTGCACTCCATCTTTATGCCCGATTTTCAGTGGATCAAATGGGGCAACGATCTGCGCAACAGCCATTATCACCTTGGCGCGCAGGGTCCGACCAATCCGCGTCTGCTCTGGTTTCTACCCGGCGGGCTGATTGATGAGCCAATGGTTGACAACGCCGCTCAGCTCTGGTTCCCAACACACCCATACCCGAATAATCCACGCTACACACACTACCGCATCGTTGCTGGACTTAGTGGCAGCCTGCTGGGTACGGTGTGGCCCTATTGGGGTCAAGCCTCAACGCCTATCATTCTCAACACGGCGGTGTATGTGCGCACGAGTCAGGGCGACTTCAGCGATGTGATAAGTGATTGGCCTGTGCTGGTGCTTTCGGGTGGACAGTACGACATTCTCGTTTACAGCCCAAATCCCATTCTGGGCCTGCCTCCCATCTACTGGATTGGCGCAGGCATACCTGCATACCGCTCTGGCTTGACTGCCTACACCGATGGTCTTTCCGGCTATATTCTCATCGGGGACAACACTGGTCTGGTAACCCCCATCATGGTTTTCTGGGTGGTCATTGCGGACACTGACGAGAGCTTCCCCTACCTGTATGTAGATGCACCCATGAATCTGCCTGACCTGCTGGGTTTTGTACCCGGAGCTGTCTATAGCATTGTGGGTGCATCGGGCTACTCCGATATAACCATTTCGACGCATCACTCAGGACATATTATCTGCTATGACATGATGGCGCTGGGCGCGCCAGCGGTTCTCTGGTTCACCTCGTTAGCAGATCTGAGCGTGATCGACCCACAGGATTCTTCGCCCATCATCAGCGATATCTGTGATCGTCCTGCCGTGATGAGTGAAGACAACCAGACGGTGTTTGTCTGTGCCACCAACTATGGGCGGGTCTACGCCATCGACACGCTGGCGCCTGCCAAGCTCTGGGTTGCCGAGCTGAACAAGCCCATCATGGCGGGTCCCGCCGTCGGTCCCGACCCGAACAACGGCAACGAGGAGACGCTCTATGTGGTTGTGCGCAACAGCCCCAACAACAGCGCGGTGGTGGCTATTCGAGCGTCAGACGGCACGGTCAAATGGCAGCGTGTGCTGCGCAATGTGAGCCGTTGCACGCCGACCATCGATGCGAACGGGCGACTCTTCATCGGTGACGACCGGGGCTATCTCTATGCGCTCAACCCGGATGGGTCGATCCTGTGGATGCGCTATCTGGGCGCCGCCATCCGCGTCTCGCCCGTGCTGGCACATTTTGAGCCAGAGGGAGCGCCTCCTGTTGATGTGCTTTATGTGTCGGCTTCCAACCGCATGCTGTATGCATTTGTGGAATCGAACCCGATTCGAGTGCCTGGCGGTGGCACCGGCACAGGGGTTGGCGGCGGTTGGTAGGATGGGACGATGGCGAGCAGCATTCACGCTGGTGGAGCTGCTGGTGGCTATCGCGATTGTGGCGGTTTTAGCCGCCATATTGATGCCTGTGCTGGCGCAGGCAAGAGAGCAGGGGAGACGCAGCGTGTGTATCAGCAACCTGCGTCAGCTCACGCTGGCGAACCGGCTCTATGCGGGCGACTGGGACGGCTATTTCGTGCCCGCTGCGCCCGAGTTCCTGCGCGACCAGCGCCGCTGGTTCGGGGTGCGCAATCGCGACGGGCGGTTCGAACCGCGCGACGGACCGCTGGTGCCCTACATGAAGGATGGAGGCATGCTGAGGCGCTGCCCGACCTTCGAGACGCAGGTGGGTTTCGACATCGGCACGGGCGGCTATGTCTACAACGACATCGGTGTCGGCACGCGCCTGTGGTTCATCGGCTATACACCAGGGCTGCCCGCCTATGACAGCTCGCTCTCGGAAGCAGAGATTATGAAACCGGCAGAGACGGCGATGTTCGCCGATGGCGCCTTAGACATCGGCACAGGACTGGCGGAGTACACTTTTCTGATTGCGCCGCCCGATGTGCTGAGTCGCGTGCCGAACGCGGTCTACCCGTTAGACCCGTCCGTGCATTTTCGGCATCATGGCGTCACGCAGGTATCCTTTGTCGACGGGCATGTGCGCCCGCTCAAAATGGGAACCTCCACCGAGCGCAGCGGAGTCTATATCGGTGCGAACCCTGCTCGCCATCGGATTGGCTGGTTCCTGCCCGTCACGGGCGACACCTATTACGATCCCGAGTAGAGTAGGGAAAGCGACAGGAGTTGCGAATCGACGGTTCGATAGGGTACAATAGGAATGGTGGACATCCCCATAACCAGACAACAGACAAACGGACGCGAATGGCGAAGCGCAATCCCGATTCGCCACGCGCGAAATGGAAGGGTACAGCCATGAGAAGGAAAACACGCACCACAACCACGACTCTGGAGGAATCGACAGAGACGCTCTTGACCGAAACGCGCCCCATCGACGATGAGGCGACCACCTTTGGCGGCGATGGACCGTCCGCCGACGCGCTGCTGGAGGCGGAGCCAACCGCTGTGTCAAAGGTTGCCACGCGTGAACTCAACTTTCGCGACCTGATCGAAGAGCCGCTGAGCGACCTGAAGCGACGCGCCCGACGGCTTGGCATCGAGCTCGAAAGCGAGGACAAAAGCGAGTACGCCTACCGTATCCTGCAGGCGACCAACCGCGAGCCGGGCACCGAGTACGCCTGGGGCATCCTCGAAATCCTGCCCGATGGCTGGGGCTTCCTGCGACGCCACCCGAACCTGCAGAACACCAACGAGGATGTGTATGTGTCGCAGTCGCAGATCAAGCGGTTCGGCTTGCGCACCGGCGATCTGGTGTTCGGCGTCGCCCGCCCACCCAAAGAGGGCGAAAAATACTACGGACTGCTGCGCGTGGAAGCCGTGAATGGCGTGCCCGCCGAAAGCGTGCGCGCCCGCAAGGACTTCGAACAGCTCACACCCCTCTATCCCAACGAGCGGCTGGTGATGGAGACCACACCCGAAAACATCTCCGGGCGCATTATTGACCTGATCGCGCCCATCGGCAAGGGTCAGCGCGCGCTGATTGTCGCACCGCCCAAAGCAGGGAAGACCACCCTGCTTAAATCGATTGCCAACAGCATCACCGCCAACCACCCCGAAGTGGTGCTGCTTGTGCTGCTGGTCGATGAGCGCCCCGAAGAGGTGACAGATATGCGACGCTCGGTGCGCGGCACGGTCATCAGCTCCACCTTCGACGAACCGCCCGAAAACCACATGCGCGTCGCCGACCTGGTGCTGGAGCGTGCCAAGCGACTGGTGGAGCAGGGCAAGGATGTGGTCGTGCTGCTGGATAGCCTGACACGGTTCGGACGCGCTTCGAACCTGACCACCAGCCCCAGCGGACGCACCCTGTCAGGTGGATTAGACCCCGCCGCGCTCTATCGCCCGAAACGCTTCTTCGGCGCCGCCCGCAATATCGAAGAGGGCGGCAGCCTCACCGTCATCGCCACCTGCCTGATCGACACCGGCTCGCGCATGGACGAGGTCATCTTCGAAGAGTTCAAGGGCACTGGCAACATGGAGCTGGTTCTCTCACGCGAGCTGTCCGAACGGCGCATCTTTCCCGCCATCGATGTGAAGCGGTCGGGCACTCGACACGAGGAATTGCTGTATCCAAAAGAGGAGCTGATGGCAATCTGGCAACTGCGACGCCTGCTGGCGAACCAGGAGGACATGGTGGAGGCGACGGAGCAGCTGATCCGACTGCTGCAACGCACGCGCTCCAACCGCGAGTTTCTGCAGCAGGTGGTCTCGCGCGTCCAGACCAGCTGAAGGAGGCAAGCGCCATGCGAGACGACGAACGCCGACGACGCTACGAAGACGAACCCGATAAGGAGCCTGAAGGCTCCTACGAGGGTGAGGAGCAAGCGTCGGGCGAGGTCGATGAGGAGCAGCTGCGACGGCTGCTGGGCGACCTGCCCGACTACGACGATGAGCTGGACGAACCGCCCGCCTATGACCGCGGACGCGAGCTGGAAGTGCGCATCACAGGCGTCTACGAGCGCCAGGAACCCGGTCAACCCCGCTACACACTGGTGGAACTGCGCGACAACTATGGACGGCGCGTGCCAATCCTTATCGGGCAGTTCGAAGCCTACTCAATCGCGCTGGCGCTCAGCGGCTCCGCGCCGCAACGACCGCTCACACACGACCTCATGCGCAACATCCTGGACCGACTGGGCGTACGGGTCGACCGCGTGGTGATTGATGACCTGTGGCGCGAGACCTTCTACGCGAAAATTTTCCTCGTCGTTCGCAAGAATCTGGAAGACGAAGAAGAGATCGAAATCGACGCGCGTCCGAGCGACGCGATTGCGATTGCACTGCGCTTTAACGCGCCGATTTATATGACGGAGGCGGTGCTGGAGGCGGCGGGCGTGAGCGAGGACTATAGTTAACATAATGCTTCTTATCGGACTCTATGGCTGAGCGCAAAATCCCGCTCCTGCACCGCCTGCTGTTCCCGCCCGCCTTCGCGTTCTGCAAACTTTTCTTCGGGCTGATCCTGCGCGTGCCGTTCGGCTGCTGGCTGCGCATCCTCGGGCGCGAGCGCGTGCCCAGACGCGGCGGACTGATTGTGATCGCGAACCATCTCTCGATTGCGGATCCCATCGCGCTCTGGTACGCCTCACCGCGCCATATCTGCTTCATGGGGCGTGCGGATGTGTTTGACCTGCCTCTGATCGGCAGCATACTGCGCCTGGCGCGGGCGATCCCCGTGCGCCAGCGTTCTGCCGACCGCGCCGCGCTCCAGCAAGCGATTGAAACCGTGCGAGCGGGCGAGGCGCTCGGCATCTTTCCCGAAGGCGAATGCAGTGAGACGGGCGAGCTGTTGCCGTTTCTGCCAGGCGTGCTGCTGATCCTGCGTCAGACCCGCGCGCCCGTGCTGCCCGTGGGCATTCGCGGCACCGAACGGCTGATTCCCTACGGTAAACTTTTCCCGCGCGTTGTGTTCAGTGTTATCACAGTGCGGTTTGGCTCACCTCTCCCTGCCGAGCAGATTCTGGCGCTGCCATCGCCTGAACAGCAGCTGGAGTTTCTGCGCGCGCAGGTGGCATCGCTGATAGACCCACCATAGCAGGAGACGGCGCGTGCTTATCGAATCGGGCAATCGGCATGGAGCACTGGCACGAATCAACAGCAAGCGACTGGCGCGTGGGCGAAGCGGAGCTGGTACGCACCCGCTATCAGTGGTTGCTGCGCCCGATGTCGCCCTTTGAGATGATAGATGACGCCGTTGCCTTCTATCGTGAGAACTTTCCTGTGATGGCGAAGGCGTCCGTGCTGGTCTATGCTCCGCTCCTCACGCTGGTGCTGGTGACGCTGGTGCCGATTGTTGTCCTGAACGCTACCACGCGCACGCCCCAGCCGTTTGCCACCGCCGATATAATCTACTTCGCTTCCGTTTGCCTCGCCTACCCCTTTCTATTCATCACGCCTGCCCTGCACGCGGCGGTGACCTCGCTCGTCGCTGCGATGCGCCTGCAGGGTGAACCCGTCACGATTCGGTCGGTGTGGGCGCGTCTGAAACCGCGCTTCTGGCACCTGATCGCGAATCAACTGCTCGCTGTTATCGCTCTTGCTATTTTGCATGTAGTGATTGGAATATTTTTCGTTATACTCTTCATAGGTTTGTTCATGGCGGTAGGCGTGAGCGCAACTGGAGGGGGCGGTACTACTTCATTGATCCTGGCGATGCTGGGTAGCCTCTTCATTACGATTCTGTGGGTGATTGCGGCGGCGGCGGTGAGTGTCTGGTTCTTCATCCTGCCCCAGATAGTGATTCTGGAACCGAACACCGACGCGCTGACCGCGTTCGACCGCGCCTTTCGGCTGGTCGGCAGAAATTTCCGGCATGCGTTCCTCAGCGCGCTGGCGCTCATCGGCTTTCATGCAGTGGCTCTGACCGCATCGTATCTGCTGGTTGGCATGCTGGCGGGTCTGGGCTATCTGATTGTGCGTACCTACTTCGACCCGGAGGCGTTCTTCCTGCGCTGGAACTCAAGCCTCAATCAGGCGTTTAATCTTCTTTATTATTTAGGCTTCAGTCTGTTGATGTCCGTGATGTATATGACAAGCTTTTTACTCTATTACGATTTGCGCTACCGTTATGAGGGGATGGACATTCGGCTGGCGCTGGCACAGGAGGGGTCACTGCAGGCGTGAGGTGGCTGGGCTGGTTGCTGGGTGGGTTGCTGTGGCTGGCGGGCTGGTCGCAGCCGTCGCTGGAGGCGGCGCTGGCGCGGGCGGAGTCGCTGTTGACGCAGGCACAACGGGTACAGAGTTCCGGGCGCCAGCAACTGATTGAGGAGGCGCGGCGGGCAATCAGCACGCTGCCCTCCCCTGCCCGCGAACCGCTGGAGCGCCGACTCAATAGCGCACGCTGGAGTCAGCGAGCGGGCGCCCTGCGCGAAGCGCTGCGCGCCATCGAAAGCTATCGCGCCACGCTCCGAAGCGATTCGCGCTCACCGGATCCCAGCGCGGTGCGAGCACAACTGGACGCCCTCTTTGCCGAACCTGACATGCAGCCGCCACCCAGGTCGCTGATAGAGCGCGTGGGTGAAGCCATCTTCCGATTCATCGAACAGATTGGTCGCTGGCTGGCGCGGCTGTTGCGCGGTTTGCCGGCTGGCACGGGGGGCACCTGGGGCGCGATTGTGCAGTGGGTTATCGTGGCGCTGTTGATATTAATCATCGCGTTTGCGGCGTCGTATCTGATTGGGCGGCTGGAGTGGCGGCGCGAGCGGCGCGCCATGCCCGCTCTGGACGAGGAGCTCATCGACGCTCGCCTGCTGTCCTCAACCGAGTGGCACGCGCTGGCACAGCAGTTGCGGGCGCAGGGCGACTTGCGGGCAGCGGCGCGCGCCCTCTATCTGGGGATCCTGCGCCTGTTGCATGAAGCGCACCTGCTCGATTATGAGCCGTCCCGCACTAACTGGGAGCATCTGATGCGCCTGCGCTCGCCTGCCCTGCCCGCCCCTGCTGCACGCGAACAAGCCTATCAGCTGCTCCAGCCCCTGACAGTGCGCTTTGACTATCTCTGGTACGGCAAGGAGCCAGCCAGCGAAAGCGATTTCGGGCAGTTCGAATCGGTCTTTGAAACGCTCAATCGGACGGTGCGAGCCGATGCGCAGAGAGTGGCGTGAGCGACTGGTGCTGATGGCGATGCTGCTGGGGCTGGCGGGACTGATCGGCTATGCCCTGCACACGATTTCGCGGCTGGAAGACCCGACGACCCTGCCCCTCCCGCTCAGCTATAGTCGCCATGCGGAGGGCGCGCGCGGGCTGGCAAAACTGTTGCAACGCAACGGCTATCAGGTGCGCTCGCTGCGCCGCCCGTTCCGCCATCTGCCAGCGGACGCCGATATGCTCATCGTCTTTCCTGCCTCCTTGACGGCGCTGTTCGCCCAGCACCAATACTGGGATGAGACCGATCAGCAGGCGCTGCAGCGATGGGTGGAAGCGGGTGGTGTGCTGGTGCTGCTGGGCAACGACTCACGGATGCCGGAGCCACTGATGCCCGAGTTTGATCCCCCTGCTCCACCTTTTGTGACGCGCGCCTCCGGGCGATTCACCGCCGCGCCGGTTCTGAAGCCAGACTGGATGGCGGGCGTGGCGTCGCTGGAGATGGGCGAGCGCGGCTCGCGCCTGAAACCGAACGCGGTGCGATGGGTGCCGCTGATGGGCGATTCGAGGGGCATAGCGGTCGCGCTGCGCTATCGTGGCAAAGGGGTGGTTCTGGAGTGCGTCGACCGCGACTGGTTGACGAACGCCCATCTGCGGCGCGCGGATAATGGCGCGTTCATTCTGGCGTTCACCCGCTGGCGGCTGCCGAAAGGTGGCGTCGTCTACTTCGACGACGCGGGTCAGGGCGATCTGGAGTACGAGACGCAACGGCAGGGCTTCTGGGACTACGCGCCCACAGGCTTGAAAATCGCTTTTGCGCACCTGATGGTGCTGACCGTGCTGGCGATGTACAGCGTGGGGCGTCGCTTCGGTCTGCCCCGCCCTGCCCGACCGCGCAAGCCCGCGCTGGGCGAATATGTGGACGCGCTGACGGGGTTATATGCCAGCGCACGCGCGGTTCAGCCCGCGCTGGAGATTGTGCTGGAGGACATACGCCGCCGCCTCTGCCGACGGCTGGGGCTGCCAGCAGGCTACACGCTGATGCAGGTGATGGAGACACTACCGCCCGATTCGGAACTGCGTCGCGCCCTGCAGGAAGCCATCCGCGCCCTTCAGCAACCGAACCTGTCAGAAAGCGACGCACTGCGAATGCTCCAGTCGCTGGAGAACGCCCTTCAGAATTGAACACCTTTAAAGTGCAGGTTTTAGCCATTATCCTGAACAGATCCGATAAGGCTCTGCACGCCTGCTATCCCCTGCTCCGTCAGGTAGCGTTGCAGCCCCTGCAGTATTTGCAGGCAGATGGTGGGTTGTACAAAGTTCGCCGTGCCGACCTGCACCGCGCTCGCACCCACCAGCAGGAACTCCACCGCATCTTCCCAGCTCATGATGCCACCGATACCGATGAGGGGCACTTCTGGCAGAGCCTGATGCACACGCCACACATGATAGAGCGCGATGGGCTTAATGGCGGCGCCTGTCAGCCCGCCCGTGCGGTTCGCCAGCCTGAACTGGCGCGTCTGCACATCGACAGCAAGCCCCCACAGGCTGTTGATCAGGCTCAGCGCATCCGCGCCTGCCTGCCATGCCGCCTGCGCAATCGGCACGATGTCCGTCACATTCGGCGAGAGCTTGGCGATCAGCGGCAGGCTGCACCGTGCCCGCACCGCCCCCACCACTGCTGCGGTCTGTTGCGGGTCGACGCCGAACTCTATCCCACCCCGTGCCTGATTGGGACAGGAGAGGTTCAGCTCCAGCGCGACGATGCCCGATGCGCCGCCAAGCCGCTCCGCCACCGCGCAGAACTCCTCCACCGTCTCGCCCGCGACACTCGCAATAATCGGCACGCCATACTCCCGCAGGCGCGGCAATATCTCCCTTATGAAGGTCTCCACACCCTCGTTTTGCAGTCCGATTGCGTTCAGCATGCCTGCGGGCGTCTCCACCACGCGCGGCGGCGGGTTGCCCGCCCGCGGCGATAGTGTCAGGCTTTTGACCACCACGCCCCCCAGCATCGACAGATTCACAAGATCGGCATACTCCAGCCCGTAGCCGAAAGTGCCCGATGCCGCCAGAACAGGGTTTGGCAGGCTTAAGGGACCCAGCTGCACGCGCAGGTCAGGCGTTATATTCACTCCCACACCACCTCCTCACCCCGAAAGACAGGTCCCTCAACGCAGGCGCGTCGGAACCACTGCCCTCCATCGGGCATCGCGACGCGCACCGCACAGCCCAGGCAGGCACCCACACCACAGGGTATCGGCACATCCACCGACACAAAGCACGGCACGCCACGCGCTTTACACGCCTGACTTACAACTTTTAACATGGCGTTGGGTCCGCAGGCATAGACGGCAGCGGGCGTCGGATCCTTTAACGATTCGATCAGCAGGTCTGTGACCAGCCCCGGGTAGCCGTGCGAGCCGTCTTCGGTGGCGACATGCACCTCCGCGCCCAGCGCTCGAAACTCGTCCAGCCCGACCAGCAGATCGCGGCTGCGAGCGCCCGCCAGAATGACGATACGCTCAGCTGCTTTGAGTGTGGGCGCCAATCGCATGGCAAAAAAGCAGAGTGGCGGCGCACCGAAGCCGCCTGCCACCAGAATATGGCGGTTCACACCCGACACACGCTGGAACCAGTTGCCCAGCGGACCCAGCACGCGAATGGTGGAGCCAACTGGCTTGAGCGACAGCTGCTCGGTGAACACGCCCTGCACCGAGTAGAACAGGCTGATCACGCCCTTGTCGGGGTTCGCCCGCAGAACGCTGTAGGGGCGACGCAGTAAGGGCGCATGGGTGTCCAGCGGGCGCACCAGCACAAACTGACCCGGCTGAACCGTTTCGGCTATCGGCGGCGCGTGCAGAATCAGCTCATATTGATTGGGCGCATGCCGCCGATGCTCCACCACTGTCGCCAGCAACTCCCAGCGTGCCATCACACAAAGTGTACCTCGCCAGCAGAAGCACTAAAGAGCCACAACCGCTATCCGATAATAGCCCGTGATGACCATCAGGCTTGAGAATGCACCTGAGCTGGAGGGTGTCCTGCTGCCTGCGGGAACAGCCCCCTTACAGGGCAAGACGGGCTTTGGGCAACTGCTCGACACACTCACCCACCCGCCCGCCGACGCCCCTGTCAGTGGAGAGGGTTCACCATGCCAGCAAGATGAGCTGCCGCTGCAGATGACAGACAAGCAGACAAGCGATGGGGTGGCACTGCTGGTTGCGTTCATGTCAGGGATTTCTATATCATCGCCTGCGGGCACACCCGCGCTCCTTGAGGGTGGGAGATCAGCTGCAGGGGAGCAGGGGTATCCGCTGCCGCCCGCGCCCCCTCCCCTGCCCCAACTCCCACAACCGCCCAATAACCCATCAGCACCTGCCGTTAGCAACCCGAATATGTATGCACAACATATAGATTTTCTAAATGATAATCAGGAAAATGAACTAAAAATGCAATTAATGGCGCTGATTGATGCAACTTTATGGCAAGAACCTGTAAATAAGAATCCTGTGGGCGAAGCGACTTCGCCTGCGTCACCGCTGCTGGAATCGGAACATCTCACCGCGTTGCATCGCGATAAGCCGATGATGACCGGGCAGCAGGTGGAGCCTGTTCAGCACAGGGAGCTATCATTGGCTCCGCATGAACATTCGGCTCCCTTCCCTGCCCTTCTCCAGCCGTTGCATCATGCAACAGGCGGTTTCTCGCTGCAGGAGTCAACCGCAATATCCGATTCACCAATCTACCAGCAGGTCGCTGATGTGCTGGAGCGGCTGGTAATGCATCGTGAGGAGCGAACCATCCATCTGCAGCTGGACCCGCCGGAGCTGGGCACTCTTCAGATTCGCATCCATGTGGAGGGGAGCGAGGTGCATGCGTGGCTTGCTGCCGAGCGCGACCTCACACGCCAGTCGCTGGAACAGCAGGCTCAACAGCTGCGCGAGCAGTTAGCCGCACGCGGGCTACAACTCGCCCATTTTGAGGTCAGCACAGGTTCGCAGGGCGCTTTCGGAGGGCGATGGTTCGACCTGCCCTCCTCCCTGCCCTCGCCTGAAACGCCTTCACGCCGCGTACACGCTACGGATAGCCTCAACCTCTTCGGGCAATGGAGTGCCTGGGCGTGATTCACTCTGCCTGAGGAGGATGACGATGAATGTGTTAGCCGTGCAGTCGGGCACGAACAATTTGCCCAGCGCGCCCTCACGCGCCGCGCTGGACACCTATCAGTTTCTGCGACTGCTGATTATCGAACTCACCTCGCAGAACCCGCTCGATCCCGTCAAAGACCGCGACTTTCTGGCGCAGATGGCGCAGCTCAACACCGCCCAGAGTGTGGAACGCATGGGGCAGATACTGACCACTTTTCAGGCATCCACACTCATCGGGCGCGAGGTGGAAGCTGTCCTGCCATCGGGCACGCGCATCAGTGGCAAGGTGCAGGCAGTTGAGATGAGCGGCGGGCGTGTCTATCTGCGCGTGGATAACCAGCAGGTGCCGTTCGAATCGATCCAGACCATTCGCTGAGGAGGTTGAAACCATGTGGCAGGCTATGCTTTCAGGTGTCGCCAGTCTAAAAGCGCACCAGATCAAAATGAATGTGATTGGCAACAACATCGCCAACATCAACACGGTTGGCTTCAAGAGCGCACGCGCGCATTTTCAGGATCTGCTTTCGCAGACGCTGCGGGCAGCCAGCCGACCATCGGGCGTACTGGGTGGGACGAACCCGATGCAGGTCGGACTGGGCGTGAAAGTTGGCGCCATCGATATCATGCCGTTGCAGGGTGCCCTCGAGCTAACAGGTCGCAGCACGGACCTCGCCATTCAGGGCAACGGCTTCTTCATGCTCACCAACGGGCGCGACATCCAGTACACACGCGATGGTGCATTTGCCCTGGATGCCAACGGCTTCCTGGTGCATCGGGGCACGGGCTGGAAAGTGCTGGGCTGGCGAGCTGATCCGGGCGGTCTTATTGACACGAACCAGGCAATCACTGCCAGCTCCGTGCTGCAGTTCCCCGTCGGGTCACAGGCAGCAGTGCGTCAGACCAGCCGTGTCGAGTACACAGGCAATCTGAACGCGAACGCGAACAGCAGCGATTCGTTCGCCGCGACGGTTCGCGTGTACGACTCGCTGGGCGGTGCTCACGACATCACGCTCACCTTCACTAACCGTCAGAGTCCGCCTGCTGGCTCTGCCCCTGCTGGTGCGGTGATGTCATGGGAGTGGAGTGCGACCGAAGGCAGCACCTCCATCGGTGACTTCAGCACGGGCAGCAACACGCGCCTCTATTTCGACTCAGCGGGCAATATTGTTGGCAGCAGCACCCAGCAAATCACCATCACTCCCACCAACGGCGCACCCCCGTTCACCGTCACCCTGGATCTGTCCAAAATCACCTCGCTGGCGGCTGAATCCACCGTTCAACCCGTCTATCAGGATGGCTTCCCGCCCGGCACTCTGCAAGAGTTCGCGATTGGCATCGACGGCACGGTTCAGGGCATCTTCTCCAACGGTCTCAGTCGTCCGATGGGTCGGATTGCGCTCGCACTTTTTTCCAACCCGTCGGGGCTGGAACGGCTGGGCAACAACATGTGGCGCGTCACCGATAACTCAGGGTTGCCCCAGGTCGCACCACCAACCACCGCCGGGCTGGGCGAAATCAACGCGGGCTACCTGGAACAGTCCAATGTGGACCTCGGCTCCGAGTTCGCCGACATGATTGTTACCCAGCGCGGCTTTCAGGCGAACACGCGCATCGTCTCAGTGGTCGACGAACTGCTCGCCGATGTGGTGAACATGAAGCGGTAGTTGAAGCCCCTCCTCCATGCCTGCTCTCCCGTGCCACGGGGGAGCGGGCAGCTTTTACTCCTCAGTGGAACGGAACAGAGGGTCTAACTGCTCCGCATATTGATGCTCAATCGCGGCGAACGCCAGCTCAAAGGCGACCATCCAGAGCAAAATCGCCGCCTCCTGCTCGGGCATATCCAGCACGCGCGCGAAGAAGTCCTTCACGACCTCCTCGAACGACTGTGCCGCCTCCGACCTCAGCACATAGCGCGGCGCCTTGCGCGCCGCATACGCCTCCTGCTGAAGCCGATCCAGAAACTCCCGCACATTCGCCGGGGTGGCATTGCGCAGATTCGGACCGAACTCCGCCTCGATCAATCGTTTGAATTCCGATAATCGCACGATGGGTTCCCC
The DNA here is from genome assembly GCA_037445735.1 of Armatimonadota bacterium. GTDB lineage: Bacteria > Armatimonadota > Fimbriimonadia > Fimbriimonadales > GBS-DC > HRBIN15. The sequence continues at coordinate 27,189 of JBBIJY010000016.1, read as the reverse complement.
ACCTCATAGGATACCCGCTGCTGGTCAACAGGAATCATCGCTTGCCTGCTGAATCCCCTGTACGGAGGTGAACAATGCCATCGGTACGGTTTGATACCTTCTATCGCTATGATGAGCTGACGCGCATCCTGAACGCCTACGCGGAAGAGAATCCGAACCTTGTGCGCATTGAGAGCATCGGCAAAAGCTATGAAGGGCGCGACATCTGGCTGCTGACCATTACCAATTTCGCCACGGGCGCGGACACCGAGAAGCCCGCGCTCTGGGTGGACGGCAATATCCACGCGAGCGAGGTCTCTCCCTCCACCGCCTGCCTCTATTTCATTCATCGGCTGGTGCAGGAGTACGGCACGCATCCCGCCATCACGCGCTGTCTGGACACACGCGCCTTCTACATCTGCCCGCGGGTGAACCCCGACGGCGCGGAATGGGCATTAGCCGACAAGCCCAAAATCGTTCGCTCCAGCACCCGCCCCTACCCTTACGATGAGGAACCCATCGGCGGGCTGGTAACGGAGGATATCGATAACGATGGGCGCATGCTGCTGATGCGCATTCCTGACCCCAACGGCAACTGGAAAAAGCATCCCGACGAGCCGCGCCTGATGATACGCCGCGAACCCGACGAGGAAGGCGGTGAGTACTATCGCATCCTGCCCGAAGGACGCTTCGACGAACCCTTTGACCCCGCCATCCTCACCATCCAGCCCAAAAAGGAGCGGCTCGACCTCAATCGCAACTTCCCCTCCAACTGGCGCCAGGAACATGAGCAACCGGGCGCAGGTCCCTACCCCACCTCCGAACCCGAAGTGCGCGCAATGGTCGACTTCATCGTGAAACATCCCAATATCACAGGCGCTGTCACCTTCCACACCTGGGGCGGCGTACTGCTTCGACCCTACAGCCATCAATCCGACGACGCCTTCCCTGCCGAAGACCTCTGGACTTACCAGAAAATCGGCGCCAAAGGCACCCAGATTACGGGCTACCCCAATGTGAGCGTGTTCCACGACTTCAAATACCACCCCAAAGAGTACATCTCAGGCGTGTTCGACGACTGGATGTACGACCATCTGGGCGTGTTCGCATGGACTGTGGAAATCTGGAGTCCGCAACAACAGGCGGGCATCACCGATTATAAGTTCATCGACTGGTATCGTGAGCATCCCGTTGAGGACGACCTCAAGCTGCTGCGCTGGAGCGATGAGGTGCTGGGCGGCAGAGGCTATGTGGACTGGTACGAGTTTGACCATCCCCAGCTGGGCAGGGTCGAACTGGGCGGCTGGGACATGATGTATGCCTGGCGCAACCCGCCACCCGAGTTCCTTGAGAAAGAGGTCGCCCGCTTCCCCGACTGGCTGGTGTGGCACCTGCTCATCTCACCGAAGCTCGCGATTTATGAGGCGAAAGCTATCCCGCTGGGCGATGGTCTCTATCAGGTACGACTGGTGGTGCAGAACACAGGCTGGCTACCCACCTACATCACCAAAAAAGCGCTTGAAAAGAAGGTGGTGCGCGGCGTGATCGCTGAGATCGAACTGCCCGAAGGAGCGACCCTCCGCACAGGTCAACCGCGCGAGGAACTGGGTCAGCTCGAAGGGCGCGCCTATAAACCCTCCGCCATCACCATGTGGCACTCGGACCCCACTGAGGATCGCGCGAAGGTGGAGTGGGTTATTCATGCCCCGAACGGCGGCACCGTGCGCCTGACTGCACGCCATGAACGCGCAGGAACCGTGCGCACAGAGCTAATACTCGAATAGCCTGCCACCTCTTGGCAAAAAGGGGCGAATCGATATATAAATATAATAGGTGTGGAGCAGGTCGCGGAAAGGGGCTGCACCCGTCCACGCTCTGTGAGGGAAGGTTACTCTCCAGTGAACGAACCTCTCAGAGCCACTTGTTGTATTCCGATGCCCCATCGATTTGCACCTGCCCCCAAATCGGGCAAAATCGGCGAAATTCGTCCCGCAACCTGTCCGGTTTTGACCGCTTTTTGAGTCATTAACAGGTGAAGCTCTCAGGGGGCTTGGACGGAAGGAAGGTGGCTCGACCATGCAATATTCGGAAAGGTACTTTGCGACGGAGTATGCGGAGCAGCAGTTCTTTGCGTCGCTGCGTCCGCGCATCGAGCGAATCGTGCGCCGTTATGTGCGCTCGGGCGACGACGATGTCGAAGACCTGACCCAGGAATGCCTGCTGCGGGTCTACAACAGCCTGGAGCAGCTACGCGATACCGATAAGTTGGACCCATGGCTGCAGGTGCTGGTGCGCAACACGGTCTTCACCTGGGCTACGCGAGCGACGCCGCGAGCTGGAGATGTGTTCGCTGGGTCTGGAAGCCGACACCGAGTCGGAGCCGTATGCCTCGTATGAGGATGAGACCTTGCTTTATATGGTGCTGCAGCAGGTGCTGCAGACGCTGTCGGAAGAGGACAGGCGCATGATCGAGATGCGGTATGGCGATGGCATGCGCTATCACGAAATCGCCAAAGCGATGGGTATCAATGTGGAGGCGGTTCGGAAGCGGATCAACCGCGCGCTTGCCCGATTGCGCGCCCATCCGATTGTGCGAGCCATCACAGAGGAGGATGGATAAGCCATGACCTGTCGGCAGGCACGGGAGTATATGGAAGCCCATCTGATGAACGACCTGCATCCCCGTCTCGCCGAGCAGCTGGAACGACATCTGGAGACCTGTCCGTCGTGTCAGGCAGCGTATGAGGAGCTGCAGCGTGTGATCGCGCTGCTGCGGCGCGCGTTCGCGACCCGGCGCCAGTCCGCTTGAGGGGGTGGTCATGCAGCACGCGCTTCCCGATTGGAGATGGTGACCTCCCGAATCATGCGCAACTCCTCTTCGGGCAAGCGGAGAAAGACCCTGACCAGCTCAGGGTCGAACTGGCTGCCAGCGCAGCGCTCGATCTCTTCGCGTGCCTGCGCGAAGGAGAGCGCCTTGCGATACGGACGATCCGATGTCATCGCGTCCAGCGTATCGGCGATGGCGAAGATGCGGGCACCGAGCGGGATCTCTTCCCCGCTCAAACTGTGCGGATAGCCCTTGCCGTCCCACCGCTCATGATGATGCAGCACAATCGGGGCGGCAGGGCGCAACATTTCCACCTTCATGCACATTTTGTAGCCGATCACGGGATGCTGCTTCATAATCTCCCACTCATCGGGGGTGAGCGGACCAGGCTTGTAAAGAATATGGTCGGGCACACCGATTTTGCCGATGTCATGCAGCAGTGCGCCCCGCTCAATGTGCTGGAGCTCCTCCTGCGAGAGGTTAAGCTGCTGGGCAATCAGCATGGTGTAGGCGGCGACACGCTCCGAGTGCCCTTCGGTCTCGGTATCGCGCGTATCTAACGCCGCCAGCAGCGCCTCCAGCGTGGCGCGGTAGGAGCGCTGCACCTCCTCCTGAAGGGCGCTCGTGCGCGTGCTTTCCAGCGTGTGGCGCGTGAGATTGCGCTCAATCAATATCGGGATTTCGTGGACATTGTATGGCTTGGTGATGAAGTCGGTCGCGCCCTCCTTGAGCGCCTGCCGCGCCATCTCGATGTTGCCGAACCCGGTGACCAGAATCACGGGCACATCGGGGCGACGCGCGCGAATCTGCTTCAATAAATCAAACCCATTCATGCCGGGCATAAAAATGTCGCTCAGCACGATGTCGATGGGCTGGCTTTCCAGCACGGCGAGCGCGTCGGCACCGTGCGCCGTTGCCCACACATCATAGCCCGCGTCCTCCAGCACAAATCGGAGCGTGTCCCGCACCAGATTATCGTCATCCACAATCAGCACACGCCGCCGCGGTGGTGCGGTCGATGCCGCTGTTGCCTCTGGAAAAAGATGGTAAACCTCCATGGACTGGATAGCCCTCCGTCCCGCGCCTCCATGCGCTGATGGGATTATAGGCGCGACACGCGGCTATCTGAAGGGTAAATGACAAAATCTGGTACTTTTGCGGGCTATCCACCGCACTGCCCGCGATGGCGCAGCGCGTGGTCCACCAGCACCAGCGCGACCATCGCCTCCACAATCGGCACAGCACGCGGCACCACGCAGGGGTCGTGCCGACCGCGCGCTTTAAGAATCACCGGCTCGCCCCATTCGTCCACCGTCGCCTGCTCCCGAAAGATGGTCGCCGTCGGCTTAAAGGCGACGCGGATATCGATCAGCTCGCCATTACTGATGCCGCCCTGCACGCCACCGGAAAAGTTCGTGCGCGTGCGAATGCGACCCGATTCGTCGGTGTAGAACTCGTCGTTATGCTCGCTACCGAGCATCGACACGCCGCGAAAGCCTGAGCCTATCTCGAAGCCTTTCGTGGCAGGAATGCTCATCACCGCCTTCGCGAGGTCAGCTTCCAGCTTATCGAACACGGGGCTACCCCAGCCCGGGGGCACATTGCGCGCCACACAGCGAATCACCCCACCCACCGAATCGCCCTGCTTGCGCACCTGCTCGATGCGCTCGATCATCTGCGGGGCAATCTCGGGGTCGGGACAGCGCACAGGGTTGCTCTCCACCTGCTCCAGCGTAACGGCTTCGGGGTTCACCGTCGCGCACAGGGTGTGAATCTGTTCCACCCAGCCGATGATTTCGACGCTCCAGAGGATTTTCAACACCTTTTTGGCGAGCGCGCCTGCTGCCACACGCCCGATGGTTTCGCGTGCGCTGCTGCGTCCCCCACCCCGCCAGTCGCGGATGCCGTACTTCGCCTGATAGGTGTAATCGGCGTGCGAGGGGCGATAGAGGTGCTTGAACGGCTCATAGGCTTCAGGGCGAGCGTCGGTGTTCCACACCAGCATCAGGATGGGCGTGCCGAGCGTCTGCCCATCGAACACGCCCGACAGAATCTGCACCGTGTCTCCTTCCCTGCGCTGGGAGACGAGCCGACTCTGACCCGGACGGCGGCGGTCTAACTCCGCCTGAATCTCTTCAGGGGTGATGGGGATGCGCGGCGGGCAGCCGTCGACCACCACGCCCACCGCGCCTCCATGCGACTCGCCCCATGTCGTGATGCGGAACAGGTGCCCGAAGCTGTTCATTCGCCCACCTGCCCGAAGTTAAACAGCACCGTGAGCAGGTCGCTGTCGTCCACGCGCCCATCGCCCGTTATATCGGCAGGCGACCCACCCTGAGCGCCAAACGCGAACAGCACCATCAGCAGGTCAGCATCATCGACACGATTATCGCCGTTGACATCACCGTTGGTGAGCGCCACCTGCACGCGCGTCGTTTGACCATCGCTCAGCGACACACCGCGCACGATTTTGCGCAGGAAATGGCGCCCTTTAATCGCCACATCATAGGTGCCAGGACGCAACGGCTGGAACGAGAAGCTGCCATTCGCCGAGAGTCTGCCGCTCCACTGCTCCACCACATTGCTGGTGCTGGGCATCAGCGTCTGCACGGTCACCTCCACCTGCGACGGGTTGCCTGCATATTGGCTAAGCGTCACCGTGCCCTCCAGCGTGATGGGCGCGTGGATGATGGCGACCATCAGCGCCATCGCGCTGTCAATCCAGCCCGGACCAGGGTTGAAGTAGCCTGCCCGCACGGTGAGCCGTTCACCCTGCTGCACAGGCACACCTTCCGGGTCGGACCAGTAAGTCAGATGCAGGTGATCCTCGTGATAGTAGGCGTCCGCGTGCCAGATGAGTTCGCCCGAAGCGCGCAGCAGCTCGATCCACTGTCCGCCCGCATGCAGGTGAGGCAGCAAGCCGTGAATACGCCCGCTCACGGGCATCGTCCATTGACGCGAGCGCAGGTCATTCCCGTCGCCCTGATTGCCCCCTGGCGGCACATCATACTCGAAGCCCGAGACCGCGCTCATCCAGAAGGGGCGCACATGGCGCTGCGGCTGGTAGGTGTATTCGATGGTATAGACGATATAGACACCGGGCACATCGGCGCCTGTCATACTCATGATTTCCACCTGATAGGCTAATGTATCGCCTGGCGCCACATAGTAGCCATAGCCAGTGGGGAACGCAACGGGCACCATTTCGTGCCCCGCGCCCATGAAGATCTCGTAGAACGACCCCCACACCGAGCCAGGCAACGCCCGGCGCGCCAGATTGCCCACCAGCGTGTGATGCAGATGCACCGTGTCATGCCCAAGGGGATTACCGCTCGCGTCCACCACTGCCACCTCGAAGCCTGTTATCCAGTAGGGTGGGGTGATCGGCATCGGAAACAGGTCAACATGGCTGAACATGCCCTGCCCGGGCGCTGTGAAGGGTCCCAGCACGACCTGCACGCTGTCGGCATGCGCAGCTATACCTGTCCAGACGCTAAGGAGCGCCAGTGTTAACGCTCGCAAGCCAGTTCGCATGGGTTCACCTCCTGCAGTCTATAAGATACCCCCTCACTACTGGATAATCCTTCGTCAAGGCGGCGGGAGATTTACTGCTGTTCACGCGCGATCAGCCCCCCATGCGACGCCACCCCATCGAGCAGAAGCATCATCTCGTATCGCTGAACCCGTTCGCGAGCGTCAGGGGTGATGCCCTCTCCCGCCACAGCGGGATAGACACTCAGCCCCCGTGCTCGCAGAAGCTCCGCCCGCTGGTAGGCGCGCTCCACATCGTCGGGATAGAGCATCCACGATACCTCTATCGCGAGGTAAATCTTTTCATCCGTTTTCGGATGCCGCGCTGACAGAAGCACATCAATCGCAGCGAGATTGTTCCACTCCTCCTCCGTGAAAGTATGCCCCTGCTCGCGCAGCTCATCCAGCAGGTGTCCCACATTCACTACGCGCGGGCGCTTCACATAGTAGCCAAAGAGCGCGGGCGCACGATTATAATACTGGAGCTCCAGACTGATTCCCTTGAGCCTGCCGATGTCGCGCTCCGCATACCTCGACCACTCCAGCAGCTGCTCCACAGTTCGGCTGATACGCTCAACAATCTGTTCCAGTCGCGCCAAACGGTTAAGTCCTTCCTGATGGCTCTGTACCAGCTCTTGATGGCTCTGCTCCAGTCGCTCTAAGCGCGCTATCGCCGCCTGATGGCTCTGCACCAGCTCCTGGTGGCTCTGCTCCAGTCGCTCTAAGCG
>JBBIJY010000016.1:0-20024 GCA_037445735.1 Armatimonadota bacterium | reverse complement strand
ACCAGCTCTTGATGGCTCTGCTCCAGTCGCTCTAAGCGCGCTATCGCCGCCTGATGGCTCTGCACCAGCTCCTGGTGGCTTTCCCACAGTCGCTCGTGGCTCTGCTCCAGCCGATCCAGGCGAGCTATCGCCTCCCGGTGGCTCGCCTCTAAAAGCTCCAGTCGTGCAATCCCTTCCCGATGGGCTTGAGTTAGCTCGCGTACAGCCGCTACCAGCTGAGCCATTTGTGCGGGCAGCTGACGCTCTTCTTCGGTAAGAAGCACCTCGCGTACCCGCATGCGCCAGTCAGGATGCTCCTGCAAGATTCGCAGCAAATCCTCGATGGTCTCTATCTGCATTTCGGTCTCATGATACCCTGAAGTGGGGTTTTCGAGTATAATCTTGCTATGCGTCAGCCATTCATTCCGTCGCAGGCGGTCGCCACCAGCGTGGAGCGTGCCGAAGAGGGCACGATGATTATCAACATGGGTCCCCAGCATCCCAGCACGCATGGGGTGCTGCGCGTGGTGTGCGAGCTGGAGGGCGAGCGCATCGTGAAAGCCGAGTGCGTCATCGGCTACCTCCACACTGGCATGGAGAAAGAAGCCGAGTACCTCACCTATTACAAGGCGCTGCCGATGACCGACCGCATGGACTACCTCTCCGCGAACAATAACAATCTCGCCTTCTCGCTTTCCATCGAGAAGATTCTGGGCATCGAAATCCCGCCGCGCGGGCAGTACCTGCGCGTGATTCTGGCGGAGCTGTCGCGCCTCGCCAGCCATCTGGTCTGGATTGGCACGCACGCGATGGATCTGGGCGCGATGACCATCTTCTTCTATGCCTTCCGCGAGCGCGAGAAGATTTTAGATTTATTTGAGATGATGTCGGGCGTGCGCATGATGCCCAGCTGGATTTGCCCGGGCGGGCTGCGCGGCGATATGCCGCCGGGCTTCGAGGTGCGCCTGCACCAGCTCATTAAAGAGCTGCCGAACGCCCTGGATGAGATCGAAGGCATCCTCACTGAAAATCCTATCTGGCGGGAACGCACGATGGGCATCGGCACCATCACCACCGAAGAATGCTTCGCGCTGGGTGTCAGCGGACCCACCATCCGCGCCACAGGCTTCGCGTGGGACATCCGCAAATCGAACCCTTACAGCGGCTATGAGCAGTTCGATTTCAACATCCCTGTGGGCACGCGCGGCGATGTGTACGACCGCTATCTGGTGCGCATGGCGGAGATGCGCGAGAGCCTCAAGATTCTTCAGCAAGCCATCGACGGCTTACCCGAAGGACCCTATCGGGTGGAGGATCCCAAAATCGTGCCCCCACCGCGTGAAGCCATCGATAACTCGATGGAGTCGCTCATCCACTGGTTCAAGATTCACACGGAGGGCTTTCGTCCGCCTGTGGGCGAAGCCTATGTGCCTATCGAGTCGCCCAAAGGCGAGCTGGGATTCTATTTCGTGAGCGACGGCACCAACCGCCCCTACCGCATGCACACGCGCGCGCCCAGCTTTATGAACCTGCAGGCGCTGGAGAAGATGGCGGTGGGACGCCTGATTGCCGATATGGTCGCGCTGATTGGCAGCATCGATATTGTGCTGGGTGAGATCGATCGGTAGGCTTACGCAGGCGTGTGGCTCTTCATGAACGCCAGCGTGTCCTGCAGGGAGCGCACGCCAGTGGTTGCACCCAGCTGCGTCACGCAGAGTGCGCCGACGGCGTTTGCCAGTCGTGCCGTGCTTTCTAAATCCCATCCCAGCGCCAGCCCTGCGGTGAAGCCCGCGCTGAAGCAGTCCCCTGCCCCCAGCGCATCCACCAGTGGCACGGGATAGGCAGGCACACGGAACGCCGTCGCCCGATTCTTGACGAAGCAGCCCTCACCTGCCATCTTGATAACCACCGTGCCCACGCCTTCCGCCAGTAACCTGTCGGCAATCCGTTCGGGTTCTGTCTCCCCCGTTAACTGGGATGCCTCACCATAGTTCGGCACGATGTAGTCCAGTTGTGGCAGGCATGGCTGGAGCGTGCGCAACCAGCCGCCTGTGGCATCCCATGTGGTGTCCAGGCATGTGATCAGCCCCAGCGAGCGCGCCTTTTGCAGCACCTGTGCGGCAGGTTCGCCATCCATCGCGGGTATCAGGAAGGCGCCCGCCAGATGAAACACCCTGCAGCCCTGCACCAGACCCCAGTCGATGTCGTCGGGGTTGAATAGCGCGTTCGCGCCCATATAGTGAATGAAGGAGCGCTCGCCATCAGGATGAACCATCACCATCGTGCTGGATGTGCCCGCCTCGCGCGTGCGGCGTATGCCCTCCGTGCGCACGCCGTACCGTTGCAGTTCACGAATCAAGAAATCGCCGAACGGGTCGGCACCGACCTTGCCAATCACCACCGTCTCGATGCCCAGCTTGGCGAGCGCGAGCGCGGTGTTGGAGGCGCAGCCGCCGACATGCAGCTCCATGCGCTGCACATGCACGCACACACCGCGCTCTGGATACGCGCCTACCGGGTACGCCACCACATCGGCAACGAGGATACCGACCGACGCCACCTGCGGCATCTTTTAATCCTCCCGCTTGAGTGTGCGCTTGAGCTGTTCCAGGAAGCCTGCGGGTTCGGAATCGGCGTACTTTTTGAGGCGGATGCCGCTCGCTTCGGCGTACTGGCGCAGAAGGTTGCGCTGGGCTTCCGTAAGTTTTCTGGGCATTTTCAGCCCGATCCGCACGCGCAGGTTGCCCCGTCGCCCCGTGCGCGGGTCAGGCAGCCCCAGCCCTTCAATCACCAGCTCGCTGTTCGGCTCGGTCAACTCCGGTACCTCCAGCGTATACTTGCCGTCCAGCGTTTCGATTTCGATCTCATCGCCCAGCACCAGTTGCGGGAACGACAGATTGAGCTGGGTGATAAGGTCGTTACCGTGCCGTTTGAAGCGGGGGTGCGGGGCGAGGTGCGCCACCACATAGAGATTGCCGCTGGAGCCGCCGCGCAGCCCCGAATCGCCCTCGCCGCGCAGCATGAAAACGGTGTCCTCTTCGGTGCCTGGGGGGATGGTCAGCGGGATTCGGTCGCGTTGCAGAACACGCTTTTCACCGTGACAGTGGCGGCATGGGGTGCGCACGATTTCGCCCTCACCCCGGCAGCGCTGGCACGGCACCACGCGCGTGATGGTTCCCAGGATCGTGGTTTGAGTGAAGCGCACGCGCCCGGAGCCGTGGCAATCGGGGCAGCGTTCGGGCGCTGTGCCGGGCTCTGCGCCGGTGCCTTTACAGCGGGTGCAGAGGCGCAGCCGCTCCACCTCAATCTCCCGCTCCGTGCCGTGCAGCACCTCCTCCAGCGTGAGAGTGATGTCCACGCGCCGATCGCTGCCATCCACTGCCCCGCGCGCGGGGGCACTGCCACCCCCGCCAAAAAACATCTCGAACAGCCCCTCAACGGTTTCAAATGGGTCGCCTGTGGGGGCGGTCGTGGGCGCCGTATGTCCAAAACGGTCATACAGCGCCCGCGCTTCAGGGTCCGACAGCGTTTGATAAGCTTCGTTGATTAACTTGAACTTTTCTTCGGCTTCGGGGTCGTCCTTGTTGACATCGGGGTGGTACTGGCGTGCCAGTTTACGGTACGCCCGTTTGATCTCATCCAGCGAGGCGTTTCGACTGACGCCGAGAACCTCGTAATAGTCGGGCTTGCGCATAGCGGCTCCTACTCACGGAGAGTGGTCTCCTCTCTGTAGACCGCCTCCACTTCCTCCTCGGTCTCTTCCTCTTCCTGAGCGCGAAGTTGCTTGATGTCGCGGGCGACGATCCATGCGCTTTCGGGTCCTTCCACCAGCACCTCCACCCTGTCGGGCGCCAGCACCAGCGGTTTGATTTTGCCCTCTGCGATCTCCTGCAGAGCAACAGTCAGCGGGTTGAAATCGGTGCCGATAACGGGTACCAGCGGTCGTGCGCCCTCGCGCAGAAGGCGGGCGCGCTCCGCCGCCAGCAGCGTCAAAATATAGCGCGGGTACTGATTCAGTTCGTCATTTTCTGGATAGATCATTCACCTATCACCATCCCTTTGATGTCAGCGGTTTTCGCAGCGGTATGACTGGTGTCAGACGCCATAACACGCGCGGGCGCTTCGATGCTCGCGCTCCACCCCGCGTGGCGTCTGACCAAGTGTTTGCCCATGATGTCGACCTATTATTATACCCGTCATGACAGGGATGTCAAGGGGTCAAGAGATGGTTCGAAGATTCCACTCTGGGAACGGAATTCCCCGCCCAGAGGCAAGGATGCCCCTCACCCCAGCATGGAGAGTGAGAAACAAAGCTCCCTCTCCCCGCAGGCAGGGAAGGGGGTACGGGTAGGGGGGTTCTGCACTCAGGCAGATACGACGCCCTGAATTTTCGAACACTCGCAGAGCCGATCCAGCCTCAGGGATAGAGGTATACTTCTCGCAGCAGTGGGTCTGATGATACAGAGGGTGCAGCGGCTGCTGAATGCTCGCCCAGCGGTTCGCCATATCAGCGAGCTGATGCTGGGCACGCTGGCAGGGCAGGCGATTCTGATTCTTGCCGCCCCCCTTCTCACCCGCCTCTACACCCCCTCCGACTACGGCGTGCTGGCAACCTATAGTGCGCTGGTGGTGACTCTCAGCGTGGTGGTCACCCTGCGCTATGAGCTGGCACTTTTGCTACCAGGAGACCCGGCGGAAGCCGAGCAGCTCGCTTCGGTGTCGGTGATAGTGGTTGCGGTTCTCTCGCTGCTAACAGGCGCCCTTCTGTGGGGAATAGCGTATGGCTTGAATCTTGGCATCCTCCAGAGTGTGAAGCCCTATCTGGGTCTGCTGACGCTGGGGATTGCCCTGTATGGCGCATCGCAGATTCTCTCCTTTCGGCGGACTCGGCGCCAGCAGTTTCGGGTTCAGGCACACAGTCGGTGGCTGTTCGCCCTTGCGTATGTGCTGACCCAGCTCACGGGGGGATTGTTCAAGTTGGGCGCGCTGGGTCTGGTGCTGGGTCAGGTGGTGGGTCAGCTCGTCGCGTTGTTGACAGTTGGCTGGCGCTGGCGTCCTGACCTTGGAGCGTGGCGCTCGGCATGGCTCTTGCTCAAGCGGTACTGGCAGTTTCCTGCCTACAGTGTGCCTGCGGCTCTGTTGAACACCCTGAGCCATCAGTTGCCCCTGCTGCTCGCGGCGAGCCTCTACTCTTTGAAGGAGGCGGGCTGGCTCGCGCTGGGACTGCGCCTGATTGGAACGCCTGTTGATCTGGCGGGCACCTCCATCGGGCAGGTCTATCTGGGGCGCGCGGCGGAATATAGCCGCTGTTCGCCAGAAGAGCTTCGCACGCTGGTGTGGCGCATCCTGCGGGCACTGTTTACGATTGGCATTGCGCCAACTTTGCTTCTGATGGTGTTTGCGCCGCCGCTGTTCGCGCTGGTGTTCGGTGCCGAATGGCGCACTACAGGCGAATATCTGCAGATTCTGGCACCTCTGCTGCTGGTGCGCCTGATGGCGGCACCGATTGCCCAGACTCTGACGATCACCCGCAGCCTGCCCGCCCAGTTTGGCTGGGAATTCATGCGCGTGCTACTGGTGTTCGCCAGTTTCTGGGTATCTGCCCAGATGAGTCAGCCCTTTCGTGTGGCACTCATCGGGTATGCTGTGGTTAGCATGTTGAGCCTGGGGCTGCTGATAGGATTGATCCTCTGGAGTGCACCCAGACCCTTCAACGCTAACCGTGAGGAGTCGCTCCATCATGAGCCGAGTCACCCTGGTTAATGCCTGGCATGATGATAACAAAGGCGATAGTGCCATTGTCATCGCCACCATGAATGTTCTGCAGGAGATTCAGGGCGAGAAGGCACGCTTCGGGCTGGTGGCTCAGAGCCTGACCGAGAGCGATGATATAGCGCATGCCTATCGGCATGTGCGCTCGGCTTGCGGGTGCGTGGAAGTGGCTCCCTGTTTGCTGCCGACGATGAAGGCAGCGGGGGGCACACGCTGGCAACTCGCTCTCTCCGCGCTCAGCTACCTGTGCCGATTGCTGTCTGCATCGCTGCGGCTGAAGCGAAGTCGGAGTTCAGGAGCACGCCTGATTGCGGAGTCGGCGCTGGTGATCAGCAAGGGCGGGCATAAGCTCCACACCGCAAAATCGAATCCGCTCCATTACGCCAACCTTTACAGCCATCTGGCTCCCCTTCTATTAGCCCGACACTATGGCGTGCCCTTTGTCTTATGGGGGCATTCACTGGGCCCCTTCCATGATCGCTTTTCACGGTGGTGGGTGCGTGCGGTGTTGAAGGACGCGACGGCTATCGGCGTGCGCGAAAGCCTCTCCGGCGAGCTGGCTATCCAGCTGAGATTGCCAGCGGACAGGGTTTATCGCGTGCCCGATCCCGCATTTGCTCTCACCCCTGCCCTCACCCCGCGCGTCGAACAGTTAATGCGCGAGCATGAATTAGAACAAGAGCGGTTTCTGACTATCACGGTGCGCTGGATACCTCATCTGCCGCGCGAGTCGTACTCATACTATCTGGATCAGGTAGCCCGAATAGGCAGCGAACTGCTTCGCGCCGGCTTTGTTCAGCGCGTCGCGGTCGTGGTTCACACGATGGGCCCCATCCCGCGCGAAGACGACTCTATCGCGTCCCGGCAGTTGCTGGAGCGTCTGCGCGGCTTGCCCGTGTGCCTGATTCAGGAAGACCTTTCACCAATGGAGCTGAGCGCCCTGTATGGTCAGAGCAAATTTTTGCTCGGCACACGCTTCCACTCGGTGATTCTGGCGCTTGTTGCCGGTGCGCCCTGCTACGCGCTCTCCTACTTCGGTCCGAAATCGCTGGGTATCATGCAGGACATGGGTATGGGCGATTGGGTCGTTCCCGCAGCCAATCTGAAGGCTGACGCGGTTGTGGAGCGCATCCTTGGCGCCGATCTGAACATGATGCGGGCGCATTTAGAGCAACAGGTTGCTCTGGCACGCCAGACCTTCCACGCAAGAACCTGCCAATTAATGTGTCAGATGGGACTGATATGAGGAGGTGAGCCATGACGAATAATCACCCGCGAACGCCCGACATCCGTTTATCTCTCCTTTCCGAGAGGCAGCAGCATGCCACTCAAGGCTGCTGGAGGTGCATGAACAATGATTAACCGTCTGTTCGCCCTGTTTTATCGCCCTGAAAAAGGCTGGGATCCTATCCCGGTAGAATATGCCCAGCGCTATGCCGAGCATGAGTGGCAAAAAGTCGACGAACCGCTCGTCGACAGAATCGCTGAATGGATTGGTGGGCTGGAAGGCAAGCAGGTTCTGGACCTGGGTGCAGGTGGCGGGCAGTACGCGGTGGCTTTTGCGAAGCGCGGAGCGCGCGTAACCTGGTACGACATTAGCCGTAACTACCTGCGCATTGCCCAGCAAAAGGCATCCCAGTGGAATGTGGACATTGAGTTTGTGCTGGGCTATATGGATGAAGCCCCCAAAATCCTGAACCGCCAGTTTGATCTGGTATTCAACCGCATTTGCTTCTGCTATGGGTGGAATGATGCATCTTTCACGGATACTATCTACCGGCTGATTCGCTCTGGCGGCTACGCATATATCATAGCGAATAACTCTTCCTTTCGCCGCACAGAATTGAGCATGATGCGCCGCCTGGTCGTCTTTCTCAACGACAAGACAGGATTTAAGATCGGACACCCTCATCCTCCACGAGGCAGGATTCCTGCTTTGCTGCTTCGCTATCCCATCAAACAGATGTGGATTGAGTATCCGCAACCTGACCTTGACCACATTTTTGTGCAGAAGGCGTAGGTGGATTATGAAGACAACCTACCTGATCCGATTCGATGATATTTGCCCAACCATGAACTGGGCAACCTGGGCTAAGCTCGAGACTATACTGGATAGCTACAAAATCAAACCGCTGCTGGCAGTTGTACCTGATAATCAGGATCCCCATTTGCAGATTGCTCCCCCCAGAGAGGACTTTTGGGACTGGCTGCGCATGAAACAACAAGAAGGGTGGTGCATTGGCATGCACGGCTACCAGCATCTATTTGTGACTCAGGATTCAGGGCTGCTGGGCTTCCATAAAAAAAGCGAGTTTGCTGGATTACCTTTCCAGCAACAAAAGCAAAAGCTCCAGAGCGCGCTGGAGATATTTCTGCAAAACGACATCCGTCCACAAGTTTTTGTTGCCCCAGCTCACAGCTTTGACATCCATACTTTAAAAGCACTGATGGAATTGGGAATCGATGTAATTAGCGACGGTTTCTTCCTCTTCCCACAGCGTCAGTATGGAATACTCTGGATTCCCCAGCAGATATGGCGCTGGTATAGAATGCCTTTCGGTGTGTGGACTATCTGTTTTCATCATAATAAAATGACATCTGAACAGGTGGTTCAGTTTGCTAAAAATGTGGATCGCTTTGCTCCACAGCTCTCTACCTTCGCGGAAGTCATGCAATTATATTCCCACCACACTCATGCGAGCTCGTCAAATCTGCTTTTTGCCATGTTATGGAGATTCGCCTTGCGCACAAAGCATTGCTTTAGACGATAAAATCGATCAGGGGGTGGTTGTCATGGCAAGGATTGCGTTATATATGCCTCTACTTTCGTGTGGTGGTGCCGAGCGAGTGTTTCTGCTTCTGGGTAAAGGGTTTGCCCAGCGCGGCTTTGATGTTGATCTGGTGCTGGCGAACGCCGCAGGTCCATACCTCAATCAGGTTCCGTCTGAAGTGCGCATGGTGAACCTGCGTGCGTCGCGTGTCCTTTGGAGCCTGCTGCCTTTGGTGCGCTATCTCCGTGCGCATCGACCAGCTGTTCTCATCGCTGCTCTGGAGCATGCAAACATGATTGCGATCCTTGCCCGGCGGATCGCACGGACTCCAACCAGAGTGATAGTGACCGTGCATAGCACAATGAGTGTCGCCACAAGAAAATCTGCCACCACACGCGCCCGCTTAATCCCCTTTCTGGCACGCCGGCTCTTCCCGTTAGCCGATAAGGTTATCGCCGTCTCCCAGGGGGTTGCCGACGACGCCCTGCAGCTGTATCGCCTTCGCAGGGAACAGGTGCAGGTTATCTACAATCCTGTCGTAACGCCGGAGCTGCTCGATCTTGCTAATCAGCCCCTGGATCATCCATGGTTTGCTGAGGGTCAGCCCCCTGTGGTGCTGGGGGTGGGACGACTCACTGCCGAGAAAGATTTCCCCACGCTGATCCATGCCTTTGCCCGTGTGCGTCAACAGCGTCTGGCGCGTTTA
Source organism: Armatimonadota bacterium (assembly GCA_037445735.1). Taxonomy (GTDB): domain Bacteria; phylum Armatimonadota; class Fimbriimonadia; order Fimbriimonadales; family GBS-DC; genus HRBIN15. The sequence continues at coordinate 10,796 of JBBIJY010000016.1, read as the reverse complement.
CTCATTCTTGGCGAGGGGGAAGAGCGCCCCGCTTTAGAATCGTTAATCAGGAGCATGGGGCTGGAGCAGGACGCCGTGCTACCCGGCTTTGTGGAGAACCCGTTCGCTTACATGAAGCGTGCAGCGGTTTTTGTGCTGTCATCGCGCTGGGAGGGGCTGCCGACGGTGCTGATTGAGGCGATGGCGTGTGGTACTCCTGTTGTCTCAACGGATTGTCCCAGCGGACCGCGCGAGATTCTGGAGGATGGCAAATGGGGTAAGCTGGTGCCCGTGGGCGACCCAGACAATCTGGCAGAGGCAATTCTGGAAACATTGAATAACCCTCCAGCGTATGACCCATCCCTTCGTGCGGTGGACTTCTCGCTGGAGCGTGCAGTGGAGGCTTACCTGAATGTTCTCGGCTTACAGCACGGCTCTGAAGGGAACGCGAGCGGTTAGGGCTACACCTGCTGAATCAGAAGCGATAGCCAGCGCAGGCGCGTGGCTGATAGGATCAGGACTGACGGTCGCGCTCTGCCTGCTGTTTATGCTGGGAATGCCTTCTGCTACTTTCTGGGCGGTTGCTGGCGTTCTACTGCTTGCCTGGGGGCTGTGGGCGTGGAAATATCCTCTACCAGCTTTTGCCTGCCTGGTGTTTGTATGGATAACGGTTTACAATCGCGCAACTCTACCTGTGTTTCAGGTGGAAGGACTGGGCAACCGTGGCGGAGTGGCTCTGGGCGACTTGCTGTGGATAATCTGCTTCGGGATATGGCTTTTGCAGCGGGTTCGTTTGAGTCGCTGGTATTTTGCCTTCTCCATCGAGCGCGTGGATATTTTGTTGGTGTGTCTTACCCCTTATCTCCTGCTCTCTGTGCTTCTGCCGATACTGGGAGTGCTGGTGAGCGGCTGGTCGCCCTCGTTCGCTATTCCAGGGGTACGCCATCTGCAGTGGGTCAGTCTGGCGCTGATGGGCTACTGGGCGATTCGAATCTACGGTCTGGAGCGCCTCTGGCGCGTGATGTTGCAGGTGTTTGTCGTGGCGGGCGTAGCGCACCTGCTCCACGCTTTTATTCAGCTGCTTGCGCCGACGGGCGTGTTGCCGTCCGACTGGCTGATCCTTGATCAGGAATTTTCTCAGCGTTTTACTGCCACATGGTTTTTCTACCCGCGTACCACAGGACTGCTCGTTAATCCGAACAGCTATGGGCTTTTCGGCGCGGTGGTTCTCTTGCTGTTAAGTGCTTGCCTGCTCGCACGCCTGCGACTGGGGTTTGGCACAACATGGCTGCTCGGTTTGTCGGGATTATGGGCGGTGCTGAGCTCGGCTTCTCGTTCGGCGATAATTGGGCTGGTAGCTGGCGCGCCGGTGCTGGGAGCTGTTGTATTCATGCGTGCCGTATTGACCCGTGATGAGAGGTATCTTGCTCGCCTTGCAGGGTTGACAGGCAAGATCGTGATCGTGCTGGGAATCGTGCTGGCTCTTGCCGCCGCTTTACTTCCCTCCCACCTGCTGGAACGGGTCGTTCTGCTGGCTGGCGTGGTGATGGAGGGAGCAGAGATAGACCCGAACGCGATCGGGCGATTTGATCTGTGGGAGAGCGCCCTGCAGGCGTATGAAACCGAATTTGTCTGGGGCACTTGGGTTCCAGCAGGCTATGCTCTCAAATCGCCTATAGACAGTTACTATGTCTCGCTGCTGGTTCAGGGAACGCCACTCTACCTGCTTGTTTTTCTGATCGCGCTCCTGGGCGTTCTGTGGCGCGGCTGGCAGATGACTCAGACTACCTTACCCCTGACCATCGCCGCTGGATTAGCGCTGATAGCGATAGAAGCATTGATCGCCGCATCCTCACTGACCCTTTCACCACTGTTAGAGACTCAAACCCTGACACCTTTCTGGTTACTGGTAGGGTCTGGATTAGCATTCCGAGACCGATGAGAAAGGTATTGTCTGTCACCACAGGCTTGGCTTATGGTGGAGCCGAAACGCAGCTGAAGGAGCTGGCGATACGGCTGAAGCAGCGGGGCTGGGCGGTGCGAATCGCCTCGATGCTGCCGCCCGTTGCGTATGTGGACGAACTTCAGTGGGCAGGAATCCCTGTCGACAACCTGCGCATGCGGCGCAAGGTGCCTGACCCACGCGCCCTGTTGCGCCTGGCTCGCATCATACGCGAATGGCGACCCCATGTGGTGCATGCCCATATGGTGCATGCGAACCTGCTGGCGCGCCTCACACGCCTGCTGGCACCCGTACCTGTGCTCATCTGCACAGTTCATAGCATAGACGAAGGAGGCTGGCAGCGCGAGCGCGCCTATCAGCTTACCGACTGGCTGTGCGATCTCACCACGCAGGTCAGCCGTGCAGGGCTGGAACGCTATGTGCGCGTCAACGCTGTGCCCGCGCATAAGATCACCTATATCCCGAACGGTGTCGATCTGAGCCGCTTCGCACCTGATCCGCAGCAGCGCCACCTGAAGCGCCAGGAACTGGGCTTGCAAAACAGTTTCATCTGGCTGGCAGTCGGGCGCATAGAACCTCCCAAAAACTATCCCCTCATGCTCGGTGCTTTCCACAAAGTCTACCGGCAATTTCCCCAAGCGCGACTGCTGATTATTGGCGATGGATGGCTGCGTCCCGCTTTAGAGCGTCAAATTGCCGAGCTGGAACTTGAGAATGCGGTCAGACTGCTGGGCGTTCGGCAGGATGTGCCCGACTGGATGCGGATCGCCGATGCGTATGTGATGTCTTCCGCGTGGGAGGGCATGCCGATGGTGCTGCTGGAATCGCATGCCAGCGGGCTGCCTGTTGTCTGTACCGATGTAGGTGGGTGTTCTGAGATTATGCAGCATGGGGTTAGCGGCTTTCTGGTGCCGCCGGGCGATGTCGATGCGCTGGCGCAAGCAATGACTCAGATGATGAGCCTGCCAGAAGAGGAGCGTCAGGCGATGGGCATGGCAGGGAGAGCGTATGTGATGGCGAACTTCGAGATTGAGCAGGTGGTGTCCCGATGGGAAGCCCTCTATTGCGAATGGATCGAGCGGAAGGCGTGCCGAAAGTAATCGCGCACCCTGAACGGGTAGCGCTCATTTCGCCGTATGCGCAGACGATTATCAGCTTTCGCGGTGCGCTCATTCGCGATCTGGTAGCGCATGGCGCTGAAGTCTCTGTGCTGGCGCCTGACTATACACCCGAAATTCGTGAAGCGGTCACCAGGCTGGGCGCAACACCCATCGACTACCCCCTGAACCGTACGGGAATGAACCCCTTTCAGGATGCACGCGCTGTGATTGCCTTAACACGCATTTTGCGCCGGCTTCGCCCTGATGTGGTCATCCCCTACAACATCAAGCCTGTGATTTATGGTACGCTGGCTGCCTCCCTTGCCCGAGTGCCCCAGCGTGTGGTGCTGATTGCAGGGCTGGGATATGCTTTTATCGAAACGCCATTCGCCTCTCTCAAGCTACGGCTCACTCGCGCGCTTATCAAAACGCTTTATCGCCTGGCACTGCGACGAGCGCAGACTGTACTGTTCCAGAATCCCGATGATTTGAGGGAGTTCATTAAGGCGCGTCTTGTGGAACCAGCAAAGGCATGCCTACTGGGTGCAACCGGCATTGATCTGGCAGAATGGCAACCTGTGCCGCCGGTGCTGGAGCCAATCACCTTTACCTTAGCAGCGCGCTTGCTTCGCGAGAAAGGGATTGTGGAGTTCGCGGAAGCGGCGCGCATTATCAAGACGCGCCACCCCAGCACGCGCTTTCTGCTACTGGGTGGGCTGGACACCAACCCTGGCGCCCTCACCCAGCAGGAGGTGGAGTCATGGGTTCACCAGGGCATTCTGGAGTGGCGGGGGCATGTGCCTGATGTGCGCCCCTACTTCGCGCAGACCAGCGTCTATGTGCTGCCTTCATACCGAGAAGGTGTGCCTCGCAGCACGCAGGAGGCGATGGCGATGGCGCGCCCCATCATCACCACCGATGCGCCCGGTTGCAGGGAAACCGTTGTTCACGGCGTAAATGGCTTTCTGGTGCCGCCCCGCGATGTGAACGCGCTGGTTGAGGCAATGGAACAGTTCATTCGGCAGCCCGATTTGATTATCACGATGGGTCAGGCGAGCCGCAAACTGGCAGAAGAGCGGTTCGATGTGAAGGTTATTAACCGACGCATCCTGCAGACAATCGGATTGACCGCCTGTGGAGGAACATCTAAATGATAAGGAATAATTGTATTGTGATTATTACGAACGGGAACTATTTCGCGCGGTTGATTCTGGAGCGCCTGTTAATAGAGCGCACGAATCAGGTGGGCGGTATCGTTTTGATTGAGGGGGACTACAGCGGTCGCACAGGCGTGTCGTCCCTCTGGCATGTGGGGCGACGCACCGCGCTGCCTTACACCGCCTATAAGCTCCTTCAATACCTGATGTTCCGCGTCGCCCAGAAGTGGAATCGTCACGCCTGGCTTGAGGTAGGAGCAATGGCACGCGATCTGGGGATCCCCTGCATGCGCGCAATTAAGGTCAACAGTGTCGAGGTCTACGAATGGCTTCGTGCGCGGCAGCCCGCGCTGGGAGTCTCGGTCAGTTGCCCACAACGCATTCGGGCAAAGCTTCTGAATTTGCCTGAGCGCGGCTTTGTGAATATTCACAGTTCACTTTTGCCCGCCTATGCAGGGCTGGCTCCCTATTTCTGGGTGCTGGCAGAAAATCAACCGCAGACAGGTATTACTGTTCATTATATGACAGAAGAGTTCGATGCAGGCAACATTCTGGTGCAGCGAGCGATGCCTGTACCACCCGCTATCAGCGCGTTTGAACTGTTTCGCCAGCTGTCTTTGTTAGGGCGCGACGCGCTCATGGAAGCAGTGGACCTGGCGCTACAGGGCGTGCACGGCACTCCACAGAACATGAGTTGTCGTTCCTATCGTTCTCACCCAACCTGGGCTGCCTACCGATCGCTGCGCCGTAACGGGTTTGCGATTGCTCGGTTCGGTGAATTGTATCGGGCAATCCGGGACACCCTTCAACAACAGAGACAGGTGGAGATCCCACAGGTGAGCAGGCGATGAATCGGCGCGAAACTTTTTTGCCCTACTCGCTGCCCCTGCTCGATGAGCAGGAGGAGCATGCGGCGCTGGAGGTGCTGCGCAGCGGCTGGCTGACCACAGGACCAAAGGTTCGGCAGTTTGAGGAGCTATTTGCTGCTTACATCGGTGTGCCCCACGCCGTCGCGGTCAACTCCTGCACCGCTGCGATGCATCTGGTGCTGACCGCATGGGGCATCGGACAGGGCGAGGAGGTCATCACCACGCCGCTCACCTTCTGTGCCACCATCGAAGCCATCGAGTATGTGGGCGCAACGCCCGTGCTGGTCGATATCGACCCCGCCACCGCGAACATCGACCCCAATCGCATCGAGGACGCCCTCACGCCACGCACGCGCGCCCTCCTGCCCGTGCATTATGGTGGACTGCCCTGCGACATGGATGCCATCATGGACATCGCCGCGCGTCATCAGCTGCTGGTGCTGGAAGATGCCGCGCATGCCGTCGGTGCAACTTACCGAGGGCGCAAAATCGGCGCGATTGCCCATGCCACCGCCTTCTCCTTCTATGCCACCAAGAACCTCACCACCGGCGAAGGCGGGATGATCACCACATGCGACGCCGATCTGGCTGACCAGTGCCGAATCCTGAGCCTGCACGGCATCAGCCGCGACGCATGGAAACGCTATATGGCAGCGGGCACATGGTACTACGAGGTACAGACGCTGGGCTTCAAATATAATATGACCGACCTGCAGGCGGCGCTGGGCATCTGCCAGCTCCAGAAACTGGACGCGATGAACGCCCGCCGCCAGCAGATTGCCGCCCAGTACCACCGCGCCTTTATGGAGTGCGACTTCCTGACACCCTTCCCACCCGAAGTGCCCCCTGACCGAACCCATGTCTGGCATCTCTACACGATCCTGCTGAACCCCGATGCGCTGCGAATCGACCGCGCCCGATTTATTGAGGAGCTGAAAGCCCGCAACATCGGCACCAGCGTGCATTTCATCCCGATCCATTATCACCCGCACTACGCTCGCTACGGCTGGCAGCGCAGGCAGTTCCCCAACGCCGAGCGGTACTATGAGCGCACCATCTCCCTGCCGCTCTACCCCGCCATGAGCGACCAGGATGTTGCCGATGTGATCGAAGCCGTGTGCGATGTCGGCAGGTGTTGGAGAAGGTAAACCATAATTGGGTATTCTCTCTTTCATGATGGGAACCAAAAGCAGGGCGAAGGTGCGAGAAATTGCCAGTCAGATCAAGGCGTATCTGGTGCAGCGCTATGGCAGGGGCATCGATTCGGTTCTGCTGTATGGCTCCTGCGCACGCGGGCAAGCCAGAGCCGAATCGGATATTGATCTGCTGGTGCTTGTGGATGACTCACTTCGTCCCTCTGAAGTACGAAAAAGTTTGAGCAATTTTATATATGATATTCTTTTAGAAAAAGACGAGCTGGTCTCTGTGATTGTGCTACCGAGATCGGTCTATGAAAAAGGGGGTTCTATCTTCCTGCGCCGTGTGCGTCAGGAGGCTGTTCAGATATGAGAGAGATAGAAGAGCTGATAGAAAAGGCAAGAAGATTTTTAGCTACCGCCGAGAAGGCTCTGGAAATAGGTGACTACGATTCCTGCGCCTCACGGTGCTACTATGCAATGTTCTTTGTGGCAGAGGCGACCCTGCTTACAAAAGGTCTGACAGGTTCCTCACATAAAGGTGTTCTTTCGCTATTTAGCCAGCACTTCGTTAAAACGGGCGTATTCCCGCGCAGAATGGGGAGACTCCTCAACGAAGCCTATGATAAGCGAATTGTGGGTGACTATGGGATCGGTTTTACACTCGATGCGGACGAAGTGCAGCAACTCCTGACAGATGCCCGCTCCTTTGTTCAGACTGTATCGGAATACCTGATACAGTGGCAACAGACGCAGAGCGTGGACGGAGACGATGTATGAACCATTAAAAAGAATAGTTGATTGCCTGATTGCGGGGCTGGGGCTGATTGTGCTGGCGCCGCTGATGGCGGTGATTGCCCTGCTGATCAAGCTCGATTCGCCAGGCGGTGTCTTTTTCGCCCATGAGCGTGTGGGGCGCTATGGGCGCAAGTTTAAGGTGTTGAAGTTCCGCACAATGGTGCAGGATGCGCCGAAGCGAGGCGGCGCAATCACTGCAGGGCACGACCCCCGAATCACCCGCATCGGGCGAATCCTGCGCGCCACCAAGCTGGACGAACTGCCCCAGCTCTGGAATGTGCTCAAGGGCGAGATGAGCCTCGTCGGACCGCGCCCTGAAGTCGAACAGTATGTGCAACTCTGGGAGCCACAGCTGCGCGAGCTGGTGCTGAGCGTGCGCCCTGGCATCACAGGGCTGACCCAGATTCGCTATCGGCACGAGGAACGCCTGCTCGCCCAGCAGTCTGACCCTGAAAAATATTACCGTGAGGTGCTTCTGCCCCTCAAGCTGGCGTCCGACGCCGAATATGTGCGCCGACGCTCGCTATTATTGGACCTCTACCTGTTAGTGCGAACCTTTATTGCCCTGTTCGAGCGGGAGTGATTCGGGTGGACGCGAATAGAGGAGGCATGCTGTCCTGTGAGATTATTGCCTACGCAGGCTGGGAGCAGTGCCTGCGCCTGACCGATGGGCGCCGGGAGCTGGTTGCTACCACACAGGTCGGACCGCGCATCATTCGGCTGGGCTTTGTGGGCGGGCAGAACCTCTTCTGGGAGAATCCCGACCAGCGCGGCAAAACGGGCGGCAGCGAGTGGCGCATTTACGGCGGACATCGGCTCTGGCATGCGCCCGAACATCCCACCCGCACCTATCTGCCTGATAACAACCCCATCGAGTGGGATTGGGACGGCAGGCGCCTCCTGCTGCGCCAGCCGACCGAGCCGCGCACAGGCATCCAGAAAGAGATGGAAATCCGCTGGCATCCGACCCAGATTGAGGTGAGGCATCGGCTCATTAATCGCAACCTGTGGGCGGTCCAGCTGGCGGCGTGGGCAATCAGCGCGATGGCGCCGGGCGGTTGTGCGATTGTGCCGCAGGAGCCATTCCGCCCGCATCCCGACGCGCTGTTGCCCGTGCGACCCCTTGTGCTGTGGGCGTACACCGATATGAGTGATCCGCGCTGGCAGTGGGGGCGGCGCACCTTTCGCCTCTATCAGGATCCCCGCCTTTCCACGCCCCAGAAGTGCGGCGCGCTGAACACGCAGGGCTGGATGGCGTACTTCCTGAAGGGTGAGCTGTTCCTGAAGCGATGGGACTGCCTGCCAAACGCCACCTATCCCGATTTCGGCTGCAACTGCGAGCTGTTCACCAACGCCGAAATGCTGGAACTGGAGACGCTCTCGCCTCTGACGCTGCTGGAGCCGGACGCCACACTGGAACATATCGAACACTGGTCGCTCCATCAGGTCGATGAGCTGCCAGACGACGAAGCGATAGCAGGTATACTTGCAGATTGCTATGGCTAACGCTCAGGTGGGGAGACGACGGACGGCACGCGCGAAGCCAGCCAGTCGCCGGCGGCGGGAGCCGATGCCCGATGAAGCTGGTAGCAGTGGGACGGGCAAGCCGCTGATTGTGGTCGAATCGCCCGCCAAAACGCGCACGCTCAAAAAGATTCTGGGCAACGGCTATCGCGTCGAAGCTTCGATGGGGCATGTGCGCGACCTGCCCGAAAAGCGGCTCGGCGTCGACATCCGCAACGGCTTCCAGCCCACCTATGTGACGCTGCCCGAGCGCCGCGAGGTGCTGCAGCGGCTCCAGCAAGCGGCGCAGACCGCGCCCATCATCTATCTGGCGACCGACCCCGACCGGGAAGGTGAAGCCATCGCCTGGCATATCCAGCAGGCGCTGCGCCTGCAAAATCCCTTACGCATCGAGTTCAACGAGATCACCGAATCGGCTGTCAAACGCGCCCTGCAGCACCCGCGCACCATCGATATGAATCGGGTGAACGCCCAGCAGGCGCGCCGTATCCTGGATCGGCTGGTGGGCTATGAGGTCAGCCCGTTGCTGTGGCGCAAGACGCGCGGGGGCAAAAAGCCGCTCAGCGCCGGGCGCGTGCAGTCGGTCGCCGTGCGTTTGATTGTGGAGCGCGAGCGCGAAATCCGCGCCTTCACACCCGAAGAGTACTGGACGATTACCGCCGTTCTGACCCCGCTGGATGAGGAGTTCCCCTTCGAAGCCGAGCTGCGCCAGAAGGGTGATCAGAAAATCGAACTTAAGACCGAAGCCGACGCGCAGGCGGTGCTGAACGATCTGGACGGCGCCCGCTATGGAGTGGAGAGTGTCGAGAAGCGGCGCAAGAAGCGCAACCCGCCCCCACCCTTCATTACCAGCACGCTTCAGCAGGAGGCGTCGCGCAAGCTGGGCTTCAGCGCGCGCCGCACGATGCAGGTCGCCCAGCAGCTCTACGAGGGCGTCGAGCTGGGCGCGGAAGGCGCCGTCGCGCTCATCACCTATATGCGCACCGATTCCACGCGCGTTTCGGAAGAGGCACAGCGAGCCGCGCGCGCCTTCATCCAGCAGCAGTTCGGTGCAACCTACCTGCCGCCCGCCCCCCGTCAGTACAAAGCACGCGAGGGCGCGCAGGACGCTCACGAAGCCATCCGCCCCACACAGGTCGACCGCACGCCCGACTCCGTACGCCCCTACCTCACGCCCGATCAATACCGCCTGTACGACCTCATCTGGAAGCGGTTCCTTGCCAGCCAGATGGCGTCCGCCGAGCTGGAAGTCACCAGCGTGAACATCCGCGCGAAAGAGTATCTCTTCCGCGCCTCCGGCACGGTGGTGCTGTTCGACGGCTTTATGGCGCTCTATCGCGAGGGCAAAGACACCGCCGAGCGCGAGGAAGAAGAGTTGCCGCCGCTGCCCGCGCTGGAGCAGGGCGAGGAACTGCGCCTGATCGAACTCAAACCCGAACAGCACTTCACCCAGCCACCCCCACGCTACACCGAAGCCACGCTGGTCAAAGCTCTCGAACAGCACGGTATCGGGCGACCCAGCACCTACGCCACCATCCTCTCCACCATTCAGGAGCGCGGCTATGTGGTGCTGGAGAACCGCGCCTTCAAGCCCACACCGCTCGGCGAAGCGGTCAACGACTATCTGGTCAAATACTTCCCGGACCTGTTCGATGTGCCCTTCACGGCGCACATGGAAAACGAGCTGGACGAGATCGAGCGCGGGCAGGCGCAATGGGTGCAGGTGCTCCATGAGTTCTATCAGCCGTTCCGCCAGCAGCTGGAGGTGGCAAAAGCGGGCGACGATGTGATTCAGATACCCACTGTGCCGACGGAACGCGCCTGCCCCACCTGTGGCGCCCCGATGGTGCAGCGCAGCGGGCGCTACGGCGAGTTTCTGGCATGCTCGCGCTATCCCGACTGCAAAACCACCCTGCCCGCCGGCGCCACAGGCATCCCCTGCCCGCTGTGTGGTGTGGGCGAAGTGGTTGCCCGCAAATCCCGCAAAGGGCGCACCTACTACAGCTGCTCCCAGCGCGATTGCAACTTACTGCTGTGGGACAAGCCGACGGGCGAGAAGTGCCCCCAGTGCGACGCACCCCTCGTGGAACGGGTTAACAGGCGACAGAATCGGCGCCTTCTCTTCTGCTCGAACAGCGCCTGCGATTATCGCCAGGAGGAAACGCTGGAAGCGGAGGCTGTCGAGGTCGCATAACAATGGTGCGCGGTGGAGGATTTGAACCTCCGACCCCTTCCACGTCAAGGAAGTGCTCTACCACTGAGCTAACCGC
>JBBIJY010000015.1:0-83861 GCA_037445735.1 Armatimonadota bacterium | reverse complement strand
CCCCTCACCCGTACCCTCTCCCCCGCTGGGGGAGAGGGGCTTCAGAAACCCCTCACCCGTACCCTCTCCCCCGCTGGGGGAGAGGGACTCAGAAACCCCCTCTCCCGCAGCGTCGGGAGAGGGGGCACAGGGGGTGAGGGCGTTATGGCGCACCGATACGCACCAGTCCGCCGCACGCCTCGATGCGCATCCGCTTGTTGATGGTCAGGGTCTCACGGCGTGAACCTGCCGCGATATACATCGTCGGGAAGTCCACCAGGCGCCCTGCAACGGGCGACGGCATGGCGTTCACTGCTTCCGCCACGGTGTTGAACGGCTCGCAGATGGTGCCCCGCTCGGTTCCGGAATACCCGAAGCTGACCCAGCAGTCCAGAATGCGGAAGGAGTCCCGACCGCATCGCGTCTCGATCACGGTGGAACGATTGTCCGCTCCACAGCCTCCTGGAGGCACCCCAATCGGAACCCCCATGTAGGTAATGGTAGGTGTGGAGAAGAAGGGAATTTGGGACGCGAATCTGAATCCGCCTGCTGTACAGCCGTAGTCATCCTCGTCAGTCTGGTAGGACATTACGGTGATATATCGGTTCCCATCAGAACCGATAAAGCGCCAGCCGAAGGAGCTGTCGCCATGCAGCGAACAACTAGCGCAGAGATTGCACTCATTGAACGGGCAGCAATCTGCATTGCTTCGGTTGTGTCCACAACCCTGGTTGTGCCCAATCTCGTGGGTGAACGCTGCCCAGCCAAGCGCGATGCACCCGTTAGTGCGACCATCAAGAACACAGAAGGCTCTGTCCTCCCATGGACCCGCTCCACAACAGGGTGCATTGCGCTGACAATAGGCAAGACCGCACAGGGTTCCGTTATCGTCATCTGCGACGAACAGCACCACATCGTCCGCGCGATACTGGTTCCGCCAGGTGTGAACGATGTCCATAAAGCCGTCGCTGTTCCGCAGCCGATCGCGATGAGTATCGAAGTTGTCACGGCTCTCGTCATAGTCCACTTCGCCCACAAATACCAGGCGCATCCGCAACGGAATGTTTGTGTTGCTGTAGATGGTGTTCGACACATCGACGCCCAGCTGCGCCGCGGCAACCACGGCATCGTGGCTCCCGCGAATGGTGCGTATAGCAGGCGTGTAGACCACCATCACATCCACCATCGGCACGCCGAAACCGCACCCCGCTGGCTCAAAGTCGCCCGCAGGACTGAAGTCGCCGGAAGGTGTCCTGGCAACCTCCTCAGAGGCAGAAGGTGTCGGTTCCTCTGCGGGCGTCGTCTCGGACGGCTCGGGGGTTTTCCCTGTGCCACACCCGCCGCGCTTGCGTGGGTCGGGGCGGTACACAAGGTGATACTCATCCCGATGATAGATGACACCGAACTCTATCCCAAAGGGAGGGGAGTAGATGCTCGCTGCCAGCACCTCGTTCACGCGTGTCAGAATCACATGGCTGTAGGGATGCTCTATCCCATCCAGATGCCCGAAGTAGGAGGTGCGTTGTTCATCGTGGCGCTCGATGCGGTCAATCACGGCGATCAGGCTATAATCAGGGAACAGGTTCAACTCCAGCCGATCGCCCACTCGCAACGCCTCCAGCGCCGCGAAGCGCACCTGTACCGGGCGGTACTGAAGCATATAGTCGGTATCACGCGCCTCAGGCGGCTGTTTGGGCTTGCACTCGGTGAACAGCCGCTGGGGCGGCGCAGGGGCTTCCTCGCTGGCGACGCCGCCCCCAACCAGCGTCAATAAGACCCCAAGAAGCATCCAGTATCGCATCCTACACCTCCTTATTGCAGGTTGACCAGCACCAGCACAAAGCCCGTCTTGCCCCGCTCCAGGCGGGTCATCGCCTTGCCCAGAATCGCGCCCTGTGCCTTCTGCAGGTCAGTCGCCTTCATCGCATAGCCGGGGCGTTCGGCGGTGGTCAGGAAGTCGCCTGGTTCAATCGCGTGTTCGGTGGCGTCGGCGTAGACCCACACGCGCCCGCTGATGGCAATCGGAGCGTGGTGCTCGCTGCCCTCCATGTTGCCCAGCACGATGCCTCTGGAAAGCCCGTTCGCGCCGGCGACGATGCCTGCGACGCGCTTATTGTAGGCGCCGCGTGCGAGGCGGAGGTTGCCGGGGTTGTCGGGGTCGATCTCCACGACCATGCCGGGTTGGATGGGTTCGGAGGTGGGGAACTTTTCGGCGAAGTCGGCACCGGTGATTTCCAGCACTTTTACGCGAGCCGTGCCATTCACCACGACCACGCCGTCACCCTGAATGCTCATAATGTCGCCCGCCGCGCTGTTCCAGAAATTGAGGCGATCTGCCGCTTGCGTGGAGCCGATGTATCCCGCGATGTGCCACTTGCGCGCGGTATTTGTGTTGGTGAATTCAAGTCGGGCGAACTCGGCTTCGGTTTCGTGCAGACGCAGGGTGGCGTTTGTAAGGGTGCTGTTGGATTCGATGTGCAATTTTGCGCTTGGCGAGGTGGTGCCGATGCCAACATTGCCCGCCCCAGTGATGCGCATGACCTCGGTGAAACTGGTGCTGTTGCCACGCCCGAAGGCGATGTTCGAGGCTGATGTGTCGCAGTATATCTGCAGCAGCCCGTTCTGCAGCCCAATGCCGTACTGCGTGGAGTCCAAATTGTTCCAGAAGGCAATCTTGTTGCCCAGCTCACTGGCAAAGGAGAGTCGGGCGACAGGCGAGGTCGTGCCGATGCCCACACGCCCGGTGCCCAGATCCACCGTCATCACGGGGATACCGCCCGCCAGGAAGTTGAACTTGTCGCTCACATCCACATACTGCAGCCCCCAGTTCGTGAAAGCGGGTGAGTGGGCAATCACCATGCGGTCGGGGTTCGCGGTGCCGCTCTCGAACATCCGCAGGGTGCTGGCATACGGCGTCGGGTTAATCTTCACACGGGGCGAAAGGGTCGTGGAACCGACCTGAACCTCCAGGTAGCGGGTTCCCCCGTCCCAAATCGAAGCCGGGAAATTCAGCTCTACACTGAACAAGCCATTACTAACGGGAACCGTCAGGGGACCGACCGTGCCCAGCGCGGTTCCGCCAGTAGCCGTGTTGAAGAGCCGAAAGGTCATCTGGTAGGTGCCGTTCGCGGGGTTGCTGCCATCTTTCAGGAACCCCTGATAGGTGAACGGCTGGGCGCACGCAAGCGCCAGCATCACGACAAACCCGGTGCTACTCGCAATGCCTCTCATCGCTTGATCCTCCGTTGACTTGAGATTGGGCATCAGTTCAGGGGGAAAGGTCTGCGGGCATCTCGCTCAAGATTGGCAAGTCTTAGGTGGCTTGAGCTGCGTGTCCATCAGCTCTGTCCTCTCTTGACGATACCAGTCCTATTATAGCACACCTTTTCGCGAGATGGGAGGGACGAAAGTTCTGAGTTGCCCTTTTCGAGGGGGATTTTTCGGGATTTTTTCGCGCTTTGTGGGGTTGCTGCTCGATTCGGGAGCAGGTGCAGGGGCGAAAGAGTGTGCCCTTACCTTTCGCGGGCGCAGTTGGGGGTGTAGCCGCCCGCGTCGGGGAAGGGGATCATCGGGCAGAAGTAGTGCGCGGGGATGGTCTGCTGGCACTCGCGCACGCGCTCAACGGTGTGCGTCGCTTTCAGCCAGCGGGCGTGCCCATCAAAGAACGCCAGGTTCGCGCCGTTGAAGTGGGCAATTGTGGGGCAGTTGAAGTAGCGCCCTGCTGTATCGAAGGCGGTCAAATCGCCGTCGTTGAGTGTCGCCTGCTCGTCGACCAGCTCGGCGAACTGCGCGGGGCGCTCCACCACGGCTTCGGGGATGAAGCCAGCCACATAGTTGAGCGAGTAGCTGAGCCGCTTTTCCATCCCGCGGCGGTCGGTCGGGCAGATGTAGACCGCCTCGTTGCGCACATAGGGGTAGAGCGCGCCCTGCTTCACGCCCGTCTCACGCCAGCGTGCGCCCACAGGGGCATTCGGGTCCAGAGGCGGGTAGATGACCCAGTGGCAGGGAACCCAGTGCCCTTCAGCCGTGCTGTAGATGCCGCCAATCCAGTGGGGATAGAACCGCCGGTCGATAATACCAGGGCAGTAGGTTCCGTCGCCCATGCCGGGGTTGCGCCCGTCAAAATCGGCGCGATAGAGCGCGAAGGCGGTACCCAGCTGGCGCAGGTTGTTCAGGCAGTGGCTCTGGCGAGCCTTCTCCCGCGCCCGACTCAGCACGGGAAACAGCAACGCCGCCAGCACCGCGATGATGGCAATCACAATCAGCAGCTCTATCAGAGTGAATGCATGGCGTCGCATAGAGCACCTCGTATAATCGGGCAGGATGCCCGCGCTACATCCGAAAGACGCCGAACTTTGTGTCAGGGATAGGCGCGTTGTAAGCAATCGAGAGCGCCAGCGCCAGCACGGTGCGCGTGTCCACAGGGTCGATGATGCCGTCGTCCCACAGGCGGGCGGTGCTGTAGAAGGCGCTGCTCTCCTGCTCATACTTTTCCAGAATCGGGCGCCGGAACTCCCGCTGCTCCTCCTCGCTCATCGTCTGCCCTTTGGCGGCGAGCTGGTCTAACTTCACGGTCAACAGCACACTGGCAGCCTGCTCGCCGCCCATCACGGCGATTCGCGCGTTGGGGTACATCCACAGGAAGCGGGGCTGATAGGCGCGCCCACACATCGCGTAGTTGCCCGCGCCGTAGGAGCCACCAATCACGATGGTGAACTTCGGCACTTCGGCGTTGGCGACCGCCATCACCATCTTGGCGCCGTGCTTGGCGATGCCCTCGTGCTCGTACTTTTTGCCCACCATGAAGCCCGTGATGTTCTGCAGAAACAGCAGCGGGATGCGCCGCTGACAGCAGATTTCGATAAAGTGCGCCCCTTTAAGCGCGCTCTCGGAGAAGAGGATGCCGTTATTGGCGATGATGCCGACAGGGAAGCCGTGAATGTGCGCGAAGCCGCACACCAGCGTCGTCCCATAGTGTGCCTTGAACTCCAAGAAGCGGCTGCCGTCCACGATGCGTGCGATGATTTCACGCACTTCGAACGGCTGGCGCAAATCGCGCGGGATGATGCCGTAAATCTCGGCGGGGTCGTAGAGCGGGTCTTCGGGCGGCTGAATGTCGGCGGGTATCTCCTTGCGGAGGTTCAGATTCGCCACAATCGCGCGGGCAATCTGGATGGCGTGCAGGTCGTCGTCGGCGAAGTAGTCGGCGACACCGGAGAGGCGCGTATGCACATCAGCGCCGCCCAGCTCCTCCGCGCTGACCACCTCGCCGGTGGCGGCTTTGACCAGCGGCGGACCGCCCAGAAAAATCGTGCCCTGATTCTTCACGATAATCGTCTGGTCGCTCATGGCGGGCACATAGGCGCCGCCCGCCGTGCAGGAACCCATCACAATCGCGATCTGGGGGATGCCCATCGCCGACATGCGCGCCTGATTATAGAAGATGCGCCCGAAGTGGTCGCGGTCGGGGAACACCTCCGCCTGCAGGGGCAAAAACGCGCCGCCCGAATCGACCAGATAGAGGCAGGGCAGGCGGTTCTCCATCGCAATCTCCTGCGCGCGCAGGTGCTTCTTGACGGTGATGGGGAAGTAGGTGCCGCCTTTGACGGTGGCGTCGTTGGCGATAATCATGCACTCTTTGCCGTGAATGACGCCGATCCCGCACACGATGCCGGCGCAGGGCGCCTCGTTGTTATAGAGTCCATAGGCGGCGAGGGGGGCGATCTCTAAGAAGGGCGTGTTGGGGTCGATGAGCGCGTCGATGCGCTCGCGGGCGGTGAGCTTGTTGCGGGCGCGATGCCTGGCGAGCGCGTCGGGTCCACCGCCTGCCCGCGCCCACTCTAAGGCGTCCCGATACTGCTTCAGCAGGCTCTCGTAGTATGCCCGATTCGCGCGGAACTCAGGGTCGTTCGGGTTGATGTGGCTCTCCAGCACCGCCATCGGCAACCGCCTCCTCCTTATCGCCCGCCGCCCGATGGGGGTGTAGCGGGCGCAGGCTCGGTCGTCAGGCTGAAAGTCTGCTCGGTCACGGGCACATTCGGCGTCGGCTCGAACTCCATCACCATCACGAACTGCGCGGGCTGCTCCTCCAGCTTCACCTGCGTGACGATCTTGATGCGACGCATCAGCAGGGTGCTTTTGTCGATGACGAACTCCCACTCGTTGATGCGCTCCTTTTCACCGCGCACGCGCCCGCCCAGCACGACCTGCTTCTCATCGTCGGACACCACGCGCAGGTTGGTGATTTCCTGCTTCATCTTCTCCCAGCTGCTTTTGCCGCCCAGCGCGAAGACGATATCGTAGGGTGTGAAGGCATCGAGGCTGGCTAACCCCTCCAGCAGGGCAAGTCCCGACCCCTGCACAGCGACGGTGCGCTCGCCGCTTTTGAGCGTCTTACCGTCCGATATGAAGCGCGTGCCCTCCTCTCTGGAGAGAGCATCCCTGATCAGGAGATTGATTTGCGCAGGGGGTTGCAAGGTGTAGGCATAGAGGAACTTCTGGATGGTCTCGCCCTGCGGGTTTCTGGGCGTGATGAGCTGGAGGGTGACGGTGGTTTTGCTCTGCAGGCTTTTGAGCGTGCCGTAGGTGTTGACGCTGCGCTCCAGCCACTCGTTCGCCTTGCTGTCTATCTGCGCCAGCGCACCGATGCACAGCATCAGCAGTCCAATCGCCCCTATCACTCGCATAGCGGTTAAGAGTGTACCTTCCCTGATACTCCCTAAGGGTAGCGAATGCGCACCCTGTGCCGACCCACCGCGGGGAGCGGTTCAATATCCTCGTTGGCAATCAGGGCGCGTGCATAAGCCAGGCAGGCACGGATGTCATCCATCTCCAGATCGGGATAGTCCTGCAGAATCTCCTCTGGAGTCATGCCCTGCTCCAGCAGGGCAAGCACCGTCTCCACCTTGATACGCAGACCGCGTATGATTGGCTTCCCACCAAAGATGTGCGGGTCAACGACTATACGATTCAGCAAGTTGCGCACGGGCATCACCTTCTTGATTGTACCCCTTCCTTCCCCCTATCGGGTACAATACGCAGGGGAACAGCGATGAACGCGAACTTTCAGCGGTGGCTCCAGCAGAGCATCGAGGAGCTGAAGGCGCAGAATCTCTATAAGCAGCCGCCGGTGCTGGAGAGTCCGCAGGGCGGGCGCGTGAAAATCGGCGGTCGCTGGCTGATCAACCTTGCCTCCAACAACTATCTGGGGCTGGCGAACGACCCGCGCGTGGTGCAAGCAGCCGTCGACGCCGCGCTCAAATGGGGCGCGGGCGCAGGCGCCGTGCGCTGGCTCGGCGGCACCAGCGAACTGCACGACCTGCTCGAACAGAAACTCGCCGAATTCAAAAAGACCGAAGCCGTGCTGGTGTTCCAATCAGGGCACAACGCCAACTCCGGCACCATCCCCGCCTGCTTCGGCGAGGGCGATGTGATCATCTCCGACGAACTCAACCACGCCAGCATCATCGACGGCGTGCGACTCAGCAACGCGAAATACAAAAAGAGCGAAGGCTATGTCTATCAACACAAAGATATGAACCATCTGGAAGACATCCTCAAGCGATGTAAAGATTTCAAAAAGCGACTGATTGTGACCGATGGCGTGTTCAGCATGGATGGCGATATAGCGCCGTTGCCGGAGATTGTGGCGCTGGCAGAGAAGTACGACGCGGTGGTGATGGTGGACGACGCGCACGCTTCGGGCGTGCTGGGCGAGCATGGCAGCGGCACCACGAGCCATTTTGGGCTGTACGGGCGCGTGGACATCCAGCTGGGCACGCTCTCCAAAGCGCTGGGCGTGATCGGGGGCTATATCGCGGGCAGTCGCCTGCTGAAAGAGTGGCTGATTAACCGTGCGCGTCCCTATCTGTTCAGCACGGCGCTGCCGCCCGCCGCCGTGGGCGCCCTGCTCAAAGCGATCGAGATTCTGATGACCGACCCGGAGCCGATGCGCCGCCTGTGGGATAATGCCCGCTACTGGAAGGAAAATCTCCAGCGGCTGGGCTTCGACACGATGGGTTCCGAGACGCCCATCACGCCCGTGTTCTGCGGCGAGGAGGCGATTGCCCAGCAGATGGAGGCTCGCCTGCGCGAGGAGGGCGTGTTCACGCTGGGGATTGTGTACCCCACCGTGCCGCGAGGCAAGGCGCGCGTGCGCACCATGCCCAACGCCACCCACACCCGCGAGGACCTGGACGACGCACTGAACGCCTTCGAAAAAGTCGGCAAAGCGCTGGGACTGATCAATCGCTGGGTGTGAGGGACATTCCTGAATTCTTTCAGGCAAGAAGGGCTACGATGGTGCTGGTGTACTCGTGCCCCCCTTCATACACAGTACCACAGTCCCCGAACCTCTGGCAGGCGCTCCCGTGTTATCGGCACACCTTCATCAGTCTGAATGTTATAGCCGTATTGTTCCAGCAGATCATAGAGGCGGTAGACATTGGCGTGGTAGTTTTCGCGGTTCGCCCCATGAATTTCGAGAAATATCTGTGGATGTGCCTCACTCAGTACCGTAGAAGCCCCTTTCAGCACCTGGTATTCGAAGCCCTCCACATCAATTTTAATAAAGTGAGGATAAGGTAAGTTCTCCTGTCGGATTAGCTCATCGAGCGTAATTGTTTTGACAGGAATCAGAGTGAGTCGATAAGAGCCTTCATAGCGTTTCATGACTTCTCGGTTGAGCGTTGCGATGCCAATCGCCTCTTGGGTGAAGCCGATTTCGAACTCGCCGCATGTATCGCCTATCGCATATTCGTATATGCGGACATTGTTCAGCCGGTTGAGACGCACATTTTCTTTCAAACGGGCTGCCGTGGAAGGTACGGGTTCGCAGGCGACCACCAGCCCATTTTCCCCAACACAGCGTGCAAAAAAGAGCGTGATGATACCAACATTTGCACCGATGTCGTAAACAACCTTGCCTGTGAGACTCGAAGCGATCTGTTGCAAGAGGTGCTCCTCTTTGGGAACCGTTTGTGAGGGAAGAAACAGGAACCCTCCACGCAGGCGCATACCCTTTACCAGACCCTGCCGAGCCGTGTAGACCCAGCGGTCGGACAGGGGGCGCAGAGCCCGCTTGACAAGGCGAAATAGACGCGATTTTATGCCCATCTCAGCCCATCTCATCGGATTATACCCGCCAGCGAGCTTGTTTTAACTACCTGACCATCCCTCAGTATGGAACAGCGATGTGCCATAATAATGGGAGAGCGTCGCTTTCGATGAAACAGGTGCTGCAGAACTATCGGACGGGCGAAGTGAAAGTGGAAGAGGTGCCCACGCCAGTGCTGCGAATCGGCGCGGTGCTGGTCGCCAACCGCTGTTCACTTATCAGTGCAGGCACGGAGCGCATGAAGATCGAAACAGGCAAGCTGAGCCTGCTCGGCAAGGCGCGTGCGCGCCCCGATCTCGTCAAAAAGGTTCTCCAGACGCTCCGTACCGAAGGCTTCAGCGCCACTTATCGCAAGGTCATGGCGCGGCTCGAAGCGCCCTCGCCACTGGGCTACAGCTGCGCAGGCGAAGTGATTGCCGTCGGCGCGGAGGTGGAAGGATTTCAGGTAGGCGACCGTGTAGCATGCGCAGGCGCAGAGCATGCGCACCATGCCGAAATCGTGTGCGTGCCCCAGAATCTCGTCGTGCCCATCCCCCCAGAAGTCTCTTTTGAGCAGGCGGCGTTCACCACGGTGGGGGCGATTGCCCTGCACGGCGTGCGTCAGGCGCAGGTGCAGCTGGGTGAGAATGTGGTGGTAATCGGACTGGGGCTGGTGGGGCTGCTGACTGTGCAACTACTCAAGGCAGCAGGCGCGCGCGTGCTGGGCATCGATGTGAACCCCACGCGGTGCGAACTGGCACGCCAGCTGGGCGCCGACCTCGCCATTCTGCGTTCCGACGATGTGGAAGGCATCACCGAAAGCTTCACGCGTGGCTACGGCGCGGATGTGGTGATGCTCACGGCAGGTGGCGCCACAAACGACCCTGTGGAGCTGGCGGGCACGCTCGCACGCGATCGGGGGCGTGTGGTGGTCGTCGGACTCCTCAAAATGGACATTCCACAGAGGCTCTACTATGAAAAAGAGCTGACCGTGCTGCTCTCGCGCTCCTATGGACCAGGGCGCTACGACCCCGTATACGAGGAGATGGGCATCGACTACCCCATCGGCTATGTGCGCTGGACGGAACGCGAGAACATGCGGGAGTTTCTGCGTCTCATCGCCAGTGGCGCAGTCAAGGTGGAGCCGCTGATTACCCATCGCTTCCCCATCGAACGCGCCGCCGAAGCCTACAATCTCCTTGCCAGCCCCGAAGGCGGCTCTGTGATTGGTGCGCTGATTGAGTATCCCCAGCAAGCCACCCCACAGCGCACCGTGCGTGTGCGTCAGGCTTCCACCTCGCCGCAGGCGAAGGTCAAACT
The DNA here is from genome assembly GCA_037445735.1 of Armatimonadota bacterium. Taxonomy (GTDB): domain Bacteria; phylum Armatimonadota; class Fimbriimonadia; order Fimbriimonadales; family GBS-DC; genus HRBIN15. The sequence goes on along the minus strand of JBBIJY010000015.1, from coordinate 73,468 downwards.
GGGCGTGATCGGCGCGGGCAACTTCGCCACAGGCACCCTGCTTCCGATTCTCAAGGAGATTGCCGATGTGGAGCTGGTGGGCGTCTGCACTTCGCGCGGCTACACCGCCAGAGGCGTCGCCGATAAGTTCGGCTTCCAGTTCGCGACGAGCGACCCTGCCGAAATCCTCGAGAACCCTGACATCAACGCGGTACTGATTGCCACGCGCCACGACACGCACGCGACTTACGCTATCCGTGCGATGCAAGCAGGAAAGCCTGCGTTTCTGGAGAAGCCTCTCGCCATCACGATGGAGCAGCTGCTGGAAGTGGAGCGTGTGTGGCAGGAGACAGGCGGGCATGTGCTGGTCGGCTACAACCGACGCTTCTCGCCCTTTGTGCAGAAGATTGCCGAGCATTTCCAACATCGCTCCGAGCCGCTGAGCATGCTCTACCGCGTGAACGCGGGACCACTGGAGAAAGGGCACTGGATGCGGGCAACCCACGAAGGCGGCTCGCGCGTGGTCAGCGAGGGCTGCCACTTCATCGATGTGATGATGTTTCTCGCCAGCAGCCTGCCGAAGCGCGTGTGCGCGGCGCACCTGCGCAGCCATGAACCCGACACCGCCCAGCTCGCGATTGAGTTCGAAGACGGCTCCATCGGCGTGCTATATTACCTCACCACAGGCGATCCCAGCGTGCCCAAAGAATATCTGGAGGTGCATGGAATCGGGCGCAGCGCCATCCTGCGCGACTTCCGCGAGCTGGAACTGATTGCAGGCGGCAAGCACACTGTCCACAAAGCCGCCGGGCAAGATAAAGGACACCGCAACGAACTGAAGGCGTTTGTGGAAGCGGTCAAATCGGGGAACGAAATGCCCATCCCGATGGAATGGGCGATTGCCAACACACGCATCACTCTGGAGGCGATGGCGCATGCAGCACTGGAACCGGCGACTGAGTGATTGGCTTAAAACGCAGCTTCTCGGCGAGCGGCTGGTGCGACGGAACCCGCTCTATTATCCGGCGGCGGTGCGTACCTTCTTTGCCCTGCAGAAGGCGTCGTTAGAAGAGCGTCGTGCCTTCACCGAGCGTCGTTTGAAGGCGGTGTTGCGTGCGGCGGCGCGCACCCCGTATGGTCGTCCGTTTCGTAATCGCCCGCTTGAGGAATGGCCGCTGCTGGACAAAGACCGCGTGCGCGGGCATGAGCACGAATTTCTCACACGCCCCGCATGGCTGACCTCACAGGGTAGCACCGGTGGCACGATGGGTATTCCTCTCAAGCTCTATCGCTCCCTGCAAAGTATCTGCTACGAGCAGGCAACCTACGACTATCCCCTGCTAAAACGCGGACTGAATCCGCTACGGCTTCGAATCGCAGTTCTGCGAGGCGATAATGTGAAAGACCCTTCCGATTTCACCCCGCCCTTCTGGAGATTCACGAACGGCGGGCAGAAACTTATTCTCTCTTCTGTTCATCTCGCTGAAAAGACCGTTTCGCATTACTATGCCATCCTGAAAGAGTTCCGACCAGACTGCCTGTTTTGTTATCCCGCCACTCTCGAGCCCCTGTGCTTGCTCCTTTCCCAGAGGGGCTACGATTTGCACATTCCCCTTGTGATTGCCACCTCAGAAGCCATGAGCAGTCAAGCAAGGCGCCTGGCAGCAGAGGTACTGAAAGCGGATGTACTACACTCATACGGCGCCGGCGAGCGCGTGGCGTTTGCCTGGAGTGAGCGCCCTGACGAGTATTACATGTTTGCAGGGTACGGATGGGTGGAGTTTGTTCCTGTAGAGAGGGAAACCGATAGCATTCTGTATGAGATTGTGGGCACAGGTCTCTGGAACCTCGCAATGCCTCTGGTTCGCTATCGGATGGGCGACTTTGTGCGCCTGCCTGCCAGTATGACCGAAGCAGAAATTGAGGAGATTCGCTGGGGTATTCGCCCGTTTGAAGGCGTATTAGGGCGCGCAGACGACGAATATCTTCTCTCGCCTGATGGCGTGCATATCGTGGGAATGGACCATCTGGCGCGCGAGGTGGACAACATTATCCGCATGCAGGTGATTCAGGAGACGCTGGAGCGCGTGCGCATACTGGTTATTCCTGACAAGGGCTTCAGCCAGACAAATCTGGAGCAGATTATGCAGAATGCACGGCGTAAAATCCCTTCCACGATGCAGGTTCGGATTGAAGTGGTGGATGAACTGATTCGCATACCCAACGGCAAAACGCCTTTTGTCATCCGAGAGTTTGAACGAACTACGAACTGAGTATGTGGCTTGCCTTTTGAATCGCCGAGGCGAAGGCTTCCGCGTATCGCTGCAACGAGCGGTGTGTTAGAATCTCAGAGCGAGCGCTTTGAATCACGACGGAGCGCTGTTCAGAGCAGAGGGCTTCCCAGATGGTTTCGCATAAATGTGCAACATCGCCGTAGCGATAGCGCCAGCCTGTCTCAAGGTGGCGTACCATCTCTCCATCGGGTCCGGGCAAATCGGCGGCGACAACGGGAGTTCCCAGCGTCATCGCCTGATTGATAGCCAGCCCTAATGCGCCGCAAAACACCGCCACATCAGCCACTGCCAGCAGAGCCGAGTCCATGTCCAGAGGCACACGCCCTGTGAAATGAACCCTGTCGTCAATTCCCAGTGTCCTGACCAGCGCTTCCAGTTGGGAACGCTCGGGACCCTCGCCCACCACCAGCAAAAAGAGGCTCTTGCCCTGCTGCTTCAGGAGCGCAATTGCGCGGCACAGGTCGTCTACCCGCTTCTCGGGAATGAGCCTCCCCACGCTCACAACAAGCGGCCTGCGCTCACCCCAGTCGATTCGCTCCAGAAATTCGCGCCCCTGCGACACCAGCATCGAGGCGGATTGGGCAATCGCCTCCACATCCACCGTGTTATAGGCTCTGACAATCTGCGAGGGCTTTACTCCATAGTGCTGGAGAAAGGCATGGGTGGTGTCGCCATAGGGCAGGAAACTGTGCGGTAATCGCAACTGGAGGCGATTGAGGAAGCGACGCAGTCTGTTTTGAGGCGTGAAGTAGCCTTTAATCCAGCAAATGCAGGGAATGCGGCGATGGCGACACCAGAGCGCCGCAAGCCAGCCTGAAAGATTGCTCTGTGCGCCCTCAATAAACACCGCATCCCAGCGCTCAGCACGCAGTTTCTGTAGAAACCCGTGCTGATAGCGAAAACTGAGTGCGCCCACATGGATCCTCTGACTCGGGACAGGATAAAAACACAGCTTGCCCTTCGATTCGGGGGCTGGGATAATCTCCAGCCCCGACTCACCGGAGGCGTCTGAGGGGGTGTAAAGCACCGTGACATCCCAGCCGTGCATTTCCACAATCTTCTTGAAAAGTGCTACCCGGTAATGAGGCACGCGGGGCTGCTGTATCAATACTTTCACGGTTGGCTCCTCTTGCGTAGAATCGCTTGCTGGTAAATGTTTATCAGCATTTCGTAGTTCCGCTCGGCGGTGTAGTGCTGCAGGTAAGTCTGACGCGCGTTAGCGCTCATTTCCCGCAGCCGCTGGACACCACTAAACGCTTCCCTGACAGCTTCGCTGAGTGCTTGGGCATCGCCTGGCGTAAAAAGCCAACCTGTCGTTTGATGCTCTATCACTGTACTCATCGAACCGAGGTTAGACGCAATTACGGGCAACCCTGTCGCAAACGCTTCAACGAGGCTCATACTCAACCCCTCGTAGCAGATGGAGGGAAACACCAGCACACGCGCGTCCTGCATGAGTCGAATCACTTCTGAACGGGGTTGATGTCCCAGCCATGTGATGTTCGCGTGCTGCGCCGCCGCTTCACGCACCAGATTCGAGAGGGGTCCATCGCCTGCAATGATCAGGCGATACGCAGACGACAGACGCTTCCATGCCTCTAAGAGCACGTGCACTCCCTTCTCTTCCGAAAGGCGTCCTGCAAAGAGGGCATAATCGCCCTGATGGGAACCTTCTCCAGGGTCGGGAGCCACGAAGTTAGGTTTTACCACTATTTTGTCGGGCGGCAAGCCGCCCTGAATGAACTTCTGCCTCGCAAACTCAGTTAATGCGATGAAGACCTGAATTGCGCGCTCCCAGTGACCGGCGCGACGCTGCCAAATGACATGGAGCGCTTTTACCATGGACGCGAGCGGGTTGTAATAACATCCATAGCGAACTCCGTGGATAGGAAAGCGTTTGCCCACACACAGCTCGCAGGGTTTGCCGTTGCGTAGCAGCTGCCCTCCTGGGCAAATCAGGCGATAGTTATGCAGGGTTTGCACCACAGGAACGCCTGCATCATAGGCAGCCTGATAGACGGAGGGCGAAAACATATACCAGATATTATGGACATGCGCCACATCGGGTTTCTGGGTCTGAAACCACTGCCGCAAAGCGTGATAGACTTCAGGGTTCCAGATAGCTCTGCGCAGCGTTTGCCATGCGGAGAACGGGGTAATGGGCGGGTTAGACACCGTATAGGTCAGCACTTCGTGATGGTGGCTACGCAACAGGTCGACTTCTGAGTGAAAAACAGTATCCTCACCACCAGTCCCATGATAAAAGTTATGTAAAATGGCGATACGCATGGCTTGTATTGTACCTCGTTGCTCGAAGCCGTTTGTTACGGGGCAAGCGGTTTAGCAGCAGGTTCCAGCAGCTCCAGAAAGAGGCGCGAATAGCGCTGTACCATCTGCTCGACGGAAAACTCTTTTACAGCCCATTCACGGGCGTTTTGACCCAGTTGCTGGCGAAGCGCAGGATCATGGCACAGGCGCGCAAGGTGGGTGACAAGCAGGGATTTATCTCCGGGCGGCGCCAGCAGCCCTGTCTTTCCATCCTGCACCACATCGGGCACACCCCCTGCAGCCGTGGCAACGACAGGAACGCCACATGCAGCCGCCTCCGCAAGGGTCAGCGGAAACGCTTCGGAGTGGGAGGTCAGCAGCAAAATGTCCATCGCTTGGTGCCATACAGCCGTATCGCGTTGAAGCCCCGGCAGGGTGAACGCTGCCGTTAATCCGCGCTGACGAATCTGCTCTTCAATATGAGGGCGCTCCACTCCATCCCCAACCAGCACAAAGTGGCTTTCGGCAAACTGCTGCTTAACCTCCGCTGCAATCTCAACAAAAAGCGACAAGTTTTTGACCGGCTTAAAAAAAGCGATATTACCAATAATGAGGGCATCCTCTGGCAGTCCCAGTTGCCGACGAACAGCGCGTTTATCGGCAGGCGGGGTAAAGTGGGTGGTGTCGATGCCGTTGGGAATGATCGTGAAGTGCTGCGCGTGAAGCCCCAGCTGCTGTTGCCAGAAGTGCATTTGCGCCGGAGCCAGCGCCACGAACCGATCGACCCACTGCTTGCGCCATCGCAGAATGGGGCGAACACGCCAGCTGAGCAGACGCGCTGTATGAAATGCCACTATCTGACGCTGTGCATAGCCAAATTGACGGAGCACCGTCCCCCAAAAGGTGGCTATCAGGTTACCTGTTGTGAACACGAGGTCAGGGCGCTCCTGCCGTGCCAGACGAAACAAGCGCAACGGAATGCGCGGGTCGAACCGATTCTTTCCCAGATGGCATACGGTGTGTATTCCGCGCTGGCGTGCCAACCGAACAATCTCACCCTCTCCATACAGCATAACAAGCGTCACGGCAAAGCGCGACAGATCAAGCCCCATAACTATCTGGTACAGGACACGCTCAGCACCACCTATCAAATCCAGCTCCGTATCAATAATCCATAATCGAATCGGCTGCGTCATTGCACTCGCACCTGTAAGGTTTTTGTTCCCGATTCACCTGCCCGAATCCGGCTGATAACCCAGCTCACTGTGTTCCCTTCAACGACTGCACCGGCACTGCCTGACACGAAGGTCATCCCCTCAGGGAGTGGGACACTGATTTTCACATTGGTTGCATCCGCAAGTCCACGATTCTCGTACCGAACAGTTAGAGTTATTGCTTCACCTGGCATCACGGTTGTCTGCGCCGGCAACAGAGAAACGACAATTTCGGGAGCAGCATACAACACTTCCCCCTTTTTAGGACCTATTGTCAGCACAGTGCCAGCGGGCAGAACCTGTCCGTCCCAGTTTTTGTAGCTGCGGAGCAGTGTGTAGGTATAGGTCTGATTCTCAGTGGGATTGACCAGCACAATCCCATACTGGTAGTCGCGGGCAAATAGAGCTCCGCTGGCGTCTGTAGCGGTTCCTGCTACGACTCGCCAGTTCCCCTGCGCTTCACCCAGCGGGATCCACAATTCGGGTCGGCTCACAAAACCTGGATAGGTGTGCGGACCAGCAGTCCGACGATCCTCAATCATGAGATAAGTGCGCCCATTCTGCATGATGAAGTAGCTGGCAACGATGTAGCGGATCATCGCTGTGTCGCTCAGGTCACTCATTGCCATGAGGCTCCAGACCTTGTTCGGATTCTCCTGAAGAGCGCGCAAGGTCGCCCACCAGGAAGGATCGGTTGGAGGAAGCGTTGAACGGTTGAATCGGTATGGGCGATAAGCATACCCGCTGGAAGAGGAGTAATAAGTTATTACATGCTCCAAGTTGACAGCGTCGATGTAATTGAGCCACTGGGTCCCTGGATTGCTGTCCACATAATTACCAGCACCGGCACCCGCGTTAATGATGATTTTCTTACGCAGGCTATTGCGCACGAACGAGAACACCGTTTGAAAGTAGTCCGACCATGCCTCATATGCCTGAGACCGGGTAGGATATTGCTGACTTTGCCAGTACGAACCAGCGTTATCAAAGAAGAGCCATTCGGGCAGGGGTATTATCTGGTATAAATTCTGAAGGCGACTAATGGCAAACTGTTGAACCTCTGACAAGCCCCAATCGATGATGGCATGATCGGGATAGCCCGGATTGAAAAGGGGATTACCGTTGCTGTCGCGCTGCAGCCAGTTCGGATGGTTATTAAACACAAAATCATAGCCCCCATAGAGGTCTGTAATGGGAGTAGGAAGCCGAGTGGTTGTATGGGCGGCGTTAAGATAGATGGCAAATATTCGGTCGGGTAAGAATGTTTTCAATGCATATACTGTTTGAATGGGTTGCACTACCAGATCGGACGGTACTGCGATCAAGTTGCTCCAGTGCTCAGGAGGCACATTAATGTGGGCGATTTTTAATGGGTTGGGGCGCGGGCGGTTGGGTTGAGGAAACTGAAGCCAGGAGCATTCGACAGCATCGATCCAGAGACGCCCGGAGGCACTTCCCTCCCGAATTTGCAAGCGCACGACTATACGCATCAGCGGCTCGCCCGAGGCGTTTCGTGCCAGCGGCACAATCTGGCTGAAGCGCTGCCAGCCTTGAGTGTTTGCAGGTACTGAAGATGCCAGCAAGAAAACCTGATCACCACTATGGATTTCTATCCGAACGTTAATACCGCGCAGATTCTCGGTTTGCAAGCTGATACCTATCCGCAGGGGCGTGCCATCGGGAGGTAAGACGGCAGGTAGTGAACTTGAGTTAATAAGCAACAGCTGGAAATTAATTGTCCCGGCTGTGCCGCTTGCGCGGTTAACTTCCACATACTGGGCGCGCTGGCCGTTGAAGAAGCGATCACGGACGAGCGCTGTCGAAACACCCACCGCGCTGAGCGGGTTGGTGCCCCACGAGTGGTAAACATCCCAACCATCAGCCAACCCGTTAAGGTCAAAATCAATCTCACAGTCGCCTGCTCCAGCCCCGTAGTTGAGCGCAATGTAGGGCTGACTCCAGCTGATGATCAGCGACAACCCTATGCCCCAAACCGTGCCTGCTTTTCTCATGGTAGATATCCTCCGCTCTCTCCATTCCACACCCTGCCAAAAAGTATACCCGCAGAACAGACAGGCACCGCTTTGAGCGGAAATCAGAACCATGCTATCTCGAACTATCCTGCATGGAATGGTAGCCCTGAAACCCTAACCGACACGCTGGACTTTGAGCCGCACTTCGGCTGGGTAGGCTATTTAGAAGCTCCTCCCCGACGCCCCCATACCCAGCCATAGCGCGCTAACTTGTAGGGTGCTGCACAGCGGTGCGGGGCTTGCATGCAATGATCGATTTCGGCAACCCATACCAGCGTTCAATCAAAATTTGGGCATCCGGGAAAAGCGAACACATCTGGCGCGGCGTTAGCAGATGCCAGTCGGGGTCCGTATGCTTGATCCAGAACCGATTGAAAAACTGAATGAGTCGAATTTGCAGGGGGCGTGGCAGAAAGATGACAGGCATCGGAAGCCAGGTGTGTGACTCCAGCAAAAAATACTTGTGAGGCGTCTGAACAAAATAGTGTTTCGCCAGTCGCCGAATTTCCTGGGCAAATCGCTGCTGACTTGCAAAAGCGCGTCGGGCAAACTCGCGCCCGCTGCGACAGCGATAAATCTCTGCCTTTGGAATGGTTACATGCTCAATCACAGAGGAACAGAAAACGATGTCGAAGTACTGGTCAGGGAACGGGAGCTGACCGCTTTCCGGGATCAGCACGGTCTGGAAGCCGAACCGCTCCTCGGCTTGCTTCAGGGCTTTCGTATCGATGTCAGCAATGGTCACATTTTTGCGAAAGGGGAGAATGGAGGCGATATGGGAACCATCGCCACCGCCCAGGTCCAGAATCGTATCGTTCTCGGTCGGCTGCAGCAGCTTACGGAACAGCTCGCCGCGGCGCGCCCGCGCCTTTTGCGACTGACGCAGAACCACTTGTTTGAGCCATTGCATGGCTTTGATTGTACCTCTCAGCCCCGCCGGTAAGCCACGATTCGGAAACTGCGCGCCCAGCGAAGGGTAAAGGGCGTGAGTTGCATCCCTATCCAGTTCACCGTTCGCACCAGCGGGTTGCCCCCCGCCCCACCAAAGTAGGCATAGGCGCGTGCGCGAAACCCGAACGACTCAATATCGCGTGCCAGCTGCAGAGGGTGAAAGAGGCGCTCCATCACCGCCCCACTTTGCGGATTGACCGGACAGGTGCCAGGCTGATAGAAGGAACCTGGCAACTCGCCTGTGGTGCGGTATCGCTCCACCGCCTGCAGAATCTGCTCGCGGGCGAGGTAGCTGGTGCGCCGTGCCAGCTCCTGAACCTGCTCCGGGTCTAAATCGGGATACGCTTGCTGGATGATCTCTGCCCGCATCGCCACATAGGGCACTTTCACCTGATGACCCTCCACTTCACCTGGGGGACCATTCTCAAAGCGCGCCCAGAGCTGATGGGTGTGGCGGGTGATACGGGGGTTCGCGCCGTTGTTCCCGTCGGCAATCAGCAGCACACCGCCTGGCTTGAGAAGGCGCGCCGCCTCACGCAGGAACGCCTCCACATCGGCATAGTGCGAGATCGATTCGTTGGAGAGCACCAGATCAAAGTAGCCATCCGGGAAACTCGTGTGATCAACGGAGGCGAGTGTCGCCTGCACCGCGTTCAGCTGAAAATCCTCGATCATCTTCTGAAAGGTGGTCAGGCGGCTGTCCATAATGTCGATGCCGTGCACCTCACGCGCGCCCATCAGATGCAGGATGATGGTGAGCGCCCCGAAGCCGCAACCAGCGTCCAGAACCACTTTATCGGCGGGATCGAACCGCGCCAGGCGGCATAGATCATACACGAAGCGGGTTCGGGTCGCGCTGCCCGCGGGCGTCCGCAGATGACCATAATACCGCCACAGCTCCGCATCGTACCGCCCGCGATTGCGTTCGTTGAGAGCCTCCGCATAGATCGCCTGTAGGCGTGATTGCACTTCTTTGAAAGGTGCGCGCATCGCTTTATCCTCCAGAGTTTTGAGACCGCTTTTTTATTTCGCTCGGCTGAGCGGATTTCCTGCATCTCTTTACCAGATTTGTCTCAGGTACAATCCCTTTCCGATGAGCAACTGGCGGTGGAAGGTGAGGCGGTTGCTGGCGATGCCGCCACGCGAAATGGCGGTGCGTCTGGCGCGAGCAATTCTGGAGCGCGTGCGCCCTCTACCGAAAGAGCCGCCCGAAGCGACCTGGCAGCGCTACGACTTCGACGCGCGTCCGTGGCTGGAGATGCTGGCCCAAAAGCTACCCCTGCACCCCAACGCCGTCTCTCATCACGAGTGTGAGCGCCTGATTGCCGAAGCCGACGCGCTCCTGCAGGGCAGATGGACGCTCTTCGGCTACCCCGTGCAGTTAGACGACCCACCGCACTGGAACCGCAACTATCTGCTGGGCAAGGACTGGATAGAAGCCCCCGCGAAGCAGATAGACTACCGCCGAATCGATATCGCCGGCGGTGTGAAGTATGTGTGGGAGCTGTCGCGCCATCAACCTCTGCTGCGGCTGGCGCAGGCGTATGCCCTCACAGGCGACCCACGCTACGCCGAAAAGTGCCTTGCGTGGTGGCTGAACTGGATCGAGCGCAACCCACGCGGCTGGGGCATCCACTGGACAAGCGCGCTGGAGCATGCGATACGAGTGCTGGCGTGGCTCCACTGCCTGCGCCTGTTGGGTGACTATCCCCCCTTAAAATCTGCCCTGCCGACGCTGGGTGGTGCACTGATTCAGCACGGCGAGTTTATAGAGCGCCATCTGTCGCCCGGTTCGTCGGCGAATAACCACTTGATTGGCGAGGTCGCAGCGCTGGCGGTGCTGGGGAGCCTGCTGCCAGAGAGCCAGCTCGCACAGCGCTGGCAATCGCTCGGCTATCGCGTGCTGGAGCGCGAGGCGTTGCGCCAGTTCTATCCCGACGGGGTTAATGCCGAGCAGGCGTTCGGCTATTTGCCATTTGTGTGGGAGTTTTATCTGCATGCCTATCGGCTGCGTCCAGCGCCTGAGTCGGTGCGGCAGCGACTGACGCGCAGTATCGAGTTCGTGCGGAATGTGATGGATGCATCGGGTTATGTGCCGCAGGTGGGCGACGAGGACGACGGCGCGGTTGTGCCCCTCTGGAGCAGTGGGGCGAATCGCTACTGTGTGGTGGGGCGGGCACTGGCAGTTTTGCTTGGTTGCGAGCCGCCGCCCGCTTATAGCGAAGCCGACGATTCGCTGGCATGCTGGCTGTTTGGCTCGCCTGCGCCCGCAGGTTCGCGCCTGACCGAATCGCGCGCCTATCCTGACGGCGGCTATGTGGTGTTGCACAGCGCGCGCTGGCAGGTGCTGTTCGACGCGGGTCCGCTGGGGCTGGGCAGTCTGGCGGCGCACGGGCACGCCGACGCGCTGTCGGTATGGGCATCGCTGGATGGCAAGCCGCTGCTCATCGACACGGGCACCTGCGCCTATCACGAGGAACCCGCGTGGCGCGACTACTTTCGTGGCACAGCGGCGCATAACACCGTGCAGATGGACAGTCGCAACCAGTCCGAGATTCTGGGTCCGTTTCTGTGGGGGCGCAAGGCAGACGCTTACTTCGAACGCCTTGATCTGGAAGCGGGTGCTGTCGAGGGAACTCATGAAGGCTATGCCCCCAACTTTCACACGCGCGCGGTAAGCCTTCAGGGGGAGGTACTGGCAGTGCTTGATACCTTCATGCTGGGCATGGGTGCCTGGCTCACCTGGCACTGGCACTTCCATCCGCGCTGGACGGTTCAGCCTGCAGAAAGTGGCTGGCTGATTTCAGACGGCGAGACGGAGTGCCAGCTCACGGTGGAAGGGCTACCTGCTAACGCTGAGGTTGCCGTTATTCGCGGGGAGGGCGATTTGCCGGGTGTGGGCTGGTATTCACCCCGTTTTGGGCATCGCGTGCCCTGCACCACTTTGCGCATCTGTTGCCTCATGGAAGCCGCCGCGCCTCATAAGCCACGGGCTATCTGGAGATTTGAAACACGCCGACATTAGTCGCTCCGGGATCGCTTCTCGATCACGAGGGTGTAATCCGTGCGCTCGCAATAGCGCCCGAACGACAGCACACGCGCCAGAAAAAGAAGAGCGTTCCATACCATCCAGAGCGCCTTCGAGTACCGCTTCAGATTGTATGGATTAGAACCATCACAGAAGTAAAGCGCGCGGATCACTCCTCCATGCTGGGATGTCCAGCGAGCGACAGCCCCGGGCGTCATCGAGGTGCGCAGATAGGTTTTGAAAGGTGGATAGCCAGGTTTGCCCGCGTTTTTATTCCCCAGCACATACCGTCGAAACGCCACATGCACCCAGTGAGGTGTAAATTTTGTGATTAATCCTTTGAGTGAGTAGAGATTTGGCGCTCGCAAAATCATTAAACCTCCAGGTTTCAATGCCTGCCACATGTTTTGCAGAGCCTGTTGCGGATGGGGCAGGTGTTCGAGAACATCTACGCACACAATCAGATCATACTGGCTCGCTTCCAGCGGATAAGTCTGTATATCGCCAAGAATTTTCTGATGAACCCGGTCATTGCGTTCGAGGGCTTCCGGTGAATTATCAAGTCCGACGATGAACACATGGGGCGGCATTGTTACACTGCAACGGTCGCCACAGCCTGCATCCAGCACGCGCGGGTTTTCGATGCTGGCAAGAAACTCTTCCGCAATGTGCTGCGGTAAGCGTGCCCATTCCGTAGCAGGCAGCGTCGCCACCTGATAAGCTTTCTGCATAAGTTAATGGTACCTCTTTCGGAAGTGCGGGCGCGGCAGCGAGCATGGGAGCAGGGTCGTGCTGCCCCATGCTCGCTGGAAGGTGGATGGAGTTTACTTGATTTCGACCTTCGCACCGACCTCTTCCAGTTTGCGCTTGATCTCTTCGGCTTCCTCTTTGCTGACGCCCTGTTTGACAGGCTGGGGAGCGCCATCCACGAGGTCTTTGGCTTCCTTGAGACCGAGCTGGGTGACCTCGCGCACGACGCGCACCACCTGCAGCTTCTGGTCACCCGCACTGGTGAGGATGACATCGAAGGCGGTTTTCTCTTCGGCGGGGGCAGCTTCGGCGGGTGCGCCGGGCGCCATCATGCCGGGCATCGCGGCGACCGCGACGGGCGCGGCAGCCGACACACCGTACTTCTCCTGCAGCGCTTTGACCAGCTCGTTCAGCTCCAGCACGGTCATCTCATCGATCGCCTGAATAATCTCTTCAGCGGTCAGTTTTGCCATGGTTCTCGCCTCCTTCGTTTGGGTTCAGGCTTGCGCCTTCTTATCGGCAACGGCTTGCAGCGTGCGCACGAACTGCCCGATCAGCTCGGAGAGGGTGCCGACCAGCCCGCTGATGGGCGATTGCATCGCGCCGAGCAGCTGTGCCAGCATCACCTCGCGCGGGGGCAGTTTCGCCAGCTCCTCCACCGCGCTGGCAGGGTAGACCCGCTGACCCAGCACGAGCGCCTTCACCTCCGATTTGCGCACCTGCTTGATGAACTCGACCAGCACCTTCGCGGCGGCTGCTTCGTCGCCCTGAATGAAGGCGACCGCCGTCGGTCCGAACAGGTACGGTTCCAGTGCGGGCGGCAGGTTGCCATCCGCGGCGCGCCGATAGAGCGTGTTTTTGACCACATGCAGGTCAGCGCCCACCGCTCGCAGCTGACGGCGCAGGTCGGTAATCTCACGCACGGTCAGCCCGCGATAGTCGGTCAGAATCTGCCCGCGCGCCCGATTGAGCCATTGCCGAATCTGTTCCACCTGTGCCACCTTTTTGGGCGATGGCATCCGCTTCACCTCCTGTTATTAAATGCGAAAAGCGAGCCGTGCAGACCAGCAGGCTCGCACAATGACCCAGCGTTGCCGTCGCCGTGGCGCGAACGCGCCTCTTGCGACCGACATCCAGACCCCTTGCGCATCCCTCGGCAGGCGAACCGAATGCTCGGATTATGCCCGCGAAGCGGGACACCTGCTGTCTGCGGTTATCGCAGAGGCTATTATACCCGCTCGGACGCCGAAGTCAAGCCTTCTGGAGGGTGTTCGAAAATTCGCGGGCATCCTATCCGCCTGTGTGAAGCCCCCTCACCCGTACCCTCTCCCCCGCGTGCGGGGGAGAGGGGCTTCGTTTCTCCCTCTCCCCTTTGGGGAGAGGGTAGGGGTGAGGGGCATCCTTGCCTCTGGTTGGATTTTTCGAACAGCCTCAGCCTTCTGTGGCACGAAAGGTGCTGAATGCCTCTATGACCGCCATGTTGAAAGAGAGCTGGGGACTGATTCTTATCTGCACGGCTGACGCGCTCAGCACCTACTGGCTGATTACGAACGGGCTGGCGACAGAGTTCAACCCGATTATGAACTGGGTGCTGGGCTTCGGGTGGAGCGCGTTCTTTGGGGTGAAAGGCGCAACCGTGATGCTCGCTGTTAGCTTCGCTGAGTGGTATCGACGCCGCAATCCGCTCTTTGTGCGCCGCTGGACCCGCCTGTGCATCGGGCTGTATCTGATTCTGTGGACGCTCGGCGTGCTGACAGGCTGGCTCGCCGATAAGCGAATCGGCTAAGAGACCGTCGATAGCGATTGGCGTAAGAGCGACCCCCCTCCCCCGCAGCGCCGGGAGAGGGGCAGAGCCTTATCAGAGGTTCAACCCCTGAATGTAGTCGCGAAGCTCCTTCGACTGCTGATCGTAAGTCGCCTGGAGCTGTTCCAGCTGCTGTCGGAGTTGGGCGAGTTCGCGTTCCTGACGGGAGAGGGTGGCGACATACTCTTTGTAAAGGTCGGAGTTTCGATCCAGCGCGCGCATATTTTCGCGGATGCGCGCCTGATCGTCGGTGATGGCTCGAATTCTGCTGTTTCGCGCCTGAATCTGGCGCTCCGTTTCGGACATCGCGGTGCGCATCTGGACAATTCGCTGGAACGCCTCACGGAGCCTGGGCTCAATTTCGCCGCTTGCGAGGAGCTGCACCAGCTGGTTGTTGTCGACCGCGAGCAGCGAAAGTTCTTCAAACAGCGATTTTTCCTCGCTGATTTCGAAGGTGGTGGCTTGCTGGGGCTGGAGGTTCAGCTGGAAGCGGTAGAAGTCGGCGGTACGCTCACTGGTGGTGGGTGCGGCCAGCTGCCATTCGTTATCGCGCGGATGCTCCAGCACCAGCTGGCGCGGGCGACCATCCCGATTCTTGATCTCATAGACGGTGGTGCGACTTTCGCGATAGTGCCGTTTCAACATGCCGTTTGCTACAGCCACGGCAACCATGCGCTTAATGGTGATGGGATCGCGCCGATTCACCTCGACACCGACATCCAGCGCATAGAGCAGGAACTGTTCGTTATCAGGCTCGGTGACCTGCATGTAGGAGTCGCCGCCATAGGCGCCATTCAGATAGACCGTAAGCGGACCGCTGATAAGCGTCAGTCCTGTGGTGTTTTTGAGGCGGATGCCGAAGAAGGGATGATATTGATGATTTTTAGCGTTGTAGAAGGTGACGGTCTCGGCAGCGACGCTCCGGTTGATGACGGGCACCATTGCGGATTGCTGGCGCGCGATGGTGACAGGCTGTTCGACACGATAATCGAAGAGGGCGCCGCGTTCCTGCCCGCGTGCCATCTCTGGCACGGAGCGCTGCACGGCTTCGGGGGTCATCGCTTCGCCGGGTGCTGGTGGGCGTTCGCGCGGCGCGGGCATCCCCCCGAACACAACATCGGGAGCGGCACCACCAAACCCGCCCGCTGATTCACTCCTGCGCAGGAAGGGCGGTTCCCCGATCTGGCGGGGCGGTTCCTGCGCGCGCTGCTCCAGCTGGAACTGCTCAAGGCTTGCCTGTGGCAGGGGCGGAAGGAGCGCACCTTCGCTGGGCGGCGTGTAGCGCAGGCGCGCCGGGTAAAACGGCTCGTACAGGTTCTGGGTGAAGCTG
Organism: Armatimonadota bacterium; assembly: GCA_037445735.1. Lineage (GTDB taxonomy): Bacteria > Armatimonadota > Fimbriimonadia > Fimbriimonadales > GBS-DC > HRBIN15. The sequence goes on along the minus strand of JBBIJY010000015.1, from coordinate 57,817 downwards.
ATCGGGCGTCCCGATACCAGCTGCAACTGCACGCTGTTCCAATCTTCATCGGTGGTGTTTTCAACGATCGCCCAGCCCTGCAGGATGGCAGGCTGACCCTCGCTGATCACCAGGCGATAGCTCATTTTCCACTGGGGCATCTCCGTCAGGTAGCCAATCAGAACGCGCCGCTGACCCGTGCCCTGCAGGCGGAGCTCGATGTTGCGGCGTCGGTCATCCAGCCCGCTGGCGATGGCACGGAGCGCCGATTCCAGCTCCTGCTGGATACGCGCATCGAGCACCCGAAAGCTCTGGACCTCGCTGAGATAGAGGCTTTCGAGCCGACCGTTACGCAGGAGATTGATGCGCATGTCGTATCGGGACCAGCCCCCGCGGTCGGGGCGATTCGCCGGCTCCACACTCATCACCTGACCGCGCAGGCTGCGGCGGCGCAGCTGGAACTCCACTTCTAACCCTCTGAGCCGATAGAGGAGCTGCGCCTGGGAGGGATTGTCGCTGATGTCCACCACGAAACTGCTCAGCGTTCGATTCAGCGGGTCGCGCGGCGTGTATTGAATGGGCAGTATCTGCCCACCATCCAGGTCGATCATCACCAGCGACTTGAGCAGGTCGTTCACCTGCGCCTCGCGCAGAGTGAGGGTAATGCTGGTTGTGCCCGTCACGACGCCTGACCGCTCAAGGTAGCCGACTCCGCTCCGATACAGCACCACGCGACGGATGGGCAGGTCACTGGGCTGGCTGAACACCGCAGCCAGCACCATCAGCATGCCTGTAAATCCGAAAACGGTTCTCAGCTTTTGCATGCTCTCACCGCTGATTAGACGATAAGTACGGCGTGAAGGTTTTCCCTTAGCTCCCTCTACCCAAAAGCGGAGAGGGATTGGTGTTCTCCCTCTCCGCTGAGCGCGATGGATGGTTCTAAAGTGAGGCGGGGATGAGATAGGAACCTTTCGCCTGCGGGTCGTGGATGGCGAGGAAGATGTAGAACATCTCGTCGTAGGTGCGTTCGCCATAGCGCACCTCGCGCGGCGGATTGCTCGGATTGTTCGGGTTGTCCGACGAGTTGTCGTACCAGCCCACCGCCTCAATCACCGTGCCCGGCGGCAGCTCAATTGGCTGCTTGTAGAAGTAGGTCTGCTGCCAGTTGAAGTCGTAGTCGTCGATTTTCAGCAGTGGGATGGTGCGTCCGTCGGGTGCGCGAGCGATCACCTCGCAGCCGCGCGCAATCAGGTGCATATGCGCCATAATCGCCAGCGCGTACACGGGGCGGTCGGAAGGCGTCTTCCACCGGGCGCGAATCTCGTAGCGTCTGGCGCCGGGCGGGATGACAAAGCGCGTGTTGCCAATCACCACCAGCTGAACGGGTTTGATGGGCTTCGCTCGCGAGAAGTATAGCCCGACGCGCGTGCGGTCTTTCTCGCGGGTACCTCGCTTGAAGTAGTGGATTTGCAGTACCAGGTCGAACTTGCGGGGCAGCAGCACGGCGTAGCCTGGCTCGAGCCGCATCGGGCGCATGCCGGGCACCCAGCCGCCCAGCATCATCGCGGGGATAAAGCCACCTCCGCCAAAGCGCGCATAGCCCGGCGCAGGGTCTTCCGCGTCCAGTCGGCGTGCTGTGCCGGAAAGGTCAATAAACACATTCGCGTGGTGGACCACCGTGCGGTTGCCCGGCTGAATGTCGATGGCTTCCATCGCCGCGCCTTCGGGCACTTCAACGGGGATCACGAAGTAGCGATATTCGTCGCCCCCTGTGCCCTCCACCGTGTACTCTTCGGGCATCTCGGCGACAAGATCGGGTTCACCGAAGTACCAGCCTTTATTGAACTCCGGGGGCCTGGGCGCGCGGGACAGGTCGCCCGCCGGCGCGCCTGAATCGACCCATTCGGCGATCAGCCGAATCTGCTCGTCAGTGAGGCGTCGCTCCTCACGGAACTCGCCCCAGCCCGGCACGGGCTTCCAGGGCGGCATCTGGCGGCTCTGCGTGTAGAACTTGATCTCTTTCGCCCAGCGGCGGGCATCTTCATAGGTTTGCAGGGGGAATGGACCGATGTCGCCGGGGCGGTGGCAGGTGGTGCAGTTTTGATAGAGGATGGGCGCGATATGCTCGGCGAAGGTCACGCGCGGCGGCGTGGGCTTGTCAGCGGGCAGGGTCAGGAAGCAGCCCGTGACGGCGGTGCGGGCAATCTTAACAGGCTTGCGATTCAGCACGGCTTCAATCGCGTCGCGCAGGTAGGCGTGTTGACCGACCTCGCGCTTGATGACGCTATCGATGGCGCCGCTGTAAAGCAACTGCCCCTGTGAGTTCAGCACGAACGCCTGCGGCACATGGGTCGCTTTGAGTGCACGGGCAATCGCCGCCGCGCCCTCGATCACCACCGGGAACTGGAAGCCCATGCGTCGGGCATGGTCGCGCACGCGCTCAGGCGTCTCGTCCGCTTCGGGGTACAGCCCAACAAACGCCACGCCACGCGAGTGATAGGTGCTATACAGGCGGTTCAGGCGCGGCGCATAGCGCGGCACCGCTGGACAGCGCGTCGAAAGCGTCAGCATCACGATTACCCGGCTCCCACGCCAATCGCTCCAGCGCATCACCTTGCCGTTAATATCCCGCCATTGAAGCGCTGTGATGGGTGGTGCTGGTGCCCGTTTAACGGTTCGGTCGGTCAACCAGCCATTCAGCACCAATCCCGCCAATATCGCAATGGTCAGGCTCCATCGCACCATCGGAAGCCACCTCCAGTAGCGATTCTACCTTATTCGACGCCGTTTGACCTTTTACGATGGCTTTGCTCTTGCATTCGCGGTCAGCAGGGTGGTAAAATAGGATGGAGTAGCAAGCCTGTGCCGGCGGGCTTGCTGCGCAGGCACGCAGGATGGAACAGATTGGTGTCGGGATTATCGGGGCGGGCGGTATAGCCAGCGCTCATGCCAAAGCCTATGCGCAACTGGCGCCCGAGGTGCAGATTGTGGGCGTCGCCGATATTGACGAGGATCGGGCGCGTGCGCTGGCGATGCGCTATCAGGTGCCGCTCTGGACAACCGAAGCGGAGGACCTGCTGCGCAACGACGAGATTCAGATTGTGAGTATTTGCACACCGCACCACCTGCACGCGCCGATGGCGATTGCCGCGATGGAGGCGGGCAAGCATGTGCTGGTGGAGAAGCCGATGGCAGTCAGCCTCGATGAAGCCGACACAATGATTGCCACCGCGCGGCGCACCCGACGCCTGCTCAGCGCCATCTTCCAGCTGCGTTATGAGGCGGACACGCGCCGCGCCAGGCTGGTGCTGGAACGGGGGCTGATCGGCAACCCGTTCTATGCGGAGGTCAGCTGTCTCTGGTGGCGGCGACCCGTCTACTACGAAGTGAGCTGGCGCGGACGCTGGTCCACTGAAGGGGGCGGCGCCGTCATCAACCAGGCCTCGCACCATGTCGATATGCTGGTGCATCTGCTGGGGCTGCCCAACAGCGTGCAGGCGACCATCGACACCGTTGCCCACGACATCGAAGTGGAAGACTGGTGCATGGCAAGCCTGTACTGGGAGCGTCCTGCCCGCTATGCCAGCTTCTGCGCCTCCACCGCCGCCGAGCTGGAAATGGATGTGAGCCGTATCCTGATTCTGGGCACGCAGGGCAGTATCCAGATGTTTCCGTTCCGTCCCCATTCACGGGACGAAGCGCAATTGACCGCCATAGCGGAAGCGTGCCGCGAAATCGAAGAACCCGCCTACCCCGGGCACGCGGCACAGATTCATGACTTCGTGCGATGCGTGCGAGAAGGCACCCAGCCACCCGTGAGCGGCGAGGAGGGACGTCTCTCGCTGGAGCTGATCAGTGCCATCTATCAGTCGGCGTTCACGGGCGAACCTGTCAGGTTGCCCCTCACGCCTGCCGACCCGTGCTACACCACCGCCGGTAAACTGGAGATGGCACGCGCCTACATCGCACGCCGAGCGGAGCGAACCTGAAGCAGGAGGGAGAACGATGGAACCATACAAATCCCCTGTCCGAGTGTTAATCGCAGAGGATGAAGAGCTGACGCGGTTGATGGTCAAGACCCAGCTGGAGCAGCTGGGCTATGAAGTGGTGGGCGAAGCCGAAACGGGTGAGGATGCCGTACGGGTCGCCCTTCAGACCCTGCCCGATGTGGTGGTGATGGACATCCGCATGCCGATTATGGACGGCATCGAGGCGGCTCGCCAGATCGTGCAGCAGCACCCGTGCGCGATTGTGTTCCTCACCGCCTATGCGGAAGAGGAACTGGTCAATCAGGCGACCGCTGCCGGCGCCTATGCCTATCTGCTCAAACCGTTCCGCAAGCAGGAGCTGGCACCCGCCATCAATGTCGCGCTCACCCGATTCCGCGAGATGCAGAGCAAAGATAAGGAGGTGCAGGAACTCAAAGAGGCGCTCGAAACGCGCAAGCTGATCGAACGCGCCAAAGGCATCCTGATGGATCGGCTGGGATTGAGCGAATCGGAGGCGTTTCGGCGCATTCATTTTATGGCACGCAATCAGAATAAGACGATGAAGGAGATTGCGCAGAGCATCATCACGGCAGCGGAAATCCTGTAGGGGGCGCTGTGCAGTGGGTGCTGGCTTCTGAGTCGCCGCGGCGGCAGGCTCTGTTGCGCTTGCTGGGGCAGCCGTTCACAATCCATCCTGCCCGAATCGAAGAATGGCTGCCCCCTTTTACAACGCGCCCCGCGCCGCTGGCGAAGCGGCTGGCTCGCGCCAAAGCTGAAGCGGTCGCCCCCGCCTACCCCGACGCGCTCATCATCGCCGCCGACACGCTGGTGGTGCTGGATCAGCAGGTGCTGGGCAAGCCGCAGACCGCCGACGAAGCCCGCCAGATGCTGCGCCTGCTCTCTGGGCGCACCCACACCGTCATCACCGCGCTCTGCCTGCTCCTGCGCCAGCAGGGGCGCACCACACACCTCACCCTCGACGCCCCGCGCACGCGCGTCACCTTCCGAACCCTCACCACGGAATGGATCGAATGGTACATCGGCACGGGCGAGCCGTTCGATAAGGCAGGCGCGTACGGCATTCAGGAGTATGGCGCTCTGCTGGTGGAGCGCGTGCAGGGCGACTACTTCAATGTGGTCGGCTTACCCCTGCCCACCCTCATCCAGCGCCTCGAAACGCTCATCGGCTGGCGCCCCATCAAAAACCCGTAAAATCACAAGCCCCATCTTCCCCACCAAATCGGCTATAATAGAGCCGAAACCTGCTGGAGCGACCATCGGTCGAATCGACAGGAAACGGAGGCGAACTGTATGCGACGAAAGGCACTCTGGAGTCTAGCACTGACCATGAGCCTCGCCTGCCTGCAGGCGCAGGTGCTGTATCAGACGGGTTTTGAGAACCCACCCTTCGCGCCTGGCAATATCGCGGGTCAGGACGGCTGGAATGAGTATCACATCAGCGTGCCGAATCTTGGGCAGATCAGCACCGAACGCGCGTTCTCCGGCGTGCAATCGCTCAAAATCACCCCTGTGAGCGGCGGCGCCAACAGCTGGTGGTGGAAACCGATCAACCACGACACCAGCGCCAGCCCCAACAAGATTATCGTCATTCGCTGGGACATGTATCTCACCACCAGCGCCCGACAGGGACAGTACGGCATCGATAACTATTCCGGCAATATCGAGCGCGTGTGCGCCCTCGCTGTGTATCCCAGCAACGAAGTGGTGCTGGTCCGCTATGTGAACGGCGTCACTGAGCAACTCTACCAGACAGGGGTTTTCGTTCAGCGCGATAGATGGAACCGATACCGCCTCGTGATCAACTACAACACGGGCAACTTCCAGGCGTTTGTGAACGGTCAGCTGGTGGGTGATGGACGCATCAGCAATCGAGCGAATGCGGTGTTCGGCGACGCCGATGTGTGGCACTTCAACTTCGGCAGCAATTCGAACGACGCAGCGTTCTATGACAATCTCTCCATCGCGGCGGTCGCCCAGTCCGAGCAGGAGGGCGATGTCGATGGCAACGGCTGCGTGGACGATAGCGACCTGCTCGCGGTGCTGTTCGCGTTTGGCAGCAGCGACCCTGCCACCGACCTCAACGACGATGGCATCGTGGACGACGCCGATGTGCTGACCGTGCTATTCAACTTCGGTGGCGGCTGTTAGTTCTTCACTACAGCGCAGCAAGGGCGCCCGGGCGACGCAGGGAAGACAGGATTCCCCGCCCAGAGGAAAGTCTGCCCCTCACCCCGACTCTCTCCCCAGCGGGGGAGAGGGAGAAACGAAACCCCTCTCCCCCAGCGGGGGAGAGGGTACGGGTGAGGGGCTTCACTCAGGATTATGTCCCTGAATCTTCGAACCGCCTCCCCACCCCCTTGACAAACCCCTACCCCCATCGGGTATTAATTAAAGCGCTAACGACGCGGGGTGGAGCAGTCTGGTAGCTCGTCGGGCTCATAACCCGAAGGTCGTGGGTTCAAATCCCACCCCCGCAACCATTTTTTTTTCGCCCCCCTGATTCGCCCATATTACCCTGCATCGATGCAGGAATCCCCGCAAAATTGGGGTATAATAGGGATGCAGGGTGTCAATCCCCTGCAAGTTAGACTGATGGAGGTGTGAGATGATGCGACCCTTGCAGAAAGGCATGCTGATAGTGGCGCTGATAGGGATGCTGGTGGCATTTGCGAATGCCCAGTCCTTCTTTGACGGCTTCGAGCCGCCCACTTACGCACCCGGTATTCTGACAGGTCAGAACTCCTGGTACCGGCCCGCGTCCAGCACCGACTGGTCGGTCTATCTCTACTCTGGGCTGCCTGCCTGGCTCGGCTCGCTTGGCAGCAATCCTGGCGGCGGTCAACAATTTATCGCGGCGCGTAAGGATACACCCGGCTTCTTCCCACGCGCCCAGAAGGATTTCAACTGGGGCGCACGGACCATCTGGCTGGTGAGCTACGATGTGGCGGTGAACTTCGATCCGAGCGTGAGCGCCGATGGTCTCAACTACGATAACATTGCCTCATTCTCGTTGCAACCTGCCACGGCTAACTACCGGTATTTCATCGACCTGTTCCAGTGGGTTAGTCCCCAAGTCACCCCAAACGATGGCTGGCGAATGACCTGGGTGGTGTCCGATTCGGGTGGTTCTGCATCTATCGTGTCTTTTGACCCGCCCAACCCCTTCCACGGACTTCAAATCAACAAGTGGTATCGTCGCTTCGTTGCGTTCAGGCTCGACGATAGCAATCCCGACGCCCGGCATTTGGTGAAGGTCGGCATCCGCGATTTAGCGACGGGTGATACCTTCTCCACGCCTGTCGGTCCAACGGCGGACTTTCCCTACTGGTATCTGGTCAACCGCACGGCAGCCATTCCCACCGCATTCCGCTTCTTTGTGGGTGGCGGCACGGGCACCAACGAAGGCAACATCCTCGCGGTGGACAATGTTGCCTTCACCGCCTTCAGCTTCGGCGATGTGGACATGAACGGCTGCGTGGATGATGCCGACCTGCTGGCAGTGCTGTTCGCCTTCGGGAACACGGGAGCCTTCATGCCTGAAGACACCAACGGCGATGGCACTGTAGACGATGCCGACCTGCTGAATGTGCTGTTTGAGTTCGGCAACGGCTGCTGAAGCCATCTGCCACTCTATGGGCGAGCAGCCCTTCCCTTTTGGGGAGGGCTGCTCACTTTTGCAGGAACCTTCGCTGTGCTTCGATGATGAGCTGATGGGCTTCGGCAGCGGAACGCCAGCCCAGCAGGCTCATGGCTGTTGACCTCGCTGCTTGAGCTGGTAGTAGAGTCGGGCGGGCAGCCCGTGCGTTTTGACCGCGCTGCTCATCTCCGACTGGTCGAAATCGCGCGTGTCGAACGAGGCGAGCGACTCATCGTAGAGTGCCCACGGGCTGGAGCGCGCCACCACGCTCGCGCTCCCCTTGAACAGGCGCACCGTTACCGTGCCCCACACGCGCTCCTGCACCTTGTCGATGAACGCCTCCAGCGAGTCTTTGAAGGGATCGAGCCACAGCCCCGCGTAGGCGAGTTCTGCCCAGGCGCGATCAGCCTGCGCCTTGAAGCGCAGTTCCTCGCGGGCGCACACCAGCGCCTCCAGCGCGCGATGCGCCGTGATGAGCGTGACGGCGGCGGGGCACTCGTAGTTCTCGCGCACCTTCAGCCCGATCAGGCGGTCCTCCATCATATCGATGCGTCCGACGCCGTGTGAGCCGGCTATCTCGTTCAGGTTCTGGATCAGCGCGAGCGGCTCCATGCGCTGTCCATCAAGTGCAACGGGCACACCCGCTTCGAATTCGATTGTGAGCCGCTGGGGTTCGTCGGGCGCGTCCTGCGGGTTGCGAGTCCAGCGATAGATCTCCTCTGGAGGCACATACGCGGGGTCTTCGAGCCGCCCGCCCTCGATGGAGCGTCCCCACAGGTTCTCGTCGATGCTCCAGATTTTGTCCGCGCTCTGATGAATCGGCACGCCGCGCGCCCGCGCATACTCGATCTCCTCCGTGCGGGTCATGTTGCGCTCGCGCATGGGCGCAACGATGGGCACATGGGGCATCAGGGTGCGCAGGATGAACTCGATTCGGAACTGGTCGTTGCCTTTGCCCGTGCAGCCGTGAACAAAGGCGTCGACTCGCGGCAGGTTCCGCGCCACCTCCACTGCCTTGCGGGCAATCAGTGGGCGGGCAATCGCTGTGCTGAGCGGGTAGCCCTGATAGTCGGCGTTCGCTTTGACCGCTGGCATGCAGTAGTCACGGGCGAACTCGGCGCGCGCGTCCACCGTGTAATGCTCCGTGCCCAGAATCGCCGCGCGTTCCGCCGCGTCCGCAATATCCTCGCGCGGCTGACCCACATCCACCGTGACGGTCACCACATGCTCGAAACCGTACTCCTCTCTCAACAGCGGGATGCACACGGTGGTGTCCAACCCGCCGGAGTAGACCAGAAGCGCTGTCTTTGCCATCGCAACGACTGCATTATACCGCAATCAGGTACAATCGATGGCGGTGAGAGGATGGCACGAACACCTCTGTCGGAATCGCAGCAGGCGAGTCAGGAACGGCTCCCGGTGCCGCGGCTCAAAATCACGCGCGAGATGTACCACCGCATGGCGGAGCAGGGCTTCTTCGAAGGCAGGCGGGTGGAGCGGATAGAAGGCGAGGTGATAGAGATGTCCCCTGTAAGCCCCCAGCATTTCGCTTCAGGCGACCGCATCCAGCGACTGTTCAACCGAATCTTTCGCGAGGGCTACTGGGTTCGGTTTCAGGGAGCGCTGGCGATGGGCGATAGCGAGCCTGAACCCGATATCGCGGCGGTCGAGGGCGCCCCTGCTGACTATCAGCAGACGCATCCCGGCACCGCCGTGCTGGTGGTGGAAGTGTCGGACGCGACGCTGGCGTATGACCGCACGCAGAAGTTGAGCCTGTGCGCGCGTGCGGGCATCCCCGAATACTGGATTGTGAACCTGAAAGACCGCCTGCTGGAGGTGTACCGAACGCCCAGCCCGCTGGAAGAGATGCCATTTGGCTACGGCTATAAGGTGCGCGAGATTGTGCGTCCCGGTGAGGTGGTTCACCCGCTGGCGAAGCCCGACGCAGAAATCGCCGTTAGCGAGCTATTCGCCGACACGCTTTGAGGGAGGAGCGCAACCATGAGAACGCTGATGAGCTGGTTGGGTATCGGACTGCTGTGTATGGCTCTGCGGGCGCAGGCGCCCGATGTCGCCTCGATGCTGCGCGACGCATTCCCCGTCTCCCAGCTGAAGCCCGGCATGAAGGGCTACGGGCTGACCGTGTTCAGGGGCGTGCAGATCGAACGGTTCGATGTGGAGATTGTGGGCGTGCTGCAGAACGCGAACTTCGGGCGACCGCTGGTGCTGATCAAGATGAAGGGCGGCGCGATTACCAATCGTCAGGCGAACATTATCGCGGGCATGAGCGGCAGCCCCGTGTTTGTGAACGGCAGGATTGTGGGCGCGATTGCCTATGGGTTCGCCTTTCCGCGCGAGCCACACGCGCTGGTGACCCCGCTGGAAGATATGCTCACCACTTTTGACCCGCGTCTGGCGCAGCGAGCAGTTCAGCCGACGGCGCCGCGTGTGGTGAACCGCCCGATTCGCATCGCGGGGCGACAGTACGCGGGAATCTATATTGGCTTCCAGCCGCCGGGTGCGCCGAATCTGGCGTGGGCGCGCCCGCTGATGACACCCCTGATGGTCAGCGGCGTCTCGGCGCGCGGGCTGGAACGGCTGCGCCAGAAGATCGAGCCGTTCGGGCTGAGTCCTGTCATGGCGCCGGGTGGCGCGGGCAAGCCCATCAAAGTGCGGTTTGAGCCGGGCGCAGCGGTCGGCGGCGCGCTCGCCACTGGCGATCTGGACTTCACCGCGATTGGCACCCTCACCTATCGCAAGGGCGACTCGATTCTGGCGTTCGGGCATCCGTTTCTGGGCGCGGGCGAGGTGCAGATACCCATGACCGCCGCCGAGATCGTGGATGTGTTCCCCTCGTATTATGCCTCCTTCAAGCTGGGCAATCGGGCACAGACGCTGGGCGTCATCTATCACGATGGCGCGTTTGCTATCGCGGGTCGAATCGGGGCGAGCGCGCGCATGATGCCCATGCAGATGCGCATCACGAACGCGCAAACGGGCGTCACGCGCACCTATCGCTGTGAGCTGTTCCGCCACCCGATGCTGACCCCGATACTGATCGATATCGCCGCCTTCGAGTTCATCGGGCGGGTCTACTTCGCGGTGAGCGACGCCACCGCGACCGTGCGCTGGACACTCAAAACCAGTCCCTACGGCGAGATTCGCTACGAGAACCGCGTCTTCAGCGAGGCGGGAATTGAGCCCGTTGTGCTGCAAGATTTAGAGTATGTGCTGGGACTGCTGCAGAGCGCGCCCGACCGCAGGGCAGAACTCGAATCGCTGGAGATGGAGGTGATTATTCAACCTGGTCGCCAGACGGCGTTTATTGAGCGCGTCACGACAGATAAAGGCGCGTATCGCCCTGGCGATCAGGTTCGCGCGACGGTGTGGGTACGCCCCGCCGCGTCGTCTTCCGCACTGGCACCGATTGAGTTCACCTTCCGCATTCCGTACGATGCGACGCCCGGGCGCTATAGCCTGCAGGTGTCGGGCGGCGGCGAAGGTGGCGGTGTGCCAGGTGGCATTCCTGCGGGGCTGTTCCGTATCCTGATGGGGGGTGGTGGGGGTACACCCAGCACCGAGCAGCTCCTGCGCGAGTTCCAGCGGCGCGAGCGCAACCATCAGCTCGTCACCACGCTCACCATGCAGGCGATGGGCGCCACCGTGCGCGGCGAGCCGCTCTATCAGCTGCCGCCCATCCTGCGCGACATCCTCACCACACCTCGTGCCTCCGGCATCCAGCCTGAACCCGATCAGATTAAGCAGATTCGCGCCACCGACTGGGTTCTGCAGGGCAGTCAGATGCTGTTTCTGACCGTTCTGCCGCCGGAAGAGGGTGAAGGGCGCCTGTTTGGCTTGCCCGTGCCGCCTCCTGCAGGCGGCTTCGTGCCACCTTCGCCACCCACTGAGCCATCAGGGGAGGAAGGTGACGAGATAGGGATGGATTATGGGCTGCCTGTTCCGTCCGATGTGGAGGCGACCGCCGTGCTGGACGAGGAGGTTCCACCGACGCCGCCGGGTCAGCCGCCGTCGGAGGCACGGCGCCCGCGCGAGAAGCCTGTCAGCCGTGCGCCCAAACGCTGGGATCTGAGCGACTATCGCACGCTCAGTCGCGGCAAGATGCAGGGCGTCGCAGTCGGGGCAGATGGCACACTGCAGTTGAGTCGCCGCCCTGAACCGCTCGCCCGCCTCGATCTGGACTACATCTGGTGCCTCGCTCGCGATTCGCGGGGCAATCTCTATGCGGGCGGTGGCATGCCCGCCCAGCTGAAGGTGGTCAACCCCGACGGCAGCATTCAGCGCACGCTAAACCTGCCCGGCTTGATGGCGACCGCGCTCACGCTGGCGCCCGATGGCAGCCTCTATATTGGCGTCTCGCCCGAAGGCACGCTCCATCGGCTCAGGGATGGCAACCTGCAGATGCTGGTTCACACAGGCGCACGCTACATCAATGCGCTGCTTGCCACCGAGCAGGGCGTGTATATCGCGACGGGCGTGCCTGCCCGCCTGCTGAGGTGGGATGGTCGCACCCTGCGCGAGCTGATGCGCTCCGACGAAGCCCACTTCACCGCGCTCGCTCGCGACTCTGCGGGCAACCTCTATGTGGGCAGTTCGGAGCGCGGGCTGGTGTATCGCCTGTCACCCATCGGCATCCCGAACACTGTCGCCGATTTGCGTGAGCCGACGGTCAGCGCGCTCGCCTGCGACGCGCAGGGCAACCTTTATATTGGCACGATGCCGTCGGGCAACCTCTATCGGCTCTCGCCCCAGGGCATGCTCCAGCCGCTCCATCGGCATGGGCGACTGAACATCCGTGCGATGCAGGTCGTGGGCGACATGCTCTATGCGCTCAGCGACGACAGCCTGCTCGCTGTAGCCTGCAAAGGTGAGAGCGAGCCCAGACCTGTCCTCTGCATGCGTCAGCCGCTCGAGCTGGTCGCTCTCACGGGCAGCGATTCGGCGTCCGCGCTCGTGCTGGCTTCGGCGGAGCAGGCACAGCTGTGGCAACTGGCGGGGCAATCGGAGGGCGTCTATCTCTCGCCCGTGCTGGACGCGGGTCAGGTCGCACGCTGGGGCGTTCTGCGCTGGAGCGCGAGCGTGCCCGACGGCGCTCAGGTGGAGATTCAGACCCGCTCCGGCAATACGCGCGAGCCAGACGAGAGCTGGAGCGCATGGTCCGCACCCGGTACCAATCCCGAAGGCAGCCCGATTCTCAGCCCGCCCGCGCGATTCCTGCAGGTGCGCGTGAAACTGACGGGCAAGTCCGCACCCAGCGTCCGCGCCCTCACGCTCACCTATCTGCCCGCCAACCGCCCGCCCGAGATCCAGCTGCTCGTGCCCAGAGCGAACACCGCATGGAGCGGTAAGCAGACCATTCGCTGGTCGGCGCGCGACTCCGACGGCGACACCCTGCAGTTCGAGGTGCAACTCTCCAGCGATGGCGGCAAAAGCTGGCAGACGCTCAAAGAGAGCCAGCCTGTCGAAGGGCGTCAAGCCGTCCCGCCAGAGCTGCCCGACGAAGCGCAGATGATGGCTGACCTTCAGCAGGCGTTGCAAAGTTCGCCTGACATCCCGCCCGAAGTGCGCCAGCAGATCGAGCAGCAGGCGCCGCAACTTATTCAGCAGATGCGCGAGGCGATGAAACAGCTGCCGTCTGCGCCCGCGCCACCGACGCCCACCGCGCCTGCTGAACCGCCCGCCGCCCCGCGCCAGATGGAGTGGGACACCACCCGCACGCCCGACGGCATCTACCTGCTGCGCGTCAAAGCGAGCGACCGTCCCGCCTCGCCCACCGACTACGCCGAAGTCTACACCGAGCCTGTGCCCGTTATTATCTGCAACGCGCCTCCTGTGCTCTCCGTTCGCCAGAGCAGCCCCAGAGTGAACGATGACCGCACTGTGGAACTCAGCGGCTACGCCTTACAGCTCTTCAGTGCCGATCGAGCCGGTTCAGCGGGCGCGACGGGCAAATCGGGCGGCTCCAGCCAGGCGAAACAACGCACGCCGCGCAACAGCGTGCCGATTGTGGGCGTGCAATATCGCATCGATAAGGGCGAATGGCGCAGCGCGGAAGCCCTCAACGGGCTGTTCGACACCGCCTTCGAGCCGTTCCGCATCCGCACCGAGCCGCTCGAACCGGGCGACCACACGCTGACCATCAAAGCCTTCAACGCGGCAGGCAAGAGCACCGAGCAGGAACTCAAGGTGAAAGTGCCCGCGGGCAAGCCCACCCGATCGGAGAAGCCATGAGACCCCATGTGGTGATTGTGGGTGGCGGTTTTGGCGGCTTGCAGGCAGCGAAGGGGCTGCGCAACGCGTCCGTGAATGTGACGCTCATCGATAAGCGTAACTTCCACCTGTTCCAGCCGCTTCTCTATCAGGTGGCGACGGGCGGGCTGGGTCCCGCGGAGATTGCCGCGCCTATCCGCGCCCTGCTCAAACGCCAGCGCAACACGCGCGTGCTGAATGCCGAAGTGGTGGACATCGACCCGCAGACGCAGACGGTCTATCTGCGCGAGGGCGAACCCCTCACCTATGACTACCTGATCCTGGCAGCTGGCTCCACCTATCACCACTTCGGGCACGAGGAGTGGGGTCGCTATGCACCAGGACTGAAGACCATCGAGGACGCGCAGGAGATCCGGCGGCGTGTGTTGCTGGCGCTGGAGCATGCGGAGCGTGAAACCGACCCGCAACGCCAGCAGGAGTGGCTCACCTTTGTGATTGTGGGTGGCGGTCCGACGGGCGTCGAGCTGGCGGGCGCGCTGGCGGAGCTGGTGCGCGTCACCGTGCGCGGCGAGTACCGCCAGTTTGACCCCGCCTCCGCGCGACTCCTGCTGCTTGAAGGTGGACCCCGCCTGCTACCAGCCTACCCACCGAACCTGAGCAAGACCGCGCGACGGTCGCTCCAGCGGCTCGGCGTCGAGGTACAGACGGGCGCAATGGTGACCCATGTGGGCGAAGAGGGCGTGCAATACACCTATCAGGGCGAAGCGGTGCAGGTGCGGGCGCGAACGGTGCTGTGGGCGGCGGGCGTGCGCTCCGTGCCGCTCGCTGAACGGCTTGCCGACCGCGCCAGCCTGCCCACCGATAAAGGCGGACGCATCATTGTCAATCCCGACCTGTCGGTGCCCGGCTATCCGAACCTGTTCGTGATAGGCGACCTCGCCCATTATGCGCATCAGACGGGCGCGCCCCTGCCCGGCGTGGCGCCCGTCGCCATGCAGGAGGGTGTCTATGTGGCGCGAGTGATCCGTGACCGCCTGCGTGGACGAACCCCGCCGCCCTTCCGCTATCGGGACAAAGGCGATATGGCGGTCATCGGGCGCAAAGCCGCCGTCGCCAAAATCGGCAAACTGCACCTGACGGGCTTCATCGCGTGGCTGGCGTGGCTCTTTGTGCATCTGCTCTATCTGGTCGGCTTCGAGAACAAACTGCTCGTGCTGATCCAGTGGGCATGGAACTACTTCACGCGCAATCGGCGCGCGCGGCTCATCCTCTACTGTTATGAAACCCATCCATCCCATTCAGGCATAGACTCCAGCAAGAGCTGATGTACCCCGTCCCTGCTCCCCAAAAGGAGAGCGGCATCATAAAAAATCTGCGGGCAGCAGGAAGAGAGCCAGCCAGCGCGAATCGAACCCCCGCTATGGAGCCGCTTGGCGTGCAATCGGACCGTCTGGTGGAGCTGTTCACCACGCTCTGCAGCATCAATTCGCCCTCGCGTCAGGAGCGGGAGGTGGCTGAGTATGTGAAGGGCTTCCTGCGCGGGCTGGGGCTGGAAGTGCGTGAAGATAACGCCGCGCAGGTCGTCAACGGCAACGCGAACAACCTCATCGCCACCCTGCCCGCCAATATCTCCAGCGCGCCCCGAATCTTCTTCAGCGCCCACCTCGACACCGTCGAGCCGAACCCGAATGTGAAGATTATTATCGAAGGCGACATCATCCGCACCGATGGCAGCACCATTCTGGGCGCGGACGACAAGGCGGGACTGAGCGCGATCCTGGAAGCCATCCGAATCGTGGTGGAGAACAACCTCCCGCACGGGCAGATTCAACTGCTGTTGACCGTGTGCGAGGAGATCGGGCTGAAGGGCGCCCGCGCGCTCGATATGAGCCTGGTGGAGAGCGACTTCGGCTTCGTGTACGATTCGGGACCGCCGGTGGGCGCGATTGTGTCGCAGACGCCCACGCACGACACGATGGAGGTGCGCCTCATCGGCAAGCCCGCGCACGCGGGCGTGGAGCCAGAGAAGGGCATCAGCGCGATTGAAATCGCCGCGCACGCCATCGCCCGCATGCGGCTGGGACGCATCGACGAGGAGACCACCGCCAACATCGGCGCGATTCAGGGCGGGCACGCCACCAACATCGTCTGCCCCGAAGTGCGCATCCGCGCCGAAGCCCGCAGCCGCACCATCGCCAAAGTGGACGCGCAGATCGCCCATATGATCGAGTGCTTCGAGCAGGCGGCGCGTGAGCGGGGCGGCGACGCCGAGATTCAGGTGGAGCGCCACTATGTGGGCTACCAGCTCACGGAGAACGACCTGCCCGTGCGCATCGTGCGGTCTGCCGCTCACGCCATCGGGCTGGAAGCCCCCATGCGACCCACGGGCGGCGGCTCCGACGCGAACATCTTCATCGCGCGCGGACTGCCCTGCTGCGTGGTCGGCACCGCGATGGAAAAAGTGCATACCCACGAGGAGTTCGTGCGTATCGACAATCTCTCCCGCAGCGTCGATCTCACGCTGGCAATCATTCGCGAGGTGAACCGTCTGCCATCATGAGAGTGCTGGAGTTCATCAACACGCACGCGCCCACCCTGCGCACCGACGCCACCCTGCAGGACGCGGTGGACAAGTTAGACCTCTATCAGGTCACGCTGCTGCCCGTGCTGGATGGCGAGGGCGTGCTGCAGGGCATCGTCACGGAGCGCCAGCTGTTCGAGCGGCTGTTCGAACGCTTTTTGAGCGCGTACGGGAGCGGTCAGCCGCTGCCGACGCTGAACGCCCTGCGTCCTGAAGCACGGGCTTACGCCCGGACGCCCATCACCGACTGGATGCTGGCGAACCCACCTGCAATCGACGAGCGCGCGCCGATTGAGCAGGCGGTCGCGCTGATGCACACGCACGGGCTGGACACCCTGCCCGTGACGGGCGAAGGGCGGTTCGTGGGCACAATCCGGCTGGTCGACTGCTGCCACGCGCTGCTGGAGGAGGCGAACCTGTGAGCGGGATTATCGCGCTGCTGACCGACTACGGCTACACCGACACCTATGTGGGTCAGCTGAAGGCGGTGCTGA
Source organism: Armatimonadota bacterium (assembly GCA_037445735.1). Taxonomy (GTDB): domain Bacteria; phylum Armatimonadota; class Fimbriimonadia; order Fimbriimonadales; family GBS-DC; genus HRBIN15. The sequence continues at coordinate 40,888 of JBBIJY010000015.1, read as the reverse complement.
TGCAGCGGGCGCCGCAGGCGCGCCTGCTCGATTTGACGCATGGCATCCCCGCGGGCAATCGGCGCAGCGGCGCGTACCTGCTGATGACCGCCATCCCGCACCTGCCTGACGGCACGCATATCGTCGCGGTGGTGGATCCGGGCGTCGGCACGGCGCGGCGGGCGGTCGCGGTGCAGGCGTCGCGCCATCGCTATATCGCGCCCGATAACGGGCTGCTGTCGCTGGCGATGCGCATCGACCCGTTCCAGCGAGCGGTCGTGCTGGACAACCCGCGCTACTTCCTGCCCGAACTGAGCGCCACCTTTCACGGGCGCGACCTGTTCGCGCCCGTCGCCGCGCACCTGTGCAACGGCACGCCGCTGGAGCAGCTCGGCACGCCAATAGACCCCGCCTCGTTGCATCAACTGGACTCGATCGACCCCGAAATATCGCCCGATGGCATCCGCACGCACCTGCTGCACATCGACGGCTTCGGCAACCTGATTTTCGATTTGTCGGAGCGTCAGTTCCGCGCGTGGTTATCGGGCGATGGCGAGGTGACGATTCGGTTCAGGGGTGTGCCGATTCCTTTGCGGCGCACCTTTGGCGAGGTGGCGGTGGGCGAGCCGGTGGCATACTTTGGCAGCAGCGGTCATCTGGAGATTGCGCTCAATCAGGGTTCAGCTGCCGCGCACTTTGGCGTCCGCCCGACCGAGATTGCCACCGCCGAAGTAAGCCGCTCTTCTCCCTGACCCAGCTGCCCGCGCTCATTCACATCCCTGAGACGAGGTAGCGACCATTCGGAGAGAACCGAACGCAACAGACTCCCGACTCTGTCTCCTGATGCAACCCGGTTGGTAGCCCCTGAGATTAACTCAGTAGGAACAATTACCCATGTCCATCAACACCATCAGCAGGTCGGTCTCGTCTACCACGCCATCCCAGTTCACATCGGCTGCCCTACTGGGGAGCTCAGATACATCTGCACCCCTTACCTGCAGCACCTCCAGCAGATCCGCATCATCCACACAGCCGTCGCCGTTCACATCTGTCAAGTAGATGACCGAAGGTAACTCGTGCGGAATACAACGTCCCGGCACCTCTTCGGACGACCAAAGGAAGTTACCACATTGGTTGCCGCATGTCGGTGAGCAAGTTCCCACTATATTCCCCGGAATACTGTCCACACTTGCTGTGCCCAGAATCGGCGGACCCACATAGATATAATCCCTTTCGTTAAGGTAAACCCTGCAGTTCAAATCCACCTGCAGGGGCTGACCGCTGAGCCGAATGGTGTCGTTGTTCAGCACCTGACGCCGTGTCCCCAGCGTCAGCGTGCTGCCCGACACCGTCACCTCCAGAATCTCATAGTGCAGGTGGGAACATGTAGCAGTGCCTGTGGCACCCACCCGAGCAATCGGCTGACCTACTGACACTGGCGCGCCGTTGTCTTTCAGGAAATAGTTCAGATGTGCATAGAGGGTCGCCAGATAGGTGCTGGAGGTTGCTGGGACTCGCACATTGCTCACCACGACCACATAGTTGCCGTAGCCGGAGCAACCACTCTGGGTGCGGTGGTAAGCGGTTCCTGCGTGGGAGGCGACCACCACCTCGTCGCAGTCATTCAGGACACCGCTTGCGTATGGACAGCTTTGGGTTCGATCCACAACTTTATTGAAGTCCACAGCAAAGAGGGTACCTCCAGGCGGATGACCACTGTATGTCGATGGTCTCCAGTATTGCCCCTGCCGCCACGGCGCTACCAGATTGCGCAGAAATTCTGCCTCTGTGGATTGTGAGCTACCACCTCCTAACGCCGAACCCGTCAAAGTGATGCTAACCTCTCGTTGTGCAGAGGGATCGCCACAGAGCGAATATCGAAGGCGTAGTTGCGCTTGGCGAGTACCACTGCTGGTGGGCTGGAAACGAATCACCAGCTGCTGCCCGCTACTGGTTAGGGTAAATGAAGTCGGAGAGACCGAGAACGATCCATCATTATTCACAATCGATGCAGAGACATTGAGTGTGCATCTGCTTCCCGAAGCAGCGGTGTTAATCGCGTAGACGGTCTGTTCACGAGATGAACCAACATTTGCTTTGAAGGACAGACTCGTAATGCGCTGACCCGAAGAATTGCGAATCTCGATTTCACCGCTGCAGGAATGCCCACTAACTGGAATGTTAATCGGAGATGCCCTGTTGGTAGCGTTGTGGGTAATGGTAAGGTTGGCAGAGTAGCTGCCCAGGTTCTGGGGGGCGAATCGAACTCGCACTGTGTGGCTCTGACCCGGGCTCAATGTATAGCTTCCCTGTCCACTGACCACGCTAAAGGGTGCCGAAAGCGATCCCACGGTGATGTTTAGATTGGCTGTGCTTGAACTGGAGTTAGTGATTGTAAGCGATCGTTCTGCCGTTGTGAGATTCCAGATGTCGCAAAAATCGATGCTTTCCCCGCTGAGCTGGATTTGTATCTGTGGTGAAGCGTAAACGGCTGTGAAGGTATCGTTGGCATTCACCGTGAAGGAAGTAGTACGACTGCTGGAGTAAAACGAGTTATTGCGCCGCCACTCTTGGAACCGATTACCGTTTGGCGCGGTATCAGGTGCTGTCAGAGTGACGCTCGCCCCCTGATTATAAGTGCGTGAGAAGGGCGTTGTGCCATTTGACTGCCCGTTGTTATCAGGGGGCGAAACCACGATCGAGACACCACTGCTCGGATTAGAAGATTGAATGCTGATGGTGTAAGAGGGAGGTGCATAGACGGCTGTGAAAGTATCGTTGGAGTATATGCTAAAAGTTATGTCTCTATTCGTAGAGTAGGACGAGCCATTCCGCCGCCATTCTCGGAAACTGTAGCCCCCTGCAGAGGCAGGCGCAATCAGGCGCACCGTATCCCCATACACATAGCGGAGCGTTGTGGTTGTGTACACAGTATAGTTCGGAGGAACCACCGCGTCCAGATCAGGAACACGCACCTCTATCCCTACGGAAGATGCCCCCATCGATTCTATGCGCAAGGATACAACGCTAAAGGATGAAGGCGAACCCGTTCGAACCAGATAGACTCCATAGGGTACTTGAGAATCGGCAGACCAGCCGATGGTACCATCGGACCAGCGAATCCGCCACCAGACCAGTTGTTCATCCGTTCGGACGCGGACAGCGTATGCTGTTCCTGTAGTCCCCACACTTTTAGGTGAACCGAGTTCGGGATAGTTGGTACCAGGACCAAGTCGCCAACGCAACAAGTTGCCAGAGTCATTGTAAACACGCACTGGATAGGCTCCATTGGTGTTTCTTACATTAGGGTAGTAGCCCTCTCCCGGCATAGCCACCAGCCAGGGCGCACTACTTGGTCCAGCGGCGATCCAACCGTGAGGCAGAACATTCCAGAATGTATACGATGAACAGGAGCCTGTGCCCGAGCAGGAAGAGGAGGCAACCTGACCTTCATTACCAGCCCGTATCTGACCCAAAATGGAGCCGCAAGGCGCGGAGCGCACATTCACATAATCTCCTGCCGCAGTAATCCCGACGCGATAGCCACACGCTATCGTCTGACCCCATACACATACAGAGGTGCAGCTGATAACCATCAGCACCGCTATCAGATCGTTCAGTTTGAGTATGCGCTGTGCCATCGCCATCACCTGATCTGTAGTATACACCACTCTGCAAGTCCTTCCTGCTGCTCTTGAGACCAGAAAATGCGAATACATGGGACGATTTTGCACAACACCCCCCAGCAAATCGCCCCTCTCGCCCTCCAGAAGCAGGAGATGACCCACCACCGCGCGAATCTATAAGCAGGTGAGGATTATGCTAAAAGTGAGATTGACAACGCTGGAGGATGTGGAGCGGTGTGTGGCGCTCAGTCGCGACGCATGCCTGCTGACCGACTCCCTGATGCGCCAGCGCGTTAATCAGTGGTGCGAATGGCTGCGCCGCGGCGGTGCCACCTCCGCCGTGGTGGTGGATGAAGATGACACCCTTTATGCCTTCGGGCTGACCGTGGCTGTCAGCGACAACTTTGTCGCCAGTGTGCGCACCAGCAACACCAGTCTGGCACTCAACAGCGTGCATTATGCCAGCGTGGTGTGGGGTCCTGACCTGGTGAAGGCACATCGGGGCGAGGGGATCAACCTCATCGGCTTCTACGGCTGGCGCGAGGATGGGGAGCCATCCCTGCTGGATCAGGCGCGATGGCTGCTTCTGCGCAGTTTCCTTCACCTGCATCGGGGACTGCATCTGAAGTCGTTCACCAAAGAGGTGTTCGGTGAGGAAGAGCTGAGCGGCTATGTGGATATGGGCTGTCAGGTCTATCGCGCTCCGAATGAGTATCCACTTCGCCTGCGAGGCTGGAAACCGGCGCTGGTCGGGCTGGATCGCGCGCAGGTTAAGCAGCGCCCGCGCTGGGCAACGCTGCTGTTTCAGCTGTTTGAGCGTGAGGCGCCCCGCCTGCATCTGCGGAGCGATCGGTTGCTGCTGGTGCAGCTGGCGTACCATCTGCGATTGAGCAACGAGCAGATAGCCGACTGGCTGTCGAGGATGGACCGTTTTAGAGGGAACCACTATCGCGGAGGGGCGCTGCACCATGCGGTGCGTCGGCGCTGGAGTCGGATTTACGCGGCGTGCGATCGGGTGTATGGGACGCGCTGGCGTCGGGGCAACCATAGCCACTGGTACGATTTTCTGGAATTGGTCGAGCATTATCCGGAAATAGCGTTTCCTCTGCAGATAGGGCGTCTGGCAAGTTGCTCCCCGGAGCTGGCGCGCCAGTGTCCGCTCCCTGTCGAGCCAGGATAAGCGTGGCTGGCGAGGGGGCCCCGAGCGGTTTCAGACCGCTATTGCCGGCGCTCAGCTTTCACATGACCGTCCGCGTAGAGAACCACCACCCATTCGGGATCGCCCCAGTCGAGGCGACCGATGGGAGTCGTGGCAGGTTCCGTGATGCTGGACAGGGTTTGACCATCCATCAGGTAGGTGAAGATCAGTTGCCCTGTGAAGGCGTCGCGAAACACATCGGAGTTCTTGATATAGGGGAACAGCAGGTCGGTGATGCTCTGGCTGGGTGGGAAGGTCTCGTCATAGTCCGCACAGTACATCAGCGTCGCCAGCGCAATCTGCTTGCCGTTGCTGAGATAGTAGTCACGGATTTGTTCACGGGTGGGTTCCAGTCCGCAGGCGAGCGATTCGGGCAGGGTGCTGGGGTCGCGCGAGCGCAGGGGCACATAGAATAGCTGTCCGCGCCAGTTGCAGTAGGCGACGCCGCTCTCATCAGGCGCCAGCGAGCAGAGCTGCGAATCGCTATCGTGTGCCACTGTCGCCCGACGATAGCGCTCGGTCTTCGCCTCCAGCGATTCGAGATAGAGCTGAGTCGCGCTATACTTCGGCTCCAGCATAAGGGGGGCTATGCCGACCCCTTCCGCAGGCAGGGTGTCAAGCTGGGTTTGCAGGCGCAGACGGCGCGTCGCATAGCGTAGCAGACGATATACTGGCGAGGGCTTCTGCTGGACTACCTGACGGTACACACTCTCCGTGATCGGCTTTATCTCGTCGGTGCGCACATTATAGACCAAATAGTCCCTTTGCCGATGGTGGCGGCGGGACAGATAGAGGGTGCTATCGTCGCTCCAGATGGACGAAACCCATAGAGCGTTGTCGAAGGAGCGAACCGTGCGACCTGTTTGCAGATCGATCAGCGGGTTGCCTCCCGATGCGCCGGGCGCGCTGACCAGCACATAGCGCCCATTCGGTGAACAGCTCAGCCCGATGTGCGTATCCATTTGCAGAATCACCTTCGGCTGGCTCTGGCTGGACGAGCGCAGGTAGAGCGTGGAGAGCGACTTTTCATGCGCGCCATTCGCTGCCCGTTCCAGCTGGGCGTCACGCACGACATACAGCACCGCCCTGCCGTTCAGCACCACGCGCCAGTCGTCAATATTGTCGCGATGGATGAGCGTGGTGCGTCGGGTTCGGGTGTCATAGAGATAGAGGGCGGTCGAGAATTGCCGTCGCCAGAGGGTGGAATCGCTGGAGGGCGCGATATAGCGCTCTCTGCTCTCTGGCGGCACAATCTGGTACACGAGGTATCGCCCATTTTCCAGCCAGTCGAAGCCGACCACATTGGTTTCGGCGGTGATCTGAATGGGCGCATCGATCTCCACGATTTTGCCGGCAATTGCCACCATGGGGTTCTGCGCGGGTTGAGTGAACCCCAGCGCGAGCCAGAGCGTCAGCAAGCCAGCGAATCGCCTCATAGTTTCACCTTCGTTTCGTACAGGACGGTCGCCTTTTCGTCGGGGAGGTCGCGGTTGCGCTTGTGCAGGATTCGCACGAGCGCTTCGTCGGGTTCGCCGATCAGCGGGATGCGGAACACGCGCCGTTCGCCCGGTTGCAGGCGGGTGTCGGAGCCGTCGATGGCGACATTATCGGCGAGCAGTTCCTGCTTCTTGCCGACCTCGCTGCCTGCCTTCAGCAAGCGCACATCGACAATCATCACCACCTGCTCGGGTCCTGTGGGCACGGTGTGTCCGACCCACACGCTTTCCATGCTCACCTGCAGGGCGTCGTTCTTGCGTTCGGCGGCGACTTTGACGCCCTTCTGGAACATTTCGGGGGTCGCGCCTTCGAACTTATGCACGCGCGCTTTGCGGGCGGGCAGTCCCGATGGCGCGACGGCAATCGGTCGCTCCACGACGGGCATGTGGCAGTTGATGCAGCCGTTGGGGTCCTTCGCCCACTGCGTCTGCTTGAAGGCGTCGTAGGTGCCGAACACCTCGTGGCAGGTGCCGCACATCTCGTGCGTGCCGAACTTCTCGTTTTTGACGACGGGACCGGGGTGGTCTTCGGGCTGGGTGCCGAGCCTGCCGTGATAGGCGCCGTTCGCATCGCGGTGGCAGCTGATGCAGTCGATGCCATGTTCGCGCTCGCCGCTGCGCAGGTCGGGATGCTCGCCGAAGCCCTTAACCAGAATCGGCTCGGGCGCGTGGCAGGGCAGGCACATCTTGATGGAGCGGTTGCTGGTGGACATGGCGAAAGTTTCGCTGACCCATGCCTGCGCATGGCGCGACTGGCTCCAGTCCAGCGCTTCCTGGCGGTGGCACACTTCACACTGCCCGCGCATTTTGGGCGGGGCAGCCTGCGCTGACGGTTTCTCCTGTGGCTGGCGTGCTGCCATGCTCACCAGCCCGATCAACAGCGCACACGAAACGCTCCAGCCAACAATCGCATTCATAATCGGGATTATACACGCCCGATGGCTCGATTCCTGCATGGAACTACTTTGCAGGGCGGGTACTCTTATAGAGGTTCACGGAGGAGAGCGATGGGCTGGCTGGAGCGCCTTTTTCGGTTAAGGGAGTCGAGCACAACGGTTCGTCAGGAGCTGCTGGCGGGGCTTACGACCTTCCTCACGATGAGCTACATCATCTTTGTCAATCCTGCCATTTTGAGCGTGGCGGGCATGGACAAGGGCGCGGTGATGGTGGCGACCTGCCTGTGCGCCGCGACGGTGAGCATTCTGATAGGCTTGCTGGCGAACTACCCGATTGCGGGCGCGCCCGGCATGGGGCATAACGCCTTTTTCGCCTACACGGTCTGCCTGCTGATGGGCTACAGCTGGCAGCAGGCGCTGGCGGCGGTCTTTCTGTCGGGCGTGCTGTTCATCCTGCTGTCCGCCGTGCGCTTCCGCGAGGCGATTGTGGACAGTGTGCCCCAATCGCTCAAGCATGGCATCGCGGTGGGCATCGGACTGCTTATCACGCTGATCGGGCTGGAATGGGGCGGCTTTGTGAAGGCGAGTGCGGGCACGCTGGTGCAGATTGGCGACCTGGGCAGCCCGTCGGTGCTGGTGGCGGGTGTGGGCTTCATCGTAATGGCGGTGCTGACCGTGCTGCGCATCCGTGGCGCGATCCTGATCGGGCTGATGGCGAGCCTGATGGTCGCCTTGCTGATGGGGCTGACCAGCACGGAGCCGCTCCGCACGCAGAGCTGGCTGCCACCCTCCATCGAGCCGACCTTTCTGAAGCTGGATTTAAGGGGCTTGTTCGCGCATGGAACCGAGCTGATCGCCATCGTGTTCATCTTCTTTCTGGCGTCGGTGTTCGACACGGTGGGCACGCTGATTGGCGTGAGTGCGCAGGCAGGGCTGCTCCAGAACGGTCGGCTGCCCCGCGCAGGGCGGGCACTGCTGAGCGACGCGATTGCCACCACGCTGGGCGGGCTGCTGGGCACCTCCACCATCACCGCCTACATCGAGAGCGCGGCGGGCGTCTCGGCAGGCGGACGCACCGGGCTGACCGCCATCACTGCTGGCATCCTGATGCTGGCAGGGCTGTTCGTCTATCCGCTGGTCGCCGTGCTCACAGCGGAGACCACCGTCACCTGGACAGTGGCGCCGGGCGTCGAGTTCCCGTTCAAGCAGTACCCGATTATCGCGCCCGCGCTGATCCTGGTGGGCGCGTTCATGCTGACAGGCGTGCGCCATATCCCCTGGGACGACCTCACCGAATCGCTGCCCGCCTTCCTGACCATCGCGCTGATGGCGTTCACCGTCAGCATCACCGAAGGAATCGCAATCGGCTTCATCAGCTACACGGTGCTGAAGCTGGTCACGGGGCGGCTGCGCGAGGTGCACTGGCTGGTGCTGGTGTTCGCGCTGGTGTTCATCGTGCGCTACATCGTGGAGGCAGTGGGGTAGACATGGTAAAATAGAAGCATGCACTATAAGCAAGCAGAGAACCTGTTCCGCGAGTATCTGGAACGGCAGGGCTGGCAATACTGGACAGAAGCAGAGTTCCGTCGCCAGCTGGGGCTGAACAAAGGCGACGCTGCACCCGACTTCACCATTCTGGATGCCTCTGGCGCACCCAGGGCCCTGGTTGAGGTGAGTGAGTTTGAGATCGATTCAGAAGAAGAGCTTATACCCGTGAAAACCTCGCGATTGCTCCTAAAGGTGCGCAAGAAAGCCAATCAGTTGCGTAAAGTCTTGGATACAGTGAGGGTCAGATTCCCATTCCAAAACCTGCCGGTAATGGTGGTACTGTTTGATCCGTGTGGAGCGCAGACACATCAAGTGACTATTATGCAAAAGCTGCTCGGGTTGTCTTCAGCTATTAGCTTCAATCCGATTCAGGGCAAAGCTCATCCAATTGGAGCTGTGCTTACAAAAAAAGGCTCTCTTCTTGCGTATGCAGCGAGAAACGCGCATCTCAGCGCAATTGCAGCACTACGCATTGAAGAAGTAAAAGCTTACCTTTCAGGATTTGAACGAGAAATCAGGCAAATCAAATACGAAAATTTCAGTGATTTTATAAAAAATATCAAAAAAATATATGAAAAATATTGTCGCAGGGGGATTGATGTGGAAGAGAAAATCCCTGTGCTTGAAATCTATCAGAATCCCAGCGCAAATGTGCCATGGGGGCGTGAGCTGTGGGGGCAGTTCGATCGGGTATGGGGTTTGATTGACGAGAAGAACTACGGTCTGGTTTACAACGGTTTGCTTCCCGCACACGCAGGAATCCTGGAAGGGGTTTCTTTGCCGGATCCTGTCCACAGCTCTCGCGCCTCTGGATTCTACGATGAGTGAACAGAAGGCTCTGGTAGATACCTCGGTAATTCTGCGGTATTACGCCAGGGATGACCCTCTTCATATTCAGGCGGTGGCGTCCCTTCAGTGGCTTGAGCAGCAAGGCTATATCCTCTGCGTCGCGCCGCAGGTACTGTATGAGATGTGGGTGGTAGTGACTCGCCCAAAAGCGCAGAATGGCTTTGGCATGACAGCTGAAGAAGCTTATGAGCTGCTTCAACAGGTCGCTGCCGATTTTCTACTTTTGCCAGATCAACACGACCTGTGGTTGCGCTGGATGGAGATTTGTCGCCAATATTTGGTTCTGGGGCGTGAGGCGCATGATGCGCGCCTGGTAGCGTGGATGGCAAGCTATGAGATTAAGCACTTATGCACTTTCAATCCCGCTGATTTCAACCGCTATCCAGAAGTGAAATGCGTACCCTGAAGGTGGCAGGTAAGATAGAAGCCGATGGCGCGAGGGTTAATAACCAGCCTTCTGGTGGCGAGCCTGCTAACAGTTGGGCAGGCGCGGGTGCTGGTGGTGATTGTGGCGGGAGGCGACGCGATGTTCGCCCGCAGTGTGTGGCTCCAGCGCGCGCTGAGCATCGGTGCGGCCGGCTGGCTGGTGCCGACCGCCAATCACGCTGTGCCCTCCCGCGAGTGGGACGCCGCCCTGTGGCTGGTGGATGATGAGACGGGCGAACCCGCCCCAGCGCGCTCTTATGGCGATACCCCTCTCCGTCGCACGCCGCCGCCCGCAGCGCGCCTGTTGCCCCTGTTGCCTGATTCGGGAATGGCGTTCGGCATACGCACCGCGCCAGAGGCGCTACCCCGCGCATGGCAGCGCGATATAGGGCAATCGAAGTGGCTCTATGTGCATCTCAGCGAGGTGGAGCGTGCCCTGCGCTACGCCGAGTACTGCACACCCGCGCAGGCGGAACAGCTGCTGCAACGCGCCTGGCAGCAGATTGATCGCTGGCTGGCGCTTCTTGCCCGATTTTTCAATCAGCCCGACGATCTGATGATTGTGGTGGGTAGTTCGCTCAAGGCGAAGGCGCTGTGGGCGGTGTGGCTGCGCGGCAGGCAGGTCGGCAGAGGCTGGCTGTGGGACGATTCGGTGCGCGTGCGGGGCGCGGGTCAGACGCTTTCACTGAACCCGACCATCTTTGTCGCGCTGGGGTGGCGTACCCGACCGGGGCTGGGCGCGCCGTTGCGTGGGGATGGCACATCCGTGAAGGTGGAGGCGTTGCTGACGGTGCGCGATGCGTGGCTGAAGCGTCAACCGCTGTGGCAGGGCGCGTTATGGATCCGGGCGGTGTGGATTGGACTGGCGCTGCTGGGCTGCTGGTGGGCGTATCAGGCAGGGCGCGCGATGCGCCAGCAGGCGGCAGTTCGCCTGCGTGTGGTGGGTCAGCCGTCGCCTGCGCCGCGCCCCGCCTCTGCCGATGCCTCACCGGCGTGGCGGGCGCTGGTGGAACCTGCCACATGGGGCGTGTGGGGGGTGGCGCTCGGCGTTGTCAGCCTGCTGCCCGCCGCGCTGCCCACCTCTATCCTCTGGAGCGCGCCCCTGATCGTGCTGCTCGGAACGGCGATGCTCGGCTGGCTGGCACGCGCGCTCGACACGCCGCTGGTCGGGCTGGGAACGATAGCGGGGCTGGGGCTGATCGCGCTCGTGCTGGATACGCTCAGCGGCGGCGACTGGAACCGCGATGGGCTGTTCGGCTACACACTGACTGGCGGCTATCGGTTCTATGGCGTTGGTAATCCGTACGCGGCGCTCGCGCTCAGCTGGGTGCTGACGCTGTGCGCGGCATGGCTGCGCATCGAGGGGCTGCCGCTCGGTGCGCTCATTTTGCTGGCGCTGTTCACGCTCTGGATGAGCTGGCAATCGGCGAATGTGGGCGCGACGCTGGCGACCATCGGCACCCTGCTGGCGTTCAGGATAGCCCTTACTGCAGGGGCAGGGACATCCCAGCCACGCAAGAAGCGCGTTCTCACAGTGCTGGGACTGGGGGTCATCGCGATGGTGAGCCTGGCGCTGCTGTGGTTCAATACGCCGCATCTGCACGCCTTCTGGGCGAGCCTGACCGAACCCGCAAGCCCTGCGCATGGCTCCGACGCCGCACAGCTGATTGCCCGCAAACTCGCCATGAATCTGGGCGAGTCGCTTCTGTCGCCGTGGGCGGTTCTGCTGCTAACGAGCCTGCTGGCGGTGCGATGGCTGCGACGGACGCAGGTTGTGTCTCCGATTCCGCGCCCGCTGCAGACGGCGTGGCTCACGGCGGGCGTACTCTGCTTCCTGCTGAACGATCTGGGCACGCTGATGGCAGCGATAATCGCGTTCCACTACTGGGCGCTGCTGTTCACCCAGAGCTTGCAGGAGATGCCGCGCCCCATGCCGAATCGAACCCATGCCACAGGAGGAGAACGACGATGAACAGATGGTTCGGTAGTCTGATAGCGATTTCACTGATAGGCAGTTTGATAGCGGTACAGACGAGTAATCCGTCGTCCAGAACGACTCAGCCGAAATCGGGCGGGACGGTACAGCAGAAGCCCGTGTCCAGAACGACGCAGAAGCCTGCCGCGTCGCCCCAGCAGAAGCGCACGACAACTCAATCGGCGAAGCCCGCTTCCAGATTCGTGCCGCCGACGCTGCCACCTCTGCCAGACCCGAACAAGGTGGTTGCGACGGTGAACGGCGAGCCGATTCGGGCTGGTGAACTGGTGCGGGCAACCTACGATTGGTACGGTGCACAGGCACTGGAAGAGCTGATCTTCGTGCGCGTTATCGAGCAGGAAGCCCGTAAGCAAAAGATTACGGTCAAACCCGAAGAGGTGGAAGCCAGCTACAAGCAGCAGCTGCAGAACGCGGAGGCGAACCTGCCACCCGGCATGAGCCTCAACGACTTCCTGCGCCGCAACACCTATCCGCCCAGCCGCCTTTACCCACTGGCACGCGCGCGCGTGCTGGCGGAAAAGCTGGCTGAAAAGCGCATCAATCTGGATAACTTCATCAAGTATAGCCAGATTCTGATTCGCATTCAGGGCAGTACCCCTGAGGAGCAGGAAAAGAATGCCGCTGCTGCGGAAGCCAAAGCGAAAGAAGCCTACCAGAAGATCAGCGAGGGGCTGGACTTTGGAGAAGCAGCCAAGCAATATTCCGAGGACCCCTTCACCAGGGATCGGGGCGGTCAGCTGGAGTGGCAATACAAGCGATTTATCGTGCCCGATGTGTTGCAACAGCTGGAGAAGCTGAAGCCGGGTCAGGTGTCGCAGCCGTTCCGCACGCTGGGCGCCTACATGATCGTGCGGCTGGAGCGTACTGGCTCGCAGGCGAAGGGCGATGAGCTGAGGCAGATTCGGCAGCAGGCGGTTCAGCTGGAGCTGAACGACCTCGTTGCTCAGCTGCGGAGTCGGGCGAAGATCACGAACACCATCGTGAAGCCGCTCACGCCCGAGCAGATGATGGGCGGTGCGCCGCGTCGCCCGGCGCCGCGTGTCCCAGCTGCGCGTCCGCCCGCACCGCGCCCGCCCCAGCAGCCAAGACCTGAACCGCAACCTCGACCCGAAGGGCAACCCAGACCTGAACAGCAACCGAAGCCTGATCAGCAACCTCAACAGCCCCAACCCGAAAAGAAGCCGACAGGAGGTGAATAACGATGGCGAAACGGAAGCTGAATGTCGCGCTGATTGGCTACCAGTTCATGGGCAAGGCGCATAGCAACGCCTATCGACAGGTCGCCCGTTTCTTCCCGGAGCTGGAGATTGAACCCGTGTTGAAGGTCATCTGCGGGCGCAACGAGGAGCGCGTGCGCGCCGCCGCCGAAAAGTACGGCTTCGAGGAGTACGACACCGACTGGCAGCGCGTGGTCGCCCGCGACGATATCGACCTCGTCGATGTGTCCACACCGGGCAACCTGCACGCGCCCATTTCCATCGCGGCAGCCAGAAACGGTAAGATAGTGCTGTGCGAGAAGCCGCTTGCCAACAGCCTGCAGGAAGCCCGCGAGATGGTGCAGGCGGTGGAGCAGAGCGGCGTGAAGCACGGCATCTTCTTCAACTACCGCAAGGCGCCCGCCGTCAGCTTCGCCAAAAAGCTCATCGACGACGGCGTTATCGGGCAAATCTACCACTTCCGCGGCACCTACCTGCAGGACTGGATTGTGGACCCGAACTTCCCGCTGGTGTGGCGCCTGCGCAAGGAGATTGCCGGCTCCGGCGTGCATGGCGACCTGAACGCGCACATTATCGATCTGGCGCGCTGGCTCGTGGGCGAGATCAGCGAGGTGTGCGGCATGATGACCACCTTCATCAAGCAGCGTCCGCTCCTGCGCGAGGCGGATGACCGCCTGGGTGGGCAAGCCAGCGCCGAGATGGGCGAGGTCACCGTCGACGACGCTGCCGCGTTCCTAGCTCGCTTCGAAAACGGCGCGATCGGCACCTTCGAAGCCACGCGCTTCGCGCTCGGACGCAAGAACTACAACCGCTTCGAAATCAACGGCTCCAGAGGTAGCATCGTGTTCAATCTGGAGCGGATGAACGAGCTGGAACTCTATCTGGAGAGCGATCCAGCGGGCACACGCGGCTTCCGCACCATTCAGGTCACGGAAAGCGTGCATCCCTACATCAGCGCGTGGTGGCCACCAGGGCACATCATCGGCTACGAGCATACTTTCACGCATCTGGTGCGCGACGCGCTGGAAGCAATCAGCAAGGGTGAGCTGCCCTCGCCCAGCTTCTACGACGGGCTGCGCTGTCAGGCAGTGCTGGAAGCGGTCGAGATTTCGGTGAACGAGCGGCGCTGGGTGGAGGTGCCACGCTCGTAGGTCAGTACGCGGGCGGCAGGATGCCCCTGGGCGCGATGCCGGGTGGGGCAATCAGCAGGGCGTCCCATTCGGCAAAGAAGTTGGCACGCTCGGTGGCGGGCAGCAGGCGCAGCTCCAGCTGATAATCGCCCGCTTTGAGCATCGCGCTGCCCAGCGGGAACCAGAGGAACCGCTCGGCGTAGGGGCTGACCGCTTTGTCGGGGTCTAAAACGGCGCTCCCCCGCGCGATGGGCGCCTTTTCGTCGGTGCTGGCAAAAAGCTGCCACTCCACCGAGTCGGGCGTGCCGTTGGGCGGGAGGCGGCACGCCAGATAGAGATTATAGGCGCCTTCTGTGCGGATACTGAGCGTATAGCGGGCATAGTAGCCGCTGGGTGCCGACCTGAGCGGCGTATGGAGCCACAGCGTCGCGCCGCTGCTCGCTGACAGGTCGCGCCGAACCGTGCCGAAGGTATGCTCGCGCGCGCTTTCCGCCTCCAGCAGGCGATAGGGCTGGAACGCCCGCTCGATATCGAGCCAGGCGTCGCGCACGAGCGGGAAGCCCTGAACCCGATCGCGCCGATAGGTCTCCAGCGCACCGTTGAACAGAAACTGCAGCACGCGCGCATCCTGACCTGCAGGCGCCGTGCGCTTCAGCAGCGATTCGACACGCTGAGTCCAGTCGTTCACCACGCTTTCGCACAGCGGGAGCAGTTCGAACCCGCGCAGGCGCACAGGGACGGTGCCGACCTTCAGGCGCACGGTGTCGCCCCGAACGCTGAGCGGCACTGGCTCGCCGTTGAGATTGACCGCATCCAGCGTCGCCTGATCGAAACGGCGCAGCACCACCTCGCGCTCGCCGCTCTCTGTCCACAGATACAGCTCCAGCCGATTCACCACAAGGCGATTGCCCTGCTTGTCCTGCACCTGCATTTCGACGGGTCGCCAGAAGGCGAACAGCTCGTAGCCCCAGAACAGGGGCTGGAGGTCGCCCGGCGGGTCGGCGGGCAGCCACCAGCCGATGCGCCACTTTTGCAGGCGCGTGGTCGCCCACAGGCTTATGGGGAACAGCACAAAGGTGGGTTCAGCAGGGTCGCTATCGGTTGCCTGCAGGGTGTTCCATGTGTCGCGTGTGAGGGTGGCTGGCTCGCGCAGCAGCCAGATGAGGGTGGGGATGCCCATCTCCCGCGCGAGGCTCTGCATCAGCCCCGCCCGCTCCGCCGATTCGCCCTGCCACTCCATCACCAGCACGCGCAGGGGCGTACGGGGGGTCGCCTGGCGTGCCGTGTAGCTGGTCCGCACCAGATAGGTTCGCCATTCGCTTCGCAGAGACGCTGGCAGAAAATAGCCTGTTGTGGTGGCGGGCAGGTTCAGCGCATCGGGCAGGGGCAGGTCGGTCGGGTCGGGCATCGGCTGAACCACCTCGAAGGCGGCATCGGGCGTGAAACCGAGCAGCGCATGGCGCAAGCCCTCCAGCAGCGTGCGCCATCTCTCACCTAAAAAGGCGTGATAATCGCTCCAGAATCGGCACTCGCGTGGGTCGGTCTCGATGGGCTTCTGCTTGCCGTCGGGCGTGGTCAGGTAGGGCAAGCCGCGTTCACCATGCCAGAGCGGGATGAGCGCCGCCGCCTGCTCGAATCGGTTCATGGACGCGCTGGTGTCCCACGCCCGCTCCAGCTCGATCAGATCGCCATAGCGCAGCTTCAGGAAGCCCTGCCATTCGGCGCGGAACCGCTCCGATTCGGGGAAGGCGCAGGTCGCCTGCGCATCCCACGCGCTTTCGATCAGCCAGCCGCGAAAGTTACTAACGGGCTTGCGGGACAGAAGCAACGCAAGGAGCGCGTCCCGATAGTGGTCCCAGCCTTCCCACAGGTCGGGCAGCGCGTTGTTGAGGCGCGGGTACAGGAGCAGCACACTCTCTGCGCTGTTGCCGATAGCCAGCACCGCACGCCCATCGGTCAGGGCAAGCAGCGAGAGGGTTTGCAGGCTCGGCTGGTCGCGCGGGGCGAGCGCGAGCAACGCCTGATCCGCCTGGGGAATCTGAACGGAGTAGGTTCCCGATTCGGCGCCGCGCAGCCGATAGCGTTCGGGCAGGCATATCCAGCCGCGCGCACGGGGCAATCCTGTCAGCCACAGCCACCACTCCAGCCCGCTCTTTTCCAGCGTATCGAGCAGCGCATCCCACCGCTGGCGCGTGGGCAGCCCCGTCAGGCGCACCGCCACCCGCATGACACCGAGCGCCTTGAGCTGGGCGAGCTGGTCAGCCATCGCCTCCGGCTGATAATCGATGGCGACGATAAGCGCCCGCTGCGCCGGCGTTGACCCATCAGCCCATGTCAGGAGCGTACCCGCCAGCCATGTAAGCAGGGCAACCCCGCCCACCCGACTCCACCATCGCACCATCCGCCAGCTCACGCTGAACATTTTACCCGCGTTGCGGACGCGGCAGCCAGAACAGCGATTCGGGCGTGGTGCGACAGTACCACGACTCGCCCATGCGCCCAATCAGGTCCGAGACCCGATTGTCCACGACAGGACCCTCCTTCAGCAGATGCGTGGCGATATGGAAGCACAGCACCTCGCCAATCACATAGTTGGCGGCGAGCGGTCCCGTGCCGTGCCGAACAATTTGAAAGAGGCGGCACTCCATCTGGATGGGGCTTTCCGCCACGCGATAGGGCTTCACGCGCTGACCGGGTAGCGGTGTTAAACCCACCTGCTCAAACTCGCTGATGCCGTACTCAAAATCGGCGGAGGTCTCGTTCATCTGTTGCGCCAGCTCGTAGGGTGCGATATTGATGACGAACTCACCTGTCGCTTCCACATTGCGCAGAGTGTCTTTGGGGCGCCCGTCGCGAAAGTTGGTGGGTGAGAACACCACTGAAGGCGGGTTCGAGCCGCCCGCGTTGAAGAAGCTGAACGGCGCGAGGTTGGGTACCCCCTCGGGTGAAAGCGTGCTGACCCATGCAATCGGGCGCGGCGCCACACAACTGATTAAGAGCGCATAGGTCGCCCGCACGCCCAGCACCTCTGGCAAAAGCGTCTCCATCGGCATCATGACTTTCATGGTACTCCCTCGAAAATCTCGTTGTTAGCGATAGCGGAAGGCGAGCAGGCGCAAGCCGTTCAGCACCACCAGCAGCGTGCTGCCCTCGTGCCCGATCACGCCGAGCGGCAGGCGCAGCCCCGCTGTGAAGGTCAGCACGATTAGCAGCACGATCACTGCCGTCGCGAAGGCGATGTTTTGCTGCAGGATTCGCATCGCGCGGCGACTGAGCGCGACGGCGTAGGGGAGGTTCTTCAGATCGTTGCCCACGAGGGCGACATCAGCGGTTTCGAGGGCGACATCGGTGCCCGCGCCCATCGCGATGCCCACCTCGGCAGCGGCTAAGGCAGGCGCATCGTTCACGCCGTCGCCGACCATCGCCACCGCGCCGCACTCCTGCGTCAGGCGTTTCAGCACCTGCAGTTTCTCATCGGGCAGAAGGTCGGCGTAGACCCGCTCGACGCCTGTCTGCCGGGCGATAGCGCGCGCAATCGGCTCCGCATCGCCCGTGAGCATCGCGATGCAGGGTATTCCGAGCGCTTTCAGTTGTTGCACAGCGGACGCCGCATCGGGGCGTACCTGATCGGCGACCGCTGCTACCCCCAGCGGGCGAATGGGCGCGTCGGGCTGGTCAGCAGGCGTGCAGGCAATCAGCACCGCCGTCTTGCCCGCGTCGTGCAGGGTCTGGATGAGCCGACGCGCTTCAGAAGGCACTTCCTCAAACAGGCGCAGATTGCCAATCAGGATCACCGTTCCGCCTCGAATCGCCCGCACACCCCTGCCAGGCAACGCTTCAAACGCCTCCACCGGCTGGGGCTGATAGCCGCGCGCCTGCGCCGCCTGCACCAGCGCCTGCGCAATCGGATGCTCCGAGAGCGATTCCACAGCGGCGATGCACTGCCACAGCTCCGATTCGGGCGTTTCGCCTATCGGTATCAGGTCGGTGAACACCAGTTTGCCCTCGGTGAGCGTGCCTGTTTTGTCGATGGCTATCGCCTGCACGCTTGCCAGCCGTTCGATGGGTTCGCCGCCTTTGAATAAGATGCCGCGTCGGGCAGCGTTAGCGATGGCGGAGAGCAGGGTGGCAGGTGTGCTGATGACCAGTGCGCAGGGCGAGGCGACCACGAGCAGCGTCATGGCGCGATAGAAGGCGTCGGCGAACGCCCAGCCGAGCAGGGGCAGCCCCAGCGCAACGACCGCAGCACCGCCCAGCACGATCAGCGCGTAACGCTGCTCGAACCGCTCCAGCCACCGCTGCGAGCGCGCCTTCTGCTCCTGCGCCTCCTCCACCAATCGCAAAATGCGCTGGAGCAGGGTCTCGCTCACCGGATGCTGAACCTCAATCTCCAGGATGCCGCTGGTGTTAATCGTGCCTGCGAACACCTGGGAGCCAGCGGTTTTGGCAACAGGCACCGATTCGCCCGTGATGGGCGACTGATCCACATGCGATTCGCCGCGCAACACGACGCCGTCGGTTGGGATTCGCTCGCCGGGTCGCACCAGCACGCGCTCGCCTGGTTGCAGCTCTTCGGCGGGCACGACCTGCTCGCCCTCATCGGTGAGCCGTGTGGCTAAATCGGGCTGGAGCGCCATCAGCGCCCGCACTGCCCGCCGACTGCGCGTCAGCGCGTAGCTTTGCAGAGTGTTCGAGAGCGAGAAGAGGAACAGCAGGGTGGCACCTTCGGCGGCTTCGCCCACCAGCGCAGCGCCGATTGCCGCCAGCAACATCAGCAGGTTCACATCCAGGCGCCGCTCGCGCAGGGTTTTCCAGCCGTCCAGCGCGCCAAAGTAGCCGCCAGCAAGATAAGCAATCCCATAGGCAAGCGTGGCAAGCGTCGATGCGCCCGCTCGATCTGCCAGCCCGCCCAGAACGAGCATCAGCAGGTTGGTGGCGGTCAGTGCTGGCTCCCAGAAGGCGCGCGTGCGCCAGCGCGGGACGGGCGGTTCAGCGGGCTTCACACGGCGCACGAGTCGTCCCGCAGCGGGACCTGTATCCGTGCGCTCGACGGTCAGCACGCGCCCGTCGAACGCGGCGCGATAGAGGGAACCGTTCAGGCGCCACTGCTTGCCGTGCTGTTGCACGCTGGGGCACTCCTCGCAGACGCCTCCCTGCGGGTCGCGCAGGGCGCAGGTCGGCACGCGCTCGCCCAGCGCCTGTATCAGCGGCTCCACGCTCCGCTGCACCTCGTCCGCGCGCAGGCGGTCGCCGTCATATTCGACCTCCACCTTATCCTGCTGATAGTCGTAGCGGATACGCTGCAGGGCGGGCTGATGCGCCAGTGTCCGCGCCATCTCGTCGGAGCAGGAGTCCGACTCCGCCCGGCGTTTCAGCCACCATCGAATCGGGTTCACTGCGGACCTCCATTCGATTGTTCCATAGCTGCACGCTCACCGTTGCGGCAGTGAGGGCACAGCCCGTAGTAGACGATTCGCGCGCCCTGAATCTCATAGCCCGATCGCGCCGCCACGCGCTGACCCACCTGTTCGATAGCCTCATCCTCATAATCGCTCACACGGTGGCAGCGCATGCAGACCAGATTGATATGCGGGGTGAGATCGGCGTCGAAATGCTCACAGCCGTCGCCCGCATCGCCCAGCGTATGCACCAGCCCCAGCTGTTTCAGCACATCGAGCGTCTTGTAGACTGTTGCCAGGCTGAGGGTGGGGAACTGGGGCAGCAGCGCGTGATAGATCATCGAGGCTGTCGGATGGTCTTTGCTCTCGGTCAGCAGGCGGCAGATAGCCACGCGCTGGGGTGTCAGGCGCAGCCCCGCCCGCTTCAGCCCCTCTATGAGGGGATTCATAAGCATCACCTCCGTCTGGATAACCATTTTCCACAGCGAATTATACTCCATCCCGGACAGCCGTGTCAAGGGGCAGAGCAACAGTTCAACTGGGAGAGGTTCAGAAAATGGAACTCCCCCCAACCAAGGTTGGGGGGAGTTGGGAAGGTAGCCGACCCGACGTGGCTAAGCTTATCTAAAGCGTCGGCGGTGTTTGCCACAAAGCCCAGCTACTCCCGCAGCTAACACAAGCCAGCTGGCAGGTTCTGGTACAGGTCCACTATAAGCAATATAATTGGCATCCTGGACCCTACCAACGATGCGCGTAAACGAAGATTCCACGCAGAACGCATAAGCTTCTACCTCTACATAGTTGAACTGGTTACCCCCTACGGGGGTCATTTTCACAAAAAAGTTTCGATTGCATGCTGAAGAGTAATAAGCAGGAATAATCTCGGCATTTACACGCAGGTTAGCGCCCAGGAGCCGTTTAATAAGAATGTCAGCTGGTAGGTCCGGATAGTCGCTCCGTCTCAAGCAAAGGTTGATCTCCACTGGACCTGTGGACCAGTTGATGGTGCGACCGCCCACTCCCGCGCCCGGGCCGATATCGGCACCCGTCAAAGTAATTGTTGGCAAACCCGGTAAGCCTGTTAAAGCGGACAGATCGAGTCGGATGTTGAGCGTGTTCGGGTCCTTCGATAGGCATCGCGGAGGTTGGTCAGGGATTGCAATGGTTGTGCTGATCGCACCAGAAGCAACCAGCAGAGCGCTATTCAGGTCGAACTCGTACTCGTTGTCCAGCCACACCAACCCGGACGCCCCGGGCGGCTGGGCGTAGGCCGCACATGCGATGGCAACACTTGCCAGCCCAATAAGCCATCTCCGTTTCAGTCGCATCGCTGTTATCCTCCTTCTGACCCAGTGTTTCAGCGTTGCTGTCAGGTTCTGCAGCAACTTTTGTGCCATCCTGTTCATTGCAAGGCTGGAGAAGCAGTGGTTTGATGCTAAACGCCTTGCAAGCGAGATTATTGTTTATTCCGGTGGCGGGCAGTTACGACAGCAGTCGCCATAGGTACGCCCAAATTGGAACAGCACGATAAGGATATCGGTATCATCGACGACGCTGTCACCATTCACATCACCCGCCAAATCCCTACCAGCGCGTCCAAACTCGAAAAGAACTGTCAACAGGTCCGCATCATCGACCGCTCCATCACCATTCGCGTCACCGTACAGCATAAACTCGACATCTTCTGAATCGGTGAAGGTGTACAGGATATGGGGATTGTCCGGTGGCAATGCATCGGGCTGACCGCCGCGTGCAGTGTAATCAATTTGGCGGACTTCTACATCAATCCGTGCCTGATCGTTATGCCAGCAAAGCGCATACAATTCGCCATTGAGTTGGTTGCCCGCGTCGCCGTCGACAGGACTAATCAACAGGTTAAAAGATCGAGCGCAGGAGCCATTCCACTCTGCTGGCACAAGCTGCAGGTTCGCGCGCAGCCGTCCCCATACCCGATAAATCAGCACATTAACTCCTTGTACATTCACACAGCGGTTGGGTTGTTCATCGAGTGCCCATTCGATTGTGTTGGCGTCGATTCGGCGCCCACCTAAGGTAACGGTGTAATCGTAGGGTAATCCGAAATCACTCAAGTTCAAGGTGATATCTAACGAACCCGGTTGCTTCGGGATGCAGACAGGAGGCAGATCGCTGTCATTATAGGTGCCTTCCTGATTATAGGCACCTGTTGCGCGATAGTAAAGATGGCGCAGATCGAAGTAGACTCGATCCGCCTGGCGGAAATACTCCACAGGGTCCAAAGTTGGATTAATCTGAATGGGGAAGCCGTTTTTGTCATAAGGGATATGGCGTAATTGAACCCGATATTCAAGATGATAGAGACCCCGTGGAGGCAAGCCGTATTGTGCCCAGTTCCTATCCTGATTGGCAATGGTGCCAGTGCCAGAATTGCCAGGATAAAAGACGATATTTGCGGAGGCCTGCTGCCGCTGTTGACCTTGAACAAGGAGTGCCGCTTCCATCTGGACATCATCACGGAACGGCGACGACAATTGAACTGCTTGTTGCTGATCCAACCCTACTATCTGAAACAGAGTGATTGAAGAACGAGCGACGGCATATAGTCCTGTCGAGAAGCGCAAATTAAGAAACGATATGTTGCGGCATCGCAGACCTGTCCGATCACAGTTAGGCAGGTTCAAGCATGGGTCTATCTGAACACCGGGACGATTCGGGAGCAGATCGCGTGCGCGATAGTCTCCGATATTCCACCAGGGAGCATTCAATACCTGGATAGATGGTCGTGGCGCCGATTGCGCATAAACACCAGCCTGTACAGCGCGATAAGCTCCATGCCAATAGCTCCCGTTCCACATGTACCCGTGCAGCGTATTATCACCAAAGTTGAAGGTATCACCGACCTGTGCCGCCTCATAAATGGGAGAGGGATTTTTAATACCGCGCAACCAGTACTCAGCGTCGGGATCGCCATGGCTTCGCCAACCGCTCCAAAGCAACGCCACACGCCCAAATGGATCAGTACTATTGATAACCGTGATATTTCGGATGATACCGTCAGCGCCTGTACGCGGCGGCAGATCGCGCTCCCCACGCACAGTGATAAACTGGCATGAGGCAATTCCACTGCCGCCTGATAAGCATCCAAAGCCAAAGCCAACATCAGCGAAGGTATCGGAACCACTGAGCCTCTGCGCCCAGCTGCAACATCCTATTGCTAAAATCAATCCAACCGCGATGAGTCGTTTTTGCATCACTTACCACCTCAAGTAAAGCATATCCCATCCATGAACCTATATCGTTGCGGACTCGTTACATACTAATCCCTTGACCATACCCCCATTACAAGAGGCATCATTGCTTATGCAAGCTCTTTCGCTAGCGCAGAGGAAAAAGCAGGATTCTTGCAGGGAGCGTCGTATGTTATAAACGGCAGGAACAGGCGTGCTGTTCGTGAAAATTTTAACGGCACGGCGGTGAACCCATCCGCGTCGAACTGTGTTATAATAGATAGGGCGACGGCAGGAACTTGCTGCCAGCGCGTGCCGTATCTATCGAAGGAGCGTCTTAATTGGGACGCAGGCGACGGACAGGCACGGCATCGCTTGTGAAATCGTTCACAAAGTGGTGCCGCGGGTCAGGAGGTGATGTCAATTGCCGATCTTGGATGAGGAAACTGAAATGCTCGTAGAATCGCAGGCGGTTGTTCGCGCGGGGCGGACAGGGCACGACATGCCCTATCCCGACCCGCTCGAGCTGGAAGATGAGAGCCTGAGCCTGGAGGAGGTCGAGCCGATTGATGAGGAGCTGACCTCCATCGGGCTGGCTGGCATCGAAGTCGACGAAGAGCTGGACGAGGAACCCGATTTCTGGGGTGGCGTGGACGAGGAGACCCCGCATGAGGACGATAGCGTCGATGTGGAGCTCTGGATGCTGCAGAGCCGCCGCTCGCAGCTGCTGACCCCGGAGGAGGAGATTCATTACGCCCAGCAGGTGCAGGAGGGTGAGCGGCTGCTGCGCATCCGACGCGAACTCGCTGAAAAGCGCAAAGTTTCACCCGACCAGATCAGTGAGGAGGAGTGGGCGCAGGCAGCGGGGCTGCCACCCTATGAACTCGCCTTCCGCATGGAAGAGGCGGACGAAGCCAAACGCAAGCTCATCGAGTCCAACCTGCGGCTGGTGGTCAGCGTCGCCAAGCGATATGGCGCACGGGGGGTGTCGATTGCGGACCTGATTCAGGAGGGTAATCTGGGCTTGATTCGCGCCGTCGAGAAGTTCGATCCGAGCCGCGGCTTCCGCTTCAGCACCTACGCCACCTGGTGGATTCGCCGCGCGATTGCCCGCGCCATCATCAATCACGGGCGCACCATCCGAATCCCCGTCTATGTGGCGGAGCTGATCAACCGCGTCATCAAGACGGAGCAGCGACTGCAACAGATTCTGCAGCGGGAGCCGACCGACGAGGAGATTGCCGAAGAGATTGCGCGTGAGCGGGCGGCGCAGGAGCTGCTGCAGATGCTGGGGCGCATGCCGACCGAAGAGGAGATACGGCGCCACATGCCCAAAGTGAAGCGGCACATCACGCCCGAGCGCGTGCGCGAGATGCGGCGCGCGTCGATTGAGCCAATCTCCATCGAAAGCCCCGTCGGCGAGCGGGAGAACGCCACGCTCGGCGAGTTCATCCCATCGCAGGATATACCCACGCCCGCCGACGCGCTGGAACGGCTCATCCTGCGCGAGCAGATCGAAATGATCCTGCAGAAGCTGCAGCCGAAGGAGCGCGAGGTGGTGCGCCTGCGCTTCGGGCTGGACGACGGGCATCAGCGCACGCTCGAAGAGGTCGGCGCCGCGCTGGGCATCACGCGCGAGCGCGTGCGCCAGCTCGAACTGCGTGCCATGCGCAAACTGCGCCAGATCGGGGAACGCATCGAAGACCTGCGCCGCAGCAAAGGGCTGGAACTCGAAGAAGCGCTCGCCGAAATCGGTGAAATCCAGTAGCGATGATGACCGAGACGCGCGTGCCAATACCGACGCTGGAACGACTCGCCACCTACCTGCGAGTGCTGCTCGATGCGCGCGAGGCGGGGCTGGAAACGCTTTCGTCACGCGACATCGAGCGCCTCTGCGGTATCAGCGCCGCCCAGTTCCGCAAAGACCTCTCCTACTTCGGCGAGTTCGGTAAGCCCGGCGTCGGCTATTCCACGCAGCAACTCATTGAGTGCATCGAGCGCATCCTGCGCCTGGATCGGGAGCAACCGATGCTGCTGGTGGGCGCGGGCAATCTGGGCGCGGCGCTGGTCGGCTACCCCAACTTCCGCGCCCACCGATTCCGTATCGCCGCCGTGTTCGATAACAACTTCGTCAAGATTGGACGACCGTTCGGCGAGCTGATCATTGAGGACATCGCCCGACTCAAAGAGGTGAACGCGCAGATAGGGGCGCAGATCGCGATTATCGCTGTGCCCGCCAGCGCAGCGCAGGAGGTCGCCGACCAGCTGGTGGAGGCAGGCATCCGCGCGATTTTGAACTTCGCGCCCACCAGCCTCAAAGTACCGCCCCATGTGCATGTGCGCAATGTCTCGTTCCTGCAGGAGCTGGCAGTGCTGTCGTACCATCTGGCGCAGGAACCGTCCCCGTGGGAACGGGACACCGAACACGCGCTGGCTGACGGGCGCGTGAGTAATCAGCGGGCAGCAAACGGCAGGCGCACGCGCACCGCCCGTAAACGGGCGAGCGCACGCCCGTAGGGAGCCAGAGCATGGAGTACGACTACCTCGTGCTGGGCAGCGGCATCGCAGGACTGACCTTCGCCCTGAATGTCGCCCCAGGCGGCTCCGTCGCTATCATCACCAAAAAACAGCGCTCCGAATCGAACACCAACTATGCACAGGGCGGTATCGCCGCCGCGCTCGGCGCCGACGACTCGTGGGAACTGCACATGCAGGACACCCTCGCGGCGGGTGCGGGACTGTGCGACCCGGAAGCGGTGGAGGTGCTGACCCGCAACGCCCCCCGCATGGTACAGTGGCTCATCGAGCTGGGCGCAGAGTTCGATACCAATCCGGACGGCACGCTCGCGCTGGGACGCGAAGGCGGACACTCGCGCAACCGAATCGTGCATGCCGCCGACCACACCGGCGCCGAGATCGAGCGCACACTGCTGCGTGCCGTGCGACCCCTGCCCTCCGTCACCCTGCTGGAGCATTATTTCGTGCTGGATTTGATCATCGAAGGCGACGCCTGCGTCGGGGTGCAGGTGCTGGATACCCTGACTGGCGATCTGTTTGAGATTCGGGCGAAAGCGGTGCTGCTGGCGACGGGCGGCTGCGGGACGGTCTATCTGCACACGAGCAACCCCGCGATTGCCACTGGCGACGGCATCGCGATGGGCTGGCGCGCGGGCGCCGCCATCGCCAATATGGAGTTCATCCAGTTCCATCCCACCACGCTCTATGTGCCTGAGCCGGAGGCGCAGGCGTTCCTGATTTCGGAGGCGGTGCGGGGCGAGGGCGGTATCCTCAAGCGGCGCGACGGCTACCGATTCATGCCCGATTATGACCCCCGCGCCGAGTTAGCCCCACGCGATATTGTCGCCCGCGCCATCGACGCCGAGCTGAAAAAGACGGGCGACCCGTTCGTCTATCTGGACATCACCCATCTCGACGCCGATTTCATCCGTCAGCGGTTCCCCACCATCTATCAGCGGTGCCTGCAGGCTGGCATCGACATCACGCGCGAGCCGATCCCCGTGGTGCCAGCGGCGCACTATGTGTGTGGCGGCGTGTGGACGGATTTATGGGGTCGCACGACGGTGCGGCGGCTCTATGCCTGTGGCGAGGTCGCCTGCACAGGGGTGCATGGCGCGAATCGGCTGGCAAGCAACTCGCTGCTGGAGGCGCTGGTGTTCGCCGAGCGAGCAGCCCGGCACGCCATAACGCGCCTGGACGAGCCGCCCCCCAGCCCCCACCCCGCACCAGCCACCCTGTCCGACCCCGCTCAGGCACCTGATGAAACCGATCTGGCGACCCCGCTTGACTGGAACGACACGCGCCTGCGCGTTCGCCAGCTGATGCAGTCGAAGGTGGGCATTGTGCGCTCGGTGGCGCGACTGCAGGAGGCGCGCGCCGAACTTGAAACCATCATGCGCCGCATCGAGCAGGCGTTCCGTCGCCAGACACCCACAGTTCCCGCCAGCGAGACGCGCAATATCGCCACCTGCGCGTGGTTAATCACCGAATGTGCCCTGCGCCGACATGAGAGCCGCGGGCTGCACGCGGTGCTGGACTACCCCGATACCCGCGCAGAGCTGGCTTATCCGACGGTGATCGTGCGCCATGAAAAAGGTGGACTGCATTCTGCGCCCGCACAAGCTGGAGGAGGTCAAAACCGCCCTCAGTGAGCTGGGCATCACGGGACTGACGGTCAGCGAGGTGCGCGGCTGTGGCAGCTCCCCGCCCGAAAGCCCCTTCGGCGACGAGGTGCTGATTCGGCTGCCCGTGCGCCTGCGCCTGGAGATGGTCGTGCCCGATGAAATGGTCGAACCCGTGATTGAGACCATTCTGCGCCATGCGCGCACGGGTCAGCCCGACGACGGCAAGATTTTCGTGCTGCCGTATGAAGATGCCATCCGTATCCGCACCGAAGAGCGCGGTGAAGCGGCTCTTTAAACAGTGCAGGTAAGATAGTGCCGCTATGGATTCTGCCGGGCGTGTGGTTGGGCGGTGGCTGCTGGGCGTGTGGGAGTCGCTGGGCTGTTTCGGGCGTGGGCTGACCCTGCTGGCGCTGGTCAGCGCGCTGATTGCCGGGCTAACTGGCGGGCTGATTCCTGCTACCTGGACGCTGTTTGCCTTCTGGGTGCTGGCGAACGCGCTGATGGGGCTGAAGGCGGTGGCGGTCAGCCTGACGCGCCCGCGCCTGTGGGCGTCCATCGCCTCGATCGCCTTCGGCTGGTCATTCATCGGCGCGTTTTTGAGCGCGATCCTGATGCCTGTTTGGATGGCGAATGCGGCTTCGCGGGCGGAGTCGGTCGCTTTTGGCGGCGCGTTCCTGCTGTTGATGGCGGGTATCAGCTTCGGGCTATCGCTGATTTGCGGCTTTTTCGTCAGTCTGTTCGGGGCGGGGCTGGGGCTGGCGGCAGCGGCGGAGGCGGAGCATGCAGCGGCGCGCTGGGGACTGATGGCATGCTGGGGCTGGCAGGCAGTGGGGCTGTTGCTGGCGCTGCTGGGCGTGCCCGCGATGCTGGTGCTGACGGTGTGGCTGGGCGTGCCGCTCCTCACCGTGCTGACCGTGCGCCAGCTGGTTCATGGCAGGTGGCTGCATAGCAGCTGGCAGTGGGCGCGCCAGTGGCTCCGACGCCTGCTGGTCATCCAGCGGGGTGCCGGCGCACGCCGACGGACGCTCGATTTGCGTGGCGCGGCGATTGGCGTCACTATCGGGCTGCTGACATGGCTGGTGTGGCAGTCGGGCGTGCTGATGCCCCTGCAGGCGAACAGCCTCATCTGGCTCATCCGATTCCGCAACGAGCCATGGGTGCAGGAACGCAGGGGCATGAGCCTGGCGCTGGGGCAAACGCAGGCGTCAAGCCGTATCGTGCTGCTCCAGCATGACCAGCAGAGCTATGCGGCGATCGAGAAGCGTTCGGAGTGCGCGGTGCTGGCGCAGGCGATTCGGCAGTTGCGTGTGTGGCGGGCGCGGCTGCTGCTGGTGCCGATCCCGTTGCTCGCCGCTGGCGGCGCTGATTCGGAGCCTGCACGGCGCGTGGCACAGCGCAATCGGCGCGATTTGAACCTGTTAATGGCGGCGGCGCGTGAGGCGGGCAATGTGGTCTGGGTGGTGCCGAGTGCCCAGCGGCTGCCGCCCGAAGCCCGGTCGCTGATCCGAACGGGCAAAGCTGTCGGCAGCCTTGAGCGCGTGCGCTACCTCGCGCCTGCACTGCCCGTGCTGGAGCGCAGTCGCCGCTTCGAAGCACCGCCGCTCGCCGCGCTTCAGCTCATCGACCGCCGTGCGTATGAGCGGCTGCAGGTGCGGTTCGTGCCGACCGAGTTCTATGGCGACCAGCCCGGCGAGGTGTTTCTGCAGGTGCCGCTTGCCTGCGTGCTGACCCGACCGCCGCTCTACTGGCTGGTTCAGCGGCGCACCGAGCGCGACGGGTTGTTGACGGAGCGCACCTTCGATGTGCAGGCGATGCCAACGCACCAGCTGTTCGAGAACCGCATCGTGCTGTTGCCGTATCCGCTGCCGGAGCTGTATCAGACCCCGATAGGGCGCATGGACGCGCAGCAGCTGATGGCGCATCAGCTCGCCTCATTGCTCGACGGGCACACGGGTCGCGGGCTGTCAGCGGGCTGGGTGGGGCTGGTGTTGCTCGCGCTGGGGCTGATCAGCGGCTCGCTGTGCCTGCGCCGCACGCCCCTCGAAGCGTGGTGGATCGCGCTTCTGATTGCGCTGGTTGTCTGGCTGTTCAGCCTGGCGCTCTTTCTGGTGGAGCGAATCTGGCTGGACCCGCTGCTGCCCGTATTGAGCGTGGCGTTGACCGTGTTACTGGTCTCGCAGATGGCGTTTGTGAGCGAGAGCGCGGAGCGTGCCCGCCACCGTGCGCTGCTGCAGCGGCTGGTCGCGCCCGAAGTGGCGGAGCAACTGCTGGAGGACATCGCGGAACGGCTCAGCCCGGGCGGTCAGCGCTGTCGGGTGGGGGTGCTGTTCGCCGACATCCGCAACTTCACCCGCTTCGCGGAGACGCACACGTCGGAACAGGTGATTGAGCGGCTCAATCGCTATCTGAGCGCGCTCACGGACGCGCTCCACGCCCATCAGGGCATTCTGGACAAGTACACGGGCGATGGGCTGATGGCGCTGTTCGCAGCGCACCTGCTGCCGGAGCCGGAGTCGGACACCGAGCTGATCTGCCGCTCGGTTCGCGCCGCGATAGCGATGCAGCACGCGCTCCAGCAGGTCGCTGTCGATTCGTCGGCGGGCGCGCCGCTGGGCATCGGCATCGGACTGCATTTTGGTGAGGCGGTGCTGGGTCTGCTGGGCAGCCCGCACCAGTTCAACTACACAGCGGTGGGCGGCACGGTGGTGATTGCGGCACGATTGCAGGCGCTGGCGGCAGCGGGCGAAATCGTGATGAGCGAGGTGGTCTATCGCGCCGCGCGTGAAGCGGGCGTTGTGCCCGACCTGCCGCCCGAAACGGTGCAGCTCAAGGGCATGACGGCACCCTTTGTGATCTATCGCCTGCGCGCGCCTGCCCCATCGCTGCCCCTCTTTGCGGCGGAACGAGCAGCTCTTTAATCAGCGAACCTCGTGAGAAGGAGGTTCACAGGGTACACTTTTTACCGTGCGGCTGGAGGTGGAGAACAGGCTGGCACAGACCTATCGGCGGCTGAGCCTGATCAGCGCAATCGTGATGCTCATCGGCTGGCTGTGGCACCTGTGGCGACACGATGCGCAAAACGGGCTGATTCTGGTGGGCGTCGGGCTGCTGCTGCTGACCCCGCTGCTGGCACTGATGCATCTGGCGTGGCTGGTTGCGGGCGCGGATCGCCCCACTGCCCGCTATAGCCTGCTCACGATAGGGCTGGTGGGGCTGGCGCTGCTGATCGGACTGCTGACAGGGGGTGGACGATGAGCCACCTGACGACGCTGACACGCGATTTGAGCGCGATTGTGGGCGACGAAGCGGTCATTACCGACCCGACCGCACTGCGCACCTACGACTGCGACGCCTACACCATCGAGAAGTCGCTGCCCACCGTGGTGGTGCTGCCCCAGACGACGGAGCAGGTGGTGGCGATTGTGCGCTATGCGAATCGGGTGAACCTGCCGATTGTGCCGCGTGGCGCGGGCACGGGTCTATCGGGCGGCGCACTTGCCGTGAGCGGCGGGATCGTGATTGCCACCACGCGCATGACGCAGATTTTATGGGTGGACACACGCAACCGCCGGCTGCGCGCGCAGGCGGGCGCGGTCAATATCCAGCTCACCAGAGCCGCCCAGCACGCGAATCTCCATTTTGCGCCAGATCCCTCCTCGCAGGGCGCATGCACGATCGGCGGCAATGTCGCCGAGAACTCTGGCGGTCCGCACACGCTCAAGTACGGCGTGACGGTCAACCATGTGACGGGTCTGCAGGTGGTGTTGCCCGATGGCGAGCTGCTGGAGCTGGGCGGTGTGGACGATGAGCTGTTCGGCTACGATTGGGTCGGCTTGATGGTGGGCAGTGAGGGCACGCTCGCGATTGTAACGGAGGTCACAGCTCGCCTGACGCCCAACCCGCAGGGCGTGCGCACGCTGCTAACAGTGTTCGAGACGCTGGAAGACGCCACGCAAACGGTGTCGGACATTATCGCGGCGGGGGTTGTGCCCGCCGCGCTGGAGCTGATGGACGCGCTGACGCTCCAGGCGGTGGAGGCAGCGTTTGGCTATGGCTTCCCGCTGGACGCGGAGGCGGTGCTGCTGATCGAACTGGATGGGCTGGAGGCGGAGCTGGAGGGTGAGCAGGCGCGGGTGCATGCAATCTGCGAGCGCAATCGGGCGCGCGAGGTGCGATTGGCGCGCACGCCGCTCGAACGCGCCCGATTGTGGGCTGCCCGCAAGAAAGCGATTGGCGCACTCGGACGGCTCGCGCCCTCATGCGTCACGCAGGATGGCGTTATCCCGCGCTCCCGACTGCCACAGGTGCTGCGCGAGGCGTTCCAGATTGCCGCCCGCTACCAGCTGCAGCTGGCGAATGTGTTCCACGCGGGCGACGGCAACCTCCATCCCGTGCTGCTGTTCGATGACTCCGACCCGGAGCAGGTGGCGCGCGTGGTGGAGGCAGGCGAGGCAATCCTGGCGCTCTGCCTGCGCGAGGGCGGCAGCCTTACTGGCGAACACGGCATCGGCACCGAAAAATGCACCCTCATGCACCAGATGTTCAGCGCCAGCGATCTGGACACCATGAAGCGCGTCAAGGCGATTTTCAACCCGCATGATCGGCTCAACCCCGAAAAGATATTCCCCGACACGCGCTATTGCTATGAGAGCAAGCGCCGGCTGATGGCGGGTCGCCGCGCGGCGGCGGTGTAGCGGATAGGGAAGAGAACTTAAGCACGCAGGAGTTGCTCAATCAGGCGGTATCCCTCCGCGATGAAGGGGATGCTCGACTCTTCCAGCACCGATTCGTCGTAGGGCAGGCGGTTCGGGCGCGGGTTCTGTGAATCGTAGAGCAGGAAGGGCACGGCGCCTTCGGCGTGCGTGCGTCTGGCGATGGGTGTGAAATGGTCGGGCACGACCATCAGGCGGAACGGTTCGCCCCGCGCCTGCAGTCCCTCCACCACCGTGCCCACGATATGGCGGTCAATCTGCTCAATCGCCCAGATTTTTGCCTCGATATCGCCGTGATGCCCCGCTTCATCGGGCGCTTCGATGTGCGTGTACACGAAGTCGTGCTTTTCCAGCATGCGCAGGGTGTATTCGCCTTTGGCGCGATAGTCGGTGTCGATGTAGCCCGTTGCGCCGGGCACGCGGGGCACCTCCA
This sequence comes from Armatimonadota bacterium, assembly GCA_037445735.1. Taxonomy (GTDB): domain Bacteria; phylum Armatimonadota; class Fimbriimonadia; order Fimbriimonadales; family GBS-DC; genus HRBIN15. Next base: position 8,635 of record JBBIJY010000015.1, on the reverse strand, counting down.
GCCCTGTCAGCACGCCCAGCCCCTTGACCAGATCGACGGCGGCGACGACCGCGCCCGTGATGCCCCACCGCAGGCTGAACGGCTCCAGTCGCGGTGCGCGACCCTGACCCCAGAACCAGACCATATTGGCGGGCAGTTTGCCCTCGTCGCGCCGCCGCTGGTTGATGGGGTGCGCATCGAGCAGTTCGAACGAGTCTTCCATCAGCTGGCGCAGGGTCTGCTCGCCATCGCCGCGCGGGTAGTGCGCTTTCAGGGGCTGACCCACGATTTCGTGGGGCGGTGTGCAGTGAAGTTCATCGGGACCGTCGCTCCAGCGCATCACATGGCGGTAGCCGACGCCGGGGAAGAAGTGAATGCGCGGCGTGCTGAGTTTCTGCTCCAGCAGTTCGATAAGGGTTCGGGCGTCGTCGGTGGGGATGCCGCCACCGCTGTAGTCCAGCAGGGTGCTGCCGTCGGTGCTGATGAGCGAGCAGCGGAAGGCGACATCGCGCGACTCTAATGGCACGCCCATCGCGGCGGCTTCAAGGGGACCCCGCCCCGTGTAATAAATGCGCGGGTCATAGCCTAACAGCGCCATGTTCGCCACATCGCTGCCAGGGTACATGCCGGATGGCACGGTCAGCACGGCGCCAATCAGCGATTGACGGGCGAGCGCGTCCAGATGGGGCGTGCGCGCCGCCATCAGCGGTGTGCGCCCGTCCAGCTCCGGCAACCGCCAGTCCGCCATGCCATCCGGCACGATCAGCACATATTTCATCCGGTTTCAATCCTCACCCGCCTGTGGGGACGGGTGCAACTCCTGTACTGATTCTACCGTATCAGCTCCCATTCGCGTGCGCTGAGCTGGCTTTTGCCCGAAGGCGTGATCTGCACCACTGCCTTTTCGAGCCGCAGGATGACCTCCTCGCCCAGCGCGAGGTATCGCTGCAGCTTCGGCTGGCGACGCAGCAGCTCAAAATAGGCGTCGCTGTAGGGCGCGATCTGGAGTACGGGCAGCTGCTCGTCGGGCTTATAGCGGCTGTCGATCCACTGCGTGCCCTTCTGATAGAAGGTGCGGTCGCCGATATGGCGCACGCGCTGGGCAGCCTGCTGGGCGATTGCTTGCGGCAGATGGGCGTTGCCGTAGTACAGCTGGATCGATTCGCCGGTCTGAGTGGCAGGAGCGCCGGGTGCGCTGCCGAAGCCGCCTGCGCCTGCCCGCTGGAGCGACTGCGCCCGCTGGCTCTGATCAACCGCCGACTTGCCCATGACGGACGACGCGCGGGCTGCGCCCAGCACCTGATCGCCCCTGAATCGGATATCCGCCTCCTGCGCCAGGATCATATCCTCGTCGATGAGGAACGCGGTGAACTCGGTGACGATACCGTATTCGCGGGCGAGGCGAATGATCTCGGCACGCACCTCCTCGTTCTGGTGCAGGCGCCACTGGTCGATCAGGTAGCCGACCTTGCGAATAGCCCACAGGCGCGGGATGAAGTCCATCGTGTCGGCGTAGTGGGGGAGCTGGACGGTCTGGCTGAGGCGTTGCAGGCGTTCGCGGGCGCGCCCCTCCAGCGTTATGACGGCGCGTCCGCTGCCCCGATAGCGCCCCATAATCACCAGCTGGTCGCCCTCAAACAGGTCAGGCAGCGCGGCGGGGTAGATGTCGTACGCCTGAACGCCCTCCAGCGTGAGGCGCAAATCGGTCAGCAGCGGCAGGTTGATTCGGTCAGAGAAGCGCGCCAGTCTGGTCTCGATGTTCTCTTCGGGGCGCACATATTCGGGCGTGCCGCGATTCTGCTCGCAGAGCCTGTCGAGCAGTTGCACATTCACATCGTAGCCGACGCCGAAGGTGAAGAGCCGTATCTCGCGCTGCTCGTTCAGCTCGCGCACGGCTTGCAGGATGCGCTCGGGGTTCGTCTCGCCGACGGTGGGCAAGCCGTCGGTGAGGAACACAACGGCTCGCAGGGCGGGCGTGCGCTCGATGGGCAGGCAGCGGAACGCCTCACGCAAAGCGTCTAAAATGTTCGTGCCGCCGCGCGCATCCAGCCCCTCAATCGTGCGGAGCGCCTGCTGCACATTCGCGCGCGTGGCGGGCATCAGCGTCTCAAACAGCACGATCGGCTGCTCGTTGAAAACGATAAGGTTGAACTTATCGTCGGGCTGGAGATTGTTCAGGCAATACTGGAGGGCTGCTTTCGCCTGCTCCAGTTTCGCGCCTGCCATGCTGCCCGTGCGATCCAGCACGAACACCAGATGCTTGGGCAGCCGCTCGGTGCGCCGTTCGGGGCTGGGCGTAAACAGGACCAGGAAGTAGCCATCGCCGCTGGTGCGATAGGTGAACACCTGCAGGTCGTACGGGTCGGCGGTGGTGGTGAAGTAGAGCCGGAGTTCGCGTTCGGGGATGAGGTTCCGTCCTTCCCATTCGATTCGGGCGCGGTTCACGCCCTCGCGTTGCGCCCATGCATCGGGGTGCGACGGCGTGTAGAGGCTGACCAGTGGCTTGCTGGTGCGCAGTTCGATCTGCAGGTGCACGCGCTCTATCGGACGCATCTGGGCACGGGTCGCCCGCAGGGGCAGCAGGTAGCGCGTGGCGGCGCCTTCACGGCGCAGCGTCTCGGCGTAGCTCAGGCGGATGCGGCATGTGCCTTTCGCGGGAACGGGGAACACCCGCGCCCGCAACAGACCCTGCCCGGCGAATTCCAGCAGCGCGGGATCGCGCCGACGCCGCACATAACTCTCATAGATGCGTCGCGCCTCGTCCACCGGCAGCAGCCGCGCCTGAACCTCCTTATCGCCCACCACCATCGTGAAACGGCTGACAGCCGCATCGCGCGGCACAGGGAACCAGTATTCCGCCTCCTGCGGCGCCGCGGACTCGTTGATAAACAGCTGCTCGATCGTCGTCTCGGCGAGGTTATCGCGAATGCTCACCCACACGATCTGCTCTTTGATGCGGAACGGCCGCTGCTCGATAATCCGATGGTCGGGCGGGGTATCGTCAGAGGGGATCAGGATGCCCTGCGCTCCCATCGGCGCGAGCGCGACCAGCCACATCAGCCCGATTGTTGCCACTCGTCCTATAGCATGCCTCCTTCTGTTGCCACGAGTTAGACGCGGGTGAGCAGAGTTGCGTTACGGGCGCATCGGGAGTCGACCAGCAGGAGAATCAAACCTTCGGGCGAATCGTCTAAATCAGGGGTGAATCGCGATGGGCGCTGGGAATCGGCGTGTCCCTATCGGGCGCGTGCGGCGGATTGCCTTGCTGATGAGCCTTGCGGGGGTTGTGTGCCTGGGCGGGTCGCAAAATGGCAAGTTCACGCTGGCGATTGGCGCGTTCGAGGGCAACGATGCAATGCTGGTGGAGCAGGTGCGCCAGCAGGTGGTGCAGACGCTGAGTTTATCTTCGCGCCTGCAGATTGCCGATCGGTTGCAGTCGCGGGCGCTTTTGCAGGAGCAGCGCCTGCGCGAAACGGGGCTGGCAGGCGATTCAGAAAAATCGTCCGTCCCGCCGTTGCCGTCGGCGAACTGGCTGCTGGTCGGGCGCATCAGCGTCGATGAGAGCCGCCTGCAGATTGAACTCAGCTGCCTCGATGTGCGCACGGGCGCCGTGCTGACGGGTGGGATGGAGCTGGTCAGTGGGGCGCGGGGCGAGTGGCCGATTCTGGCGCAACGCGCCGCCGAACGGATGCATCGACGGCTCACGGGCAGCACCCTGCCCGTCGACTTCCGCATCGAGCCGCTGCCCGATGAGGGCGTTCCGCCCGCGCGCAACCTGCGCGACTACGAGCATAGTCCCTACCGCTGGCACATCGACGCGATCCTGGAGCAGGGCTGGATGCGCCTCTATCCCGATGGAACCTTTCGCCCCGACGAACCCGTGTCCGCCTGCTACTTCGCCGCGCTGCTCCAGCGATTGCAGGCGCGTTTCGGCACCTACATCGACTATCAGCCGTCCGATCCGGGCAGCACGGTCAGTCGGGGTCAGGCGGTGCTGCTGCTATCGCGGCTGTGCGCGGCGCGATTGCCCTCGCAGCGCGCCTCGTATCTGGATATTCCCGACTGGGCGCAGGGCATCGTGGGCTGGGAGAGCGCACGCGCCATGCCGCTCACGCGCGAGCGGCTCGCCGCCCTGCTCTATAACCTGCTCAAAGCGCTCGAAAAGCGCGAGCAGCCGACGGAGGGCGAATCGCCATGAGAATCGCGCTCTGCCTGCTGTTCGGTGTGATACTCATCAGCGGGATGGCGCCTTTCACAACGGACGGCACGCGCCTTCAGCCGGTGGCGGTGGAGGCGGAGGGCGTCGCCGAATGGCGTAAGCCGTATGAGCAGGCGGTTCGGGAGGCGATCCGCGATGCGCTCCTGCAGGCGATTGAGAGCGCCTGTGGCGTGCGGCTGGCACGCTTCGAACAGGGTCGCGACGGGGTGCTGCAACGCTCGGCGCAAATCGCCTTCGTGCAGGGCATCGTTCTGCGCTGGCAACCGCTGAGCGAGCCGCGTGTGGCGGACGGCTGCGTGCGCCTGCGCGTGCGCGCCGAAATCGTGCCCGTCAGCCAGCTGCAGACCGCTGACGACTGGCGCGAAGTGTGGCAGACCGTCGGTCATCCGCCGTTGAACGTGCAGATTCGCTATGCAGGCGAGCCAGCCTTCGAAGCGGTCGCCCGCCGCGCATTACAGGCGATGCTGACGGGCGAGCTGAACGCGATGGGCGTGCGCCCCCTGCAGAGCCAGATGCTGCACGGCGGAGGTGTCGCACTGGATCGCGCCTGGGCGGGACGCCCAGGCCACTGGCAGCTGATTGCCGATCTGTCGGTGGAGCCACTCAAGCGGTGGGGCGACACGGACGCGCCCTACGCGCTGGGCGACCTGTTCGCCAGCTGGAAGGTGCGCCTCCGCCTGCAGGCGCTGGCGCCCGGTGAACGCACTCCAACCCTGCTTGCGCAGCGGGAGGCGAGCGCAATCAGCTTCACCAGCGACCGCGAAGCCATCCACCGCGCCATCCGCAAAGCCGTCACCGAACCCGACAGCAACTGGCGAACCAACCTCGCCACCCTCTGGATTGACCAGCTGCTTGACCGAGTAGCGAGTTCCAGCAAACCCACAGTGAAGGAGGCAAATGACGATGCGAAGAGGCGTACGAAACCATCTGTGGCTGCTGCTTCTAATAGCAAGCCCGCTGTGCCACGCGCAAAGCGGCGGTAAGACGGTTCCGCCCAACGGCAGCGGCTATATCGAGGTGTATGATGTCGGCGCGATTAACTGGACGGACGGCATGCTGACCGCCACAGGTGTCGGCTTGATGCCGCGCGAGGAATCGAACCGTGCCCGTGCCTATCTTAAGGCGCGCGGCTATGCCCGACTCGACGCGCTGGCGAACCTGCTGATGCTCATCGACCGCGTGCAGATCGATGCCCAGTTCGTCGGCGCGGACTACATCGCGCAGGACGAGCAGATCCGCGCCTCCATTAATGGCTTCATTCGCGGGGCGCAGGTCGTTGAGGAGCGCAAAATCCTTATCGAGGGTCAGGAGGCGGTTCAGGTGACGGTCGGCACGCTGATGTATGGTCAGCGCGGTTTGAGCCGTCTCTTGCTGAAGCCCACTGCACCGCCTGCCGTGACGGAACCTGCATTACCGCGCATCGAGCTGCAGGCGCCCAACACGCCCGCGCCCGCCGAGCTGACAGCGGAGGGCACCTACACGGGGCTGATTATCGATGCGCGGGGGCTGAAGGTTCAGCCAGCGATGGCACCGCGCATCCTGAAAGCGGACGGCACGGTGCTTTACGGCACGGGCGCTGTTGACCCCGATCTGGTGGTGCAGAAGGGGCTGGCGGCGTACTATCGCGACATGAACGCGGCGCGGGCCGATGCGCGCGCGGGTGCTAACCCGCTGATTATCCGCCCGATAGGGGTCTATCGCCGCGCGGTTGCCACCACCGATGTGGTCATCAGCGATGCCGACGCTGCCAAGCTGCTGACAGAAGATGCGCGCACGGGCTTCCTGAAGCAGCTGAAGGTCGTGTTCGTGGTAGATTAGAGCGGGCGCAGACCCGTGTGCCTGCCCCCCAGAAGGGAGAGGGGATGATTGGAACCCTCTCCCAGCATGAGGGAGGGTGGAAGCAGGTGCAAAAAGCCCCTCTGTGAGGTATATTTAATGGCGCTGGGGGGCCCGTAGCTCAACGGCAGAGCGGGCGGCTCATAACCGCTTGGTTGCAGGTTCGAATCCTGCCGGGCCCACCATTCACTCCGGGCTTTTCATGCGTGCCGCCTTGCGCCGAATACGCATCAGCGCGTTATCCACCGCCTTGCAGGAACAGCCAATCTGCTCGGCAATCTGGCGATAGCTGTGCCCTCTGCCGTAGAGCGCCAGCACCTGCGCTTCCAGCGGGCTGAGACGCGCCTGCAACTCCTGCAGCACACCGCACGCCTTCTCCTGCGCCATCAGCTGCTCCAGCAGGCTGGGCATCGGGTCATACACCCACTCACTCCAGTTCCGTGACTGCTCGGAGGGTTCAGGGAACGCCACTGTTGGCACGGACGAGTGCACGGCTCGCTTGATGGCGGACAGAATCTGGCGCCGAATACACAGTCGCGCGAAGGTCGGAAACGACGCCCGACGCGACGGATTATAGCGCAGGATTGCCTTCCACAAGCCAATCATGCCGATTTGCTGAACATCTTCGGGTTCACTGTTGGGCAGGAAAAAGTTGCGCGCCACGCCCAGCACCAGCGGTCGGTAAAGCTTCAGCAGATACTCTGCTGCTTCCTGGTCGCCCGCCTGCGCGCGCCCAACCAGCTCGTTCACATCGCTGCCATCCCAGCACACCATCCGCTTCACACCTGCCTGCCCTATTATAACTCGATTCGCGCCGAATCCGAGCCTGTCTACGGGGTAAAATCAAAGCATGCCAGACAAAGTGACGACGCGCACGCTCATCCGCTGGAAGCAGGAGGGACGCCGAATTGTCGCCATCACCGCCTATGACTACCCCACAGCGAAGCTGGTGGACGCGGCGGGCATCGATGTGGTGCTGGTGGGCGATTCGGTGGGCAACACGGTGCTGGGCTACGCGACCACGCTCCCCGTAATGCTGGCGGAGATGGAGCATCATCTGCGAGCGGTGCGGCGCGGTATCCAGCGCGCGCTGCTGGTGGTCGATATGCCCTTCCTGAGCTACGGTGTGTCGGTTGCCGATGCGGTCTATAATGCGGGGTGGCTCATGCAGGCGGGCGCCGAAGCGGTCAAACTGGAGGGCGCGACCGAACCCGTTCTGCAGAGCATTCGCGCGATGGTCGATATCGGCATCCCCGTGATGGCGCATCTGGGCATGACGCCGCAATCGCTTCACAAGTTTGGCGGCTATCGCGTTCAGGGGCGGGGAGAGCAGGCGGGCGAAGCGTTGCTCCAGGCAGCGCAAGCCGTGCAGGAAGCAGGCGCGTTCAGCGTGGTGCTGGAGCTGATCCCTGCCTCGCTTGCCCGACGCATCACCGAAAGCCTCACCATCCCCACCATCGGCATCGGTGCAGGACCGTTTTGCGACGGGCAAATCCAGGTGCTGCACGACATCATCGGGCTAACTGAACACACCTATAAGCATGCTAAACGCTATGCCGAAGTCGGGCAACAGATTCGACAGGCGCTGGAGCAATACGCGCAGGAAGTTCAGGAGGGGCTTTTCCCGACAGCAGAGCATTCGTTTGAGTGATGCCGATAGAGACCGTGCCTGGGAGAGCATTCGTTCGAGGGATGACGATAGAGACTCTGGAGCGTATCGGGGCGGTTCTGCAGGGGCATTTTTTGCTCACATCGGGTCGGCACAGCGCGGTCTACTTTGAGAAGTTTCGCCTGCTGGAGCGTCCCGACCTGCTGATGGAAGCGGTTGCCGGGATGCTGGCGCCGTTTCGCGCTGTGCACATCGACGGCGTGGTGGGTCCGACGCTGGGTGGCGTGATTGTGGCGTATGAGGTGGCGCGTCAGCTCGCGGTGCGTGCGTTCTATGCCGAGCGTGGGGGCGACGGACGCGCCTTCCGACGCGATGGCGCACCCGATCCAGGCATGCGCCTGCTGGTGGTGGACGATGTGCTGACCACAGGTACCTCCATCCGCGAGGTGCTGACCCTCTTGCAGCGCTATGAGGTGCAGGTGGTGGGCATAGGCGTGCTGATTGACCGCTCCGAGCAGCCCATCGACTTTGGTTATCCGCTCACTGCCGTCCTGCGCCTGCCCGCTGAAAGCTTTGACCCGTCCGGGTGCCCTCTGTGCCAGCAAGGTGTGCCCCTGACCCGACGTGGCAGCCGATAGGGTATTCTTTCTGGAGCAGCCCCCTGACCCCTTGACAAAGGGGGGAGGGCGCATGGTATATTAAAGCCCGCCTGCTGGGGTGGGGACAGTCCAGCGGGCGGGAGCCCTGTCGAAAGGCGGGGCAAAAAGGCGCGAAAAGCCCTGAACCCCTTGACAAAAGCGTTCGGGGCATGGTATAATGTCCCCTGCCGATTGCTCCAGCGGAGAGGGTCGGCAGTTGTGGATGTGCACCTTGAAAACCGGGCAGGTAAGGCGCTTTGCGAGCCGTCCAGGATCAGAAAACGGTTGCGTTTTCTGATGGAGAGTTTGATCCTGGCTCAGGGCGAACGCTGGCGGCGTGCCTTAGACATGCAA